>CAYUGH010000048.1:0-3687 GCA_964444195.1 uncultured Chitinophagaceae bacterium
CCGCCTGATGGGGTGGTATAGACATGATTTATGCTGTTGGAAGTGTTGGTAACCGAAGGACTACCATCTCCAAAATGCCAGGTGTAGGATGCAACCGTACTGCCTGTTGGAACCACTACATCGGCTTGTAGTAAAACATTGGCTGGCAGGCACCCGTTTTTAGGGTTATTGGTTAGTGCGGCGTTGGGTTTTCTAACGGATACGGGTAACGAGGTATCTGCACTACAACCCTGGGCTGTGGTTGCAGTAGCTTTAACTGTATAATTTCCGTAAGTGCCGAAACTATGGTTGATGATGCCGGGAGGTTGGGTTACCGCCGGTGTCCCATCCCCAAAATCCCATGTATAAGAAGCAATGGGCTGCGCGCTTTGAGGAGTAAACTCAATATCCCCCGGCTGGCAAATATAGTTTCGGTCGGGCTGGAATGTAAAAGCTGGCAGGCCATATATGGTTACATTTTGCACTGCCGTAATTAGCGTGTCCGCAAAAAGAGCGGTTAGCGTTACCTTATAGGCGCCCGGTTTCAGGTAGGTAATGGTGGGGTTATCCTGGTCAAACTCATCCGAAAGAATGCCAAACTCCCAGATAAAATCCAAAGGCTGGGTACTAAAAACCGGGGTAAATTTAACGGGAGCAGGGGCGCAAAAATTACCGTTGATAGCGGTTACAGTTATGTTAGCTGTTTGTGCCTTAACAGGTTTGGTTGAAAATAAAAGGATAAAAACCCAATACAGGATTGCCGAAAAGTAGGATTTTGAGAAATCCTTAAAGAATAGATATAATGGTAGCAATTGGATGGAGAGCCTTTTTATTAAATGAAATATGAATTATCTAAAAGCAAACGTTTTGACGGGTCAAAATTATATTAAAGGGTTTAATTTTTTGGTTTATTCTCCAAATCAGGCAAAACCAAAACCATGGCGCCACAATACCCGGCAGGGGTTTAATGGCTGATTTGGCAGAATATAAAAAGCGAGCGCTTGCTTTAAAGCTATATTTACCCCCTAATATTTTACCTGAATGACAAACAAGCGCTTTTTGCTGTTGATTGCGGTTGCTGCTTTTTTTGCCTGCGGAAAGCCTTCTGTGCTGTTTTCTACCGAAAAAATAATGGATAAGGGATATGACAGCTATAAAACCTACGCTTTTTTGCCCACCACCGATACACTGTATGCAAAAATGGTTGACCGGAAGGCATTGGTAACCGCCATGGTGAAAGAAGCAAAAGCCGCTTTCGAAAAAAGGGGAATGATATTGGATACTACCAATCCTGATTGCCTTTTTACCTACCACCTGGTGATCAACCGTAAATACGAAGCCGACCAGGAGAAATTTACAGGGTATAATGCGCAAACCTATAACCCGGCCACCATACCCATGTACCAAACAAGCAATAGTACTATTTCGGGCGGCTCCTACATGCGCACCGGCACCGACCCTTATTCCAATGTGGCCTATTTTAGCAGTGATAACCGGCCCTATACCTACACCGGGCAATTACGGATTGATACGCTCCGCGAAGGTTCGATGGTGATTGATATGATTGATGCTAAAACGCGCAAGGTGGTTTGGCGCAGCCTGGCCAGCGGAACAAAGTACGAAGCCGATAAATTAACCCCTGAAAAAGCTGCTGAAGAATACATACCTGCCATGCTGAAAAATTTGCCCCGCAAGTAAACTCATATATAAATGCCGGTAGAGGATGAATAGTGCTCCCTGTATTCCTTAGGGGTAATATTCTTCTTTTTCTTGAAAATGCGATTGAAGTTCGAGATATTATTAAAGCCTGAGTGAAAGGCGATCTCTGCTATGGATTGGGTGGTATCTACCAAAAGCCGCGAAGCATGCCCCAGCCTGATATCCGTAAGACTATCAATAAAATTAATGCCGGCCCGCTCCTTAAAAAAGCGGCTGAATGCAGGGTCCGTCATGTGCACCAATTTCGCGACATCAGGTAACGAAATGGGGTTTGCAAAATTTTGCCGCATGTATTCAAAAGCGGCTTCAATCCGCCGGCTTTTGAAGCCATGACTTTCATTGCAGATAAAAGTGGGGTCGCTTAATGAAATCATGTTCCGGCTGGTGCTCAGGTCATGTAAAATGCTGAAAAGCTCCAGTACCGAATCAAAGGCATGCTTTTGGTGAAGGGTTTTAATCCTGGGGGCAATCTGCAGAATAGTTTCCCTTGAAAACAATATGCCCCTGAGTGATTTATCGAACATCTGGCGGATAAAACTCAGTTGATTTCGTTTCAGGAGCTTTTCTTCAAAAAGGTCTTTGTGAAACTGCAGGGTAATTTCAAGAACCTGCTGATTGGGCGGCAAATCGCCAAACCAGGCATGTTGCAAATTGGAACCTACAAGCACCAATTCAACATCATCAATATCGTGGATATGGTTACCAATCACCCTGCGGGCGCCCCGCCCATTTTCAATGTAATTCAATTCAAATTCTTCATGGTAATGCAACGGGTAATCAAACCTGTTTTTCACCCTTGATGTAATTTTAAAACAGTCCTCATGGGTTAAAGTGGTTATTTCCTTCACTAACTTGGTCATAAAAGCGGGCTATTGAAAGCTGAAATGATATAATAAAAGTAATGGAGCGAAAGTTAAATATGTATTACAATCCGTGTAGCTTCTTTTTCGATATTATTTCCCTAATCCGGCCCAAAAGATGGCATCGTGTTCATTATCAATTATTTTTTTATGTAAAATACCCTGATCATATAAATCGGTTTGCAGAAATTGATTGAGCATTATTAAAAATGTATCAGTTTGTTGGAAGCATTTTTATGCATTATTGGTAAAAAATTACCATGCAGCATAATTCAGCCGGTAAATTTTGAAAACGGGGGATAAGCAATAGCCTTCGTAATATGATACAGGACAATTTTACCTTCCAGTTTGCTGCGTTGATCCTAATCAAAATGTCCGAATTTCAATATCGAGGGTAATAGCCACAAAACAAAAACGCGCGTCACAAACCTGCAACGCGCGTCAGCCACTTTCTTATTTTTTATTCTTTATTTGTTACTTCTTATTCACCAGCCAAACTTATTTCTTTTCCGGATTTTACAAAGAAACCTTCTATACTCAAATCTTCATCAAGCTTTGGCCAACTGATTGCATAACCATCAATTATTTCAAAATTCGCCAAATCCTCAGGTTTTGCATTGGCCAAACGTTTAAATTGTTGAACAGGAAGTTTTCCTTTTCTTCCATCATTTAATTCAACAAAAATATTACCATCTGTAATCCACACTTTTTTAGCTTGATAATCAAAGAAGTTCATTTCAAATTGGTTTAAAAAACTCTTCCCATCTGCTAAGGAAGTTGAATTTATTCTCTTCAATAATTGATTCTGCCAGCAGTATATCTTTTTGTTTCATACCCCTGTTTTCAATACAGAAAACAGGGTCTATATTAAACCTTGCTTCCCCATCAGCATTTCTTACATGCACATGTGGCGGGGGGTGGTCGTTGCTGTAAAAGAAAAACCGAAGGCCAAAAATCCTAAGTAATTCCGGCATTTTGCTAAATTAGGAAAGAAATCCATAATACTCATGCTCCAGCGAGTCACATTAGGCTATATATAATCAAAAAAACGCGCGTCACAAACCAGCAACGCGCGTCAGCCACTTCCTTATTCCTTATTCCTTATTTCTTATTCCTTATTCCAAATTCC
>CAYUGH010000048.1:3787-32813 GCA_964444195.1 uncultured Chitinophagaceae bacterium
GTCAGCCACTTCCTTATTCCTTATTCCTTATTTCTTATTCCTTATTCCAAATTCCAAATTCCAAATTCCTTATTCCCTATTCCCTAAGATCAAGCATCCCGAGCCTTTCGGGTTTCATCCAAAATCACCTTACCATCCGCAATTGGCTGATTGGATGGTATATTGTTGAATTTGAGCAAAAGGGGGAAGACCGGGCACAGTATGGCACAAAACTTATTTCAAAGCTTGGGGAACAACTTAATCATAAAAGCCTGTCGGCAGGTAATCTTAAAGTTTTTCGGCAATTTTATTTGGCTTATTGGCATCTTGGTTCTGCCATTAAGGAGCAACCTGCTACTATTGGGCTAATTAGCCAATCGGTGATTGGCCAATTGCTGGAATTAGGCCGTGGTTTTTGCCTGGAAGCAAGGCAGCAGAAAATCTTGATTGGCGACGAATATTTCTTAGTTGACCTGGTATTTTACCATCGCCTGCTAAAATGCCATATACTGGTTGATCTGAAAATCGGCACTTTTAACCATACCGATGCCGGTCAACTAAATACGTACCTGAATTATTATAAGGCGGAAGTAACGCCGCCGGAAGATAACCCGCCAGTAGGTATTTTGATGGTAACCCATAAAAATCAGGCTCTTGTGCAATATGCCACTGCGGGTATGGATAATCATTTGTTTGTAAGCAAGTACCTTGTGCAACTGCCCGATACGGCACAGTTGCAAACCTTTATTCAAGAGGAATTAAAAAGGTTATAACCATTATTCCTACTGCCCCTAAAACCAAATCCGCCCATGCCATCAGGCAATTTGTCGCCGGCGACCCGGATGCAAGCTTCATTCATTTATTATTTGAGTTCAAAAAGCATTATTCAGGATGGTGATATTAATGATGATGGAACAATCCAATTTGACGGGAATCAGAAGCAGAAAATGAGAGCTTTGTTTGATTCTGTTGGAATAGAAACCATTTGCCCCACTTGATAAAAGCAAAAACGCGCACTGCAAACCTGCAACGCGCGTCAGCCACTTCCTTATTCCAAATTCCAAATTCCAAATTCCTTATTCCAAATTCCAAATTCCTTATTCCTTATTCCCCCCAGATCAGGCTTCCTGCGCCTTCATCTGCTTGCTCAAACGCAACCTCTCGGTTTCGTCAAGCACCACTTTCCGCATACGGATAAAGTTTGGCGTTACCTCAATACACTCGTCCTGCTGAATATATTCCATACACTCTTCAAGCGTAAGCAGTGTTTTAGGAGTGATATTGGTGGCTGCATCACTACCGCTTGCCCGGTGGTTGGTCAGTTTCTTGCCTTCGTTGGGGTTTACCACCAGGTCGCCCGGCTTATTGTTTTCGCCAATAACCATTCCGGCATATACTTCTTCGCCCGGGTCAACAAAGAAGAAGCCGCGCTCCTGAAGCTTGTCAAGTGAATATCCCGTAGTGGTTCCTGCATCTTTTGCCATAAGAACACCGTTGATACGGCCAGGGATGAAACCTTTCCAGGGCTTGTAATCAGTAAAACGGTGTGCCATTACGGCTTCACCTGCTGTTTGGGTAAGCATATTGGTACGCAAACCAATCAGGCCGCGGCTCGGGATGTCGAACTCAAGGTGCTGCATATCGCCCTTGGTTTCCATCACCAGCATTTCGCCTTTACGGCGGCTTACCAGGTCAATCACTTTGCTGGCATACTCTTCCGGAACATCCACTACAAGGTTTTCGTAAGGTTCGCATTTTGTACCGTTTATTTCTTTTATAAGCACTTGTGGTTGACCTACAGTAAGTTCATACCCCTCGCGGCGCATGGTTTCAATCAAAATTCCAAGGTGCAAAATACCGCGGCCATACACTAAAAACGAGTCAGCGCTATCCGTATCGGCCACACGAAGTGCAAGATTTTTTTCAGTTTCCTTCATCAGGCGGTCGCGCAGGTGGCGGCTCGTTACAAACTTACCATCGCGGCCAAAAAAGGGCGAGTTGTTGATGCTGAACATCATACTCATGGTAGGTTCGTCCACGCTAATGATAGGCAGTGCTTCAGGATTTTCGGGATCGGCAATGGTATCGCCAATGTTGAAACCTTCCACACCCACTACGGCGCAAATATCTCCGGCAATTACTTCGGTAACCTTGCGCTTGCCCATGCCTTCAAATACGTAAAGTTCTTTTACACGTTGCTTTTTAATACTGCCATCGGCCTGTAACAATGCGATTGGCTGGTTTTCTTTAATCACTCCGCGGGCAACTTTACCTACGGCAATACGGCCAAGGAAAGAAGAATAATCCAGTGAAGTGATCTGCATTTGCAGCGGGCCTTCGGTGGTTTTTGCAGGGGGAACATGCTTAACAATGCCGTCCATCAGCGGAATAATATCTTCCCGTTGGGTGAGGCTATCGTTGAACCAGCCGTTTTTACCGCTACCATAATAGGTAGGGAAATTGAGTTGCTCTTCTGTGGCATCGAGGTTAAAAAAGAGCTCGAAAACAGCATCATGCACTTCATCGGGGCGGCAGTTTGGCTTATCCACCTTGTTGATGATAACAATGGGATGGAGGTTAAGCTGCAGCGCTTTTTGCAGCACGAAACGGGTTTGCGGCATGGGGCCTTCAAACGCATCCACCAACAGGATAACGCCATCGGCCATCCTAAGCACACGCTCCACTTCCCCACCAAAGTCGGCGTGGCCCGGGGTGTCTATTACATTGATTTTCACACCATTATATACAACGCTCATGTTTTTTGAAAAGATGGTGATCCCTCTTTCCTTTTCCAGGTCGTTGCTATCCATAATGAGTTCGCCGGCATCCTGGTTGTCGCGGAAAACCTTGGTGCTGCGGATAATATTATCTACCAGGGTAGTTTTACCGTGGTCAACGTGTGCGATGATCGCTATATTTCTTAATTCCATAAATACGTTTTTGATGTATGAGGCTTTGGAGCTGATGTTGTTAACCTGTTGATTGTAAACAGGTTGTCAATATTTTTCGGCCAACTCTTATGCAGGTTGAATGTTTAACCTGCCAACCAAAAAGTTTGCAAAGGTATGCAATATGGCTATAAAAGGGGAGGAAAGATAACGAGAAACCCAAAGCCTAACCCTAAATTAACATCCTTCGTCAACCGAAATATGGAAACCGGTCAGTTTGTTTTCCTCAAAAAACTGCAAGTATTTTCAACCCGATATGAACAGGAGAGGATGAAAATAAGGACTGAATGTTTCAGGATGGGCATTGCCGGAATTATTGGGGCTTAGTTTCCCGTTTATTCAGGGTGTAGCTGAAATTTTCATTCCCAACAAAAAGATGCTTGTCCCGGTTTATAAAATACAGGATATTTTCATCACCCACCAGCATTGAAATGGCCTGTTCGGGTTTTTCAGGATCGAGTTGGTATATGAATGCATTGGGATTGGAACCGGCGCCTTTGATTATTGTCCAGTTGCCCGTTATATCGCGTGGTGTATTATCCACCACTTTACGAATGGAGTAGGTGGTAGGTTTATGACTAACCGTATCGCGGTTAAGGATCAGTTTCCATTTGAGTTTAAAACATTCGGAAGAAACATTCAACCGGTATTCTGCAGCTAAGTCCTGGCAAGGTGTGCGGCCATCAAAAATCAGTTGTCGCGAAGTATCCTGCATGGGGTTAAATGCTGGGGTTAATACAGGCAGATTATCGGAAGGGTTTACCGGGGTTTTACTGTTGAGCATATAACTCCATCCCCCATTGCCAACCATAAGCCTGTGTTGCGGGGTTAAAAACTGGTAGAGATTTTCATTCAGTTTCACCAATTCAATTTGCGGGTGCAATTGATCGCTTTTCAATTGATAAATTTCAGTACTCCCTTTTTTTAAAATGGTATATTGGCCATGGTAAGATTTTGCCTGGCCACCTTCTTTAAAACCAAGTGTATTTGGCTGCCCCACTCCATAAGTAATATTCAAATCAAAGGCATTGTCTTTTAATGTAGAAAAGGAAAGGTTCCACCTGATAAAATCAATATTGGTTTCGTTCGCAATCCCAAGCTGCGACTTGATCAATTCATCGCCAGGGGTGCTGCCGACAAGTATAATCGTTTCAGTTTTTGGTGATGTCCAGGAGCAAGCTCCGCTTATGATCAAACCAAAAATAATCGGCAATTGCATGAATATCGGTGGCAAAGCCATAATGTTTAATTTAGTATATGTTTTCAGTAAGTGTATTCCTTTTTAAAAACCCTGTCCAATTTTCTTTTCTTGTTGCCGTTTGCCTTGAAGGTTACTTTATAAATGGAGGTTTCAGTACAGTTGCCAAATGCATCGTAGGTATATTCTTGCTCATAAATGGTTTCTGTACCATCTGGATACCTGGTTTTCCAACGCACCAGGTCGCCTTTATCGTTATACGTTTCATTATCACTTACCAAATAGCCTGTCGGCACAAAATTCATTTTTATAGTATCTGTTGATAATAGCTTGCCTTCATCAGATAAACGGGATGTTACCACCAAGTTCTGTTCATCAAAATAGGTTGCAACTTCTTTTCCATGGGTTTGCCCGCCGCCGTCATAATAGGTTAATTCAACGGGTTGCCCTTTATCATTTAATGCCATAAGTGTTTTTTCAGTGATACCATTGGCGTCCTTAGTTGTGATACCGGTTAAATGATTATCATCATCATAAAAATAAAAGATAGTGTATTTTGAGTTACCTTCCTCGGTCCATCCTTCAAATGCTCTGGAGAGAATCAGCCTGTTTGCCGTGTCGTTTACTATGGTCAGCTTGCCTTTCAGGTTTCCATTATCATCAAACCATTCTTCCATTGAAAGCATACCGGCGTTATCAAAGGTCTTGGTGGCTTTTTCTACCTCTTTGCCTTTTGCATTGTAAAAAATATTGGTTTCTTTGATGATAACCGGCCTTTTGGTTTTGTATTCCCGCTCCCGGTTTAATTGCAGCGCGGTATAAATATTTTGCGAACCCGCAAGCCCGTGGAAAAGAACCAGGAATATTAAAACAGGTAATGTACGCATGGTTCGAAATCATTGGTAAGCAAATCTATGCAAAAGATATTGCTGCTCATAATCCTTCCCAATTTGTGTGCTATTACCATTTCTGCTGGCTTGTTAACTGGTCAGGGTTTAAAAATCCCGCTCCAATATCCTTTTTAATTCATGGTCTTCATCATTCAGCAAATCAAAAACCGTGTGTCCATCAATGTTTGGAATGCTGTTGTCGGCGCCGGCCTGCATGAAAAGCGTGGCAATTTCCTCGTAGGCTTCGCGGTTAATTTTTCCGCAACTTATAAAACCATTTTTACGGCTTCTTCATCGGTATATGCTTTACTCATCACCCCATCGCAAATGCGGTGCAACGGGTGCGCCTTCACAGGGTTGGCCTCATTATAGGCAATGCCTTCGTTGGCCAGGCCGGGATATTCCCGGAGGGTCTTTTCTATCCCCTCATAATCTTTGGTATTGATGAAGTTTTTTAGTGGCACAGTTGAATTTTTGCGAAGTTATCCGGTTATACCAATCCAGGTTGCTTTTGCAGTTTTATGGGAAGCTTGTTTTTTACCAGTTCATACAACCGGCGTATCGGAGGTGGAGGCAAAATCAAAGTAAACTGTGTACCAAAATGAAGGTTGCGACCTTGTGGATGCCATGAAGGCAGACAATACAGCGGTTTCAAAACTTCCTAAAGAGGCACTGCCTGAATCCATGAGGAACAAATCGAAAAAAGAAATTGAGGTGGAACTGGGAAAAAATGATAAGGAACGTTCTGCCGTTCAAAAGCAGATTGCCGAAACTTCGGTAAAAAGGAATGAGTTTCTTGCCAAAGAAAGGCAATCAAAGGCTTCCGGTTCCCAAACAAAAACCCTGCAAACCGAAATTGAGAAGATCATAAAAATGCAGGTGCAGCGGTTCAATATGCAGGTGCAATAAAGAAAGAATGACCCTTATAAACGTAAAAACATCCCCGGCCCCCGAGGCGTGGCGGGTATCCTCACCCGCCACTTTACCGTAATTTTTTGAAGGATTAAAACAGGTTTGGGCTGCAAAGGTTACTTTTGCGCGGTTTTAACCTGACTTTATTATGCCTCGTGATACTTCCATTCATTCCGTACTGATTATTGGCAGCGGCCCCATTATTATAGGCCAGGCCTGTGAATTTGACTACAGCGGCAGCCAGGCCGCGCGTAGCTTGCGCGAAGAAGGGGTAAGGGTAGTGCTTATCAACAGCAACCCCGCTACCATTATGACCGACCCCATGATGGCTGATAAAGTGTACTTATTGCCACTTACGGTTGAAAGTATCGAACAGATTCTTATTGAACAGCGCGAGGCCGGTTTTCCGCTTGATGCGGTACTGCCCACCATGGGTGGCCAAACCGCGCTCAACCTCGCCAAGGAGGCCGAAGAATTAGGCATTTGGAAACAATACGATATCCGGCTGATTGGGGTGGACATTAAAGCCATAGACAAGGCAGAAGACCGCGAACAGTTCAGGCAGTGGATGATTGAGCTTGGCGTGCCGGTGGCGCCCGCCCGCACGGCCAATAGTTTTTTGGAAGGGAAAGAATTTGCACAAGAGATTGGTTTTCCATTGGTTATACGCCCATCGTTTACGCTTGGCGGCACCGGTGGCGGTTTTGTACATGATAAGAGCGAACTGGACGAAGCGCTTGAACGAGGGCTTGGTGCAAGCCCTATTCATGAAGTACTTGTGGAAAAGGCAGTTTTGGGCTGGAAAGAATTTGAACTGGAACTGCTGCGCGATAATGCCGACAATGTGGCCATTATCTGTACGGTGGAAAACTTCGACCCGATGGGAATACATACGGGCGACAGCATAACCGTAGCCCCTGCCATGACGCTCAGCGACACCGCTTTTCAACTGATGCGGAACACTGCCATTATGATGATGCGCGACCTCGGCAACTTTGCCGGTGGGTGTAATGTACAGTTTGCGCTCGATCCCGAAACCGAATCCATCATTGCCATTGAGATCAACCCACGGGTAAGCCGCAGCTCGGCGCTGGCCTCAAAAGCTACGGGTTATCCCATTGCTAAAATAGCCGCCAAACTCGCCATCGGGTACAACCTCGATGAGCTGAAAAACCAGATCACCCAAACCACTTCGGCCTATTTTGAGCCTGCGCTCGATTATGTGATCGTAAAAATGCCGCGCTGGAACTTTGATAAATTCAAGGGCGCCAACGATACGCTTGGACTGCAAATGAAGAGTGTAGGCGAAGTGATGGCCATTGGCCGGAGCTTTACCGAAGCGGTTCAGAAAGCATGCCAGAGCCTGGAAAACGAAGCCGTCGGGCTTGGGTATTATGGCAAAAGCCTGATGCACCCCGATGAATTGCTCGAATATATTAAAGTGCCGAAATGGGACCGCATCTTCCGTATTAAGGATGCATTAATGGCTGGCATCAGCATCAAGCATATTGTGGCTGCCACCCGTATTGACCGCTGGTTTATTTACCAGATACGCGAGATTTGTGAAATAGAACGCAAGCTTGGGGAATACACGCTTGATACCTTGCCCGATGAACTTTTTCGCGAAGCCAAACGCCATGGTTTTGGTGATGAGCAGATTTCACGCATCCTGCGCAACTGCACCGAAGAGCAGGTGTACCGGAAACGTAAAGCCCTCGGCATTAACCGGGTATATAAAATGGTGGACACCTGCGCGGCAGAGTTTGAAGCAAAAACGCCATATTTCTATAGCACGTTTGAGGGATAAGCTATTTATCCATAAGTATTAGCCACGAATGCACGAATGATTGGTTTTCATTCGCTCATTCGTGGCTTTTGGATATTTGTAATTGGGTTTTTCCATTCAGTATGGTATTCACTACATTTACCCGATGGTTAACCCGGTCTTTTCATGAGAATCAGCATTTTTACATTTATTTTTTTCAACCTATTCCTGCCGTTTAGCCTGGTCACTTTCATTTCAGCTCAAAAACCGGGCCCCAAAGCCATACCTGACACCGCGCCTGACAGCCTGCTTATAAAAAATGTGTACCTCATCAGCCGCGAGGATACTGCGGGTGATATAAAAGTGAACCTGCTGATGGTTGATAAAACCCTGCAAATTGTAACAAAGGATGATATTGTATTTGGGCCGGGTACCCGCACGCTTGATGGAAAAGAAGGATACCTGATGGGCAAAATGGTTATAGGGGAACCGCCAAGCTTTGTGATACTCGATGAAAATCCCAGGCAGGATTTTGATGTGTTACTCAATACCAATGAGCATATTCGTTTTGCCATGAACCAGGGGGTGATTGTTTTAAACAAGCTATCGGTGATTGCGCTCAGCCCTGCGCAATTAGCAAAGCTGAAAAAGAATTCCTGGTCGGCATACCAGCCGCCTCCGCTTGCTGTGCCGCTTAATTATTATTCCAAACGCAAATGGAACAAGTTCGATACCAAATATATTTCGGGTCTTTTTAATGGGGTGATTGCATTCGACCATTTAAACTGGTTATCGCAGGACGGCAATAGCAAAACACAGGTTGGTGAACTGGAATCTACATCGGTTGGCGCAGTACGGGCCATACGGTTCGGATTGGTGGGTACACTAAACTTTAAAACACCTTGGGTGTACACCGTTTTCTTTACCAATAATTCCTTTGACCGGGGATACAATGGCGGTGAAGATAACCGCCTGCTTTTATACGATTTAAGGCTCGATATTCCATTGCCGGGTGGGGTAAACCTGAGTGTGGGTAAGCAAAAAGAACCGGTTTCTATGGAACGGCTGATTCCATTAATGTTTTTACCGATGCAGGAGAGGCAGGCCGCAGCGGATGCATTTTTACCGGCACGTAATTATGGCGTTTTGCTGAATGGAACCGTATTCGATTCGAGGGGAACTTTTGCCGCAGGCATTTTTAAAAATGTATTTGACTCGGATACAACTTTTGCTAAAACGCCCACCGAGTTTACCTGGCGTGTTACAGGGCTACCCTTTATTTCCGCGGATGAAAGCAACCTGCTGCACCTGGGGCTTGCGGTTCGTCATTCTACCGCAGATCTGCCACTGGTGGGCAAAGTGGATGCCGAATTTTTTCAGGCACCTGCATTTATTCGCACAGATGATATTTCTGCCGACAGGCTGACAACCTATGTAGCGGAAGCTTATTGGCGAAAAGGCCCCTGGTTGTTGGGGTCCGAATTAATGGCTAACAATATTCAGTCAGCGGCTTTTGAAAACCCAAAACCTGCGGGATGGAATATATTTGGCTCCTGGGTGGTAACCGGTGAAATGCGCAAGTATCGGAGGCGTAGCGGCATTTTCGATCCCGTGCCGGTTTCTAAGCCGGTGGGGCAGGGCGGTTGGGGCGCATTGGAATTGTGCACCAGGTATTCCTCCATTGATATGACCACTAAAGCCATTAGCGGCGGCAACATGCGCACTTTTTCGATAGGGGCCAACTGGTGGCTAAGTCCCAGGGCGCATTTCAGTGGAAATTTCAGGTATATAGGATTGAACCAGGCTGATATAAAGGGGTATAGTTCCGGTATGAATTTCAGGCTTATACTAATTTTGGATTAAGAGCCTGTTTAAAAATGATTCCAAGAATTTCGTATAGTATCAAAAAATGCTTTTTTGGGGTCATTTTCGACCGTTTTTGTATGCAAAATCAGTCATGTTATGATGCTTTAAAATGCAATGGTTATTTATAATTCAAATTTTAAACAGGCTCTAATAACCTGAGTAAATTACAGATGTAACTTTTTAATTGTAAACATCACCTCTCGGCCCAATTTTTACAACATCTACTGTGACTATCTCCTCGTAAACATCATATAGAATCCTATAGCTTCCAATCCTCATTCTAAACGATGCTTCATGATTGGTAAGGGGTTCGCCCTGGTTCTTTGGATTCAAACGTAAATTATCGATGGCCCTGATAATACGCAATTTGGTTGGGTTGTCTAATCGCGATAAGTATTTCTCGGCTTTCTTTTTAATGGTAATTTTATATTCCATTCTTAAGCCTTCTTTTTCAACAATCTTTCTTTTGCTTCATCCCATGAAACTGAAGTATCCTTTCTTGCTTTTTTTATTTCTGCCGCATCTATCATGTCTTCAACCAGCTTAGCATTTTGTTTTCTGCTAATCGTAACATGGGTAATTTCTCCTTTAGCGTTTTTTACAAATTTAACTCCGGGTAATGTTGTCATGGACTGTAAACTTTATGCTATAAAATTAGTGCATTATGGCAAAAATAAAAACCCGGCCAATAGCCGGGGGACAAATTTTAATTCTGGCTAAGAGCGGGATTTGTTAGCGGTACTTTGTATCCCGGCTTAGAATATTTTTTTATTGCTGCGGCGGCGCAGTCAACTTGCCACCCTTTCCCTGCGGGTTATTTGCCCTTCTTCTTTCAAGTTCTTTTCTAATCATGTCGCGGAATTCGCGTTCGGCACGCAGCATTTTATTAAACTTTTCTTCCCCGATGGCTTTTACAAAATCGGGTTTGTATTTTTTGCGGACTCCCAGCAATTTCTCTTCAAGCTCAAGTTCATCTCCTTTCTTTTCGCGGTTTTCACGCAATAATTTTTCAATTTCCCCCTGGTATAAGCCATGCACCGGCCAGAATTTTTTAGCCTCATCCGGTGTCAGTTCAAGCTGCCTGGTAAGAAAAGCCACTTTAAGCGATTCCACGTTGGGCTGGCCCCCGCCTTGCTTCGGCGGCTGTGCCTGCAGGTTTCCAGGAGCCATGAAAAGCGAAAAGAGTATTAAGTAAATGTATCGTTTCATCCTTATTATTTTATGTTGGTAATGGTTCAGGTTCCCGGTTCGGGGATGGTATGATTTTCGAGGTACATGTTTAACTCATCGGTGGTTACTGTTTGAACACTTTTTTCCACCCCGTCACTGGCGGCGAGTAAAAGGGTGTTAAATGCATTCGCGTTGCCTTCTTTTTCCAGTAATCCATCCAGGTTGGCGGCTTCCACCTGGTTAAGCAAAGAGTCCATTTCCTGCAGGCTAAGCGAAGCGGTATAAGCAGGTTCCCGCGATTGATCCGAAAAATACATCCAGCTAAACCCGATGGTGAATAATACAACAGCGGCCGCAGCCCATTTCACCGCTTTGCTTCCAAAAAGCGAAACCAGTTTGGCTGGTTCCTTTACAGTTTCCCGTTTCCTGTTTACCTCAAAGTTTTCAAAATATCGCTGTGGTACGTAAAAAGGCATGGTTTTGGAAACCTCATTGAGGAATGGGGCAACTTCTTTTAATTCTTCAGTTACCTCGTTGCCGCGAACCCGCTTCATCATCTGTGCGGCAAACCCCTCAAAATATCCACCGGGAACGGTAAATGATGTATGCCCCATGTGAATTTTATCCAGCATGGTATCGGCAAAAAGTGCGAAATATTCTTCCGGCGCCTGGTATGGAAGCCGCACTTTTTCCGCAGCCAGCAAAGGGGCAATCCCCTCCAGCTCAATCAATATATTGCTTTTGCCTGTCATTTTTACAATTCTTTTGACCCCTGCCGGGCGCTTTGGTTTAACTGTTTTCGGCCTCTTTCAGCAAAAATTCTTCAATCTTTTTCGCCGCGTGATGATAACTCGCCTTCAATCCGCCCTCACTTGTTTCCAATACCCGGCTCATTTCTTCGTAAGGCATTTCATCAAAATATCTTAGGTTAAATACAATGCGCTGTTTTTCAGGTAGTTGCTGAATGGCCGCTTGTAATTTCCACTCTAATTGATTGGCATCAAAATTTTTATCGGCCTTCAATTTGTTTTCAAGGTGGCTTTCCACATCGCTCATGCTGTAATCGGCCCTTTTCCTTTTCTGTTGTTCCAGGTAGCTGATACTTTCGTTGGTGGCTATCCGGTACAACCAGGTAAAAAGCTGGCTGTTCTCCTTAAAGTTCTCCAGCCCGTTCCACACTTTTATAAACACATTCTGCATCACGTCGTTGGCGTCTTCATGCTCTACCACCAGCCTGCGTATATGCCAGTAAATACGCTCCTGGTACTTGCGTATCAGTGCCGTATAGGCACGCTCACGGGTAGCGGGTTGCCTGAATTGATGCAGCAGTTCGTTATCTTCGGCATTAGCCATATAGGTGGTGCTTAGTTTATGCGAAGGTACTGTGGAACCCCTATGACCCGTATTGAATGCCGGAGTTTAAATGGCCGTTTTTTTGTAATGCCCCGATTTTTTGCTTATTTGGACGATTAGTTGAGCATGAAAAACCTGATATTCTTTTTGATGCTGCTTTAATAGTTTTATATTTATTCTATAAAGGTTTGCCTATGGAAGCGAAGGCTTTTTTCCCTGTTTCTGGCCTGTTGGCAGTTTTTGCAATCCTCCAATCATGCCAATCGTTAAATGAAACTTCCAATAAAGGGCTTGGGGTGATTGAATTTGAAGTGACCGGCGCCGAAGCTGCCAAACCCGCATTTCAAAAAGGATTGCTGCTGCTCCACTCATTCGAGTATGAAGATGCGGCTGAAGCTTTTCGCGAAGCCATACAAATTGATTCCAATTTTGTAATGGCCTATTGGGGCGAAGCCATGACCTGCAACCATCCCATCTGGCAGGAACAGGACCTGGATAAAGGGAATGCCATATTGGGTGAATTGGCCCCTACAAAAGCAGAAAGGATAGCCCTGGCCAAAACGGAAATCGAAAAGGATTTTTTGAATGGAGTTCAGATTTTGTTTGGTGAAGGCAACAAGGCCGTGCGCGACAGCAGCTATGCCGCTTACATGAAAGGATTGTATGAAAAGTACCCGGGCAATAATGAAGTGGCTGCTTTTTTTAGCCTCTCGCTCATTGGTTGGGCACTTACAGGAAGGGAGATCAGCGTGTCGGAAGATGCGGCCAAAGTGGCCATGGAAATACTCGATAGAAACCCGCAGCACCCGGGCGCGCTCCACTATATCATTCATGCCTACGACCATCCCGAATACGCTGCCAAAGCGCTTGAAGTGGCCAATAAATATGCAGGGGTTGCTCCTGAAGCCGCGCATGCGCTGCACATGCCCACGCATACCTATGTGGCGCTTGGGTTGTGGGATGAAGTGGTAACAAGCAATATCGTTTCTTGGGCGGCTTCCATTGCCCGAAAGAAGCGGAAAAAACTGGGCAACGACGCCCTGGGTTACCATAGTTACCATTGGCTGGAGTATGGTTACCTGCAAAAGGGTGAAAAAGAAAAGGCGCGCAGTATGCTCGACAGCATGCGTTTATTTGCTACAGCCAAACCAAGCCCCAAAGCACGCAGTCATATGGTGTTATTGCAAACTACTTATTTGGGCGAAACGGATGATTATAATCCCGAAACTATTGCCAATGATCTTAATGTAAATGATCTGAATATCGGGCTGCGTGCCTCGCTGCAATTTGTAAAAGGCATGTACGCCTTCAGGCAAAAGGACGCAGAAGGTCTTGATGCCATTATCCGCAGCATGGCGGGTGAGCGGTTGATTGATGCCGACCGTATTGGCAATAGCGGACTTCGTGTTTGTGGCAGTATCAACCGTTCGCTTCCTACCCAAACCAACCTGCTGGAAAGTGAAACCATGGAAGCTGAATTGCAGGCGCTGCAGGCCATGCTTGCGGGCAATGAAGCCCTTGCCGAGCAATGGATGAAAAAGGCTACAGAGCTCCAGCAAAAAGCAGGATATAGCTATGGCCCGCCCAATATTGTAAAACCCGCTTATGAAATGTACGGCGAATGGCTGCTGCAAAAAGACCGTGCCGATGAAGCGCTGAAACAATTCGAGGTATCGCTGAAATACGCGCCCAACCGTTTGCTTTCAGTAAAGGGGAAGCAGGAGGCGGAAAAGATGGTGAAGAATGGGGCAATGGCAGGAAGTTGATTTTTCAAATGCGGATGTTTCAGGTTCCCTTTTTGACCAATGCAATTTACTACAGGCTACTTTTGACAATACCAACCTTGAAAAGGCTGATTTTACCACATCGGTTGAATATACCATCGATCCCTGAGCAAATAAGGTAAAGAAGGCAAGATTTGGCCTCACGGGTTTGCCGGGGCTTCTCACAAAGTTTGATATTGTAATTAAGGGCTGAGGAATTCCTGTACTTTGGGACATAAGTTTGATGGCGCAATGGATTAACTTGTATCATTTTCATTATTTTATTCACATTTAAACACCTATCTACAGGGAGAATAATAATAGGTGATATATATGTATCAATTATTTTAGTTTCTTTAGAGCCTTATTTATGGCGCAAATGCCATAACTGATGATGCAACAGGCCATTCGTTTATAAGTAATTCATGTTACCTTTCAAACTATTGTCTTTTTTATGGGTAGTTACGGTAATCCTTCCTTGCAAGGCTTCCGATAGTTTACGGAACCCGATTCCTTATTGTACCATCGAAATCATACAGTTTAAGGCGAATAATTACCAAAGGGATTCTGCAAACAACTTGCCCGTATTTCATAAAATCTCAATCGATTCTTCCATTAAAATATTTACAGCAAACCTCCAACTTGCCGGCCCCATTAAGGTACTGCCGACTCAGCAAAATTTGTTCAAAAAATGGGCATCGGAAATTTCCAGTAAAGCATCGAAACCAGGTTTCCCCATAGTTTTCAGGTCGATATCAACAACAGCAAAATTTTTTAACGAGGGGGATTTGGGAAAATTGTGCAACCAAAATGCATCATTTTGGAAAAAAGCAGGAAGGGGCGAATTAATGATAGGCAGTGCCGAATTACTGGGTATGGGTATACTTATGATGTTGCCTGAGGAGACAACCAAATGGCAGGATGACTGGATGGTAAGGGCAGGAAGAAACCTTCACAGGGCATTTACAACAGCACCTGTAATGGATGAGGATGACTGAGGTTTTAACTATGTCGGGCACCCATTGGCCGGTGCTTTATATTATAATACGGTACGAAGCCAAAATGCTACCTGGTTTCAGTCATTTATGTTTTCCGCAGTTCAATCGGCCATTTGGGAATATATAATTGAAGGTGTTGCTGAACAACCAAGCATTCAGGATTTAATTATTACCCCAATAGCAGGTACCATTCTCGGCGAAGCTTTTCACCAACTCACCATGGGTATGCGAAAAAATGGGTTTAAATTCAGCGAAAAGGTGGCCACGCTCGTACTCAACCCCATGTTTGTACTCAATAACGGATTTGGCCCCAAACATAATCCCGTAAGGACCTATTAGTTTTAGGCAATTCCTTAATTTAGCCACCTTTAATATTGTCATTCAGGGCCTGAACATTTCAATAGATCAGGAACTTACAAACAACAGATTATATGATCATTGAGCCAAAAATGAGGGGATTTATATGTTTGACTTCCCACCCCGCAGGTTGCGAAAGAAATGTGCTGAACCAAATTGAATACGTTCAATCAAAGGGGCAAATTGATGGGGCTAAAAATGTGCTGGTTATTGGGGCGTCCACCGGTTTCGGGCTTGCTTCAAGAATAACAGCAGCGTTCGGGTCAGGCGCTTCTACCATCGGTGTTTTTTTTGAAAAGCCACCCCAGGATGGTAAAACGGCATCCCCGGGCTGGTATAACAGCGCTGCTTTTCATACACATGCAGAAAAAGCCGGGTTGTATGCCAAAAGCATCAATGGCGACGCATTTTCTACAGAAGTAAAAGATAAAACCATTGCCCTGATAAAGGCCGACCTGGGAACAGTTGACCTGGTCATTTATAGCCTGGCCTCACCCGTAAGAAAGCACCCGGTTACAGGGGTAACCCATCGTTCGGTATTGAAGCCCATTGGAAACTCTTATACAAATAAAACGGTGGACTTTCATACCGGAATAGTTTCCAGCATTTCCATTGAGCCTTGCAACGAGGAGGAAATAGCCAATACCGTGGCTGTGATGGGCGGCGAAGATTGGGAAATGTGGATGGACGCATTACTGGAAGCAGGTGTGTTATCGGAAAACGCGCAAACCCTCGCCTATTCCTACATAGGGCCATCGCTTACCGAACCGGTGTACCGCAAGGGAACTATTGGAAGGGCAAAAGATCACCTGGAAGCAACTGCCTTTAAAATTACAGATAAATTGAGCGCCATTCAGGGTAAGGCATTCGTTTCGGTGAATAAAGCGCTCGTTACGCAGGCAAGCTCGGCCATCCCGGTTATTCCCCTGTACATTTCGCTGCTTTTTAAGGTAATGAAGGAAAAGGGTATCCACGAAGGTTGTATTGAACAAATACAGCGACTGTTTAAAGAACGGTTATATACCGGCGGCGCAATTCCTGTGGATGAAAAGGGCAGGATAAGGATTGATGATTGGGAAATGAGGGATGATGTGCAGCAGGTTGTGGCTGAATTATGGGCAAACGCCAATACAGATACACTTCCTGCAATTGGGGACCTTGCCGGTTATAAGTCTGACTTTTTAAACCTGTTTGGGTTTGGCCTGCCGGGCATTGATTATTCGGCAGATGTAGATGAAAACGTAGCAATTGAAGGGGTTGAATGAAGTGCAACTCAGCAGCCTTTTTGATATTCAATGTGCTTTTCGGTTTAGCGCCCTTGCGTGGTAAAAAATAGAAAATCATTCTGGGCAAGGGTTGACAATGCCGGCCTCAACCTGGCCACCGAACAAAAAAGCAATCCTGCTACGGTTTTAGTCTCCAATATCCCGGGGCTTGGCGTGACCACTGTTCGTTGGATCATACAGGAGAGTGGAAAATATACGGTGACGGTTGATAGTAAGAAAGGTGGGGTGGTGAGTAAGGTGAAGTAGCAGAGATTAGCAGAAAATTTGAAACCTTAACTTTGGAAAGAGTATGATTATTGAAGTTCCATAAAACAACCCGCCATGAGCAAAGAAACTGCCATCAAAGTGTTTGAGGAAAAACAGGTGCGTACCCTTTGGAATGAAGAAGAAGAGAAATGGTATTTCTCGATAATAGATGTGATTGAAGCCTTAACCGGAACGGATCGCCCCAGAAAGTACTGGGGAGACCTAAAATCCAAATTAAAAAAGGAAGGGAGTGAGTTGTCCGAAAAAATCGGACAACTGAAAATGTTATCTGTTGACGGAAAATATTATAAGACCGATGTAGCCGATACCGAACAGTTATTCAGGCTAATTCAAACCATCCCATCGCCCAAAGCAGAACCCTTTAAACTTTGGCTGGCAAAGGTTGGGCGCGAGCGTTTAGATGAAATGCAGGATCCTGAACTGAGTATTGACAAGGCCCTTGAGCAATACATGCGGATGGGATATTCTGAAAACTGGATCAATCAACGGCTGAAAAGCATTGAAATAAGAAAGGAACTGACCGATGAATGGAAGAAAAGGGGATTGAAAGAAGGTCTTCAGTTTGCCACACTTACAGATATTATTACCAAGGGATGGTCGGGCAACACTACAAAGGAATATAAAATTCTAAAAGGCCTCAAAAAAGAAAACCTTCGGGACAATATGACGAATACCGAATTGATTTTGAACATGTTGGCTGAAGCTTCAACCAGGGATATTTCAGAGGCAACTGAACCAAAATCCTTTGAAGAAAGCAAGCAAGTGGCCAGGCAGGGAGGGAATGTAGCAAAAGTGGCCCGGCTTGAACTTGAGGCGAAAACAGGAAGAAAAGTGGTAAGTTCATTGAATGCCAAAAAGGCACTTGAGAAGAAGAATCAAAAGACGTAGAGCACCTGAAAATTTTCAGTTATTCTATTTTCATTAGAAAGCCTTACCTTTTCTGAATAGCCTCCCGAATACGTTCTGCTACATCAGCCAGGGCCTCTTCCTGATTCTGCCAGAGGCTTACCGCAAGTAGTTGTCCATCTTTTTTTGGTATAATCTCGAAATCAATAATCTTATTTGAGGGTTTGCCTGTTGGTTCGGAAATATCGGATATTCCACCAAGGTCCAAGGGCTCAAAATATACTGGTATAAGTATGGCCTTGCCCTCCTTTATTCTCCTGAATGCAACCTTAAGTTCCTCATTCCAAATGTATTCGCTGGCAATAAAATCAGCGGATAATAATAATATGTATATATCCGCTTCTTCTAAACTCTTTTTGATGTTGCTATCCCAAAGATCGCCGACTAATATCTCTTTGTCGTCCCAACTTTCTATCAGTTTGGCTCTGCGAATTACTGATAAATGGGAACGCAACCTGACCAGCCATTTCGTATTTTGATGCGAATAGGAAAGAAATACACGCTTGGCTTTTTGGGGTAGGGTGGGCAGTATGGCCGCAAAATTATGCGTAATCAACCAGGAATTGCTGTTTTCGGCTTTTACCTTGGGCTCGTCCGAATTGTCGAGCAGGTAACAATAACTGATAAAATTTTCACCGTCATAAGAAACCTGGAAATCCACAGCAGGCCTTGACATTTTCAGGTCTGAAGATTTCGGATCAGATCCTGCTGACATTTGGTCCGAGCCAGTGGGAGGTACGCCAGAAATGGATTTTGCTGCCAATAGCTGTAATACCTTGTTAAAGATTTTTTTCTGTAAAACTTCTCGTTTTGCTGAATCATATTCCACTCCGAATAAAATTATGCCTTCTTGTTGAAGCCATTTCGGGTAAAGTCCTTTGATCAATACGCGTAACCCATCGTTCACAAACATGATACCATGTTTCCAGAAATACCTGCAATCGGTTTCCTTTTCGCTGGCAAAATGAAGTAACAGCCCATGCAATATTTTTTTATAGTAGAAAAGCGGAATTTTTATCCATATCTGCGATTGCCAGGCGCCCTGGCTTGCAATTTCAAAAAGGTCCTCAATGGGGTGTTTATCAGGCAGGTACTGCGGTGCAAGGTAATTTTCACCTTCGGTTTTAACAGGGTGCGGAAACACCAAGTCAAGTTGTTTTGCTAATTCCAGGAAGATGGCTTTCTTTTCTTTCTCTTCTATGGAAAACAGGTCGTCAGCAGAAAATTCGCCACCAAGCTTGCGAATTTTCTCACTTAAAATCTTATAAATATCTGCCGCTAAATTATCTGGGCGAAGAAAAATTTTATCGGCCAATGCAGGAATGTCTGGAAAGTAAACCACCACCCCACCTTTATCCAGCCAACGGGGCAGAGTGTACACTTCATCATCTGTTAGGTCAATCGCCAGGCTTTTACAGGCCTCTTTAAAATTGTCAAGGTTGATCCAGGGATCATTTCCAAGCCTTTCTTGAAAGGGGTTACCTGTTATATTGCTGTCTTTTAAAGAAAGTATAGAGCTTCGTATCTGCTGCCATTTGGCAGGGGGCTTTTCAATATCCGCATTGTTTAAAATAGCTGATTCCAACTCCGATAAAAAATATACAAGCCGCTTGTTTTGTTGTAGGTTAGCAGTATCAGACCCTTTTAAAAGGCTGATGTGAAAGGAATCGCTGATCTTGTATTTTTCGTGTAATTCCTGGGCAATCCTTTTCTTATCCAGCTCAATATCGTCCACTTTGTTTTGTACGGCAATCAATGGGGCAGATGTAGCCTTTTTTACCTCACCTGATGAAACATCCGTTGGTATTGAAAAAATTGTTTTGCTGCTATTTCCGCTATAATGCTGAATGGTATCGAGCCAATAGGTGATTTCAAAGTGCTCCAACATTTCCTCGGGTTCATTATCATACAAACAGGTTTCCTGCCTGCTGTTCCGGTCAGACTCTTTGCACCATAATAAAAGGTACACTGCATTGGAACTTAAAAAAAGCCTGTATGCCTCATGGTAATATTCCTGTCCGCCAAAATCCCAAATGCTAACCGCAATATCTCCTAATGCCCCAAAGCGTTCTTTATCGGGTAACCACCTGTGCACCTCTAGGCCATGGGTGGTTTTACGGTTGCCCTTAAAAGTCCCTGTTTCGAGGTAATTTACAAGAGATTGGTTTTACCTACATTGCTGTTGCCCAGAATGATGAGTTTTACATCCCTCCGAAGGTCAGTTTCGCTTTTCAGGGCTTCTACTTTATCAGGACTTTCAATATCAATTACTTTTAATGCCTCCTCTACTTTTTTGGCATTAAAATAGGCCCTGAGTTGTTTTGCATCGCCTGTTTCATAGACATCTGCAGGGCAATCTGTTATGGGATTTCCTTTACTAGTAAATGTTTTAAGATTTTCGAGGACCGCAAGGTCAATAAGGTTAATTACCCCACAATTTTCAAAATGCAGAACCTCAAGGTCTTTCAAATTTACAATCGTCGAAAAGTTGTTTACAGGGGAATGGGAAAAGTCAACCAGCCTGAGGTTTTTAAGGTTTGATAAAGGTGAGATATCGCTAACTTTAGTATTGAAAAAATAAAGCTCCTTCAAGTTTCCAAGGTTTGAAACTGCGGACATATCTGAAACAAAAGTTGAGGAAAAACTTAGTTGCTGAAGATTTTTAAGATTTGAAATGGGCGAAATATCTGTAATTGGGTTGAACGAAATATTTAACTTGTGAATATTGGTCAAATTGGATACTGCCGAGATGCTCTGGATTGCATTGTCCTTAAGGATTAAGTATGATAGCTTTTGTAGTCTTGATATAGCCAATATATCAGTTACTCCTGTTCCTGATATATCAAGGTATTCAAGGTTTGTATAATTCTGCAAAATGGAAATATCTGTTAATGACAATCTTTTTTCACTGTACTCGAGTACAAATTTTCTTAATTTTTTAAGGTTCTTTAAAACAATTGGTAATTTTGAAATATTATTTTTTCCCCCCTTACCGCCAGTCGTATAAATACTTTCAAATTGAAAGTCATAATATGTCCTTCCTGCTATAATTAAATCTTCCAGCCATTCCAGTTCGCCAATTTCCTCGGGAATTTCGTTCATTCCGCAGTTGCTCAGGTCTAACCTTGGCGACTTTGTAATTTTATTATCTTCAATAAGTTGAAATGCCAGGGGTACAGGTGCACGCAACCCCAATGCTTCCTGTAATTTAATGAGTCCCCACCGATAATCCTCTGTGAAGTCGAGCATTTGCAGTTTTTTCAATTGTGTGGGTACCTCACAGTGTGCAAACAGGATGGGGATGATCCTTTTTTTGGATTTTAATGCAACGGAAACCTCCTCCATAACAAAATCCGATTTAACTGAATAGGGGGAAAGGATAACCATTATCATGGCAGCAGAGTTGACCGCTGCATAAATAGAACTTCCCCAGGGGGTACTCTCCTGCAATTCATTTTGGTCAAGGAAGATATTGGCTCCAGCTACGCGCAAGTCATTGGCAAGATGTCGAACAAATTCAACATCTTGCCTGGAATAACTGATATATATTGGTTCCTGAGAAGTCATAACCTGAAATTATAGGAGGGTTACCATTGTCAATTGAGAAATAAATTTTCTATTCTGCGGTTTAAATATAATAAACAATTTGTTTAAGGAAATGCTTTTTGAAGAAGTAAGCAACTTGGCTGCTCCTATTGCAAAAGCATTTTTTATTCGAAGCATCATATAGCATGGCTGATGTTGAGCTCATAACCATTTCAACTTCCTTGTTTAAAAATTACATTCACTTTCACCTGCCTCAAAAATGGCCCAATTAATTTTGTTTGGTGCGAACGGGTTAAAAAAATAGCTTGCCACAACCTAACCTGCCACATTTTTATTTTGTGGCAGACAATTTTGTGGCAACTTGTATTAAGGGGTATGCAATAGAGTTCGAAATGTTTCAGCAATTTCAGCATAAGGTTATGCCTGACAACCAACTCTGAGCGGAAGTACAAATTATCAGCATTAATGCAATGTCATTAACTTAAGCTACTAATGGGATAAATATCTATTTTTGAAACTCCTTATAAAGATAGGGGGTTCCCCATCAGAACAAACTTCAACAGAGCTATTATCGAAAATTATTGAAACATTAAATACCACCATTAAAGATGAAGAATTCATCAACGCAAACAAGGACGGCATACCGTCCTTTACAAGAGATAGGGTATTTACATTTGAAGTGTTGCTTTGTTTTCTTATGACCAATCTGCAAAAAGGTTTACAACGGGAAATAGCGGCTTTTGCCGAAGCCATCCAAAGCGAGGGAGGCAACATACCAGAGGTAAGTAAGGCAGCCTTTTGCAAGGCCCGTAAAAAGCTAAAACCCGGTGCTTTTAGTGAGTTGAGTGAGATTGTACTTAAGGAGTTTTATCAAAGTGACGAAGGGCAGCAATGGTATGGCTACCGCCTTATTGGTGTGGATGGCAGCACGGCAGAACTTCCCAACAGCCCTGAAATACAAAGCGAATACGGCGTTTTTAAAAAGCGAAATGATGGCAAAGCCATCTGCATGGGCCGCACATTAATGATATATGATACTCTTAACCACCTCACCCTGCATGGTGCAATGGACAAGATGGAAGAGTCGGAAACATCAATGCTGTGGAAAGCCTTTCTTGGCATGGATTTGAAGAAAACAGACCTGCTGATTTTTGACCGCTACTATGCTTCACACTTACTATTTTTCTATCTCCAAAAAAGAGGTGCCCAGTTTTGTTTTCGCATGAAAAAGAATTGGTGGAAAGTGGTAGAAACATTTTATAACGGCGGCAAAACGAGCCAGGTAATTACGCTGGAATTACCTCCAAAGGACAAGGCTGAGGCAGAAGCGCTTGGTATTACAAAATCCAAAATAAAAGTACGGCTGGTACGAATAGAGTTGGAGGGCGGGGAAACGGAAATATTGCTTACCTCGCTTACCGATGAAAATATTTATACCATAGCGCAGCTCAAAGAATTATACGGTCTGCGCTGGCCTGTTGAGGAATCCTATAAAGCTTTTAAGCACAAAGTGTGTATTGAAAACTTTTCCGGCAAATCAAACAAAGCAGTATTGCAGGATTTTTACGTCAAGCTATTTATTATGAACCTAACGGCTGTAGCTGTAAGGCCCATCAATGCCGCACTGGCAAAAGCATCCGTAAAAGTAAAATACAGGCACCAGGTAAATTTTATTGAAGCAATCGCCACCATGAAAAAGGCAGTCGTTTCCTTTTTTGTAACTAAAAAGATAACGGATGCCTTGAAAAGAGTAGCAAGAAGATTGTCAGATATAACAGAGCCAATAAGACCCGGCAGAAAATTTAAACGAAACCATCAGCCAAAGCGAAAGCATCACATGTGCTATAAACCCGTTTAAACCCTTAAGTTAATGACATTGAGCATTAATGTATAAATTCACCAGCAGTTGCCGGGCGGACACAGCAGCAAATATCCAATCAGCAGCATTAATCGTGTTGGACGTAATACAACCAAACACCCTGCAACATTAGCGGTTGGCAGAAAAACGAAAAATGAATAGCAACGCCTATGACCCGGGAAATAGATAACTATTATTTGAGTAAAGAAGAGCCAAACAAGAGTTGCTTACTTGCTTTGCGGGCCATTATTCTTCAGCAAGACGCAAATATTACGGAAACACAGAAGTATGGAATGCCTTGTTTCTGTTATAAGAAAAAGATGTTCTGTTATGTATGGACCGATAAAAAAACCGATGAACCTTATATCCTTATGGTAGAGGGGAAGCGCCTTGTACATCCTGCATTGGAAGCGGGAAAACGATCCAGGATGAAGATTTTCAGGGTGAATCCGAACAAAGATTTGCCTAAAAATACGATTGAACATATCCTGCAAAAGGCATTAGACTTATACAGGACGGGTATTGTAAAACTCAATGAATGAAAAATAAAAATACCATTACAGTCGGGCAGACCCCCAAAATGGAGGGGATTAATTTGTGGCTCATTGTAGTACACGACAGATATTTACTCCACAAATAAAAGTATTAAATTACTTTTATTGAAAATTATCCTTAACTTTGCTTCCGGGTACTTTAAATACAACCAATATGGAACCATCTATCAGGCCAATTAAAAGGCATGAAGCCATTGTCCGGTTTTCGCGCGAGCATCATTTCGGGTTATTGCTGACCTGGAAAATAAGACAGGGGCTGAAAAAGAATATTGATCCAACGCGGATTTCGGACTACCTGCTTTTCTTTTTTGAGGAAGACCTGAAAGCGCATTTTGCGGAGGAAGAACGGAGCCTTTTCGCCAAACTCGATGATGCGGATGCGTTAAAGCAGCAGGCGCTTCAGGAACATTCGGAAATTTATAATATCATGGATGCTATCCGGTCAAATAAAAATAATCCCGAACTATTGAGCAGCTTTGCTGTTGTATTGGATAAGCATATCCGTTTTGAAGAGCGGGTTCTTTTTAACCACTTGCAAAGCAAATTGTCAGGCTCAGAACTGGCAGCATTAGCAACCGAACATCCTGAAAAAATTACGGATATAGATGGTAAGTGGGATGACCATTTCTGGGTATAAAATAAGCATGAAATATATGGAACTACCCGCCTTACATAAGCATCAAAAACGCGTGGTGATTGTGGGCGCGGGTTTTGCCGGTATCAGGCTGGCGAGGAAGCTTTCACCCAAATGGTTCCAGGTTATTTTATTAGATAAAAATAACTATCATCAATTTCAGCCTTTGTTGTACCAGGTAGCAACCAGCGGGCTTGAGCCCAGTAGCATCAGTTTCCCGCTGCGCAAAATATTCCAGTCGCATCCCAATGTTTTTATCAGGATTGCCGAAGCGCTTTCAGTGGATGCCGGGGCTAAAAAAATAAGCACAAGCGTAGGTGAACTCGAATACGATTTCCTGGTGTTTGCCTATGGCGCTACCACTAATTTTTTCGGGCAGGCCAATCTTCAGCAGCATGCTTTCTCCATGAAATCGGTGCCGGAAGCTTTGCTGTTGCGCAACACGCTGTTAAAGCACCTGGAAGAA
Source organism: uncultured Chitinophagaceae bacterium (assembly GCA_964444195.1). Taxonomy (GTDB): domain Bacteria; phylum Bacteroidota; class Bacteroidia; order Chitinophagales; family Chitinophagaceae; genus Phnomibacter. Next base: position 28,504 of record CAYUGH010000048.1, read on the forward strand.
GCATTAACGGCAGGTTCGGCTGAAGAGCGAATGGCGTTGCTGAATGTGGTGGTGGTGGGCGGGGGCCCCACCGGGGTGGAGCTGGCCGGGGCTTTGGCCGAAATGAAAAATACCATTTTGCCCAAAGACTACCCGGAAATGAATTTTCAGCAGATGAAGATTTTTTTGTTGGAAGCCTCTCCCAGGTTGTTGGGGGCCATGTCGGGTGAATCTGGAGAAAAGGTTCTCCGGTATCTGGAGGGGCTCGGTGTAGAAGTAATGACCGGCGCTGCGGTAAAGGATTTCGACGGACAGGTAATTTCATTAATCAATGGAACTTCGCTTAGAAGTAAATGCCTGATTTGGGCTGCGGGCGTAAAAGGATATTCTTTACCCGGTATTCCGGCTACGGCGCTGGCGCCCAATGAAAGGATTGTGGTGAACAGTTTTAATGAGGTGAAGGATATGCCGGATACATTTGCCATTGGCGATATTGCCCTGATGCAAACTGATGATTACCAGCGGGGGCATCCACAGGTGGCGCCTGTGGCCATTCAGCAGGCGACGCTGCTGGCGCAAAATGTAAAGAACAAACTTAAAGGCCAACCCATGAAACCATTTGTGTACCGCGATAAGGGAAGCATGGCTACGGTAGGGAAGAATAAGGCGGTGGTTGAGATCGGCAACCTTAGGTTTGGCGGTTTTTTTGCATGGCTCACCTGGATGGCTGTGCATTTAATGTCCATTGTCGGCGTAAAAAACAAATTGTTTATTTTTCTCAATTGGGTATGGCATTATTTTACACATGATCCTTCGTTGAGGCTTATGATTACGCCAACCGAAAAATCTGCTTCTTAAGAAGGATTACAAATAAACCGGCCAATCAATCCGTGCAATAATATTGTAGCAATTATGCTGAGTATAACTTGTAAAGCATCCATAAAGGCAGTGGTATTCCTGGGTTCAAAATTTGCAACCGGGGCCAGGTACAGCATTAAAGAGGTAGCCGCATTTACCAACGAAAATGAGCATACCGTAGGAAAACTTTTGCAGAAGCTGGTAAAGGAAGGCATCATCAACAGCGCTAAGGGCCCCACCGGGGGCTTTTATATGACGGAAACCCAAACCAGGCAAAAGATCGTTCGCATTGTGGAAGCCATTGATGGAAAGGAGGTGTTTAAGCAATGCGGGCTTGGGTTAAGCAAATGCAGCGAAACCAGGCCCTGCCCGCTGCACAACGATTATAAGGGTATCAGAACGCTTTTTGAAGCCATGTGCAGCGACAATGAGATCCGTAAATTATACGATGATGTAAATACCGGGCTTGCCTACCTGACCGGCTAATAGCCTGCACCCGGTTGGCAGCCAGCAAGCGATGTTATTTTACCAGCCTTTTTTACTTTGGGTGGAATAAAAGAAGTTAAAAGCCTTCCGGCTCTTCCTCCTGAAATCTTTCTGACGGATTCATTAATTTTTTAACGAAATTGCCTTATGCTTCAATCAGTTTCTACCACAGGGGGCACTATTGACCTGGATATTTTGATAGCGTGGGGCGCATCGTTTAAACAGGTAAAAAAGGGAGAATTAATTTTTTCAGAAGGGTCGGCTTGCCTGTTTTACCACCAGCTTGTTTCGGGCAGTGTGCGGTGGGTGAATATTGACGATGATGGCCGCATTTTTGTGCAATCCTTTATTCAACCCGGCGAAAGTTTTGGCGAGATGCCGCTTTTTGACGGTGAACCCTTTGTTTCTTCTGCCTTTGCAGAAACAGATTCGTTGATTATAAGGCTGAAGAAAGAAACTTTTTTGCACATGATGGAAGAAAATAACCTGCTGCTGATGGATATGACGAGGATGCTGGCCAGGCGGCTGCGGTTTAAATTTTTTATTATAGAATGCCTGGCCAATCCCTCCCCTGAAATCAGGCTGTCGCGCCTGCTCCGGTATTTTAAGGCCGAAGGGAGGCATTTAGACCCCGATTTGAAGCAACTGATGCTAACCCGCCAGCAGTTGGCAGAACTTTCAGGGCTCCGGGTTGAAACGGTTATCCGCGCCATCCGGCATTTGCATGAATTAGGGGTGCTGGTAGTGCAGGACCGAAAGATTTTCCTGCAATAAAGCGCCTGTTTACCCTTTGTTAGCCCCTTACACCTTTCCCCAAACCCAATTTCGGTAGGTTAAAAGTCGGGAATGAATTGTTTCTCCAATAATTTTGCCCATTGATGTTAGCTGGAAAGCGCATTCCTGCAACCGGTGAATTCATTCATTCGCCTAAAAAAGCTGGTGAAGCAGGATGGGAGATTCATAAAAATGTGAGCAATGCCTGAAAATATAGGATTAGAAGCAGGGAAAGTGAAGCTGGAGGATTATTCACAGGCATGGGAGGCTTTGTACAATACAGAAGAATTGTTGATTAGCGGGGCTTTTAAGGATGCCATTGTGCGTATTGCGCATATTGGCAGTACCTCCATCCCAAACCTGAGGGCCAAGCCAATTATTGATATCCTGTTGGTATTGTCAAACGATTTCAGGTTGGAGGAAGCGGCCCGGCTTCTTACTGAACTGGGATACCACCAGGGAGAATTTCAGAAGGAGGAAGGCATATTTTTTATTAAGGCGACCGGTGACTTGCACACCCACTATCTCCATCTCCGGAAAGAGGAGCATGGTTGGAAAAAATATATTCAGTTCAGGGACCACCTTTGTAATTATCCCGAAGTGGCTGCTGCATACCAAACCCTGAAAGACGGGTTAAGGGAGCTATACCATTCAAAAAGAGAATTATATACGCATGGAAAAGAAGAATTTATCCTCGGCATACTGGCTAAAATCCAATAGATACGGTTTTTAGGCTTCCTCTATTTTATAGTACACTATACGATCACCGTTTTTAACCTCAAAAGTTCATACATTTGAATGTTAACTTTGTATGAACTTTGAGCAGGTTTTCAGCCATATTTTTATTTCTTTTCCTGTTTTCAGCCGGACAAAAGTCCGACTGTCAGCCTTTGAATAAAACATTTTACTTTGAGATATTTGGCGAAACGATCGGCGTACCTGTTCCTTCCGGTGTAAGCATCCCGTATTCCGAACCGCTATCCAATATTGCCATTCAGCGGTTTCATGAAAGCCTGAACCAATCAAACTGGCAACCCATGGTTGAAAAGTTGCTTCAGTACCGGGAGGAAAAGCAATTGAACGACTGGCTTTATTACCAGTTGGTTCGTAAAACTGCCCAGCAAATTGCACCCAAACAGGAAAATTATTTCCGGTACACTTTATATAAATGGTTCCTGATGGTAAAATCGGGTTACGATGCCACGCTGAATATTTACCATGACCAGCTACTTTTTTATGTGTATAGCAACGATGAAATTTTCAATCTTCCGCTGTACGAAAAAGAAGGCCGCCAATATGTTTGCCTGAACATTCATGACTATGCAAGGGCAGCAGCTAATATCGTGTCGGATACCCTACAGAATATTCCGTTGGTGGAGCCGGAGGCGGTCATGGCTTTCAGTTATAAGGTTACAAGGCTGCCCGATTTTAATTCGACAGGCTATACCGGAAAAGAAATTCGGTTTCCCTATAAAAACCGCGAATACCATTTTACGCTCCAGGTAAACCCGCAGGTTGACCAGATTTTCACCAACTACCCCACTGTTGCCTATCCCGATTATTTTAATATTCCGCTTAGTTCTCAAACATACAAGAGCCTGGTTCCGGCACTGAAGAAGAATCTTAAAGGAAAAAGCATAAAAAAGGGTGTGGATTACCTGATGAAATTTACCCGGTACGCCTTTTTGTACGAGGACGACCAGGCGCATTTTGGCAAGGAGAAACGAATGGCCCCGGAACAAACCTTATCGTCGGATGCCAGCGATTGCGACGACCGTGCCGCTTTGTTTTTTTACCTGGTGAAAGAAATATACAACCTGCCCATGCTGGCGCTTGTGTACCCCGATCATATTACCGTTGCCGTGCAATTCGACCGGGCTTATGGAACATCCATCCCATACAATGGGCAGAACTATTCCATTTGCGAACCTACCCCGCAAAAATACAATCTTCAGGTCGGGCAGATTTCACCCAAATTCCGCGATAAGCCCTACCAGGTAGTGTATGCCTATCAGCCGCATTAGAGCCAAGAAAGAAACAGAGGACAGAGGACACAGGGTAGAGAGTACAGGGAACAGGTTACAGAGGACAGGGGAGAGAGGACAGGGCACAGGTTACAGAGGACAGAGTAGAGAGGACAGGACACAGGTTACAGAGGACAGGGTAGAGAGTACAGGGAACAGGTTACAGAGGACAGGGGAGAGAGGACAGGG
>CAYUGH010000049.1:0-32765 GCA_964444195.1 uncultured Chitinophagaceae bacterium
GACCAAGTGAAGGACAGCCGGTTCTGCACATTAGTTCTTTTCTTTCCTTAAAAAACTTCCGCCCATTAAATTTTACCCAACAAACCGGCTGCACAGAGGTATCGCCAATCATAGCTGTTCAGGTCGTGCGCCCCTTTGTCGGCAATGGCGCGGCCCTTTGCCGGGGGAAGAATGATACCTGCCTGCACAAGTTGCTTACGGCTTTCCATGATACCTTCCTTCATGCCAGCATCCTGCATCCAACGCTGTTGCGGGGGCTCAAAACCTACTTTGCCTTTTCGCCAAACCACTTCGTTGTGAAGATTACGGTCCATGGCTTTGCGCAGTATCCATTTGCCAAAACCCTGTCGAATTTTAAAATGCGCGGGCAATGAAAAAATAAGCTCCACCAGTTCGTGCTGCAAAAAGGGAAGCCTCACTTCGCGGCCATGCGCCATGCTGTTGCGGTCGGCATAGCGAAGCAATTCTTCCAAACCAAAGCTGAAGGTGTTGAAATGCAGGATGTCATTGAGATGACGGATGACAGGCTTGACCAAGGTACTTTCATCTTTGTACGTACAAAAGTAATCCTGGTTAAAGGGAAATTTCTGTTGTTGATTGCTTGCCCGTTTTTTTAATAGGGCTGCGGTTTGTTTGGGCAACCAGGCTGCAACATAGTTGGCCATTCCCCATTGCTCAAGCATGCCGTTGGCTTCCAGTTGCGCTTTTTCGGCCCGCATGGTTTTTACATTATGCCGCAATAATTGCTGCAGGTACCAATGGCTGTAGCGGCTGTATCCCGAAAGTATCTCATCGGCCCCCTGCCCGTCGAGCAATACGGTAACGCCTTGCTGCTTAGCCTTTTTATACACCAGCCATTGCGCCAGCGCGCTGCTGCTTTGCACGGGCTCCTCCTGGTGGTACATCATCGCCGTGAAATGGTGCAACAAGTCGTTGACCGTTGGTTCCACTGTAAAGCGCCTGATGCTGAATTTTTCGGCAACGGCCCGGCTCCAATGGTTCTCATTTTTTTCAAACCCTGGAAATATGGCGGAGAAGCAAACATTGGCCCATCCTTCCTGCATTTCGCCTTTTTGTTTCAGGGCATCAATGGCGGCAACAATGCTGCTGCTGTCGAGCCCGCCGCTCAGGCTTGTTCCTACAGGAACATCGCTGCGCAGCCGCACCTGAACTGAACGTAGAAACAAGTCGCGGAACTGCTCAATTACATCATTTTCATTGGAGACCTGTATTTTGGAAAGCTGCCCGATACGTTTGCCAGGTTCATACCACTGCCGCATGGTATATTTCATTGACCCGGTATCCATGTCAAGCAGGTATCCGGGCGGCAGGCTTTGGATGTTTTTAAAAAAGGTATCGGTTTTTGCAACCGGGTTTTGTACATAGCCCAACGACAGGTAGTTGATCATCATGGTATGATTGATCTCCCGGCTAAACCCTGCCGCCCACAATGCTTTCATTTCGCTGGCAAAGGCAAAGCAATCCACCATGCCGCTTTCGCCGGGCCGGGCGCTGAAATACAGGGGCTTTTCCCCAAAACGGTCGCGGGCTATCAGCAGCTTTTTGCTTTGGGTATTCAGCAGGGCAAAGGCAAACATACCGTCGAACCTGTGCAGGCAATCCGCCCCCCAGCAATCGTAGGCGGCCGGTATCAGTTCCGTATCGCCGGTGGTGGTAAACCGGTAACCTTTTTGTTCAAGTTCCTGCTTTAGTTCACGGTAATTGTAAATCTCGCCATTGTACACCAGCACATAGTTTCCATACCTGAAAGGTTGGTGCGAGGCATTGGTAAGGTCGATAATGCTCAGGCGGCGGTGGGCAAAAAAAATGCGGGCTTCTTCGTCCTGCCAAAAACCCTCACCATCGGGGCCCCGGTGTGCAAGTGCTGCCGACATGGCCTGTGCTGCCGGATGCAATGCCTCATTGGAAGAATTTGAAATAATGCCTGCGATTCCACACATACCGGGTAAAAGTAAGCAGCAAAAACAAAAGGGAGCGGCATGGTTTACCGCTCCCCCTTTCGCATTCAATACATCAACGCTTTAGCTTCTAACCTTTATCAGCTCCAGGTTAATGGTTTTTTCCTTTTTATCGTAATTAAGCACCATGGCGAAGCCGGGTTTGGCAGGATAAACCCTCCGCTCACCCGATTTGCCGGATGGAAGGGGGATTTTATCTACCGAGTACTTGCCGTTATTGTAAATAATGGTGCCATAGTAGGTGGTTTTCTTTCCACCCTTCCCTTCTTCCAGTTTATCGTAATCGGTATAATTAATGGAGAACCGGTTCGGGTTTTCTACATCGGTTTGCGTATCAAGGTAATCAAATGCCCCCGTTGCCTTTGCTATATTTCCAAGCAAGGCCAGGCTGGCATAATCCGTATAAGGCAACCCTGCGTTGTTGGTCGCTTTTTTGTAAAGATGCACATCCTTCAACACCATTTGGGGAGTAATTTCAAGCATTACAATGTCATCAATCATTACCTTGGTATTGCTTGCCACAGTGGGTGAACCACCTCCTGCCATCATCAGCGCGTTCATGGCTATGCCACCCGCATTCGCCGAGCGACGGTAGCTTTCTCCTACAAACATAAAATTGCCATCAGGCATTTTTACCACATTATGAAAATAGATACTGGTAGGGCGCTTTACTTCCCCATCGGCTTTTACCTTTGCTCCCGCTTCTTCCCAGGTAATGGTTTTCTTTTTCAACTCCTTTCCTGCGGGACTATACACTACCAATCCAAGTCCCTGCGATTTTGCCTTCATCAATTTATCATCGTCTTCAAATACAGCGCCGGTAAGCAAAATATTCCCCCCTTCGCTAAAGGCATTGGTAGGCCACATTACCGTTCCTCCACTGCGAAGCGGCACTTCAAAAAGTCTTTTGCCGGTTTGGGTGCTATGCGCCTGGAAAAATATTTCAATTATATTGCTCATATTATTTTTTCGCTTGAGCACCAGCGAAAAAATCTGGTCTTTATTCCCCGCCAGAAATCCGGCATTTTGATGCATTCCTTCTTCAGGGCTTTCATATTTCCAATACTTTTTCCTGCCGTTTTCACGACCCAGAAATTCAATGGAATAACCCGATTTGTCGAACTTTTGGGCACTGACCGAAACAAAACCTACATCTTCAATGGCGCTAACCGTGTTTTGCCCCATAAGCCCCGTCCTGCTTATTTCCATGTAAACCTTAAAATCTTTTTTATCCATTACAAGGTCCTTCTTCTCAAGCTCCCTGGCATTTTCATCGTACATGATATACTTTATCAGGTATTCAGCCGGGTCAACCAGTTTTACAAGAATATGGTTATTGTCGAATGCGGCATCCTCCACATACATCGCTTTGCCACCTATAATATGTTGTTCACCCACAGGCTGCAGGTTTTCATCCAGTATTTTAAGGAGGTAATCGTTGGTTTTCTTATCTACTTTATCGTACTGGTAAAACATGAAATAGCCTTTTACCTGCTTGTTCTGGTAAATGGGGCCAAGCTTTTCAAGCTTTACGCTGAGTACGTTGTCAAGCTGTGTAGTTTGCGCAGTGCAAATAAGCGCCTGGAACACCAGCAAAAAAGGCATGATTTTTTTCATTCGATTGACATTGGATTTTTTATTTGGAATTATTGTTGAAATTTTTTTAAGGCTGGCAACCGGGCCGCCATGTCGCGATAGGCCCCCGAAACAGGTTGCCATTTTTGTGCATGAAACTCTACAAAGGCAGTGGTCAGCCGGATCATTTCATCGAGCGAGAGCCTTTGCATCATGCGCAGCAATTCATTAAAATTTTCGCTGTACAAAGCGGCTGAAGGCGTGTGTACGCGGCCTGACAACTCGAACCTGCTGTATGCAATGCATAAGTCCTGCAATATTTTACCTGCCTGAACATACCCAAACGGGTGTTCAGGGTGCTGGTCCATCAGCCTGAGCGCTTCAAAAAGCGCATGATCGTACTGGCCGAGCCGGTACCAGGAATCCACTCTTTCGAACAGGGCATTCCGTTGCATCAGCAAAAACGAATCGGCAGAAAGCATATTGAAATTTGCTTCATTCCAGCCGGTGGCATCCAGCATTTGCTGCATGGCAGCAAGCCGCTTTGAACAATCGGGGTGGGTTTTCAGCGAATCGGTATTCAATTCCGTGGTCGCAATTCTCCCCGAGCCGAGGGTTTTGGTTTTTTTTATCCAGCGCTCTTCAAAAGGAAACCCGGGCACGTTGAAATGTTTTGCCAACGACACATAACCCCCGGTTGAATCGGCGCCATCGAGCGATTGCATGCTGGCCGCTCCCTGCCGGGTATTATAACCCGCGCGGTTCAGGTAAATAAGCGCCAGCGAATCGGCGCTGCTTTCGTTAAAGCGGCCATGGCGGCGGCTGGTGAAAGTTAGTTTTTCCACTACCTGCAGCGCAAGCGCCTTGGCGCCAAATTCCTGTTTTCCCAGTTGCTTCAGCTTTTGCTGTGTTTCAGCAGCATTTAATTGTTCAAAATAAGTAACCAGGCTTTGGGTGCTGTGGTCGAGGGTATAATGGGCCATTTCGTGGCAGATCACAAAAGCCATTTCCGCCTCATTCCGCAGCACTGGCAGCAATCCAACCTGGAATATAAGCGAGCCTTCGCCGGCTGAAAAAGCATTTGGCCAGGGCTGTTTACCCAGGTAAAGCTGCATGGATGCCGGTTGCAGGTTATTCGCCTGTACAATATGGCTGAAAATGCGCTGAAAGGGCGAGGAAAACGCAGGGTCGGTAATGAATAATTTACCCTTGCAAAGTTCCGCAATATCCGCGTTTCTTTCCTTTAAAACGGTTGCCGCTTCCTTGCGCCACGATTCTTTTAACAGGGTCAACTGCTTTTGGGTAACCGTGGATTGCCTGCTGATTTCCTGTGGAGAAAATTGACAGGTGACCCCGGCGGGCATATAATCCACCCCTTGCGCAAGCAGGCAAACAGGTAATAATACATTGATAATCAACCAGAAAAATGACTGATTAAGTGTAAAGGAAAAGATTTTCGGACAACAGCAATACATACGCCTCTACCAGGTAAAGAAATTTGAAGGCGCAAAATAAAGGGAAAAATAATAATTGGACGGCGGGTAATTATTTTGCCGCAAACTTGAATGGTGCAATCACTTTCACATCATCCCACTGGATGACGAGCTGGTTTGCTTCGTTGAAAAACATGGTAAAATACTCCACGCAAACATTTGGCTGACGGGTTACCGGCAAAGAAATCCTGGCTATATCGTCGGTTTGCTTGTAGCTGAATGTGCCCCAGGTATAGAGGTCTTTATTAAAAACCAGCTCCCATTTTTCGGCTGAAGGGATGCAGTATAAAGAATACCTTCCTTTAACAATGGTTCTGCCCATGATGGTTACATTCCTGAAAAATTCAATCTCGGTGGTTTCATTAGCGCCCAGCCTCCATATTTCCCCGTACTTGATTTCCCTGCCAAACAACTCGCGGCCGTTTATTTGCGGACGGCTATACGTTACCCTTGCCAGCGGCATAGCCGGTATTTGTTTACCCTGGAACTTTAAAATAGGGTAATTGGCCGGGGCATAGCTGAAATCAAGCGGCGATTTATCGGGTTCGGGGAGCTGTGCCCAAACAGCGAATGCTGAAAAAACCAAAGCCAGGCAGAGCGTGGATTTAAAAAAAGGCATGATATTCATCATTTTGCGCAAAGGTAACAGGGCGGAACTTTGCTATATAATTTTTATACCCGGCGGTTTGATACTATTTTAACCGGCAGGTTTTCTTTCAACTTAAAAATTAGACGATATGCTTCTGCCATCCCGTTTCATTACAGCCGGTGAGGCCCTCCGGGTTATTGAAAGCGGCAACCGGGTATTTGTACATGGCAGCGCCCAAACGCCGCTTTTTCTTTTGCACGAATTAGCCAGGCAAAAAGACCGGCTGCAACAAGTAGAGCTCGTTTTCATAACCGTTGCCGGCGATATTGAAATTGACAAGCCGGAATACGAGGATAGTTTTCACATCAACTGCATGTTTGTAAGCGAATCGGTGCGCAAAGCCATCAACGAAGGCCGCGGCGATTTTATCCCCGTTTTCCTGAGCGATATACCCGACCTCTTTAAAAGCGGCACCATGCCCATTGATGTGGCGCTGGTGCAGGTTTCGCCCCCCGACAAGCACGGGTATTGCACCCTGGGGGTATCGGTGGATATTGCCCGCAGCGCCGTAAATATGGCCAAACATGTGGTGGCGCAGGTAAACCCGAACGTGCCGCGCACCCACGGCGACGGCATGATACACATGAGCAAGTTCGACTCTATGGTGTACTGCGAAGACCCCCTGCCCGAAGTGGACTATGGGGCCAAAGCCGGACCCGCTGAGGTCCGCATAGGGGAAATAATAGCCGGTATGATTGATGATGGAAGTACCCTGCAAATGGGTATTGGCACCATACCCGACGCCGTGCTTAAATGCCTGGCCAACCATAAAAACCTTGGGGTGCATACCGAAATGGTGAGCGATGGCATAATCCCTTTATTTGAAAGCGATGTGGTAAACAACAGCAAAAAACGCATTCACCCCAATAAAACGGTAACCGGTTTTGCAGTAGGTACCCGAAAACTGTACGATTATGTACATGATAACCCCGGGTTTGCTTTCTTAGATATTGATTATGTAAATGATCCGCATACCATTCGCCGCAACCCTAAAGTGGTGGCTATCAACAGCGCCTTAGAGGTGGACCTGACCGGCCAGGTTTGCGCCGATAGCATCGGCGCCCGTCAGTTCAGCGGCATTGGCGGCCAAATGGATTTTATGCGGGGGGCGGCATTAAGCGAAGGCGGCAAACCCATCATAGCTATTACCAGCCGAACCAATAAAGGCACATCGCGCATAGTACCCTTTCTGCAGCAGGGCGCCGGTGTGGTTACCACCCGCGGGCATGTGCATTATATGGTAACCGAGTACGGCATTGCTTACCTGTACGGGCGCAACCTTAGGCAACGCGCGCACGACCTTATTGGCATTGCCCACCCCGACGACCGGGAGATGCTTGAGAAAGCGGCCTGGGAAAGGTTTAAGAAGTTTTAAACGCCTTGAAGCACACAGCTTTAAGAGAAGTTTCTCCACCTGCCGATATAGGAATTCGTTTATCTTCCCCATGGCCCAAATGGATGGATCAGGATTTTGATGCTTTTGGCCTGGTTGGTGGAGCCGGCTTTAAACTTGTAAAGTAATCCTGCTTATTTTTACCATATCAAAGCAAATATGAAATACATTTCCTTATGCTTATTATTTTGCCTTACGCTTGCTATAGCATTTACCCAAACCCCTGCGGGTGAAAACGATTTCAACCGAAGCGTGCTACTTTCCGATATGGATCGCCCGTGGGATATCAGCTTTTCACCCGATGGACAACTATGGCTTACAGAGGCAAGAACTTATAAAATTTTCAGGATAAATAATTTTGGCTGGACACAAAATGATTCGGCAACAACCCGTACCCAAATAGCCGACGTAAGCGTACGTCGCCTTTTTGCCACTAATCAAAATCCGTGGCCTGAAGGAGGGCTATTAGGCTTAGCCTTTCATCCGCAATTTCCACATAACCCGTATGTGTATGTGGCATACGTGTACCGGTTTGATGGGTGCCTTGCCAATAATGCCGGTTGCTTTTTTCGCAAAAGAATTGAACGGCTTGAATATGATACGCTTAAGCAGCAACTGATTGTTCCTTCAATACCTGTGGAAGTAGCGGAATTACCCGGCAGCAACGACCACAATGGCGGCAGACTGACCATTGGGGCAGATGGCAAATTATATTTCAGCCAGGGCGATACGGGTGCAGGACAATACCGCAATGTTAACCGCATACATCAATCGCAGGATACGCTTGTATTGGAAGGAAAAATACTGAGGTTTAATCCCGAGCCGGATAGCAATCTAACCGGTGCTGCTCAATGGATACCTCCCGACAACCCTTTTTTGGCTTCGGGCCCAAACCCGCATCCATCGGCCATTTTCTCGTTTGGCCACCGGAACCCGCAGGGTATTGTGGGCGCATGGGCAGGCGGTAAACCTCTACTGTTTGCCACCGAACATGGTCCTCAATGCGATGATGAATTCAACCTGGTGGTACGCAGGGGAAATTATGGATATCCTTTTGTAACGGGTATGGCTGATGGCAATTTCAACAATATCAGCAATGGGCCCTTTACAGCAGGGCCTGCCAATGGACACCCCACTGAACAGGAAAACAAAGTGTTACTGAACATTATTGAGCCCCTAAGTACTTTAGGCAGTACGGCAGCAAACCCAAACCCCGACCCTGTAGTGCCCTCGGGAGAGCGACCCTCAGTGGCACCATCAGGCATAGACTTTTATGGCAGCTACACCAAAACCAATATCCCCGGATGGGGCAATAGCGTGCTGATAGCCACTTTAAAAAACACTAACCGAAACCCATCCGTTATGCGCATTAAGCTGAACAGCAGCGCCACTACAGCCGAGGGCCTGTTTGAATACTGGAGAGAAAACCTGCGATACCGCGATATTGCCATACACCCGGGAGGAAAAGATATTTACATCATTACCGATGAGCCTATTGGAAAGCTGATCCGGTACCGCTTTACCGGAATCTCCGATTCACTTAATGCGCTCCAAAATATGGCTTACCGGTCGGCAGGCAATGTAACCCTTAGTTCAGCAACCGGCTGGGAAGTAAACTTTACCGGAAGCCTTTGGCAGCCTGCCACGCAGCCGCCTGCTTATACCAACCCGGTTACCATCCGAAGCGGCCATACATGGCTGATTGATAAGGATCATACTATAGCCGCAGGGGTAAAATGCCAGGTTTTACCCGGTGGTCTTCTGGAAATTTCGCCCGGCAAAAAACTGGTAGTGGAAGACAATGCATTGCTGCATGAATGACCCCCGCTTATTGTTTTAATTACGGGTTACTGGGGCTGGAAAGATAAAATGGCTACAATGTTGCCTTTTGATTATTGGCCTTAGAAGAGGAAGTGAATTTTTCAAAAGTGTTATTCGAAACGTCCCGTTTCGAATTCTTATTATGTCGGTTTTACCGACTGGAAATCCGTCAGCAAAGCCGACAAAAATGATTCCGAAATTACAAGTTTCGGAAAGCTCCAAATCGGCTATTATTTCTTTACCAATGGTTGCAAATCTTTTCTTGGCAGTTTCATTATTCCCTCCAAAAACTCGGTTGAAACATCAATCACACTTTCAACATCCCCGCTTTTAATATAGCTGCCAATTACATGGTCGCCGGTTTGAGGAAGGGAGACTTCTTTTTTAAGCGAATTCGGCGTAGCCACCTGCTCAAACATTTTGCGCATGGCTTCTACTTTAACTACCTTATCCTGGTGGTCCTTGTCTTTGTAGTAATACATCAGCAGCAAAGGCTGGGTAACGCGCTGAAACGTTGCGGGCTTCATGGTTTGCTCAATCATTTCTTCCAATTGAATGGTAGCTTCAATACGGTAAGGGGTGTTCCAGTATTTTTTGTAAATGGGCCGGGTATCTTTTGCCACTACATAATTGCTACCCAGTACAAGCCTCGCAACCTGCAGCCCCCATGGATTATTCAATAGCCAGGCATTAGGATCGTTGATGGCAATATTAGGCGACATCAGGATGAGCCCCGCCACATCCTGCGGGTAGGCAGCCGCTAATTGCAAAGCCTGCGTACCACCCGTGGAGGTTGCCATCAAAATCACTTTATTGCCCAATTTTTTGCCAATAGCAAGCGCCTGTTTAGCGCTTTCCCAATAATTATCTGCCGTCAGTCCCAATAATTGTTCGGTGGTATCAAGCCCATGCATGCTAAGCCGGCTCAGGTACAGGTTGCAACCAAAAGTTTTGGCCACGGTTACATGCACCGGGTCGCCCTCTTCCTGGCTGGCGCTGAAACCGTGCAGGTACACAATGGCATAATCGGTAACGGATTTGCTTGCTGAATCATTCCAAACAATGCGGGCCTCATTATCAGGCTTCAACCGCCATTTGCTTTCATTAAAGGCAACAAACGAATCAAGCTTTTGCCCGCTTAGCATAATATCAGGTAGCATTGGATCGAATGTGGGAGCATCGGGTTTAGGCCCGAGGAGATAACCCATGCAAAAGATAACTGCAAATATCCCTACCCACCTAAAAAAATGCATTGCTTTTTTCATGCCTGCGAAAATAGGCACAACGGCAATGCAACCTTTAAACAGCCAATATATGGGGAAGAACAAATTTCCAGGAAACCTTAGTGGCTCACAAACTTTAACCCCGTAATGGAAAGGATAAGCGTACACAGAAAAAATACCCTCCAGAAATGGGCAGGTTCCCTGAAAAAAAGGATACCTGCAATGACCGTGCCCACTGCCCCAATGCCTGTCCACACTGCATAAGCCGTACCTATGGGTAATTTTTCAGTAGCTTTTACCAATAGCAGCATGCTTACCACCAGGCAGGCAATAAATCCGGCAAACCAATACTTCGATTCGGCACCCGAGGTTTGGTTAGCCTTGCCAAGGCAAAAAGCAAAAGCGGTTTCAAACAAACCGGCAATGATTAGGATGATCCAGGACATGGTTTGGTTAATTCAGTGAACAAAATTCGGGGGATAGGCCCGCCATGCAAGAATTATTTCCGGGAGTCTTTGGGTTGAAAGCCCACTTATACATGCTGGTCAAACAGTATCTGGTTTCCGTCAGGGTCGGACAGCATTATGCTGGCAGGGCCATTTGTACTTTCATCTGCCTCCATAGCCAGCGGAATGCCCTTGCTCTTCAGATGCTTTTGAATGTCACGCACATCAACAAAATTTTCCAGCGTTTTTGCGTCCTGGTCCCAACCGGGGTTAAAAGTGAGTAGGGTTTTTTCAAACATCCCCTGGAAAAGCCCGATCAGGGTTCCATCACTTTTCATAATGAGGTAACGCCTGGCCATATCTCCTGCAAAAACCGTAAACCCGAGTGCCTCATAAAACTGTTTTGAAGCCTGCAAATCTTTTACATTCAGGCTTACTGAGAATGCGCCTAATTTCATTTTATCTTCCATAGTATGGGGTTGTTTTAGATGATCTCTTCCGGTATTAATTATTTCAGCCGGTGCAGGCGCGGCAAGCAATATAAACCTGGCAAGCCCCATACCGGTGAGCGCCATGCTCAACTTTATCAGCCATTTTCTCCTGTTGTTTTCCATAAAATCATTTTGGGTATTAAGATACTTTCCTCTCATTGAAAAAAGTAACGCCACACCGATAATTTTTTTCGGAAGTTGAAATGGCCACTCATATAAAGAAAGGTTGCCTGCTTTTACTTTTCAGTTTTGGCCTTAGGAGCTTTGGTTTTCCTTTTATGGAGGGCATTTGCAATGTCAATAGAGTGAGATTCTTCGACCGTCAATTCATTTTCTGCCAATTGAGCAAGATGTTTATAGAATTTCTGAAGCACTTTTAGTTCCCTCTCACTTAAATCTTCTATGGAGACCAGCCGGTTATTTGCATGTTCATGTGCCGAAACCAGTTCGTTCAATTTTAAATGAATTGCAATAGAATCTTTGTTCTGACTGCGTTGAATAAGAAAAACCATCAGGAAAGTAACAATGGTTGTTCCGGTATTGATGACCAGTTGCCAGGTGTCGGAAAAATTAAAAACAGGGCCTGATACAACCCAAATGATAATAACCGAAAAAGCAAGAATAAATGCGGATGAACTGCCTGTGGTTTTGGTTACAGCGTAGGATACTTTTTCAAAATGAGGATTGGCTGTTGGTTGCTTTGCTCATAGTGAAATAAAAAAAATCGCCAGAACAAAATGTCCGGCGATTTATGTAATAAAGGGTCAGTTATAGCGATTTAAAAACCTCTTCCAGTTCTTCCTTTGTTTTACCAAGCTTTACCTGGAGATTTCCAAGCAACTCATCCTTCTGTCCCTCTTCATACATCAAATCGTTGTCGGTTAAAACTGCAAACCTTTGTTTGAGCTTTCCTTTCAACTCATTCCAGTTTCCTTTCACTTCTGTAGTATTCATATTATTAATATTTAATTTTTTTCTAAGCTGCCTTATCATGTGTACTCTTTATCAATCCAATACCCGCAGTAAAGAATACTGCGCCTAACACGCCGGCAAAAATGATCAGTTTAATATTTCGGGTGCTATCGCCACCATTCAAAAAAGATACGCCTGCATAAATCAGGCCGCTAACTCCTAAAAGAGATAAAATCACTCCTAAAATGCGCTTTTCCATAATCGAATTTGAAGCAAGCTAAGGCTAAAAAAATGAAATATATCATGGTTGAACGCATAAGTGGGAATGATGTAAAAGATGGGATGAATCTTGACAATTTAAAGGAAAAGAGTGGTAAAATCAAACCCATCCACGCAAGCATCTTATCTTAGCCTCGCTATTTTTCCGAACTATCCACTACATGAAAATCAGGCTTATCATACTGCTCCTGGCTTTGGCTGCTGCCGCGCTTATCGTACTTGAATGCTGCCAGCCCGGCACACCGGCAACCGCAGCGCCCAATGCATTTACAGGTAACCAAAGCTGCCAGCCATGCCATACCCGGGAACATTCCCAATGGTTAAGCAGCCACCATTTTATGGCCATGCAGCCTCCAAATGACAGTACCGTTTCGGGCGATTTCAATAACGCTTCATTAACCGCCGATGGGGTGACGACCCGTTTTTTTAAAAAGGACGGAAAGTTTTTTATAAATACAGAAGATGAAACCGGCGCCTACCGTGATATGGAAGTGAAGTACACGTTTGGTTTCACCCCGTTGCAGCAATACCTCGTAGAGTTTCCCGGTGGAAAAATGCAGGCCACCCGTGCCAGTTGGGATACAAAGGCCAAAAAATGGTATCATCAATACCCGGGCCAGAAATTTCCCCCAGGCGATTGGCTGCACTGGACGGGCAACGGGCAGAACTGGAATACCATGTGCGCAAGCTGCCACAGCACCAACCTGGATAAGGGTTACGACCTGAACACAGATACGTATGCCACTACCTTTAACGATATAAATGTAAGCTGTGAAAGTTGCCATGGCCCGGGCAAAAACCATATTGATTATATAAATGGCGGAGATTACAAGGATGGAAAAAAAACTGAAGGCTCGCTGCTGATGCTGTACAAAACCGGTAACCGGATGACGGCCATCAACACCTGCGGGTATTGCCATGCCCGGCGTAGCGATATTACAGGCAACCCCTTCCCGGGGGCAGAAGTGCTGGACGATTATATTCCTGAATTGCCCACCACCGAATTCTTTTTTGCCGACGGGCAGATGAATGATGAAGATTACAACTATACTTCGTTCCTGCAAAGCAAAATGTTTCATCGCGGGGTACAATGTACCAACTGTCACAACCCGCACACCAATAAGTTGAAACTTGATGGCGCTATCGTTTGTTCGCAATGCCATGCAAAGGATGCTTATGAAAGCGAAAAACATACCCTGCATAAACTCGGTACCGTTGGGGTAAACTGCATTAGCTGCCACATGCCTTCCAAAACATACATGGGCAACGACCTGCGTCACGACCATAGCTTCCGCATCCCCCGCCCCGACCTGACTGCCAAATACGGGACCCCCAATACCTGCAATGCCTGCCATAGCAATAAACCGGCACAATGGGCCGCCGATGCCATTGCAAAAGGCTACGGCAAATTACCCGGTTACCATTGGAGTGAAGACCTTGTGCCCGGCAGCCGGCTCGATGCCCAAAGCGAACCACATCTTGGCAAACTTGTAGCCGATAGCGCCGTACCCAATATTGTTCGTGCCGCCACGCTACGTTACATGAGCCAGTTAAATTCGGCCAATGCAGGGCGCGCGCTTGCAAAATACTTATCCGATACCAGTGCGCTGGTAAGGCATGCCGCGCTCAGGGGACTGCGCAATTTCGATGCAACACTTTGGTTGCAGGCTGCGGCCCCACTCTTCAGCGATCAGGTGAGGGCCGTTCGTATTGCCGCTGCCGACCTGTACCTCGATATTCCTTCCAACCAAATGCCTTCCGAACATTTCAAAGCATTTACCGCCGCCAAAAACGAGCTCGACCGGTTTATACTGTTCCAAACCGATTTTGCGCAGGGCAACCTGCAGGCCGGTGACTATTACCGCCGCCAGAACGACCTGGCAAACGCTGAAAAGTTTTACTTACGCGCCATTGCCAAAGACAGCCAACTGGTTAATGCCCGTGTAAACCTGGCCAGCACGTTGAATGTGACCGGCAATAATCAGGAAGCACTCAGGCAGTTACAGGTTGCGTCCCGGATTCAGCCAACCAGCGATCATATTTTTTACACGCTCGGGCTGTTGTATGCCGAACTAAAGGATACGGATAAAGCCATACAGGCCTTCAAACAGGCCATTGCTTTGAACCCTCAAAACATGCGGGCCGCGTATAACTATGGGCTGCTGCTTTCGCAAAGCGGCCAAAACCGTGAAGCAGAAAAGATTTTTGTTCACGCGTTAAAATCCGATCCGCAAAATGGCGATATCCTGTTTGCACTTACCATTTTGTACATACAGGAAAATAAGATCAACCAGGCAAGGACAATTGGGATGGTTTTAAAACAATATCATGGGAACAATCCTGGGTATCGCGATGTGTTGGTGCAGTTAGGGTTATAATGGGTAAATCAATTCAATTTGTAGTTTAAACCTTTCCCAGGGTTGGGTTCCCCTGTCTCCGGTTCAATCACATTTGCTATCCGCTTTCAAATCCTTCAGCAGCGCTCTTGCATCGGCAGGGTTTATTTCGGTGCATAAAAGGTCGCAGCCGCCAAAACCCTGTTCCAAATGCAGCTTCACATAATATATTCTGCCGGGTTCAATCAGTAGGGTAATTCGTTCAGGCTTATCTTTTGATTTATTGCCACCATACTGCGCGTGAATAGTTTTTAACCCCGGCTGTATTCCATGAACAGAAAATTTTTTGTCGTTCAGTTTGCAATAAAGGCTATCGTTTACAAAGGTTGAAAAGCAATATTCTGAGGCCTTCACCCCCGTAGCGCGGATAAAAAAAAGGGTGGAAGGCAGTTCCTGCGCATAGCCCGACCGGCACATTAAGAGGCAAATTACCCATGCTTTAAAAAATGGCATGATGGCTGGTTTTGCTGCGAAATTAACGTAAAACCATCGAATTTTAGAAATTAGTAAAATTACGCATATTAAATGCTTGGCATTCAGAACCGAATTTTACCCGAAATGTGCGCGTGAAAATCGTGTTCGTTGATTAAAAATAAGCTTTCTCCTCTAATTCTTCAAAAAAAACAAAAGCCCTGCATGAACGAGCAACTCATGCAGGGCTTTTGCAAAAAGATCATCCGGCTTAACAATCAGGCATTAGCTTACCGGGTAAATTATTCTTTATGGCCATGTGCTGCATGCTGTTTTCCCAGAGATTTGGATAACCCGATGCCAATACTCCAGGTATCATAGGCCTCCCAGCGAAAATCGTACTGCAGGGCGCCAAAAACCTCCCAACCCTTTCCAATTTCCACCCCGTATTCAACAGCGGCCCTGCTTAAAAGGTAATTTTCTTCTTTGGCAAATTCGCCACCCAAACCAAGACCTAGGTTCCAATGATGGTTTGGCTTGAAGAAGCCCATCAGCGCAGGCGCTATCGGCTTTGTTCGTTCCACTACTTCCGCTTCTCCACCTCCCTCGAGATTTTTTTCCACTTCAAAATTCTCTATTATGATATCGGTGTGAAGTCCTATCATCCATTTTGGCGAAAACTGAAAATTGTAATCAAAACCCCACATAGGCAGCGCCAATATTTTTTTATTCCCTTCGGCATCCCTGCCCTCGAATACATGGGCATGGCCAATGGCAAGTCCCAATGAATGAGTTTTTGAAAAAGGCTCGTGATGCGCGAGTGCAGAATCTTCCTGTGCTGTTGCATTCATTGAAAAAAAAGTAACCAAAAGCGCAAAATAAAAATTAAAGAGTTTCATTACATTCCAATTTAGAACTATACACCCTTATAATTCCCATCCAATACTAAAACCAAAAACATAATCCGTTTCCTTACCCTTAATGGCGGGTTGATTATCATAGTTCACCGTCAGGTTTAGCTTAACATAAAAATCTTCGAGGAATTCATATTTTGTATCAAGCTTCAGATCCGAACGCCAACGACCGGCTTCTGTAAAACTTGGATATACATACAAGGAATTAAAGAGGCTGAAATCACCTATATCAAACAGGTTCAGTTCAGAGCCTACATATCCTTCAAGGCTGGAACGTGCAGCCGTTTCATTAGAAAAGGTTTCATTGTTGAACGATATACCTCCGGCCAAACCCCAGTATTTTGAATTGGTATGAATTAAGTATTTACCCATACCCAGTTTTCCAGTAGTACGTAAATCTAGCGCCTGTTCGGTATTGCTCAAAAATGTGAGCGATGCGGCTGCATACCAATCCCTGGGAAGGTAATAGTTGAAACTTGCACCGGTTTCCGTTCTTTTGGTAGAGGCAATGCTATCCTGCTTACTCAGCAAACCACTATAATAAAAATCAAGCAGCCATTTATCGGCCAGGTACCCCATTTTAAGGTTACTATTCCATTGCCTCAGGTTATTGGCCCTGGTAAGGTTCAGTCCAAGGTCAATACTGGCATAGGCCCGACTCCAAAAATCCGATTTCAGGCCCTTCAGGTACACAACCTGGCCAAGGGTGGTTTGCACCTGATAGTAGGCGCTGTCCTTTTGATTTTTTACGCCTATAATTTCTAGTGTTTTGCCACTGTCCTTCGAGATTAAAGTTCCGTTTATCCTGTCTCCATTCTGGAGGGTAATTAAAAACCGGGTTTTGCAAAAAATCTCTTTAACGCCCGACCATTCAATAGTGAAATCCTTATCGGAATAATCAGTTTCAATCACCAGGGTACCCTTATCCATTGATTTAATTTCGCCTACAATGATATCCCCATTTTTCAACACAATGGAATCGTGCTGTGCTTGTACTACAGAGGGTGCTGCAAACAAAAAAAGAAGGGTAAGAAAAGCGATTATCCTTGGGTGAGATAAGTGATTACTTGGTTTCATAAGCTGGAATTGGTTAATAAAGAATCTCTTGTTGGTTTTAAAATTCTTATGGAATTGGTACGCCAAATGTATAGGGCAAAACCCGTTTTTTGGCGCCTGGCACTAAAAATACCTGGCCCCCAAATACCCCCGGGCAAAATATCGCCGCAAAACACCTGATCTGGTCAAATGAACCAGGTCGGGTGAAATTTCTTACTTTCACCTATACAAAAACTCCGGATCGGAGCCATTTTGTATGGGCAGGGGAAACAGCTTTAATGTCTAAACTGGCTACAGGTGAAACAGCATTCATTTGGAACAATATTCCTTTTTCTTTTGTCCTGTGCTAACCAGGCAAACAAGGATGGGACTGGGAAAAACAACGGGTTGAATACCAGTGGCGACCCTGCATATGTTTGGATAAAATTAATGGACAGTGCCTTTTGGAAGAAAAATTACAACTTCCAGATGTTCACTATTAAAGATACCTTGTGGGTATTTCATCCCGATGGGAATTGGTTTTCAGCAAACGGAACCGACTGGACGAGATCGCCGCTTACCAATGCCATTTACAATCTTGCCTTCCTTGATTATATCCTGTTTAAGGATGCAATCTATGGGCTGGGGCACTTTGAGGGTAACATAGAACAGTTCACTTTTAAACCTGAAATATACCGTACCACTGACTTCAGGAACTGGGATACGATTGCTGAAAAAAGCAACTTACCCGCACGCTTTTTCTATCATCCATTCGTTTTTGAAAACAAAATATGGATTATTGGCGGAGAAGACAAAAACACCCAATATGCCGATCTTTGGAATTCAGATGACGGCGTGCATTGGGTGAAACAAAAAGACGATCTCCCATTTGGCAAACGGAGTGGGAATAATATTGTGCAACTACACGAGAAGCTTTACCTGGTAGGGCAGGATGTGTGGAGTTCGGCCGATGCATTGAACTGGCAAAAAGAAACAGATGAAATTCTGCCTGGTGAAAAATCCTTTTACCCTGGCACTGCTATCGTTTTTGATAACAAAATATGGTTACTGGGTTGCAACAGGAACGGTGAGTTTAAAAGCCAGGTATTTGTGAGCAATGATGGTAAACATTGGACAGGACAGGAAGCCCCCTGGACACCACGGGGTGGCGTTGCTGCCGCAGTTTTCAAAGATAAAATCTATATGACGGGTGGAAAATATGGCGGATTGGCGCAGGGAGGAACGACAACAGAATTTGTGTACAGTAACGATATATGGACCCTCGGGAAGAAAGAATGACTATCCTGAATAATTGAATTTTGGAGAATTGGCCCTGAATGTTAATTGCATTTGAAAAAAATATTCGCGTGACCAGTAACAACTACATAATCAGTTTTGGCATTTTGTGCTGCACAGTATGCTTGTTGCCCATTTGCCATACAGCCACAGCACAGAAAGTTCTTGCAGATACAACCAAAGCCATATCTGCCAGGTATGGTAATAAAGGCTTTGAATTCGGTACCAGGGATAGTAGATTTTTATTACAGGTACAAAGCCGGTTACAATTCCGGTTTGCCACACCGGAAGACCAGGACCCCGTAACATTTGATGATTTTACAGGCGAGAAAAAACCTTCCTTTAAAATAAACCGGGCCCGGTTAAAAGTGGGTGGTCATGCTTTTCAGCCCTGGCTGAAATATTATTGGGAATACGAACTCAGCCAGTCGAATCTATTGAACTATACCTTAACGATTGACAAGTGGGAGTGGCTAAAGCTTGTGGCGGGGCAATTTAAAGTGGAATATACCCGGGAGCGGCGCATAAGCAGTGGCGAACAGCAAATGGTGGATCGTTCGGTTATCAATCGTGAGTTTACTATCGACAGGCAGCAGGGGGTAGAAATATATGGGCGATTGAAAGGAAAAGACCTGGCTGATTTTAATTATTGGTTGGGTGCTTTTACAGGCACAGGCAGGGGCAATACACAAAATGACGATGGCCATCTTATGTACTTTGGCAGGCTGCAATGGAACTTTTTTGGCAGGTATCTCGATTTTGAAGGCAGCGACCTGGAAATTCACCAGGAACCCGCAGGTGTATTGGCCATATCAGGTGTAACTAACCGTAGCCCTTATACACGGTTTTCGCAGGCCGGGGGCGGATCTCTTGAAGGATATGAAAATGGATTGCCGGGCCAGTACAGGGTAAACCAGGCCAACATTGAAACGGCATTTATGTACAAAGGCTTTAGCTGGCAATCTGAAATGCATGGAAAGCAGATCATTGATAAACTCAACAACAATAAAAAAGACAAGCTTAATGGCTATTATGTACAAGCCGGGTACTTTTTCCACCAGGTTTTACCCTGGTGGCCCAAACCCTTGGAAATAGCCATGCGCAATGCCGGGTATATGCCCAACAGCGAAGCCGATCATACAAAAAAAAGGGAAACATCTCTTGGCTGTAATTGGTTCTTCAACGGCCATAAAAATAAATTAACCGCAGAAGCAAGCTATTTCAATTACGATAAAACGGGCAATATTCCCGCAGATGAATTAAGGTTTCGTTTGCAATGGGATATTTCGCTATAAAAATATTGCATCATCAAAAAAAGCATCAGAGACCTTATGATTCCAGCCATCATCCGGTGCACATGCTCGCTCATCGAACATTGAAATGGTGCTTTTTCAAATAATCCTGTTTACAAAAAAAGGAAAATTATGAAAAAAACTTTTTTCCATGACCCGGTTGTGGTTAATTAGAGGTGTAAAGTTGCCCGTGCCAATGGATTAAGACTACTATATTTATTAGAATCGGCAGGCAGCCGGGGGGTGAAATTCAGGCATAATACCATAATAACTCGTTTTTCTTTAAAAGATCAGTTTACTCACTCAAAAATCAATTCGTATGCAAAAAAAAATCTGGCAATGGAAAGAAATTTTTGCCACACTATCCCTTGTGCTACTAACAGGGAGCTCATTGTTTGCCCAGCAAAAGCCCAACATCCTGGTACTTTGGGGCGATGATATTGGTATCGCCAATATAAGCGCCTATAGCGGCGGGGTAATGGGATATGAAACACCCAATATTGACCGGATCGCTAAAGAAGGAATCCGTTTTCAGCATTATTATGGCGAACAAAGCTGTACTGCCGGCAGGGCGGCATTTGCTACCGGTCAGCATGGTATTCGCACAGGCCTCACCAAGGTTGGCTACCCGGGTGCCCCAATGGGTATGAGTCAGCTTGATCCCTCCGTTGGCGGGTTGCTGAAAAACCTGGGCTATGCTACAGGACAATTCGGAAAGAATCATCTTGGCGACCGTAACCCTTCGCTTCCTACGGTGAATGGATTTGATGAATTTTACGGTAACCTGTATCACCTGAATGCAGAGGAGGAACCCGAATTGCCTGATTACCCGAAAGACCCTGCCTACCTCGCCAAATTTGGTCCGCGTGGCGTATTGCATACCTGGGCAACTTCCACAGATGATGCTACCGAAGACCCCCGGTTTGGAAAAGTAGGCAAGCAAAGGATAGAAGATACAGGGCCGCTCACTAAGAAAAGAATGGAAACTGTGGATGACGAAACATCAGCCGCAGCTATTGATTTTATAAAAAGGCAAAGCAGCGCCGGCAAACCCTTTTTCTGCTGGTTTAATGCTACCCGCATGCACCTGCGCACCCACGTGCGTGCCGAGCACCGTGGCCGCTACAAACATGGCGACAGCGAATACATTGATGGAATGATAGAGCATGACGAAACGATCGGTTCCATTTTGAAGGCCCTCGATGAACTTGGTATTGCCAACAATACGATTGTGGTATATAGCTCCGACAACGGGCCGCACATGAACACATGGCCCGACGGCGCCATGACACCTTACCGGTCTGAAAAGAATACCAACTGGGAAGGTGCATTTAGAGTACCCTGCTTAGTGCGCTGGCCGGGTACCATTAAACCCGGAACCGTAACCAATGAGCTGATGAGCCATAACGACTGGATCCCAACCCTATGCAGTATTGCAGGCGAACCCGATATAGTCGGTAAATTAATGAAGGGTTATACTGCCAACGGCATCAACTATAAAGTACACCTCGATGGTTTTGACCAGGCCAACTTTTTGCGCACGGTAAGCGGCACTGCGGGGAATAACAACAATGCGCATAGCGCCAGGGATAAATTCTTTTATTCCGATGATGATGGATTGCTTGTTGCCTACCGGCATGGAGATTATAAATACGTATTTGCAGAGCAGCGTTTAGCCGGCACCATGGGCGTGTGGGCTGAACCGTTTACAAAACTTCGGCTTCAAAAGATATTTAACCTGTTCCAGGACCCTTACGAAAGGGCTGATTTTACCTCAAACACTTTTTGGGATTGGCAACTTAATCATGTGGGCAGCATGTATGGCGTAATCGACGATGTTGTGCAATTCACAAAGACTTTCAGGGAGTTTCCGCCACGTTCCATCCCGCCAAGTTTTTCCGCATATACCATCCTGGAAGAGGAACTGAAACTGATAAAGGCTGAAGGTGAGTTAAAGAAGTACGAACAGAAAAAAACGGAAGCCGCACCGGCTCCAAAAAAGGCTAAAAAGTAGCTTACTGACAGCTATGATCCCATACCGCTCAGTTTAACATCGCAAGATTTGTTCTATTTTTTCCTTATCAGCTCACCTGCGTCTAAAAAACGCTTGTGGGCTGATAATTTGTAAAAAACATATCCATGAAATCCCCACGAACTGTTGCACTCCCGAGCACAAATGATCATTGGGGATTCCATATGACAAATAAAAACCAGCCTCTACGGACGTAGAGGCGCACTAAAAATGAACATATGAAATCCCCACGAACTGACGTACACCCAGCACAAATGATCATTGGGGATTCCATGTGGTAAAATTAAAAAGCCGCCAGGGGCGGCGCACTAAATAATGAACACATGAAAAAATCAATTTCTTTCTCCATACTGATCGTGGTCATCGTTTTTATATCCTGTCGCGAAAGCAATCCGCCCGGTGAGATGACTGCAACTATTGACCTCCTCCCCTCCTGGAACGAAGGTGAAACCAAAAAAGCCATTACCGAATTTATAACCGCCACTACTACCGAAGGAAATGCAAGCTTTGTTCCCGTCGCTGATCGCATAGCTGTGTTTGATAATGACGGCACCCTGTGGGCGGAGCAGCCGCTTTATTTTCAACTTGCCTTTGCGCTTGACGAGGTAAAACGCATGGCGCCGCAACACCCGGAATGGAAAACAAAGGAGCCGTTTAAGTGGTTGCTGGAAGGCGATATGAAAAAATTTATGGCAGGTGGTATGAAATCGTTGGGCCCGGTAATGGCAGTTTCGCACAGCGGTATGTCGGCCGAAGCATTTGACAGTGCGGTAACCAACTGGATGGCCACCGCTACGCACCCCAAAACAGGCAGGCATTACAACGAAATGATCTACCAGCCCATGCTCGAATTGTTGGAATACCTGCGTGCCCATGATTATAAAACCTTTATCGTATCAGGCGGCGGAATTGATTTTATGCGGGTATGGGTGGAGCAAGCCTATGGCATTCCACCCAACCAGGTAGTGGGAAGTTCAGGAAAAGTGCTATACGAAATAAGAGACAGCCAACCTGTGCTGGTAAAAACAGCCGAATTGAGTTTTAATGATGATAAGGAAGGAAAACCCGTAGGCATTTACCAGCATATCGGCAAGCGGCCTGTGTTTGCTGCAGGCAATTCGGACGGCGACTACCAGATGCTGCAATGGACAACCACGGGAACAGGGCCGCGCATGGGCATTATTGTTCATCATACCGACTCAACCCGTGAATGGGCCTACGACCGGAACTCCCATATCGGAACATTGAATAAAGGCCTGGATGATGCGGCTAAATATGGCTGGAAACTTATTGATATGAAAACCGACTGGAAGCTGATCTATCCTTTCGATAAAAAGTAACTCATTCAGATACTATTTACATCGGGAATAAATGGGTAACGGGTGGTGATATACCTAATTAGACTATACCTTTCCTACCTGTTCGTGATAGGGTGAGAAATGAAATGATAGCCCGTTTATAAAAGCAAACTGAAGGAAACAATCCAAAAAAAATTCTATGACTAAAGTCTTTTTATTTTTTGCAGCTCTGCTACTTGCAGCATGCACACAAAACACAACAACAGAAACCGGCAGTTCAACTATTGATAGTGCATCTAAAGATGCGGCTGCGTTCAAACCTGCCAACATTGAAGAGCAATTGGCATACAACCGCGCTATAGAAGCAACCCTTTGGGGCGTTCCGGCAGTAAGCATGGCTGCTATCCGCGCATCGCTCAAGCGTGACTTAGACGCAAACCTTGGCGACATCATTTACTGCTCTAAAGTGCTTGAGTCAAGGCACGAAGCGCTTACCGCCAATAATCAAACGCCTTATGTGATGACCTTTCTCGACCTGAGAAGCGGGCCCATGGTATTAGAAGTACCTGCTGCAACAAAAAAAGTGGCCTTCTTCGGGAGCGCCATTGACTCCTGGGAAGTACCCCTTGCCGACATCGGGCCTTCGGGTGAGGATGCAGGCAAAGGAGGTAAATACCTCTTTCTGCCACCCGGCTATAGCACAGCACCTCCCAGGGGCTATATCGTGATACCGTCTGCCACCGTATTCACACATATTGCGCTTCGCCCTATTGTTATTGGAGATGGCACTGTAGAAGATGCTGTAGCCTATAGCCAAACATTAAAGACTTACCCGCTTACGCAAGCTGCCACCCCCCCGGCAAACCGTTATGTAGATGCCTATCCTAAAGTTTGGAAACAACTGCCTACCTACGACCTGGACTTTATGCGCCTGCTTGCCGAAGTGGTAAACGCAGAACCCGCACAGCCCAAAGATGCTGCTATGCTGGGCATGCTTGCTACCTTAGGTATTGAGAAGGGTAAACCCTTCTCACCCAATGAAACACAGGCCAGGCTTTTAACGGCGGCGGTGGGTAACGCAGCCGGGTATATGCAGTATGAAATGCTGAACAATGTATTTGTACCCTTTTGGCCAGACCGCAAATGGATGATGGTCACACTCGGAAAGAACTTTGACTTTTCTTACTATGGAGATGGAAGGCTCGATTATAACAGCCGGGCAACCGGTTTTGCTTACTGGGCTACATTTGCTCCCAAGCGCCTGGGCGACCCCGGTAAACTTCCTGCATCCTATTACCTGATGAATTTTCGTGACAAGTCGGGAACATTGCTTAAAGGCACCGGTCTTTACCGCCTGAATGTGCCGGGTAACACGCCTGTAAATGACTTCTGGTCGGTAATCGCCTACGACCTCTCTACCAACGCATTTATTCATACAACAGAAAACCGTGTGGGTCTTTCTTCTTATGATAAGAATAAAATGATTATAAACGCAGATGGTTCGGTTGATATTTATATCGGCCAGAAAGCACCCCAAGGCAAAGAGAACAACTGGATACCAACCGGTGGCAAAGATTTCTGGCTGATGATGCGCTTTTACGGGCCGAAGCAAGCCCTGTTTGATAAAAAGTGGGAGATGCCGGATGTAGAAGAAGTGAAATAACAACCTGATGAAAAAAACATGATGAAAAAATTAATACCAATTCTGATCTGCGTGCTCCTGTTTGGGGCTTGCGGACAAAACAAAGAAACTGAAACCGGCAACGCAGGTGCAACTGTTTATAAATACACAACAGAAATACCTCCGGGCATCACGATTGCCGACAAGGTAGAAACCCGTCTTGGTACACTCACTTTTAAAGATGGCTTCCCGGATGACAGCACTGTTCAAAAAGTGTATGACAACCTCGATTTTCAACGCGGTGTGCAGGCATTGCTTACTGCCATGCCCGCAGCTTCATTGGCAACACAACGAAAAGCATTTCGCGAATTTGGCCCGGACAATGGGACGGTTATTATTTTTGAAACGTTGATGGATTCCCGTTCGCTGTTCCTTACTGCCAACACCGAAAGCATTTATGCTGTGGCATGGCTGAACCTGAAGAACGGTCCTGTGGTGGTAGAATCACCCCCTAACACACTTGGGTTGATAGATGATTTCTGGTTTCACTATGTAACCGATGCCGGCCTGGCCGGCCCGGATAAAGGCAAGGGTGGTAAATTTCTTTTCCTGCCGCCTGACTATAAAGGAACGCCACCAAAAGGTTACTATGTTTTCAAGTCAAATACATACAATAATTTATTTGGTACACGTGGCTTTGTTGTGAATGGGGATCCCAAACCGGGTGTTGATAATATTAAACAACACCTGCGCATTTAACCGCTTGCACAGGCAGCCAAGCCTCCTGCAACAAACTTTATCAATGTTTCAGGTAAAGCTTTCAATACCATCCATTCAATGGATTATAGTTTTTACGAAGAAGTGAACCAGGTGGTACAGGAAGAACCGAATGAAGCCATGGACCCGGAAACACTGGGCTTGCTGGCTTCCATTGGTATCGAAAAAGGTAAACCCTTCGCGCCTGATGAGCGCATGAAGAAAATACTGACCGAGGCGGCAGTAGTGGGTAATGCCACCGCACGGGCAAATGCTTACCGTTCCCGTTTAAAAGAATCTTTCTTTTACCCCAACAGTGCCTGGTGTACACCGTTTGTGGGTGGTAGTTATCTTTTTGAGCACGATGGTGTTCGCCTGCTGGATGCCCGTTCTTATATGTTCTTTTATGCTACCGGTATTACACCGGCCATGGCCATTCAGCATGCTGGCGCCGGGTCGGCTTACGCTACGGCATTTGTTGATGCAAACAAGCAACCGTTCGACGGCAGCAAAACTTACCGCTTGCATTTGCCACCCAATATCCCCGCAAAGCAATTCTGGTCGGTAGTGTTATATGACAATCAGACCCGTTCGATGCTTCAAACCGATCAGCAATTCCCAAGCACAGGCAGTCAAAAGGCGGGCATGGTCATTAATGCAGATAAATCGGTAGATGTTTATTTCGGCCCCCAGGCGCCAAAAGACATGGAGAACAACTGGGTACAAACAGTTCCGGGAAAAGGATGGAACCTCATTCTGCGGCTTTACGGCCCGCTCCAACCGTGGTTCGATAAGACCTGGAAACCGGGAGAGATTGAGGAGGTGAAATAGTGAGAGGTGAGAGATGAGTAATGAGTAGGCGCTGTGCATTTCTTTCGCCTCCTTTGCCGGTGTTATCACCGGCGACTCCTGATTTTTAAACACCAGAATACCGGCTTTGAAAAAATTTACGAAATGCGGGTCATAAGGCCACGCATCGGCGGAAAAAA
Source organism: uncultured Chitinophagaceae bacterium (assembly GCA_964444195.1). Taxonomy (GTDB): domain Bacteria; phylum Bacteroidota; class Bacteroidia; order Chitinophagales; family Chitinophagaceae; genus Phnomibacter. The sequence goes on from CAYUGH010000049.1 coordinate 26,302, forward strand.
TACCCATAAAAACAAAACTTGTATTTTGACAAAAACGCATCTACCGTGAAATTGCGGGCGGGGGGTGACCGCTATCCTTCTCTGGGATTTGAGTGCCGGCCATTGGCAGGAGTTTTTGTTTGGTTTGGCAAAATGCAGCTCCCTATATTTACGGGAATAAATTCTATGTTCGATGCCCCTAAGCTGGAACGAAATAAAGACGAGAGCTACCGTATTTGCCAACGAATGGAAAGACGAAGTAAGCGAGGATGCCGAAGCTAAAAGTTTTTGGGACGACTTTTTTAATGTGTTTGGCATTAGCCGCCGGAGGGTGGCCACTTTTGAACACGCTGTAAACCTCACCCCCGGCCCCTCGCCTGGGGAGAGCGCTGGTGAAAGGCGCGGTTTTATTGATCTGCTCTGGAAAGGGATGATTTTAATAGAGCACAAAAGCCGGGGTAAAGATTTAAACAAAGCCTACCGGCAGGCAAAAGATTATTTCCCCGGGTTGACAGAAAAGGAATTGCCCCGTTATATATTGGTAAGCGATTTTGAGCGGTTCTGTTTGTACGACCTGGAAAACACCTCCCCAAGCGGAGGAGACCGGGAGGGGGCCCACGAGTTTACCCTTTCCGAATTCGTTCAAAATGTTCACCTGTTTGGCTTTATTGCCGGGTACCAAAAAAGGACCTACAAGGAACAAGACCCGGTAAATATTGAAGCCGCCGCGCTGATGGGTAAACTGCACGATAAGCTAAAGGCGATAGGGTACGAAGGCCACGCTTTGGAATTGTACTTAGTGCGATTGCTGTTTTGCCTGTTTGCCGATGATACCAATATTTTTGAGAAAGGCATTTTACACGATTATATCGACCTGCGCACCAACCCCGATGGAAGCGACCTTGCAGCCCATATCGGGCAGTTGTTCGACACATTAAATACACCTAAGGAAAAACGGTTTAAGAACCTGGATGAAAACCTTGCAGCTTTTCCTTATGTAAATGGCAAGCTGTTTGAAGAACGGTTGCCAACGGCCAGCTTTGATAGCGACATGCGCAAAACCTTGCTGGATTGCTGCCTGCTCGATTGGGGTAAAATTTCGCCCGCCATTTTCGGCAGTATGTTTCAAAGCGTAATGAACCCAAAGGAACGCCGGAACCTGGGCGCGCATTATACCAGCGAAAAGAATATATTGAAGCTGATAAAGCCGCTTTTTTTAGACGAACTACAAAAGGAGTTTGAGCAGGTAAAAGACAGCAAGCCCAAACTGCAAAAGCTGCATGAAAAAATAAGCAAGCTGCGATTTTTAGACCCCGCCTGTGGTTGCGGCAACTTTTTAATAATTGCTTACCGCGAATTGCGGTTGCTGGAAATGGAGATTGTAAAAACCCTGCTAAAGGGCCAAACGGTGACCGATATAGGTTATTATTTTTTATTGGATGTTGACCGGTTTTACGGCATTGAATACGAAGAATTTCCTGCACAGATAGCACAGGTGGCCATGTGGCTGATAGACCACCAAATGAACATGAAGGCCAGCGAGACGTTTGGGGAGTATTATGCAAGGTTGCCATTGCGTAAAACTGCTACCATCAAACATGCAAATGCTTTACGGATGGACTGGCAAAGCTTGCTTGATGAAGAAGTTGCATTTAATAAAGAATCGGATTTTTTTGTTAAACAAAAAAATCCGGCTTCGCCGGAAAATAGGGCGGCGAAGCCGCCAAAATTTTTTGATTATATTTTGGGGAATCCACCCTTTATTGGCCATCAATGGCGAAATGAATTTCAAATGAGCGATATGGAAAAAGTTTTCGGAGATATAAAAAGAGCGGGAAGGCTTGACTATGTAGCTGCATGGTATGCCATGGCATCCAGATATATGCAACTTACAAATTCAGGAACAAAAACCGCTTTTGTGTCTACCAATTCCATTTCACAGGGTGAGCAAGTTGGAATACTTTGGAATGAATTATTTAAACTTCAAATAAAAATTCATTTTGCGCATAGGACTTTTAGTTGGAGTAATGAAGCAACGGGAAACGCCGCAGTACATGTTGTTATTATCGGTTTTGCAAACTTTGACAGCGACAATAAACGAATATTTGAGTACAGCAGCATCAAAGGTGAACCACTTGAAGTAAAAGCAAGAAACATAAACCCTTACCTAGTTGAAGGCAAAGACGTTTTAATTGAATCGAGAGGCAAACCAATTCACTCCTTTCATCAGATGATAAAGGGAAGCCAACCAACTGATGGAGGGAATCTAATCTTAGAAGACGCAGAAGCAAAACGTTTATTTTCTGTAAAACCCGAAATAGCAAAATGGATAAAACCATATTTTGGAGCATATGAATTTATCAATAACAAACCCCGTTTCTGCCTTTGGTTAAAAAGTATTTCTCCTAATGAACTGAAATCATTACCTATACTGGATAAAATTGAGAAGGTCAGGGAATCAAGGCTTAATAGCCCAACGCCATCTGTAAGGGAATTTGCAAAGTATCCTTACTTATTTACCCAGGACCGCCAGCCCGACAGCCCGTATTTAGTAATACCAGAAGTTTCCTCAATCAATAGAGAATATATACCAATAGGATTTTTAGGACCGGAAAGCATATGTAGCAATAAACTACAAATAGTTACAAATGCCTCCCTTTATTTATTTGGAGTGCTTCAATCTTCGATGCATATGGTCTGGACAAGATATGTATGTGGCAGAATGAAATCTGATTATAGCTATTCTCCACAGGTATATCACAATTTTCCCATTGCTGAAAACCCAACTGATAAACAAAAGGAAACTGTAGAAGCCGCAGCGCAAGCAGTTTTAGATGCACGGGGTTTGTTTCCCGGTTCAAGTCTTGCCGATTTATACGACCCAAATACCATGCCGCCGGCATTGGTAAAAGCGCATTAGGCGTTAGATAAAGCAGTTGATCTATGCTACCGCCCGCAGCCATTTATCAACGAAACAAAGCGGATAGAGTTTCTGTTTGAGTTGTATGATAAGTACACAAGTGGTATGTTTGGGAAGGAGAAGAAGAAAAAGGGGTAATATTGCCTGGTAAAATAAATTTTGAAACCCGTATTGGCGATAAAATAACGTTGCTATTTAAGTATGAATGGCTTTGTTTGAAAAAATGTTCAAAGGACAAGGGGTACGAAATTTGAAACAGACACTCTAAATTTTACAATAGAATGAAAAAGGTACTGATTATCTTATGTTTGCTTTCTTTATTTATTTCTTGTCGAAGGAACAATAACAACAACGTACAATTTCCTGTAGAAACACAAACTGGTTTAAACACATTTGGTTGCTATATTGACGACAATGCGTTTATTCCCGCAACCACACTTTTTGGAAATGTGCGGCCCATTTATGTTCATTATACGCCATACTCAACACCATACTATAAAGCAGGGTTTCTTTCAATTCAAGGCATTGACGCTAGGTACTATTTAGACTTTGCCGGTAGCGTAGGGTTTCAAAAGTTGAAAGTGTTTGAACCTGGAGAATATTCATTAAGTCATATTTTCAATTGTGCCAGCCCTTACAACTGCGATGGAGGCAGTTATCGCAATGCAAAAGAAGGTAAGACCTATTTTATTGAAAGTGGTAAGTTGGTAATAACAAAACTTGACACGATAAACAAAATAATTTCCGGTAGATTTCATTTTACCTCAAAGGACACTTTAGGCAATAGAAAGGAGATAAAAGGCGGCGTGTTTGACACCCGGTATATCAACTAAACTTCGTGCAACAAATGGCGACACAATAACTGAAATAAATTGAAAAAGACGGGAAGAAAAGCATTGATAATCAATGCTGAAAAAAAATCGATTCTTAAGTCTTTAAGCGAAGCGCTTATATTTCACCCTTATGAGAAACAGTCTTTACTTATCAATTGCAACCCTGGTTATTGCGCTGCTTTGCATGGGAACACAATGTGACAAGGAAGGAATCGAGTACAAATACACCTTTATGGAAAGGATCAATCTTTTCCCTTCTCAAAAGAGGTATAGAGTACGCGATACTATCTGGCTTCAATATGCCAGCCAAAATAATAGATTGTACGACAATAGAACGAGCAACCACGTTGCTGCTGATACTGTTTCTGTTGGTTTTCAGGTTTCCTTTAATAGCAGATACAATGCAACGGTAAATCCCCCGGATGGCTTTTGCGACTTTATTACTTCAACCGGTGTTAATGTTGGACGTTATCTTAGCTATTATGGTACAGGTTTTTTCTTTACGTTCGGCTGTAATAGCAGTAACAACTATGACTTTACAATCGGCGTAATACCAAAACAAAAAGGAATCTATAGCCTTGACCTATCAGGCACTCCATGGAATGTAACTGCCTGCTCTAATAGAATTTCACCCTTCCCATTTTCAACCATTGAATATAGGTTTAATGTTGCCGACTGTAATAAGGATGTTTACCTTTCCATTCCTCCTCTGTCAAGAGGCGAGACCCCGAAAGGGTCCACAGAAGGCAAAATTAATAGTAAACAAGTATATGTAGTCAGAGTAGAATAAGGCGGGATATAAGTGAGGGAGTAGTACTTACGGACAGTTATAATGAGTTTAAAAGCGCACCTTCCATTCATGAGGTGAAGCTGGGAATGCAGATCACCTACCTCTTCAATCCTTCAAAATATTCGTACCGCGCCTCCATGTATCAATCGGAGTACCAGGTAAAAACAGCAGGTACTATTCAAAACTTCAATTTGCATGGTCATCGGGGTACACCTCGTTAGACCCTACTTTCCTCACCAATGCAAGTCTGACCTGTGTGCTGACGGCCGGTATACGGTTTAAAAAATTGAAGTGAATGCCGGGAATAAAAATTTATACGACCCCAATACCATGCCGCCGGCATTGGTAAAAGCGCATCAGGCGTTAGATAAAGCAGTTGATTTATGCTACCGCCCGCAACCTTTTATCAACGAAACAAAGAGGATAAAGTTTTGTACGATAAATACACAAGTGGTATGTTTGGGAAGGAGAAGAAGAAAAAGTAATAACCGGCATCAAAAGATGGTAAAGAATAAAGAATACCTGCTCAGCAATTTTGATACTTTAAGCACGGCCTATATAAAACTGCTGAACGATAAAGATGTGTTGCTGGAATGGGGCAAGCCGCAACTGGAAGCTTTATATTCCACCCGCATTGGCATGCACCAACTGGAACAATTGCAGTTAGAGCTTCGCATAAAAGCGCTAAAGCGAAAAATTGAAATGGTACGCAGCATTATTGTGCGCAATCTTCCGCTGGATGTAGCGGCCATAGAATTACAGATAGCTGCGGAACTTGCCGCCGCAGAGCTGGAAGTAATGCAGGCTGCCGCACAAATAGAAAAGAGCAAAGCCATGCTAAGCAATCTTGGTACGCCGCAACGAAGCGCTGAACTAAGGACTATTTTTAAACAACTGGCTAAGCTGTTGCACCCCGATGTAAACCCGGTTTTGACTGACGAGCAGCAGGAAATATGGCATAAGGTAAAAGGAGCTTATGAGCAGGGCGATCTTGAAAAATTAAAAGCCCTCCAGGTGATCTACGAAAAAGAAATAAGCAACACGCAAACCCTGCTGAGCGAACTAACCGAAGAGCAACTGGAGTTGCGAAACCAGGTATTAAGCGAAGGCATTAAACAATTGGAAAAAGAAATAACCATCATACGCAACAGTTTCCCTTTTGATATGGAAAAAAAGATAAAAGATGAAGCCTGGGTGGCTGCCAGGCAACAGGAAATACAGGAGATCGTCAACCAGCTTCGGTCGCTGGAAGGAGGTTTAATATTGGAGTACGAATCATTAATACATGGATATGGAGGATCAAAACCAGAGCTTAATTAAAGTTAATGCCTCATTGCTTGCGGCGCTCAGCAAGGGAAGTTTGTCGCTAAATGTATTGAGTAAAGATATATTGGCGCTGGAATGCTTAGTGGCGGGCACTTCTTTTAGAAAGCTAAAGGAAGTTGAACCGCTTTTACAGCACCCGGTACCGCTGGAAATGAAGCGGGAAGCGGCTAACGAGTATGACGAATTTGCCATCGCACTTTATTTTAAGGCTGATAAAATTGGCTACATCCCCCGTGATAAAAATGAAGTGATCGCCCGTTTGATGGATGCCGGTAAACATTTTTTTGCCACCATAATGGCCAAAGAATGGGAAGGTAACTGGCTGAAAATAGAAGTGCAGGTATTTCTGAAAGATTAGCTTAAATACGCCTAAAATGATGCAGATAGGAAAAAGGATTCAGAACAAAATTTATGAAATCAACCGAATACTGCTTGCCTGTGGTGGACCCTTTGGATGATTTGTGGGAAACAGTAATATTGACCGGTAAAATAAATTTTTGAAACCCGGGAAAACGAATTTATTAACCGCTTCACGCCGCATTTGGTGTTTTAGCAAAGCGGCACCAAATGCTACTGTGCGCTTAGTGGGACGGCTTTAGCATTTTCCAAAAATAAA
>CAYUGH010000050.1:0-8576 GCA_964444195.1 uncultured Chitinophagaceae bacterium
TCAATATTACCCTTTTCCCCCAAATCATCCAAGCGCTTGCCAAATTTATCATTGGGTTTTAGCCACTTGTACATATCGTTAGGTTGTTTTGTATTAAAATGCCCCAAAAGGTTTGGAATGTGCTTGTATCCGGTAGGGAGTCAGAAAGATAATGAATGCTAAAACTGCTTGGTAATTTTTCATCATGGCGCCTTCCCTTAGTTTTGCACCAAAAAAATGCTCCACCGCAGGCAAATACACACCACTCTTTCGCACACAAGCCGCATCCGGTTTGGCTTAATAGCAATTGGTTTTCTGTTTGCAGGATTTTTGTTTGCCCAGGATACCACAAAAATCCGCCCCATCCCCGACGGCACCATGGGTGAAACGCTTGAGCCGGCCGACAGTATTGAGAAAAAGAAGTTTCCAAAAAACCTGAACCTGTTCAACGGGCGGTTTTCTTCGTTACGCGTGGGTATGGGGTTATTACCCGAATATGCCGCTTTTAAGCAGGATGCCAACGCCAAAAAACAAATGGATTCAGCCGGGGTAACCGTGGAAGACCAATGGAAAATACGCGATTTCAGGGTTTTTGCCAGCGGGCAGTTTACTACCAAAAGGTTACTAACCTGGAAGCTGGGGCTGATGTATGATGGCGCCAACCGCGAGTGGCTGGTGCGCGAAACCGGGTTGACCATTGGCGTTCCGGAAATCTCCGGCCATATTTTTATAGGCCGTACCAAGGAAGGTTATTCGCAAAACAAGGTAATGAATGGCTATGCCGGCTGGACCATGGAGCGGCAGATGGCGCTGGATGTGATCCCGATTTTAGCCGATGGCATCAAATACATTGGTTTCTGGCCAAAAAATAAAATAGTATGGAATGCCGGGGTGTACACCAACTGGCTTTCTAAAAACCAAACCTTCTCCACCTATAAATGGCAAATGGCCGCAAGGGTAGCCTGGCTCCCCATTTTTAAACCCGATGAAAAAAACATGTTGCATGTGGGCATTAATTACCGCTACGGTAAGCCCGAGGATGGAAAAATGCGCTTAAGGAGCCGCCCCGAAGCTAATCCGGCACCCTATTTTGTTGATACGGATCTGTTCGACAGCAAATACTCCAACCATGTTGGAACCGAAATATATTATATCCGCGGACCGCTGATGCTGGGTTCGGAGTATCACTGGCACAGTTTTGAAGTTGGCGGCAAAGGTTCGCAAACCTTACATGGAGGAGATGCGGTAATCAGCTATTTTCTCACAGGTGGGTCAAGACCTTACAGTACTGTAAGCGGCGTTTATTCCTTTGTGCCGGTAAAAAAATCAATCTTTAAAAAGGGGTTGGGCGAAATAGAATTGTTGCTGCGCTATTCTATGCTCGACCTGAACAGCGGGATGATACAGGGCGGAGCAATGCGCAGGATAACCCCCATGGTAAACTGGTACATGACGCGATATATGCGGCTGGAACTTGCCTATGGTTATGGGGTGCTGAACCGTTTTGGTATGGAGGGTGTTACACAGTTTTACCAGGCGAGGATGCAGTTTGCCATTTTATAATTGCGCATTAGTTTTATCTTCCCTTAATTTCCTCCGGGTAGCTGAATTAAACCACCGGCAATCGGGTTGAAACGCTGCATGTTCATCACCTGCTCAACAACCCTGCATCCAGCACAAATTGCGAGCCTGTTACAAACCTCGATTTGCTTGAAGCCAGGAACACCACAGCATTAGCCACATCCTCCACCTCCACCCAGGGAATATTTATCAGGTTTCCCGCGCTGCGTTCAGCTACTTCCTTTGGCGACAAGCCTTCCAGCGAAGCAAGTCCATCATTCATGGGGGTGTTAACGCCTGTTGGATGAATGGATATAGCCCTGATATTAAAAGGCGCCAACTCAATAGCCCATGATTTGGTTAAACCCGTCAACCCCCATTTAGATGCAGCATAATGGCTTAGCCTGTTCATTCCACGCAGACCTGCAATAGAAGAATTATTGATGATTACGCCCGATTGCTGATCTATAAAATGGGGAATAATTCGCCTCGCCACCATCCAGGCGCCTTTTAAATTAATATCGAGCATGGTATCCCATTCATTTTCTGTAAGCTCATGTGCAAGACCGTACGCACAAATACCGGCATTGTTAAAAAGGATATCAATCCGCCCGAATTTTTCTTTAGTGGCTGATACTGCCTGCACAATATCCTCATCCACCCGCACATCGCCAGTAAAAGCAAGGCACTCAACTCCAATGGCCCTGCATTCAGCCACCAATGTTTCAAGCTCATCATTATTACCCATTGCATAGCCGGGGTACGACAAAGTTTTTGCTATATCAAAAGCAGCTATATGGGCGCCTTCTTGGGCAAATGCAATGGCAGTGGCCCGGCCCTGCCCGTGCGCGGCACCGGTAATAAATGCAACCTTTCCCTTTAAATCATTTGGCATGGCTATCCTGTTTGTTTAATGCCCGGTAAATAATCCATCAAATATTCGTCAATATCTGTTTCCACCACATTATTAAAAATATTGGTGGCAATCATTTGACCGGCAAAAGCAATTAAAATCACCATCTCCCGGTTTGAATATTTTTCAGCTAAGCCAACATAAACATCGTTATTAATATTACCATGATTCCTTACAACAGCGTTTCCAAAATTCAATACAGCCTGTTCATCGGGGGTAATCTGCAGGCTTTCAGGTTTTTCTCCTGCGTCAATGATGATTTTTCTGAAAAAAGTGGAACAAAGCGGGCAATCGGCCTGCTTCGAAATACTGTAGGCATACAAATAAGCAAGGCGCTTCCCTACTATTTTCTCCACTTCGCGGTACAGGGGATACCATTGCATATAAGCTTCAAATGCAACCAATGAATGCCCAAGGGTGGCTTTCATATTGGTAATCCGGGCATTATATTTTTCAACATGCAATTTAAAAGAAGCCTCTGTATCCTCCGGTACCGAAGATCGGTTTACAGGTTCAATGCGCGCCATATACCAGGTAATTTTTTACCCGAAAGTAACTTATTCTATTCAGGAATACGCCGGTTTATCCTTTATGATTGAGAAAGAATATTTCCTGCCCTTTTTATAGGCAACATTTAAAATGACATTAGCTATTTCCTGTATGGAGCTTTGCCCGCTCCACCTGAATTTTATGCCACCCCTGGTATCTAATTTGCTATTATCCATGTACTGCTTTCCGCTTCCCGGCAATTTTTCAAGCTCATTAAATATTGCCTGGTAATCTTCCCTGTTTCCATCCTCGAGGCGGATGGTTAAATTGTTTGTTGCCATAGATAGATTGTTAGTTTTTATTTATTTTTTGCAATAGCGGCATCAAGGGTTGGCTTCAAATCCTTTATACCGGCTTTCTTCAACACAATTTCGCCACGCTTGTATAGTATCAGGTATGGAAAAACATTTACTGTTTTTAATTCAGCAATCAATTGCGGGCTGTCTTCAAGGTTTATCTCTAAAATTTTTAAAGAAGACCCGTATTCCTGACGCAATGAATCCAGAACGGGTTTTACTCTTTTACAGGCGCCACAATACAAGGAACCGATATCCACCAATACCTCATCATTAGCGGCTATAATACTTTTATACTCCTTTAACGACATTGGCTTTTTTGCAGTGGTATAATAAGGCAGCCCGCCACCAATCCAGTTGGCAATACCGCCTTCGAGGTTATATATGCTTGTAAATCCCTTTTTAATTAAATCGGCTCCTAATTGTCCACTGCGGAAAGTATTTATGGAATACACAAATACCGGCTTTGTTTTATCCAAAGCTTGCACAAAAGCGTCATAATCCTCCGATTGCAGGTTAAAATTCACCGCGCCATTCAAATGATTCAGGGCAAATTCCTCCTGGCTCCTGGCATCAATGATCTGCGGCATGGTTTCCCTGGCTATTTTGGCAGAAAAAGAATCCAGTGTAATAATTGCGGCTTCATCTATTTTTTCAGGCTGTGCAATGGCCGCACCGGTAAAAACAAAACCAAGTACCAGTGTTAATATTGTATTTTTCATTTTAATATTATTTTCAATTCGATGAAACAGTGTTCCTGTTAATAATAGATGAAGGAGCATTGCCCCAAATCTGTTTACCCCCCTTGTTATTAATTTAGGTCAGGGCTGCTGTAACAGTTCCCGGCCTTTTTTTAAATCAGATAGAATAATCAAAATTCAATCAGCAACATCGTTCATTCTTTATGGTAAGTCTGCCGGGCGGTGTGAAATGTTGCCTACACAAAATGCTTACAAGTGCAGATATAAAATCGGTCCTCCTTCCGGTTAGAAACACTTCTTTATTTGATCGTGAATAGCAAAATTAGCAGGAAAAGAATAAATTCCATCAATTTAGTAGACTATTTTAAAAAAATTTCTCTTTTGTTACAACTCCGATGCCGGGTGTGGCTCATTTGGAATTTATCCCTGCGATGGTGTTATGCAAACCCCGTAATGCCTCAACCCCTGATTTTTGTAAGATTGCCCGGAAACCAAATCCGGCACTACGCCCACTAAAATTGTAAAGAATAGAAATTCCTGCCCGTCACTGTATCAGCTTGGCAATTTGTGGCATGGGGAGCGTATTGGCCATGGCGAGCATTTGCGCTTCGGTACAGTCTTCGGCTGAAAAGGTTACGAGTGCGCTCCCAAGCGGGATCTGCAATTCATACTTCTTTTTCCCTTCAGACAAATCAGATGCGGTAAGACGCCCCTTGTACCCCTGCACTTTTACATTTTTATTGTTGGCATCGCTCATCATTCCACCCAGCATTGGTGTGTTCAGCATAGTGTTCAACATGGCAATCATGGGCGAATTGCTGATGATGTTCAGGTCGGCCTGCTTTGAAGTATCGCCGTAGCTGCGGTGTATGGTTGCCCCAACAAAGCCAATATTACTCGATACATTATCATTGGCTGCATTCATCTTGCGGTCTTCCATTTTGGGAGGAAGCAGTTTAAGCACTTCCTTGCCAATGATGATGTCAAGTTCCTGCATAGCCTGTTGCAGGGCATAGTGCGTTTCTTCAAGCTTACCGCCGGTGTAAGCCGTTTGCGCAGTACCGAGCGCCTTATCAAAACCCTGTGCCATTAATCCACAGGTCAAAAAAATCATTATTGCGGGTAAGAAAGAATATTTTTTCATCGGATCATTTTTAATGTTTTCAATTGGCCTGGTAATTCTTACTGTTCCCCAAGCATTTTCTTTAGGCCATCAATGTCAAAACTGTTAGCCACATCCATCACTTCTTTTTCGGTGGCAAAATTTATACACTCCCATACAATGCCCGAGGTTTGACCAAGCGTAATGATCAAAGTGTAGCCTTTGTTGTCATCATATTCAATGATGCCTTTATTACCCTTTACCCTTACCTGCTTAAAATTTTGCTGTTGCCCGCTTGCCTCTATCATGCCGGCGTTGGCAAAATATACCTGTGCAAGCCCGCTGTAAATGCCGGCATTACCAATTACCATGGTCATTTGTTTATCGGCCTTGTCTTTGTACACCCGTTGAATGCTCAGGTTGCTCCAGCCCCATTGGGTGCTCATTACTTTATCCTGGAGGGTATCTGCAGGAAGCCCCGCGGCAGTTTTCGGCAGTGATTTGAGTATTTCCCTCCCCAATTGAATTTCCACACCCATCAGCGCCTGGCTGAGCGCATAGCGTGCATCGCTGTATTGGGCAGCCTTATGGGCGGTGGCCGCTTCAGCCATCTGCGCTTTTACATCGGGCGGCTCTGTATTGGTCAGCCCTGCGCCCCCCTTATTAACGGGCTTCCCATCCGAACCGGTATTGCCGGAATTATCCCCGGTAGGCAACCCGGTTTGTTTTTGAACTTCATTGCCCATGGCCTTATCTACCGCTTCATTTATTTTTCCTTTAAGTTTTTTCAGCGGATTTTGGGCCACTGCCCCCACCGACAATAACAATGCCGACAGCAGGATAAGACCAGTTCTTTGCTTTGTCATAAAATATTGGTTGAGCGTATTTAATGGTATGGTAAAATCAATTGTTTAAAGGTAATTATTTGATTTGTAAATGAAAAACCGATTATCGGCAAAACCGGTAGCCCGATTGTATAATCGCACATATCCAAATATGGCAGCAAAAACAGGGGGTCGCCAGCAATTGTGCATAATCCATTAATTATCAAGGACATTTACGGTTCTTACCACCCCAATTCACATAGGCTTGCATACGGCATTGATCTGCCTCAATTGTAATGCTTAATCTATTACTTCTCCTTCCTTTTCCGTCAGGGCCCTGAAAGCCTTTTGCAGCCTTTCAAAAAGCCCGGTTTTATTCCTGTTCTCAATCAACCGTTTATCAATTTCCCTCACCGGCGTCAATTCGCCCATGGTGCCGGTAGTGAATATTGCATCGGCATTGTACATTTCCACCAGCGAAATATTTCTTTCATAAACGGGTATGTTCATCGCTTTTGCCAGGCTAATCACCAAACCGCGGGTGATGCCCGGCAAACAGGCCACAGCCAGCGGGGTATGCAGTTCATTGCACTTTATCATAAACACATTGCAGGCATTGGTTTCGGCCACAAAACCGTACAGGTCCAGCATCAGGGCATCATCGACCCCGGCATGGTTGGCTTCAATTTTTGCGAGGATATTATTGATCAGGTTGTTGTGGTGAATATGCGAATCAAGCGTTTGCGGGCTGTTGCGCCGGATGCTTGAGGTAACCAATGAAACACCGCTGCTATTGTCGTACACAGGTGGCTTCCACTCAGCCAGCACGATCAGGCAACTGCCAAACCGGTTCAGCCGGGGGTCCATACCCGAGGTAATTTTTTCCCCTCTAGTTAGCGTGAGGCGGATATGTGCGTCATTGGTCATTCCGTTTGCTTTCAGGGTTTGCACTACCGCATCTTTAATAAACGCCCCGGAAGGAATATCTGCAAAAGCCAATGCCTTTGCAGATTCGTACAACCTGTTTACATGTTCTTTAAAACAAAATATTCGGCCATTGTAAATCCTCAGCCCTTCCCAAACCGCATCTCCGCCCTGCACCGAGCTGTCAAAAACCGAGACCTTTGCTTCGCTTCGGTGCACAAGCCTATCTTTTACCCAAACCAGTATGTCCTTATTCTTTTCGTTGAACTGTTGTTGCATAATTTATGCTTTTATGGAGAATGGTTTCATGGATTCATAATACACTTTCGCCTGCTCATAAAGCGGTTTCAGGGTTTCGGGGATAATCGCTTCTTTATCTACCGGTTTTTGAAAACCGGTAGATTGGTGAACCTGATCATACCAGTATTTTGCCCAAGCACCATCTTCGGGGCGGGGGCCTGCAGGCCAATGCAGCATCTCGGGGTAAAATAGGATACCGATCCGCTGGCAGAGTTTGGTCAGCACGCTTTCAGGGTCTTTCAGCAATTCGGCTGAATCGAGCACCAGGGTATGAAACCCGTTTTTCAGCGCATATTCAAATTGCCGGGCCTGTATTTCAATGCCAATATCGGTAAGGGTTGGCTTCTTAATCACTTCGGCATAGGAAGCTATTATTTTTGCCGGATCACGGATAAAAAACAGGTTGACCATATCCTTCATGAAAGACAGATCAAGGTTCAGCATGTGGTGGCACATGTGTTTAAAAAAAACCACAGGTCTTGGATAGTTTGCAAACATTACATCCTGGATTACCTTTTTAGCGTCACATTCCATCGAAGCAATGATTTCATCGGCCCCGGGGTGCTCAACCCTGGCATTTGCAAGGTAAAACCCATACAGCGGCTCATCCACCACAACGGTATCGGGCCGCTGCGCCCAGCTATACATGAATGCCGTGCTTACGTTGCGCGGGCTGCTCCAAAGGCAAATTCGTGTTGGTGACATTGCTTTGTTGAATGGTTTTTCCATTAAAAACTTCAAATATATCCCAAATTCTCCCCGGCTTTACTTTTCAAAAAAACACAAACTTTGCCTGCCCATTACCTTCCCTTACCCTAAGTTGACAGTTTCCCCGGGGAAATGGAACAGGGGTGCAAAAGTTAAGAAAAACTCTAATTCCAAATGATTAATCTTAGCCCGACTGATAAAAAAAATTGATCCCTTTTCATTAATTTTAGGTACCTTTAAAAAGCCGGAAAAGGTGTAACCATATTAACCGGTTTGGTTATGAAAAGAATATTTTATATCGTACTGCTTAGCACTGCAGCCAGTACAATGGCAAGCGGGCAACTTGTTTCCAAACCGCCTGAAATGATGACCGACACAGAATTAGGGCATTATTACCTGAAGAAATCAAAAAATCAAAAAACCTGGGGCTGGATCATGTTGGCAACGAGCGCCGGATTTTATATTGCTGCAAACTCAGCCATGCAGGGCGAAAAAGTTTATACAACCGAGAATAGCACAGGAAAGGTTTGCTTTATATTGGGTACAGGCGCATTGGTTGGCAGCATTCCGCTGTTTTCCAATTCAGCCCGAAACAAGGGTCGGGCGGATATTCTGCTAAAGATAGATAGAACCCCAACAGGATATTTACCACAGGGCCCAACAATGTACCCGGCCCTGGGACTAAAAATACCAATTGGTAAATAGATAGGAGTGCTCAGC
>CAYUGH010000050.1:8676-25357 GCA_964444195.1 uncultured Chitinophagaceae bacterium
GTACCCGGCCCTGGGACTAAAAATACCAATTGGTAAATAGATAGGAGTGCTCAGCTCACACACAAACCCCAAACCCCTTCCTAATTCCTAATTCCTAATTCCTAATTCCTAATTCTTCTTTATCCATTCGTTCAAAAATTTCTGCCGGATCACCTGCTCCACCGGAACCCCTTGTATTTTGCTTTCCAGCCAGCTAATCACATCGAGGTAGGCAAATGCCCTCGCCTCGTCGGTTTTTTTCTCAAAAGGTTTTATCTGCTCCAGCAATTTTTCCAGTTTGGGTTTCAGCTTGTTTACCGGGGTATTAAAATTGGTACGCAAAAATTTGAACATCGCTTCCTCCACATGGCTTAGGTTTTCCATTTTGCCCATAAACCTGTACACCGATTTTGCCAGGTAGGGCAAAATGTCAGTCGTTCCAAGCTCAAAATGGGCAATCAGGTGCAGCAGCCGCGCATAGCATTGGATATCGGTCCTTAAGTCCACCTTTAGGTGAATGATCTTATTCAGGTAATCAATGGCCGATTCGTTGTCGCCGCTCCCAAAATACAGGCAGGCAATTTTGTAATAAAAAACCAATACCCGGTGGCGGTCCATGTACAGCGCATACTCCGAAAGATGGTTTTCAATTTCAGGAACAATGGCAAGGCCTTTTGAAAACTCGCCCGTAAAAAAGAAACTGTTGAGTTTTGAAATATAGAGGTAAACAAAGGACTGTATCCTGAAATTGTCGTTTCCCTGCACCAGGGGGGTATGATAAAACTCCTCAAAAATGGCAAGCGTTTTAAAAAACGGCTTCCGGTTCTTCAGATCGTAATGCGCGCCAAGGAGGTTATGCATCCCTTTGATGTACTGAATGGTTTCCACGGCAAGCATCTGGGGCTCCGCCTGAAACAAATCCACCCACCGTTGCGTGTATTTATAGTACCTGAGAAAATCGTGGCAGATAAAGGCCAGCCAGCTATGGCTTTGGTACAGGTACAACCGGCAATAGAACCAATCCTCCCTTATTTTTTCGGGAGGAAGGTGTTCTTCGAAAAAAGCCTTCACATCTTCTGCCTCGCCCTTGCTTCGGGCATGGCCATGTTTAATGTACCATGAATATAATTGAAGGCTCAGGTTACTAAGATCGTTAGCGACCCTGATCCGGGTTTGTACTTCATCGCTTTCCTCGGCCAGCGCGTCGGCCCGGTGCTCCATGCTGCGGGTGATGTACATAGCCTCAATCTTTTTCTCAAAAAAAATGGCCTGCTGCAAATAGGTGGTCTGGTGGTATTGCCGGGCAAGCGTTTTATGCTTTTCAAGCGCCTTCAAACTTTGCAGGTAAAGCCCTTTATTATACAAAATCCGGGCATGGTCCATTAATTCGTGGAGCCTCAAATCTACGTTGTCCTCCTCCTTTATCAACCTTAGGCTCGATAAAACCAGGCGGTAAAGCGCAGCCTTCAGGTTGCTGAGTTGCAGCTTGCTGATCCGCTTGTTTTTAGCCAAAAGCCCTTCCTCATCATATTCGGCCATTCGCTCCAGCGCATCGAAAAGCACGATTGTTTTCAAGTCTGTACCGGTGCCGTGCCGTTGAGCATACAGCTTAAAATTCCTTTTCTCCCCCTTCCCCAGCGACTTTATTAGCTGAAAAAGCTCATCTCTCTGTCTGTTAGGCATTGTAATTTAAAAGTCTTAAAACCCGTGTTGGTATTCAGTTTCACCCCCATCCGCACGGGATAGGGACTGTAAATGATACCTGAATTTGACAACTTCGGGTTATTATCTTACCCCTATTTTCGATGTTGCAGGCCGATTATACCAATGCGGCACCAACCGCAAAATTATAGTTCCAGCCTGCTTTTTTGTATCTAAAAAACATGAACATGGCAGAAAAAGTCTTCATTTTCGACACTACCCTCCGCGATGGGGAGCAGGTTCCGGGCTGCAAACTAAACACAAAGGAAAAACTGGAACTTGCCCTGATGCTCGAAGAATTAGGTGTTGATATCATTGAAGCCGGTTTTCCCATATCATCGCCCGGCGATTTTGAAAGTGTAAAACAAATTGGGCTGGCCATTAAAAATGCAACTGTGTGCGCGCTCAGCCGGTCGGTAGAAAAAGACATTGAGGCCGCCGCCGCCGCGCTTCGCTATGCAGCACGTCCACGCATCCATACCGGCATCGGCACATCCGATTACCATATTCATTTAAAATTCAATAGCACCCGCGAAGATATTCTGCAAAGAGCGGTAAATGCAGCCAAATATGCCCGCAGGTTTACCGATAATGTGGAATTTTACTGTGAAGACGCCGGCCGGAGCGATAATGAATACCTTGCAAGAGTAGTGGAAGCCGTTATTGCCGCAGGCGCCACCACCGTAAATATCCCCGATACCACCGGCTATTGCTTGCCGCACCAGTATGGCGAAAAAATTGCTTTCCTGTATAATAATGTGCCCAATATTGACAAAGCGGTGATTAGTTGCCATTGCCACAACGATCTTGGGCTGGCCACAGCCAACAGCATTGCCGGGGCTGCTGCCGGGGCCAGGCAAATTGAATGCACCATTAACGGGCTGGGCGAAAGGGCCGGAAACACCTCGCTGGAAGAAGTGGTGATGGTTATACGCCAACATAAAGAACTTGGGCTGTACACTGATGTTAAGACTCAGTTACTTACCGCGCTAAGCCGCAAAGTAAGCGATACCATGCGCATGCCCGTTCAACCCAACAAAGCCATTGTGGGCGCCAATGCATTTTCGCATTCATCAGGTATTCACCAGGATGGCTTCCTCAAAAACTCGATCAATTATGAAATCATCAACCCCGCCGAGGTTGGGGCCGATGGAAGCAAAATTGTACTCACCGCCCGAAGCGGCCGAAGCGCGCTCGCTTTCCGCCTGAAAGAACTTGGGTACTCCTTCGACCGTGATGATGTAGATGCGTTGTATGAAACCTTTTTGCAGGTGGCCGACAGCAAAAAAGAGGTTGAAGACGCCGACCTTCATGCAATGGCTTCCAGTCGTGTAAAGCTTGCAGGTATCCACTGATCAACAACAAATAACAGAAATTTGGAAACGGAGAAAAAACAATAGTTAAAAAGTATAAATTTATATTTATTCCGGCCCACTTAAAAGCTGAAGAATAACACACAAACATCATGATTAAGAAGATTGCACTGATATACGGAGATGGAATAGGCCCTGAAGTGACCAAACAATCAGTGAGGGTATTGGATGCTATTGCAGAAACATTCGGACATGAATTTATCTATGAGCGCGCCTTGCTGGGGGGCGAAGCCATAGACGCCACAGGTGAGGCGCTTCCACAGGAAACCGTTGAAATTTCGCTTCGCAGCGATGCCGTGCTGTTTGGGGCAGTTGGCCATCCGAAATATGATAACGACCCCCATGCATCGGTACGACCCGAACAAGGGATTCTTGGCATACGGAAAGCATTGCAACTTTTTACCAATGTGCGCCCGGTTAAAGCTTATTCCAACCTTGCCCATCTTTCACCCTTAAAAAACAAATTGCTCGACAAAGTAGATTTTGTGATTTACCGCGAATTGACCGGCGGCATTTATTTTGGTGAAAAGCAAACAGACCCCGAAGGCAATTGGGCAAAAGACACCTGTTTTTACACAAGGGCCGAAATTGAAAGAATTACACACCTTGCATATAAAGCAGCAAGAACCAGGAAACGTAAACTTACGCTGGTTGATAAGGCTAATGTGCTTGAGAGTTCAAGGCTTTGGAGAAAAGTGGTTCAGGAGATTGCGCCCTCCTACCCCGACATACAAACAGGATACCTGTTTGTAGATAATGCAGCCATGCAATTGGTAGTGAACCCCGCACAGTTTGATGTGGTACTGACTGAAAATATGTTTGGCGACATACTGAGCGATGAAGGCAGCGTAATATGCGGTTCGATCGGGCTATTGCCAAGCGCCTCCATAGGCGAAAAAACAGCGCTGTTTGAACCCATCCACGGCTCTTATCCGCAGGCAGCAGGGCAGGATACGGCCAACCCCGTGGGATCCATCCTGAGCGCTGCTTTAATGCTTGACTATTTTAGCATGCATGCCGAAGCGGACCTGGTTCGCGAAGCCGTGGACTGGACCATGACGAATGGATTTGTAACAAAAGATATTGACCCGGTTAACTTTTATTTTACTTCAACGGTAGGCGATCTTATCAGTGACTATGTATCGGGCAAAATACCCGGTGGTATAAACCGCACCAACATTGAATACAGGAAGTCAACGATCATTTAATTTTTTTGGCTACCGCATAAAAAAAGAATATGGCTGCTTATTACCATGACGACACGATTATTTTTCTCGACGGCGCTTTTGCAAAAGCTTCGGAAGTAAAAATTGACCTGTACAGCCAAACCATGCATTATGGATTAGGTGTATTTGAAGGTATCCGTTCTTATGAAGATGAAGCCGGCAACGCTTCCATCTTTAAAGCAAAGGAACATTATGAGCGCTTGCAATACTCTGCATCTGCACTCAATATTCCATTTGACTGGACAGTTGAACAATTGACCGAAGCCACGTATGAAGTGCTGGAAAGAAATGGGTTGAGAGATGCCTACATCAGGCCGCTGGTGTACTTACCGGCTAACATGAGTTTTAATCCCACACCCACTGCGCACCTTTCCATAATGGCATGGAAAATGCAGCCTTTCCTTGGAGAAAAGCTCGTGAGACTAATGACCTCATCTTTTCAAAGACCCAACCCCAAAGGGTTTAAGATCGGTGCAAAGGCTTGCGGGCATTATGTAAACTCCATTATGGCAAGCCATGAGGCTAAGGCTAATGGATACGATGAAGCCATGTTGCTTGATATGAATGGTTACGCTGCCGAAGGCCCCGGCGCCAACCTTTTTATTGAAGTGGACGGCGTGTTGTTTACACCTCCCACCGGCAATATTCTTCCGGGAATTACGAGGGCTACCGTTTTTGAAATATGTGATGAGCTCGGCATACCCGTAGCGGAAAAACATTTCACGCCTGAGGCAATGAAAAAAGCTGACAGCGCTTTCTATTGCGGTACGGCTGCCGAGGTAATCGGCATTGCTTCGCTTGATGAAACCATATTTCCGCTTGCATGGGAAAACTCAACCGGCGCATTGATTCAGAAAGCATATAAAAATCTTGTTATTAAAGCTTACGAGGCAACTACAGTACCAGTATAAACAAAGGAAAAGACAAACAGCACAATAAACATGAGTAATAACTTGAATAAATACAGCCGTACGCTTACCCAGGATACAACCCAACCTGCGGCGCAGGCCATGCTGTATGGCATTGGACTTACCGATGAAGATATGAAGAAGGCACAGGTGGGCATTGTAAGCATGGGCTACGATGGCAACACCTGCAACATGCACCTGAATGATCTTGCCAAATCAATCAAGCAGAGTGTATGGGACAATGATCTTGTTGGTTTGATTTTTAATACTATTGGTGTAAGCGATGGCATAAGCAATGGCACGGATGGCATGCGTTATTCATTGGTAAGCCGCGATATCATTGCAGACAGTATTGAAGCGGTTTGCGGGGCACACTACTATGACGGCATTATTGCAGTACCCGGTTGCGATAAAAACATGCCCGGCAGCATAATGGCCATGGGCAGGTTGAACCGCCCTTCGATAATGGTGTACGGCGGAACCATTGCCCCCGGCAAATACAAAGGGAAAGACCTGAATATCATTTCAGCATTTGAAGCCCTGGGGCAAAAGATCGCCGGTCAATTGGACGAAGGAGACTTTATCAATATCATTAAAAACAGTTGCCCCGGCCCGGGCGCCTGCGGGGGTATGTACACAGCCAATACTATGTCATCGGCCATCGAAGCGTTGGGTATGAGCCTCCCCTATTCATCAAGCAACCCCGCGCTGAGCCCCGAAAAACAAAAGGAATGTGAAGAGGTAGGCCGGTATATGCATTTATTGCTTGAAAAAGATATCAGGCCCCGCGATATCATGACGCGGAAGGCTTTTGAAAATGCATTAACCGTAATCACTATCCTGGGGGGCTCAACCAATGCAGTCCTTCACTTAATAGCTATGGCACATAGCGTTGGCATTACGCTTACGCAAGATGATGTGCAGGCTGTAAGTAACAAAACACCCGTATTGGCCGACCTGAAGCCAAGCGGTAAATACCTGATGCAGGACCTGCACGAAAGAGGTGGTGTTCCGGCCGTGATGAAATACCTGTTGAAGAATGGCATGCTCCACGGCGATTGCCTGACAGTGACCGGCCTGACGCTGGAAGAAAATCTCCAAAATGTTCCTGATCTTGATTTTGAAACACAGGATATCTTGTACCCGCTTGAAAAACCATTGAAAGCAACAGGTCACCTGCAAATCCTGTATGGTAACCTCGCTCCGGGCGGAAGTGTTGCTAAAATTTCAGGCAAAGAAGGTGAAAAGTTTGAAGGGCCTGCAAGAGTATTCGACGGGGAATTTGAATTGATCGATGGAATTAGAAGCGGCAAAGTTCATCCCGGCGATGTGGTGGTCATCCGTTATGTAGGGCCACAAGGGGCGCCGGGTATGCCCGAAATGCTGAAACCTACCTCAGCCATTATTGGTGCAGGCTTGGGTAAATCAGTTGCCCTGATCACTGATGGCAGGTTCAGTGGGGGCACCCACGGTTTCGTAGTAGGGCATATTACCCCCGAAGGCATGGTGGGCGGTCCCATTTCACTTGTACAGGACGATGACATAATTACGCTTGATGCCATCAAAAATGAAATGACCCTGCATATAAGCGATGCAGAAATGGAACAACGCAAGGCAAGCTGGACAGCCCCAAAATCAAGGGCCACCGGCGGATTACTATACAAGTATGCAAAACAGGTAGCGCCCGCTTCCGAAGGTTGCATAACAGATAAATAAATGTGAACCAGCAAATTACAAACATGGAAGCAACATTAGCCACCAACACAGCACCCCAGGTTAGCGAGAAGGTTTCGCTTATTACCGGCTCAGAAATTGTGCTGAAATCGCTGATAGCTGAAAAGGTAACCACCATTTTCGGATATCCCGGGGGCGCCATCATGCCAATTTATGATGCACTGTATGATTATAACGACCGACTTGAGCATATATTGGTCCGTCACGAACAGGGCGCCATACATGCAGGTCAGGGTTATGCCCGCACTTCGGGCGAAGTGGGTGTAGTGTTTGCCACCAGCGGCCCCGGGGCTACCAACCTGGTAACCGGTTTGGCTGATGCCATGATTGACAGCACCCCGCTGGTTTGCATAACGGGGCAGGTATTTGCGCACCTGCTGGGTACCGATGCCTTCCAGGAAACAGATGTGATAAACATTACCACCCCGGTTACCAAATGGAATTACCAGGTAACCGATGCCAGCGAAATTGCCGATACGCTTGCCAAGGCTTTTTATATTGCCCGCAGTGGTCGTCCCGGTCCGGTTTTAATTGACATTACCAAAAATGCGCAAATCCAGCAGGTAGCTTTTACAGGTTATACGCCCTGCAAACATATCCGCAGCTATCGCCCCAAGCCAATTGTAAGAAAGGAGTATGTACAGGCTGCGGCCGATTTGATAAACCAGGCAGAAAGACCTTACATATTGTTTGGGCAAGGCGTTATACTGGGTAAGGCAGAAGAAGAATTTAAAACATTTGTAGAAAAATCAGGCATACCGGCTGCATGGACATTACTTGGATTAAGCGCTATGCCAACCGACCATCCGCAGAATGTCGGGATGCTTGGTATGCATGGAAATTATGGTCCCAATGTACTCACCAATGAATGTGATGTGCTGATCGCCATCGGTATGCGGTTTGACGACAGGGTTACCGGCCGTTTGGATAAATATGCCAAGCAGGCCAAAGTGGTTCACCTCGATATTGACCCGGCAGAGATAGATAAGAATGTAAAAGCCACCGTGGCGGTTTGGGGCGATTGCAAGGAAACCCTGCCCCTGCTTACCGAAAAAATAATCAGCCGCGATCATAGCGCATGGGTGAATCGTTTTAAAGAATTTGCAGACGAAGAATATAAGCAGGTCATTTCCAAAGAATTTAACCCCGCGAGCGGGGTGATGAGCATGGCTGAAGTGATTGATGCGCTGAATGAACTGACCGGCGGCAATGCGGTGATCGTTACCGACGTTGGGCAGCACCAGATGGTGGCATGCCGTTATGCAAAGTTCAACGAAAGTAAAAGCAATGTTACCTCAGGAGGGCTTGGAACCATGGGCTTTGCCCTGCCCGCAGCCATTGGGGCAAAATACGGAGCCCCCCATCGGACAGTAGTTGCTATTGCAGGCGATGGCGGCATCCAGATGACCATCCAGGAACTCGGCACCATCATGCAGTTTGGCGCTGCTGTAAAAACCATCATCCTCAATAATAACTTCCTGGGAATGGTGCGCCAATGGCAGGAACTCTTCAATGACAGGCGCTACTCATTTGTGGATATTACAAGTCCTGATTTTGTAAAAGTAGCGGAGGGATATCATATTGCGGCCATGAAGGTTACCGAGAGAAGCGCCTTGAAAGCTGCGCTGAAAACAATGCTCGACCACGATGGCGCCTACCTGCTTGAGATTATGGTAGGCAAAGAAAACAATGTATTCCCAATGGTACCGCAGGGATGCGGCGTTGGCGAAATCCGTTTAAAGTAAAAACATTCAATCATGCAAAAGCAAGAATTTACCATCACAGTTTATACGGAGAACCATATTGGCCTGCTCAATCGTATTGCCATTATCTTTTCACGCAGAAAAATTAATATTGACAGCCTCAATACCTCCCCTTCCGAAGTGGAAGGCATCCACCGTTTCAATATTGTAATTGATGAAACCGAAGAAGTGGTTCAGAAACTCGTGAGGCAAATTGAAAAGCAGGTTGAAGTACTGAAAGCCTACTACAACACCAACGATGAAATTGTTTGGCAGGAACTGGCGCTGTACAAAGTGCCCACTATCGAGATCGCCGAAAAGGCTGTGGTGGAAAGGCTTTTGCGCGAACATGGCGCCAAAGCTGTGGTAATCCGTACAGACTATACGGTTTTTGAAACCACCGGGCATCGCGAAGAAACCGATAGCCTGCTTAAAGTGCTTGAACCTTACGGGCTCATTGAATTTGTGCGCAGTGCCAGGGTGGCCATCATTAAAAACAGCAGTGGCTTCCACGACAAGATACGCGAGTTTGAACAATATGCGCCCGGTGAAACGGTAAAGGAAAACGAATACCTGAACCAGGCGGAAGAAGTTTTTTCCATGTAGTACTGGAAATAAGGAATAAGAAATAAATAATAATAAATAACAAAGTATAAAATTCCAAAGTCAAATCCACAATCTCAAATTTCAAATATTAAATATTAAATCTCAAATAAAAAATGGCAAAATTAAATTTCGGCGGTACGGAAGAAAACGTAGTAACCCGCGATGAATTCCCACTGAGCAAAGCACAGGAAGTTTTGAAAGATGAAACTGTAGCGGTGATCGGTTACGGTGTTCAGGGTCCCGGGCAAGCATTGAACCAAAAGGACAACGGCATCAATGTAATTGTTGGTCAGCGTGAAAATTCAAAAAGCTGGGACAAAGCTGTAAAAGACGGTTTCGTTCCGGGTGAAACCCTGTTCAGTATTGAAGAGGCTTTACAGCGTGGAACCATCATCTGCTACCTGCTGAGCGATGCCGCCCAAATTGAATTGTGGCCTACCGTTCAAAAGCACCTTACCCCCGGGAAAGCATTGTATTTCTCCCATGGGTTTGGTATTACGTTCAACGAGCAAACCGGCATTATTCCTCCAAAAGATGTGGATGTATTCCTCGTTGCGCCAAAAGGTTCCGGCACTTCATTGCGCCGCATGTTCCTCCAGGGTCGCGGCCTCAACAGCAGCTACGCCATTTTCCAGGACGCAACCGGTAAAGCTTTCGAACGTGTAATTGCGCTTGGCATTGCCGTAGGCAGCGGTTATTTGTTTGAAACAAACTTCAAAAAAGAAGTGTACAGTGATCTTACCGGCGAACGTGGTACGCTGATGGGCGCCATCCAGGGCATTTTTGCCGCACAATACGATGTACTCCGCAAGCGTGGTCATTCACCTTCCGAAGCCTTCAACGAAACTGTGGAAGAATTGACACAGAGCCTGATGCCGCTGGTAGCCGAAAACGGAATGGATTGGATGTATGCCAACTGTTCTACTACCGCCCAGCGTGGCGCGCTCGACTGGTGGAAGAAATTCCGCGATGCTACAGCCCCCGTTTTTGAAGAACTGTACGAAAGCGTAGCTACCGGAAAAGAATCACAGCGCAGCATTGACAGCAACAGCCTGGCCGATTACAGGGCAGGACTGGAAGAAGAACTGAAAGAACTTCGTGATAGTGAAATGTGGCAAGCCGGTAAAACGGTTCGCAGCCTGCGTCCGGAAAATCAACCAGCCAAAGCATAATTAAATGACCAATCAACAAATTGCGGGTATGCTCTTTAATGCATACCTGCAATTGAAAATACAGCCGCTCCAACAGGGGATAAAGTATGACAACCAACATGCCAACTATTCCAATGCCACTCAATATGCCTGCCGCTGCCCAGCGGCTGCGCGGTGTGGTGCGGCAAACCCCACTCCAGTACAGCCACACCCTTAGCAAAAAATACCAGTGCCATATTTACCTGAAACGTGAAGACTTGCAGGTAGTACGCTCCTACAAATTGCGCGGCGCCTATAACATGATCTGCCAGTTGCCCGAATCGCAACGAAAGGCTGGCCTTGTTTGTGCAAGCGCGGGCAACCATGCTCAGGGATTTGCCTGGAGTTGCAGGCAACTAAATGTGCAGGGCGTAATATTCATGCCGGTGATTACCCCAAAGCAAAAGGTAAAGCAGGTGCGCATGCATGGTGAAGATTTTATTACCATCAGGTTAATTGGCGACAGTTTTGATGATTGCTCTGCAGCAGCCCAGGCATTTACGCTTGAAAACGGAATGACCTTTGTGCCTCCTTTTGATGACTACCGGATCATTGAAGGACAAGGAACGGTTGGAAAAGAAATTGCCGATGAACTCAGCGATATAGATTTTGCCTTTTTCCCGGTAGGTGGCGGCGGACTGATCTCCGGAGCGGGTTCTTACCTGAAGGCAATCAACCCGCAAACCAGGATCATAGGGGTAGAACCCGAAGGCGCCCCGAGCATGCAACAGGCATTGCTTGCTGGCCACCCGGTTACCCTTGAAACCATTGATCGTTTTGTGGATGGCGCTGCCGTAAAAAGGGTTGGCGAAATTACCTTCCCGCTTGCACAGCAGATCATTGATGTGATGCACCTTGTTCCCGAAGGAAAAATTTGCAGCACGATTTTGAAGCTGTACAACGAAGATGCGATAGTGGTAGAACCCGCAGGAGCTTTATCTGTAGCAGCGCTGGATGATTTTGCACTTGATATCATTGGCAAAAAAGTTGTATGTGTTATCAGCGGTAGCAACAACGATATTGACCGGATGCCTGAAATAAAGGAACGGTCGCTGCAATATGAAGGGCTGAAACATTATTTCCTGGTTCGTTTTGCGCAACGCCCCGGAGCCCTCAAAGAATTTGTAAACCATGTGTTGGGACCAACCGATGATATCACGCGGTTTGAATACATGCAAAAAACAAATAAGGAAACCGGACCGGCATTGGTTGGAATAGAATTGGAGTCGAAAAATGACTATTCGAGGCTATTAGAAAAAATGCAAGAATATCATGTCGATTTCACTGAAATAAACAAAGATGACAAGCTATTCGGTTATTTAATTTGAGAATTTTCAAATTTTTCAACCAAACAGGGTTGATGTTTAACTTTTCATTATTTTTAACCGCTTGCTTGACCATATTTGAAAGTGGAACAATTAATTTATTAACTAATTTCAAATTGAATCTGAATGTTGGAAAGCGGGCAAGGTCTTTATCACCCCTCATTTGAGCATGATGCTTGTGGTATCGGGTTTGTAGCGAGCATCAAGGGAATCCGCAGTCATCAGCATATAAGCGATGCACTGACGGTACTGGAAAACATGGAACACCGCGGGGCTTGCGGCTGCGAGGAAAATTCAGGGGATGGCGCCGGTATTATGCTCCAGGTGCCCCATGAGTTTTTTTATGCAGAATGTCTTAAACAGGGGGTTCACCTTCCACCTGCGGGACAATATGGCGTTGGCGTCATTTTCTTTCCACAAAACATTGGATTGCGTGAAGCCTGCCGCGAGGTCTTCAACCGTTCGGCTGAAAAATTAGGTCTCGAAGTTTTATGCTACCGCAAAGTTCCTGTAAACAAACATGATATTGGCGAAACAGCACTTTCTGTGGAACCCGAAATGGAACAGGTTTTCATTGCCATGCCATCAAGCCTGCATGATGCGCAAACCTTTGAACGCAAACTGTTTGTGCTGCGCAATTATGCCAGCCACCTGATTGCACAAACCGTAAAGCAGGATGCAATTGGTTTTTACATTGCCTCGCTTTCCTACAAAACAGTTGTGTACAAAGGGCAGCTTACCAGCGCCCAGGTTCGCCGCTATTTCCCAGACCTGTCTGATAAAAGCGTAACCAGCGCTTTTGGCCTAGTGCATAGCCGTTTTGCCACCAATACTTTCCCAAGCTGGAAACTGGCGCAGCCTTTCCGCTACATAGCACATAACGGAGAAATCAATACGCTCCAGGGAAATATCAACTGGCTTCGTTCGAGCGAGCAGGGATTCACCTCCCCCTATTTTACCCGCGAAGAAATGGATATGCTTCGCCCGATTGTTACACCCGGACAAAGCGACAGCGCCTGCCTCGACAACATGATTGAATTGCTGACCCTTACCGGGCGCAGCCTTCCGCATGTAATGATGATGCTGATACCCGAAGCATGGGATGGCGACGAAACCATGGACCCGGTTAAAAAGGCATTTTACGAATACCATGCCTGCCTGATGGAACCCTGGGACGGCCCCGCTTCCATTTCGTTTACCGATGGCAAAATTATTGGCGCTACCCTCGACCGCAACGGTCTTCGCCCATCGAGGTATTGCCTTACTACCGATGACCGCGTGATCATGTCATCCGAATCGGGCACATTGCCTGTTGACCCCGCAACGGTTAAGGAATATGGCCGTTTGCAACCCGGTCGCATGTTTGTGGTAGATATGGAGCAGGAGCGCATCATAAGCGATGAAGAACTGAAACAATCCATTTGCAGCCAGAAACCATACTCTGACTGGCTGAATAAATATAAGATCAGGCTGGAAGAACTCCCCGAACCACGGGTTGAGTTTACACACCTTGAGCATGACCAGGTTTTCAAATACCAGAAGGCCTTTGGATACAGCACTGAAGATATTGAAACCATTCTTGGCCCGATGGCTACGGATGGTAAAGAACCCGTTGGTTCCATGGGCACCGATGTGCCGCTGGCAGTGCTCAGCGATCAGCCGCAGCACCTGACCAGCTATTTCAAACAACTGTTTGCACAGGTAACCAACCCGCCCATTGACCCAATCAGGGAAAGGCTGGTGATGAGCCTTGCCGCTTTTGTGGGAAACAACGGTAACATATTGATTGAAGACCCGCTTAGCTGCCATATTGTGGCATTAAAGCAACCGGTACTTTCCAATAAAGAGCTTGAAAAACTGCGTAGTATCGATACCGGTATTTTCCAGGCAAAAACATTGCAATGCTATTTCCGCGCCGATGGTGAAGCGGGCTCCATGAAAAAAGCGCTTGACCGGCTTTGCCGTTATGCAGTGGATGCAGTGGAAGATGGATTTGAAGTACTGGTACTGAGTGACCGGGCCATTGACAGCGACCACGCCCCAATCCCCATGCTGCTCGCCACGTCAGCAGTACACCACCATCTCATCCGCAAAGGGTACAGGGGTAAAGTAGGTATTGTAGCCGAAGCCGGCAATGTGTGGGAAGTTCACCATTTTGCCTGCCTCATTGGATTTGGGGCTACTGCCATCAACCCTTATATGGCATTAAGCACCATCCGCGATATGAAATTATCCGGCAAGCTGGAAACCGACCTTGATGTTGAAGTATTAAAGAAAAACTATATAAAAGCCGTAAACGACGGCATGCTGAAAGTATTCAGCAAAATGGGTATCAGTACCCTTCAATCATACCAGGGTGCACAGATTTTTGAAATCATCGGCATTAATAAAGAGGTGGTTGAAAACTACTTCACCGGCGCCGTTAGCCGTATTGAAGGCATGGGGCTCGATGAAATTGCTAAGGAAGTGCTGGCACGCCATTATTTTGCCTTTAGTAAAAAAGATGTACCGGTTGACCGCCTGCCCGTGGGTGGCATTTACCAATGGAAGCGCAAAGGTGAGTTCCACCTCTTTAATCCCAATACCGTCCACCTGCTGCAATACAGCACCCGGATGAATGATTATGCAACTTTTAAGAAGTATGCCAAATTAGTAAACGACCAAACGCAGAAAGCAGCCACACTCCGTGGTTTGCTTCAGTTTAAAAAGCTGCAATCCTCTGTTCCAATTGAGGAAGTTGAATCCGCCGAAAGCATCCTGAAAAGGTTTGCCACCGGGGCCATGAGTTTTGGCTCGATCAGTTGGGAAGCCCATACCACGCTTGCCATTGCCATGAACCGGATTGGCGCCAAAAGCAATACCGGTGAAGGTGGGGAGGACGAAGCCCGCTACGAACGTTTGCCCAATGGCGACAGTATGCGCAGCGCTATAAAACAGGTAGCAAGCGGTCGTTTTGGGGTAACAAGCCTTTACCTGACCGAAGCCGATGAGCTACAGATAAAAATGGCACAGGGCGCCAAGCCCGGCGAAGGCGGACAGTTGCCCGGGTTTAAGGTGGACGACTGGATTGGAAGGGTACGCCATTCAACCCCGGGTGTGGGTTTAATTTCACCCCCACCGCACCATGATATTTATTCCATTGAAGACCTCGCTCAATTAATATTCGACCTGAAAAATGCAAACCGCCGGGCACGCATCAACGTGAAGTTGGTGAGCAAAGCAGGCGTAGGAACCATTGCCGCAGGGGTTACCAAAGCCAAGGCCGATGTGGTTTTAATAGCAGGTCATGATGGCGGAACAGGGGCCTCTCCTATTTCCTCCATTAAACATGCGGGTTTGCCCTGGGAATTAGGGCTTGCCGAAGCGCATCAAACACTCGTTAAAAATAAACTGCGCAGCCGCGTAGTGGTTCAGGCCGATGGCCAAATGAAAACCGGCCGCGATATTGCCATTGCCACTTTGCTGGGTGCTGAAGAATGGGGTATAGCTACCGCAGCACTCGTGGTGGAAGGCTGTATCATGATGCGTAAATGCCACCTGAATACCTGCCCGGTAGGGGTTGCCACGCAGGATCCTGAATTGCGTAAACGTTTCTCGGGCAATGCTGATCATGTGGTTAATTTCTTCCACTTTATTGCGCAGGAATTACGTGAGATCATGGCCGAACTCGGTTTCCGCACCATCAAAGAAATGGTTGGGCAGGTTCAGTTTCTTGAACCACGGGAAGATATTTCACACTGGAAATACAGCAAACTCGACCTCAGCCCCATACTGTACAAAGAACCGGCGCCTGCTGACATGACCTTGTATAACAGCGAATCGCAGGACCATGGATTGGCAACCGTACTCGACTGGAAATTGCTCGAACATGCGCAACCTGCACTCGACAACGGAACACCCATTGAGGCAGCGCTTCCAATCATTAACACAGACCGGACTACGGGCACCATATTGTCGAACGAGATCACTCGGAAATACAAAGCCGCTGGTCTTCCCGACAATACTATCAAATTCAATTTTACAGGTACGGCCGGGCAAAGTTTCGGCGCATTTAATACCAACGGGGTTACACTTACACTTGAAGGCGATGCCAATGACTATTTTGGCAAAGGCCTCAGTGGCGCAAGGCTCATCGTTTATCCATCTAAAAAAGCAACCTATGTTGCTGAAGAAAACATCATCATTGGTAATGTGGCCTTTTACGGAGCCACTGCGGGTGAAGCCTTTATACGTGGTAAAGCCGGTGAACGTTTCTGCGTACGAAACAGCGGCGCAAACACGGTGGTTGAAGGCGTTGGTGACCACGGTTGCGAATACATGACCGGTGGAAGGGCCATTATACTCGGCGCTACCGGAAGAAACTTTGCAGCCGGTATGAGTGGCGGTATAGCTTACGTGTACGATGTAAAAGGAACATTTGCAGGCAATTGCAATACTGAAATGGTTTTACTTGAAGGATGCGACGATGAGGATGCAGGTTTTATAAAAGATATGCTGACCAAGCATGTAGCTTATACCGATAGTTCGGTTGCCCGCTTTATACTCAGCGACCTGGATAGCGAACTCAGCAGGTTTGTGAAAGTGCTGCCACAGGATTACAAGCGTGTTCTACAAATGCAGAAAGCCAAACAGAAGACGGAAGCATAGAGTGGTTTAGGGTTTAGGGTTCATTGTTTAGGGTTTATAGTTTAGGGTGGTTGGTTTGAGTGAGAGGTAAAGTTTGAGCGAAAGATAAGTACGAAGCACGAGGTACGAAGTTGTTTGTGGTTTGTGGTTTGAAATTGGCTGGCGCACTTGCATTTCCAACGTAACAAAAAACAAACACACCAACCATCTCACTTCCAAACTCCATTCACTTATTCACTCATTCACTTATTCACTCATTCACTCATTCACT
>CAYUGH010000050.1:25457-32652 GCA_964444195.1 uncultured Chitinophagaceae bacterium
ATTCACTCATTCACTCATTCACTCATTCACCCATTCACTTTTGTTATTTATTATTTTTTATTCCTTATTTGTTATTTATAAGATATGGGTAAACCAACAGGATTTATGGAATTCAGCCGGGAACTTCCAAAGAAGCGTCCCGTAGAAGAGCGTAAAAATGATTATCGTGAATTTGTTGAGCGTTATGATGATACCACATTGAATCGCCAGGCATCGCGGTGTATGAATTGCGGCATCCCTTTTTGCCATAGCGGTTGCCCGCTGGGAAATGTAATCCCTGAGTTCAACGATGCGGTGTATCGTAAAAACTGGTATGAGGCTTACGAGATACTCACATCAACAAATAACTTCCCTGAGTTTACGGGCAGGATATGCCCTGCACCCTGCGAAACGTCGTGTGTGCTCGGTATTAATCAGCCCGCAGTTACCATCGAAGAAATTGAAAGGCATATAATTGAAATTGCTTTTGATAAAGGATATGTAACGCCCAAAAAGCCCAATATGCTTACGGGCAAAAAGATTGCCGTTATCGGATCGGGGCCTGCGGGGCTTGCAGCGGCTGCACAATTAAACAGCGTTGGCCATAGCGTTACCGTTTTTGAGCGCGATGAAAAGCCTGGGGGGTTATTGCGCTACGGTATACCCGATTTTAAACTGGAAAAATGGGTGATCGACCGTAGGGTTGATTTGATGAAGGAAGAAGGCGTTCAATTCCGTTGCAATGCAAATGTGGGCACCGATATTTCGTTTGGCGACCTTTTACGCGAATACCATGCCATTGTGTTGGCGGGAGGCAGCACCGTTCCAAGGGACCTTCCTGTTCCGGGTCGTGAATTGAACGGCGTGTATTTTGCCATGCAGTTTTTAAAGCAACAGAATATGCGGGTTGACAATCCACAGGCCGACCTGCTGCAAAAACGCGGATTTTATGGTTCGGATTGGGTGGAAGAACTGAAAGCTACCGGTAAAAATGTGGTGGTGATTGGTGGTGGCGATACGGGAAGCGATTGCGTTGGAACCAGCAACCGCCATGGCGCGGCATCGGTTACGCAATTCGAACTTATGCCAATGCCTCCTGAAGGCCGCACGCAGTACATGCCCTGGCCACAATACCCCATGCTGCTTAAAACCACTTCGAGCCATGAGGAGGGAGTTAGCCGCAAATGGGCTATAGCTACCAAGCGTTTTATTGGCGATGAAACCGGTAAACTGAAAGCGCTGGAAACAGTAGAACTCGAATGGAAAGCAGGTGCCGACGGAAGGCCTGCCAGTTTTGTAGAACGCGAAGGCAGCAACCAAATTATTCCCTGTGAACTGGCCCTGCTGGCTATGGGTTTTTTACACCCGCTGCATGAAACTTTTATAGCCGATACCGGAATCGCGCTTGATAACCGGGGGAATATACAGGCTACGGAAACGGCCTACCAAACAAACCTGCCAAAGATTTTTGCCTGTGGCGATACCCGCAGGGGTCAAAGCCTGGTGGTTTGGGCTATCAGCGAGGGCCGTGAATGTGCCAAAAAGGTAGATGAATACCTGATGGGCTATTCGCTGCTCGAATCAAAAGAAAGCAGCATGACTGCCCATTATTAGTATTTTTACCCGGGTAAAGTAAATACCGAACAGGAACAAACATGCATGTGCTGAAATTTGGCGGCTCAAGTGTAGCCAATGCCAATAATATAAAGATTGTAGCCGATATACTTTTATCATATCCTAACCATCCGGTTGTAGTAGTGGTAAGCGCGCTTGGGGGCATTACCGACCAGTTGCTGCTTACGGGCGAAAAAGCCTCGCTTGGGGATGAATCGTACAAGGATATTCTTACTTCCATTGAACAGCGTCACTTAGACACGGCAAGGCAATTGCTGCCTGTAACCAACCAGAGCGCCAGCCTGAGCAAGGTAAAGCAGTACTGCAATGAAATGGATGATTTATGCGAAGGCATTTTCCGTTTGCAGGAATTGTCGGACCGCACAAAGGATAAGCTGGTTGCATTTGGCGAATTGCTTTCCTCGCAGTTGCTGCAGGCATACCTGCAATCACAACACGCAAAAGCCGCCTGGCTCGATAGCCGGTGGCTTATAAAAACCGATAACCGTTTTGGCAATGCTTCGGTGTTGGAAACTGAAACCCATTCTTTAGTTCAGCAAGCCGTTGCGCAGCAATCCGCCGGCATCTATGTAGCGCCCGGGTTTATTGCCAGCAACGCACAGGGTTTTACTACAACGCTTGGCCGTGGTGGCAGCGATTACACAGCAGCTATTTTCGCAGCCGCTTTACAAGCAAACGTACTTGAAATATGGACCGATGTAAGCGGTATTATGACCGCCGACCCGCGTTGGGTTCCCAACGCCCGCCCCATCAACCGTATCAGCTACCAGGAAGCCATGGAGCTTTCACATTTTGGGGCTAAAATCATTTATCCTCCAACTATTCAGCCGGTGATGAAACTGAACATACCGGTTTGGGTGAAAAATACTTTTGCCGCCTCCGACGCAGGCACGCTGATTGAAAACCAGGGAAGCGAAAGCAATGAAAAGATCAGGGGCATTTCGAGCATCAATAAAATATCGCTGCTAAGTCTTGAAGGAAGCGGCATGATAGGCATACCCGGATTTTCAAAACGTTTTTTTGAAGCGCTTGCATTGCAACAGATCAATGTGATCCTGATTACTCAAAGCTCCTCAGAACACAGCATTTGCGTAGCCGTTCAATCAGCCGAAGCGGAAAGGGCGAAAGCCGCCTGCGACGCCGCATTTGAAACAGAGATTAATAGCGGCAGGGTTGATCCGTTGGTGGTGGAAGGCGACCATGCCATTATTGCGCTGGTGGGCGATAAAATGAAAAGCCATCCGGGTATTAGTGGACAAATGTTCAGCGCGCTGGGGCGTAACGGGATCAATATCCGTGCCATTGCCCAGGGTTCTTCAGAACGCAATATTTCAGCCGTTATTGCCACTACGGACGTTAAGAAGGCGCTGAACGTTTTGCATGAATCTTTTTTTGAAGCGGTAAAAAAACAACTTAATATTTTCATAGCCGGTTGTGGTAATGTAGGCGGCAAACTGCTTGCGCAGGTAGCACAGCAGCAGGCCTGGCTTGAAAAACATTTGAACCTGCAACTACGGGTGGTTGGTTTAGCCAACAGCCGTAAAATGTTGATTTCAGAGGAAGCCATTAACCCGACCAACTGGAAACAAACCCTCGAAGCAGGCGAGCCGATGGACCTCGAACAATATCAGCGGGGCATTATTGCGCGTAACCTGCGCAACAGTGTTTTTGTGGATGTGACCGCTAACGATTCAGTTGCAGGAAGCTATGCCCGTTTACTGGAAAAAAGCATTTCGGTGGTGGCTTGTAATAAAATTGCCGCTTCTTCTGAATACCCCAATTACCTCAGCCTTAAAAACCTGGCACGTGAATTTAATGCCAGCTTTTTGTTTGAAACCAATGTAGGCGCGGGTTTGCCGGTCATCAGCTCGCTTAACGACCTGGTAAAAAGCGGCGATACGGTTCACCGGATAGAAGCAGTTTTAAGCGGCACGCTCAACTTTGTATTTAACCATTACAATGGTACCAAACCATTTGCCGATGTAGTACGCGACGCGCAAAATGAAGGCTACACCGAACCTGATCCAAGGCTTGACCTTGGCGGAACCGATGTAATGAGGAAGATACTCATCCTCGCGCGTGAAGCAGGCAACGAACTGAATATGGAAGATATTGACAACAATGGCTTTTTGCCCGAAAGCTGCTTTAACGGAAGCGTGGAAGATTTTTATACCGAAATGGGCAAACATGAGGCTCATTTTAAAGCCTTATATGATGCCGCGCACGAACAGGATTGCAAACTGAAATTTGTGGCAAGTTTTAAAGATGGAAAAGCATCCGTAGGATTACAACAAATTCCCACCTGGCACGACTTTTTCCACCTCTATGGCAAGGACAACATTGTGCTGTACTACACCATGCGCTACCCCGAACAGCCGCTTGTGGTAAAAGGCGCAGGGGCAGGCGCCGACGTAACTGCCTCCGGTGTATTTGCCGACATTATCCGGGTAGCCAGCCAGTAAATTTGCCTCATGCTATCTTCAGCCATAAAAATATACGCCCCCGGAACTGTTGCCAATATGGTTTGCGGTTTCGATGTACTTGGGTTTGCCTTGCATGAACCTGCCGATGAAATGTGGATGCAATTGAGCGAAACGCCCGGCATCCATATTCATCCCGACCCGGTGTACAACCTGCCTACCGAACCTGAAAAAAATGTAGCCGGCGCTGCGCTTTTAGCCCTGCTGGAAGCCGCACCCGAAGGAACCGGATTTGACATAAAGATCACCAAGCATATAAAACCGGGCAGCGGCGTAGGATCGAGTGCCGCCAGTGCAGCGGGCGCTGTTGCAGGCGCTAATGCTCTGTTGGGTAATATTTTTAATAAAGAAGAGCTTGTGCAATTTGCCATGTTTGGCGAAAAAGTAGCCAGCGGCGTAAAACATGCCGATAATATTGCGCCCTGCATTTACGGCGGCGTTACCCTCATCCGCTCCATTCACCCGCTCGATATTATACCGCTTCCGTCGCCCGAATTGTTTGTAACCGTGGTACACCCGCAAATTGAAGTGCGTACAGCCGATGCCCGTGCCATCCTGAAAAAGCAACTGTTGCTGAAGGATGCCATAAAACAATGGGGCAACGTGGCAGGGCTTGTGGCAGGGCTTACCTTAAAAGATTACGACCTTATTGGCCGCTCGCTTGAAGATTACCTGATTGAACCTGTGAGAAGCATATTGATTCCCGGGTTTGATGATATCAAACAAGGGTGCAAGGCAAAGGGCGCACTCGGCGGCGGCATTTCGGGTTCGGGGCCATCTATTTTTATGCTCAGTAAATCGGCTGAAACAGCTGAAGCTGTAGCAGCAGAAATGTCCTCTGTATATGAGCGGCTTGGCGTGGATTATCATACCTATGTTACCACCATCAACAACGATGGTATCCGCATTGAGCCTGCGCAACCATTTTAACCACCATGCAGTATTTCAGTACCAATAATCCGTTAGAGAAAGCCAATTTTAAAACCGCTACTATACTCGGTCAGGCGCCTGACAAGGGTTTGTATTTTCCCGAAAAGGTTCCAACCTTCAACTGGAAAGTATTGCGCAACTTGGATAAGGCCGAACTCGCCTACCGGGTGATGAAGCCCTATGCGGGCGATCTGATCCCGGAGGCTGAACTACGCCGCATTGCCGCAGAAACGGTTGACTTTGATTTTCCGTTGGTAAAGGTTACAGATGATATTTATTCGCTCGAACTTTTTCATGGCCCTACCCTTGCGTTTAAGGATGTTGGCGCTCGGTTTATGAGTCGTTGCCTTGGCTATTTTAATAAAGGCAACCAAAAGAAAGTTACCGTGCTGGTGGCCACAAGCGGCGATACCGGTGGCGCCGTTGCCAATGGTTTTGAAGATGTGGAAGGCATTGAAGTGATCATCCTGTACCCTTCCGGAAAAGTAAGCCCTGTGCAGGAATTGCAACTGACCACCTGCGCTGATAATATTACCGCACTTGAAGTGCAAGGCAGCTTTGATGATTGCCAGGCTATGGTAAAGCAGGCATTTATGGATACTGACCTGAATGACCTGTATCAACTCACTTCGGCCAATTCCATCAACGTAGCCCGCTGGCTTCCACAGCAATTGTATTATTGTTTTGCGTTGCAACAATGGCCTTTTGATAAACCGCCGGTCATCAGCGTGCCAAGCGGCAATTTCGGCAACATTTGCGCCGGTATGATGGCCTGGGCCTCAGGGTTACCTGTAGCCCATTTTATAGCCGCCTGCAATGTAAACGATGTGGTGCCCCGCTTCCTGCAATCGGGCGCATACGAACCCCGCACCGCCACCCCTACCCTTAGCAATGCCATGGATGTGGGCAGCCCAAGCAATTTCGTCCGCATTATGGAGCTGTTTGCACAGGACCAAACCCGGCTGAAAGAAATGCTTTCAGGCACCACTATAACTGATGAAGTAACCAAAGAAACTATTGCCTACGTTTTTTCAACCTTTGGCTATACCCTTGATCCGCATGGCGCCGTGGGTTTCAAAGCGCTGGAAGATCACCTCGCTGCCCATCCCGGGCAAAAAGGCATTTTTCTTGAAACCGCACACCCGGTAAAGTTTCCGGAAGTGGTGGAAGAAGCTATCGGTGAAAAACTTCCGATTCCTGATGAGGTAAAGCCTTTGTTTGAGAAGGAGAAGAAGAGTGTGCTTTTGAAGGCTGAGTATGATAGGTTTAAAGGGTGGATGATGGATAGGAACTGGAAATAGATAAAAATTGGGAGCTATATTGCCACATTCAGGTACCCCATTTGAGGTTAGCATGGATTTTTCCTATTTTTGAAAAGTTACAAAACAATAGAAAATGGAAATTAAAGTGCAACTTCCTTTTCAAGCCTTAGTTGATTTGATTAAAACGCTTTCTCCTGCTGAAAAGAAAAAATTAAAGAAGGAACTGGAAAATCAGGCATCTTACCCATCTCCGAAGGTAGATTTTATTGAATATCTGATGAATGGGCCAGTGTACAATGAGAAGGAAATCAGGCAAATTGAGGAAAACCATAAAAGCATTGCAGCATGGCGGACTAAAGAATAATGGTTGATTCCACCATACTAATTGATTTCTACCGCAAAACTGATAAATCCAAAACAAGGCTGCTATACCATTTTAAGAATTATGGAACTTTGTTTATTTCATCCATTACCGAATTTGAAGTAGTAAATGGAGCCACCATGCAGCATCTTGCCTTTTGGGATGGTATGCTGGAAAGGTTTACCGTACTTGATTTTGACAGCCGCGCAGCTCGTAAAGCCGCTGAAATTGTTGCCATGCTAAAGCCTAAACGAAAAACAATTGACAAACCAGATTTATTTATTGCTGCAACAGCCATTGTAAATGGGTTGGATTTTGATACCCTGAATACAAAGCATTTTATTGATATTGAGGGGCTTACATTATTGGAGTTTTAACCCTTTCTTAAATGCAACGTTGGCTTTTTTCAATACAAAGGTCTCCGAAACGGGAAGTTGCATTGTAGCTACAATTGGGTGACGCAATGTCCCGCTCCTGTTTCGGAAAAAACTTATTAGCCCACATTGCAGCATTCGGCCCTTCAAATGTTAAAATTTGCATTTTTCCAA
>CAYUGH010000051.1:0-31087 GCA_964444195.1 uncultured Chitinophagaceae bacterium
CCAAACGCATGCAAAGCCGATAGTTATTTGCCGTTACTTTCGCTCCTTTCGCATGCTGCCCAATAATAACCTGACCGGGCTGGTGTATGATTACATGCTGAAAGATCACCTTGGTAACACACGCATGGTTCTTACCGATGAAACCCAAACCATCCTGTACCCGGCAGCAACCTTTGAAGGAACGATATGGGATTTAACGGCCAATTCAATGGTAAACCATGAGAAGAAATTCTTTGCCATATCCGACCTCGGTAAAATCATCAATGAGGATGATGTACCGGGCTTCAACAGTTCTGTCAACAACGATTACTATAACCACAACGGCAAGCCTCCATCGAATATAAACTATCCCGCAGGATGCTCGCCCACGCAGGAAACCATCAGCAGGCGGCTGTACAAATTAAACGCCACTACCAACAATGGCAACAGCACGGCATTGGATATTCTTGGGATAGTGGCCGGCATGCTTGCAGCACCTTCAAGTTCAATAGGCGCCAAAGGTATTAGTGGCGCCCAATTGAACAGTTTAAACACCGGGCTGATACCCGCCGGTTTCATCCGCAGCAACAATGGTGAAACCACTACCACCCCGAAGGCCTACATCAACTACATGTTTTTTGATGAACAATTTAAGTATGCCGGGGGTGGGGCAAGTCGGGTGGGAAATGCAGGGGCCGTTTGGGACCATTGGTATGAAGATCCCGGTTTACAAAATATTAGAGTTCCTAAAAACGGCTATATATTTGTGTACATCAGCAACGAAAGCAATTTTAATGTGTATTTTGATAATTTACAGGTGATACATAAGCCTGGGCCTTTAAAGGAAGAAACGCATTATTACCCATTTGGGCTCACCATGGCGGGGATAAGCAGCAAGGCAGCGGGGAAATTGGAAAATAAGTTAAAGTACAATGGTAAGGAAGAACAGCGGCAGGAGTTTAGCGATGGCAGCGGGCTTGAATGGATGGACTACGGGGCGAGGATGTACGATGCGCAGATTGGGAGGTGGAATCATATTGATCCCGAAAGCGAAATATATAATTCAATTTCTCCCTTTGTTTATGTTGCAAACAACCCTCTTTTATTCATTGATCCTGATGGCAGGAAGTTAAAGGTTG
Organism: uncultured Chitinophagaceae bacterium; assembly: GCA_964444195.1. Taxonomy (GTDB): domain Bacteria; phylum Bacteroidota; class Bacteroidia; order Chitinophagales; family Chitinophagaceae; genus Phnomibacter. The sequence continues at coordinate 1,119 of CAYUGH010000051.1, forward strand.
CAAATAATGCAGAAACTGCAGCCGACAATGTGGCAAAAATTGCGGCAACGTCCTTAGGGGCTCAAGTACTAAACCGATTAATAGGTTCTTCTTATAGCTATACCATGATATCTGTCTTTTGGACTGACGATAGTAGATATAATCCCCATAACCGAAAAATAACTTATGGAGAAGATCCATGGTACAGTCCTTTTAGAGGTCAAGGGGTGTATAATTCCATGACTGTTTCTGGACATGAACTAATGCACGCTTTTGATCATGATAGAAATCCGTACGTTGACCCTACAGCCTTTGAAAATAATGGAGATTATTTAGAACCACGTGCAGTTAGTTTTGGTAACTATTTACGCGATGCCTATTCCTTATCCCCAATGCGCGAAAAATATGGAAACATTAAAGGGGACTTTCATCAATTTTCAAATGACTATGGAAAGGAGAAAATAAGTGATTTTACTTCTTTGGGTGGTAATAAAGACAATACAAGGTTTGGATATAGCTTTACCAAAACAACAACGATTCGCGAAAAGGGTCCTTTAGGGTTGCCGGGAAAGGTGAAATCTCGAACCGTGCAACAACAGTACATCATGGTTAGCCTTGATAGTGAGAAGAATATTTCATTTCAAATATTTGATAATGAAGATGATTATAAAAAGGCAACCAATGGGCAATAAGCGTACGCTATTTCAATATTTGATATTGATTTGCATCGGGGTGTATCTTGTAAACTCATTTATTTTATTTTATGAGACCTACCTAAACAGAGTTGGCTTGCGTGCTCCGGATAAGCCAGTACTTTTATTTATAATGGAATGGATGCTTTCCATTGCTTTATTTTTTGGAATAAATAAAGGGGTCTCGAATTCTTTACGTATTTGGAATTTGGTACTATTTATCTCCATTACAATATTTTTATTGTCAATGATGGAGCTTTATTTATTGTTTTATTATTCAAATACCAGAAACGTCTTGCTCAATTCTTTTCCAGCAGTTTTATCGATTATCTATTTAATGGGCAAAAAGAATTTAAGTCGAATTCAGGCTCATTTGTTATGGAAACCCATAATAGTCAGTTTAATTGGTGCACTTTTTATAACAAGTGTTGTTTTTGCAATAATTCGTTAAAAAGCATATGCCTGCTTTGCCCTAAAGTCTCTTACATAGGCGGAGATTACCTTAACGATTACGTTTTGCTCATCTTCTGGCACTGCGAAGCCGATTTTTTGTCTGCGTTTTCGCCGATGCCTGAGTTCAGTCAACGCCGCCGATGCAGGGTGTTTTTCACCTGCATCTCCTCCAACCAGAAATTTGAGGCTGCTAATAATTATATTCCTGCAGTCATTATCTTGCAGGAGCGGCACCCCCAGCTATCCGTAGTGTTCAGTAATGAATATAAGCCGGATGCTGTCAGTAGTTTGCAACTACAGATAAGATGTATAGCAGCACAAAAGCACCACAATCAATTTTTAGCCTGCGTTGGTGTTGGTTGCTACCATTTACCAAAACCTTGATGACAACTATAAATGTCTGTTATTTGTAAGAGCCGAAGAAAATAACAGCTATTTCAATACCTTGAAAAATTCAGGTATTTGGGAAGCCTATTGCGGCAATGAAGCTTACCAAAAAATAAGTGAATATTCAGGCTACAACCTGAAACAATGGACTGAAACAAACATTGATTGGGCAAATGATTTTAATGCCGCAACAACACTACATTTGACAGACAATAACCTTTTACAATATTTATTTTGGTAATGATAAGCGAAACAAGAAAATATCAGGCATTTTACACCAAATCAACGCCAATCGTTGACTATATGGTTTGTAAACTATCATTGCAACCAAGCGATAAAATTTTTGAACCCTGCGGTGGCGATGGCGTGTTTGTCGAAGCAATTTTAAGCGAAAACGAATTTGCACATATTGATATTTGCGAACTGAATTCAAAATCTATTGAAATTTTAAACGATAAATTCTCAGATTACCCGAATGTAACCATTCGGGAATGTGATACATTATTAGACACTGAATTGAAATTCAATTCTTGTTTTGGTGGTGTTTATGATAAAATTATCGCTAATCCACCTTATGGAGCGTGGCAGGATTACGACAAACGAGCCATTCTCAAAAAAATGTATCCTGAATTGTATGCAAAAGAAAGCTACGGTTTGTTTCTGTATCGCTGTATTGAATTGCTGAAAGAAGACGGAATTTTATCTTTCATCATTCCCGATACATTTCTCAATCTGCATATGCATAAAGCGTTGAGAACCCATATTTTGGCCAGGACCCAAATTATGGGATTGGCTCTGTTTCCCTCATCATTCTTTCCGGGAGTAAATTTTGGCTATGCTAATCTTTCGATTATTACATTGAGAAAGAAAAGTGATTATAAAGAATGCTTGCAAAACAACTTCTCTGTTGTCAACGGATTTAGTGATGTGGAGCAATTGAACAACATTGATAATGAGAATTTAAAAACGTATTCATTTAGACAAGAAGATGTTTTCAATAATCCAGACCACGCCTTTTTAATTGCTGAAAATACCAATGTGCTAAAGTTAATTAATCAATCAAAATTCAAGGTTGGAGATATTGCCGATTGTGTTACAGGATTTTATTCGGGTGATGACAAACGTTTTTTACAAGTGATAAGCGCCGATTTAAAAAACGGAAAAAACTACGATTTAGTACACTGCGAAACCATTAATAAAGACTACAAAAGTAACCCTGGTATTTTAAACGGAATTGAGGGACAGCAATATTTTCTTCCAATTGTCAAGGGCGGAAATACTAAATACTTAAAGCCCGAAAGTTGGTTTATGAATTGGAGCAAAGAAGCGGTACGACATTACAAAACCGACAAAAAAGCAAGATTTCAAAACCCGAAATACTATTTCAAATTCGGAATTGGTGTACCAATGATAAGTTCATCAAGCATCACAGCATCTTTGATTGAAAACAAACTTTTCGACCAGAGCATTGTCGGTATTTTCCCAAAAGATGAAAGCCTGACTTATTATTTGTTAGCTTTTTTCAATTCGTCAACTTGTAATAAATTAATAAGAACCATCAATCCATCAGCGAATAATCCTGCAAATTACATCAAGAAAATTCCGCTCATTATTCCTGAAAAATCCATTTTGGATTTGATTAATAGAAAGACTGAAAGCATTGTCAATTCAATCAAGGAAACAGGGCAATATGATGAAAATATAGAGTTGGAAGTGCAGGCTATCATAAAAGAATTGTACAAGTTATAAAAACAAAAACATTCTTCAATGCAAATAGATATTCTTGGAAAAGTTCGTGAGAAAAAACCCAGCTACAACAATACGCTATTGCCGTTGTTTGAGACAATCGTAAATGTAAAAGAAAAAACGCTTACACCTACCCCAAATTTGGGTATTTACTATCTGCTGCCCGGGTTAAATGCATCCCAGCTATGCCAGAATTCCTGGTAAGCCCGTAATGGCTTCAAGGCTCCGGTTGTATCAATGCCTTTACCATCCACCCTGTAATGATGGTTGCCAAAGAAGATCGTATCGTTGCGTAAAGAAAACTGTGATCGCCCGGCCGGTCGTTCAAATGCAAAGAAACCTTTATTGTCGGCAGATAATACCAACAGCAATGAAACATTGCCTATGCTATCGTGAATAATTCTTTCATTCTTCAACCTGTTCCAGTCAAACACTTTCGTTCCGTTATCTGTCTTTACACCAATCACCCACGATTTCCTTTTCCAGGAAAGGCTGTCTGTTCCTGTAAGCGCATCGTTGCTCTCCCCGTCTTCATATTTCGTATTAGCAGGATACCGGTTTGCAAATTCAGGGTCGGCCTGCATAATCAATGAACCCGGGTTCAATGACAGCCATTGCGACAATGATGTTTGTGTGCAAAATACTTCGGATAATTGTTGCCCTTTTAACTTACCGGCAATCGCTTTTCCGTTTACCTGCCGCCACCAGCTTTTGGTCCGGCTATCTTCAAACATCGCATTAAAATGGTCCATTCCCACTAACCTGAATTTATCAGTCTTTCCATTTACCACGGGCTCAAACACACGGCCTGTCCTGCATACTGTACAATACGTAACAATCACAGGCTTGCCGCCAATCGTATCATATACCTGGTGATGATAACCGAGAAACCGGATAGGATATGCTTTTGCCCGGCCATTTTGTATTACGCCTATAACCAACCTGCCTGCATCAACTTTGTTATTTGCTGCATCTGCCATCAGCAATTGCTTGGGCTGGTAAAACATACGGTCGGCAGCCATTTTGAAATTGGCCATATAAACAACGGCCGCCAGAATCAGCAGGGGCAAAATCAATAACCATTTCCATTTGCCGCGCCATGTTGCTTTCAATAATCCTGTTACAAGCAGCAAGGCAAACAAGACACGGAATATCCAACGGCAGCGATGTAAAAAATAAGCAGCGTCAATACTATTCATCTGCTGGCTTCCCGGCATGGGCATAATGAAATAAACATTGGCTATTTCAAACAATAATAAACCGGTAAAGCCTGTCCAGAATAATTTTTTCATATACAAACCCGTTTAGGGTAACGACTGTAAATCATTATTGCGGTAAACAAGGTATTGTTCCTTTTTCCGGCACAACCGTGAAATCAGCTTTGTTCCGCAGCATTGTTGTAAACGCTTTTTCGTTTTGTTTTACTTTTATGTCATAACCGGCCGGAACATTACTGACTACCTGTATTGCATTGCTGCCCGGCCATTTTATTTCGATGCTCTGAATTTCCGTAGCTTTTCCAATGCCAATATGCTGTGCCAAAGGATTGGATCCAAAGCTTCCACCGGAACTTAATAAACGGTAAACAGACCTTGATTTTCCGCCATCATCAAAAGTTACTTTTATTCTTGCGCCAATAGCTGCCTTATTGCAAACAGTGCCTTCCAGTATTAAATTAATCCAGCGATTATCATTTTGCCCCGGGTTAAGGAATAGAGAATTAGGGTATGCGTCTCCTATATAAGCACCGCCCATATCAATATAAATATCCTCATCACCGTCGCTGTCGAGGTCGGCAAAAGAAACACCATGCCCCTTTTGTATATTACCTACCCGTGCGGGTATTGTAATATCGGTAAAACTATTGCCGCCGGTATTCTTAAACATTTTATTGGGTATGATAGATTGATATAACGGATTACCTGTGCCCAGGTAAATATCCAGCCAGCCATCATTGTCTATATCACCGAAGTTGGCGCCCATTGCAAATGCTACCTTATTCAACGAAACTTTTTCAGAAACATCTTCAAAGCTGCCATCCTGCTTGTTTCTGAAAAGAAAAACCTTTCCCGAATTTCCGGCAGGCAATCCCAATGCTTCTTCAGCAACATACCATGCCAGTGAACGGTTAAACTCATACCCGCAAACGAGTATATCCAGCCAGCCATCGTTGTCATAATCCCAGAACCATGTGGGAAAAGTGCGGGCTGTATTACCGGCTATGCCTGCCGCCTGTGTTACATTGCTAAAATGAATATTGCCATTCACAAGGCCGTCATTCCTCAACAAAACTTTTTGCCCGGTCAATGTAGAGATAAAAATATCCGTCCACCCGTCATTGTTATAATCACCCGATGTAACGCCTTTTACAAAATCAATAATGTTGCAACCGGCTGCTGCGGCTATATTGGTAAATTTTCCATGCTTATTGCCGATATATAATTCACAGGGATTGTTTTCGTTGGCGGGTGTGGATTCGTTGCCAATAAAAACATCCAGCCATCCATCGTTATTGAAATCGGCCCATGTGGCTGTTTGCGTAGGATGAAAGGACAGTAAGCCAGTTTCTTTTGTTACATCGGTGAAAGTGCCATCGCCATTGTTTTTTAATAAAGAGTTAGGTTCATTGCCATAGGCCCCTTTCCATGCGCCGCGCAATACAAAAATATCCTTCCATCCATCATTGTTGTAATCCGTTTGCACAATGTTCAACCCCCCGGTGAGGAGCGCAAGCCCCGAAGATCCCGATAAATCGGTGAATGTACCATTTGCATTGTTCCTGTAATAATGCATACCTTCCTTCAAACCCCAACTGCTGCTGATAATATCGGGATAACCATCATTATCAAAATCATCCACAATACTTCCGCCCGCCATATTGCGGGTATTCAATCCCAGGTTCATGGCCACATCTGTAAAAGGCTTTACAGAAGCATTATCCGCATCCAATCCCTTTATCAGCAATGCGGCCGGCACTTGTTGCGGATAGCCGCCAATGGTCATATAAGCAATGTTCAGCAGCCATTGCGATTCATGGTCTGTTGCATCGTGCTCTACTAACAAAGTAAATAGTTCAATCGCTTTTTGAGAACCGGTTTTATTCTTATGTACACCTCTTCCTGCAATGGGAAGAATGCAGGACTGGTTGCTATGATCATATATGCAATTGGTTCGCTCTCCCAATCTCAGGTAAGCCATACCAAGCGCCTTCATTACTATCTTTTGCTCTTCCAGGTCATGGCCGGGTGTTAACACACGGCGCAGCAAAACTTCCAATATATCCACCGATTGCTGCTCATTCCCCAATTCAAGGTAAGTATTGGCCATACTGTATTCGGCGCCATTACGGTCGTTTTCACCCGTTACTACTTTTAGCAGCGAGTCGTAAAATTCCAGCTTAGCTTCAGGACAAAAAGTGTTTTTAGAAGAATATACCTTCTTCTCTACAGATGCAAGCAGGTTGATCATACCTGTATTAGGAGATACATCATTCATACAGGAGGCGAAAAATATTGCCGCAACAATCATAATCGTAAGGCTGTATAAAAACCGGCGCATAGCATTTGTTTTTACTTTTTAAACTTCAGCTTTTGCACAATGTAGCTGCCCACCTTCCCTCCATACTCCGTACTTACAATACAGGAATTGTGAAAATGTATGCCGCCATAAAATCTTGCCCAGTTATTTTCAATAGCTGCCTGCCTGAAAGAAGTGAAGGAGCGGTTTGGAATACCGAATTCCAGTTCGGAAGAATCGGTATAAGCAAAGTTATCTCCGAACACATGCGTCAATGCTTCTGCATTGGCGGAGGATACGGTAGAATGTCCACAAGTGTATTCAGGAAATGGGGGTGTTTGCAATAAGGGTCTCCAGTTCGGGTCAATATACTGGTTAATCACTGTTTCGGGCCTTGCATAGTTCGACCTGAATTTTTCATCCCAGCAATGGATAAATGCATCGAACTGCACAATAGCTGTAATAGCATAAGCATAAGCTGTTTCCATAAAATCAGCATTGGCCTTCTGTGCAGCAATGCCTACAATGCTCATCCAATGTCCCGTTGGAGAAAACTTTTTGGTGCCATACGCCACATGTCCCGACAGGTTTACTTTGAATGGATTATCATCCCAAAAAGTAGCAATATGTTTTTGTTCTGCAGTAAGAGAATCACCTGCTTTTTTTATCTGCATTACTTCCGCGTAATATTGACCGGTTGTATCCTTTATATTAAATACCGGTGGTGGTGGCGGTGTAAATTGATTAGCGCTATCCAGTGCCAATGTGCGGAGTGTTTTCCATCCCGGCTCCATCGCATCTGCATAAGCAGGCGGAGTAGGTATCCACCTGCCGACTGTAGTATTGATTGCATATTTAGGATAACTCCTTGTTTGGGCATACCTGTCTTTTTTGCTCCAAGCCATAATAGCCGATGAAACTGTATCGGCAAATGCGATGCTGCTATTATAAACATCATCCGGCATTCCATAATCTTTCGCAAGCAATTTTAAGCTGTCTGTATAATAAGCCATGCTGCCTGCCGGAAAAGTAACGGCTTCTCCCAATTTGCAATAAGCCAGCAGCGAAGCAAATTCAAAATCTATAGCAGTACCTTCAGGAGCGGTTGGAACTTTATCAAGATCAGTCAACTGCCCTGCAAGAGAATAGTATTTATCCGTATTACCCGCAGCCATCACTTCATACCCTGCCACGGCAGCATACATATAGTTGCGGGAAGCTATAATAGGACTGAAGTTATTTCCCATAACCACCCTATTCAGTTCATGCACTGTTTTAGCATATATCAGCGGGTCATGAAAAAGTACTTTATAATCTTTCTTTTTAGTTTCACTGCAGGCAAGCAAAAAGAAATTACAAACAAGAAGTACAAGTAGTCTATTCATAACAGTTGTTTTCTATATGGCGCAATATTGTTGAGGTTGTTCCTATTTTTTTACAAAGAAAGGTATATTGGCGGTAGCCACATTATTATGTCCGTCGGCAACATACACAAATAAACGATAAGCCCCTTCTGTAGCCGGCGCCTTCAATGTTGCTTTGCCATCCATGCCAATAGTAACGGCAGCTTCAATAGCAACCGGCCTTGGTTCATAATCTCCCCCTTCGCTTAATTTGGTAGGTTCAGGCAATAATTCCCAACGATATGTCAATGGGTCATTATCAGGATCGGTTGCAACTGCAACAGCAGGATAGCTATCACCCGGGCGCAGGTAAATATTGCTGATTGCTTTCATATCATTTACCTGTAAAGAATAAATATGCGGCGCTTTGTTAGATGGCCAGCGGCCCGACCATAAAAATTGCATAACATCCATTACTTCCGATTCTTCACCTTTTTCAGTAAACATTCCATACCATGTTGGGGTACGCTCCTGCTTCTGTCCCCACAGAAAAACATAGGAGCCAAGACATTTCTCAACATCTTTTTCTATTGATGATTCATACCTGCTTTTATATACGGCTGCTTTTTCACTGCTTGTTTCTTCGATTGGCGATCTCCATGCTGTTTGCAATCCTTCCCAATGACCGGTAGGCCCCCATTCCGTTACCATATAAGGGCCCTCCCATCCTGCTTGCTTAATTGTTCGGGGCAAAGTAGCAAGGCCGCCATAAGTATTTACAGAGAGAATATCAATATCTGATGCCCTTTCTTTGATATGGTCAACCAATCCTTTATTGATACCGGCCAGTACCGTGCTGGTGGGATGGTTAGGATCCAGTTCATGAATCATTTTGGAAATATCGTTAACGGCATTCCATACTTTGGGGTTCCTGTACGAAAGGTTCAATTCGTTTCCTATACCCCAGGCCAGCAGTGCAGGATGGTCTTTATACTTCAGCACTTCTTTCTTTAATTGCTCAAATTGTTTTTGCACAGCGGCTGTGTCATCATAATTAAATCCATGCCGTTCCCGCCCCACATCAAGCCCCATTAAAACCGTGAGCCCATATTTGTATGCAGAATCCAGCACCCGTTGCGCATTGCGTGTGCTCCATGTGCGGATGGAATTGCCGCCATAAGCCGCAATCCGGTCGGGGTAACCGCTGCCACCTGCTCCTTTTATAAAATAAGGCTGCCCATCTTTGAATAATTTGTAGGAGCTGCTGTCTGTTTTCCGCACTTCTACTTTGGTTGTGTTAAGTTGTATTGTATTACTGGATGTTTGTGCATTAGCATTACCAACCATACAAGAGAAGGCAAGAACAGGGAGAATTTTATTTTTTATCAGGTACATCGGGAACATCTTTTATTTGTTGTAAAATATTATTTAACGCTGGGTCACTTTTACCCAGTCAACCAGCATTTTGCTTTTATTGTTTTTTATGGCTTCTACCGTTGTTGCCGGTAATCCAAAATAAGGTTCTTTCACCCCATTTATTTTTACGGGGAAGGCACCGCCCAATGCAAAATTTAAAATGAGAAATTTATCATTGTCGAAAGTCCATTTACCAAAATGCTCAACCATCGGGCGGGTAACCCTGAACACCGGTATATCATCATATTTGAATACAAGGCTGTCGGGTGTCCAATCTACCGCATACACATGCCAGTTGGTAACATCATTGTTGGCTTCAAAATAAAGACGATCCACAAAAGGCGTTTCACCACTATAACCCGGCCCGTGTACGGCGGAACTTGCCCAATCTTTTTCTCCTACATATTCCATTACGTCAATCTCACCTGAATCAGGCCAGCGGCCTTTACCCAATATCCACCAGGCAGGCCACAAGCCCGAGCCATCGGGAAGTTTGATGCGGGCCGAAGCAGTGCCATACATAAACTCAACTTTATTACGGGAGTCAATGCGCCCGGAGATAAAATCAAATTTCTTTCCGTCCTTCGTTACAAAGCCCGGTGCATACCGTGGCTGTAAAACAAGTGCGCCATTCACTGCTCCTTCCGCTTCGTTTCCCTTTACAAGCCGAACAGTGAGAAAAGAATCAACATAAGCCTGTTGTTCGTTATTCACCACACCTCCGGTAATGCGTACATTCCATTTGGTACGATCAAGTGAATCGCCTGAAAAGTCATCGAAAAAAACAATTTTTTCTTCCTTTGGAGTTGCAACAGCTTTTGCAGCAGGTGAGCAGTCAGTCAGCAGAAGGCAACTGGTTATTGTTGTTATAAAAAGACAGGAAAAAATAATCCGGTTCATAGCTACTCAATTAAATATGTATAATAACCAATTGGTTTTGCATTTTTCATTACTGGTAAACACGTACATAGTCCACTATCAGCCATTGTGGAAACGTAGTATTCTCATTAACCGGCCCGGGAAAATTTCCACCCACAGCCAGGTTGATTAAAAAATAAAATTGCTCATTGAAAGGATAGGTATTCACTCCAAGGTCGGCCTTGCTGATAGTTGAAAACAAGTTGTTATCCACGAAGCATTTAATCTGATCCTGTTTCCATTCTATTGAGAATACATGAAACTGATCGTTGAATGTGCCGCTGCTTAATGTATAGCTCCGGCTGATATATGTGCTGTTAGGGCCGGGGCCGAAATGCATTGTTGCAAGCGAACGGGAAGGTTCGCCTCCTTTCAGTTCCATAATATCAATTTCACCGCTGCGTGGCCAGCCGCCATATACATTGGCCTGCGGCAACATCCAGAAAGCAGGCCATATACCGGATCCTTTTGGAAGAATAGCCCTGATATCAATTCTTCCGTACTTAAATGTTTTTTTGTTTTGTGTTTTAATCCTCGACGACGTATAGCTTTTACCGCCATAAGCCTCTGCCTTTGCTTCGATGATCATCTTCCCATCCTGGAAAAAAAGATTATTTGGCGGCGGCAGGTAATACTGCAATTCATTATTACCCCAGCCACATAAACCCGGACAGCCATCGCCCTGCTCGGCAGACCATGCAGCGGCGTCAAGTGAGGCGCCGTTGAATTCATCGCTCCACGCTAATGTATAACCGGGATATGAAGCAGGTGCATCATAGCCGCTATTGTTGAATTCCACACGGGTATCATCATTTGTCAATGTTATGGTACTGGTTTCCCTCAGCAGCGTTACATTCACCGGGTTGCTAAATCGCACATAGAAATTTTCATCAGCTTCTTTCACATCGTCGGCCACTATGGGAATGATGACCTTTTTTTCCGTCTCATTCGGCTGGAAACTGATGGATTGGTTAATGGCCGCCACAAAATCATCGCCTCCTTTGGCTGTTCCATTAACAGTAGAATAATTAACCGTAACGGTTTGCGAATAACCATGATTAAGTGTCAGCTTAAGTTCCATGTTAACATCACCGCCTGTACCCTCCGCCATTGAAACATCGGGGAAAGTCATAGTGGGTACGCTATTGCCGGGGTTACCCTTGCTTTTACTGCAGGATATGACCAACAGGCAGCATCCCAAAACCAGACACAATACTTTCATTTTCCGTTATTTTTTACCTGTTTTATTACCTGGACGGCATCATTGTTCTTTGAAATGATAACGACATTACCCTTCGCCGTTTTCAATTCCACCATATCCCGCACATCGCCTTTTATATACAGCCCGGTTTGCCGGGAGTCCAATGGTACAAACCCGCCTTTGCCATCGCCTTTAAGCAATGACCCGATGCTTGCATCGCATTTTCCCTGCTGCACACGAAAGGGATAAAAGTTGCCTGCCAGTAAAATATCTTCCTTTCCATCATTGTCGTAATCCTTATATAGTATTGAATTAACTATACTGAACTGGGTTTCTACCGGCAATGCTTTTAATTCAAACACCCCTTTGTTGTTTATCAATACCGAAGTCTGTGTGTGATAGATATAAAATTTTCGGGCCTTCTCTATTTGTTCCTTGGTGAAGAACTGATCAATAGTTGCTTTTGCATAATCTGCATACCGCAGAAATTTTTTATTGAGCACCGGCAATTGCGTCATCATTTCATCCCGCGAATTGAAAGGATAACTTACATTTTGTATGTACCATGTCATGATGGGGTCGAGCTTGCCGTTGTTGTCAAAATCATCCACATAAATTGTCAGCGGTTCCTGTTCATTTGTTTTAAACTGTGTGTTTGTGCCCATATTACCGATGATGAAATCGGTATCGCCATCGTTATCCAGGTCGGCAGGTACTATTTTGCACCACCAGCCGTTTGTTTTTTGTAAACCAGACTGCAAAGAAATATCAGTAAGATTGCGCCCCTTTTCATTACGAAAGATCATCACCGGCATCCATTCCCCTGCAATGACAAGGTCTTTCCAGCCATCTTTATCAATATCTGTCCATACAGCATCTTTAACCATACCTGCTTTCAGCAAATTATCGCCGGCAAATGTTTTCGTGATGTCGGTAAAACGCATTTCCCGTTTTTCTTTATCGAAGTCATTTCGTAAAATCATATTACCTGCACTTAAAGGATAACGTCCCGGCACACAACCTCCGCCTATAAACAAATCCATATCACCATCATTGTCAAAATCAGCAGCGGTAACACAACTGCCGCTATAGGCTTCTATAGGCAATACGCCAATCGCTTTTATGAAATTCCCATTGCCCAGGTTGATGTATAACCGATCCTGTAATTCCGGGCCGGGCATCAGCCATTCACTTCCCCCGCTTACTACATACAAATCAGGATTGCCATCGTTGTTCGCATCAAAAAAAACTGAGCCGATATCTTCACATACTGCATCAGCCTGCCAGGGTTGGGCAGGGGCGGGAATAAATTTTCCGCCCGGTGTTTGCAGGTATAGCACACCGCTTTTACCCGCAGGCCCGCCGATATAAAAATCATCGAGACCATCCTTGTTCACATCGGCCCAGGCCATTTTAGGACCTTGCTTCGATAATTCATAAGGTATCAGGAACTCCCGTTTAAAATCAACATAGCTGTTTTCCCGTGATACATACCCGATGCCTGCAGCAGGGGTCACATCTGTAAACAATCCGGGTTGTAGCGCCAACGATGTATTGACGGCAATGGCATCTTTCTTTTTAGCAATTACCATTGTATTAATAGCCGGGTTGATAATGACGGTAGCCGAATCAGCCGACCATATTATTTTTATTTCTTTTATTTTTTCCTGTTTGCCTAACCCGAAATTGAGAATGTAATCCACTGAAGACTGGTAACCACGAACGGGGTACATTTCCTGTAGCTGTTCGCTGCTGTCTGTGCTGACGATCACTTTCGCCCCGATACCAAATACATTCTTACCATCGCCTTCCAGCTTTACTTTGAGATAGTTATTACCTGTCGTTTCCTGTTCCCGGTTTCTGTACACTGATATTGGATCGTTGTTATTGCAAACAACAAGATCGAGGTCGCCATCATTATCAAGGTCTGCATAGATAGCCCCGCTGCTCACTCCTTTTTCATCCAGTCCCCAATGCGCAGTTTCATCGGAGAAGGTAAGGTTGCCCTTATTACGATACATATAATTACTGATCCTGGTAGAAGGCATTTTTTTTACCAGGTCATACAAAGGCATGTTCACGGCGTACCCTTCGGGTGTTGATACATCCAGTCCTTTACGTTGCGCATCCTGAATTGCTTCGGCTACTTCGTAGCGCATAAAATCCAGGTTGGTAGATTCATGTAAATAGCCATTTGTAACAAACAAATCTTTCAACCCGTCATTATCAAAATCGGCAAACAGGGAAGCCCAGCTCCAATCGGTATTGGATACCCAGGAAAGTTGCCCTATTTCTGAAAACACCGGGAGTCCGTCCGGGCCAAATCCGCGGTTTAGCTGGAGCATGTTCCTGTTATTCTGATGGCCGTAGCCGCTATCCACCATCAGGTTGTACTTATCATATTCATCAGCGCCCTGCAATATTTTTTGCCGGTAATTGGATTCGGGCAACATATCAAGTGTAATCACATCGGGCAACAAATCATTATTGAAGTCTGCAATATCAAGCCCCATTGTATTGCGGCTCATGTGCGAGAAGATACGCTGGCATATTTCGCTAAAACTGCCATCTTTATTATTCAGGTAAAAATAATCCTGTTCATGAAAGTCATTGCTGACCAGCACATCCGGCCAGCCGTCATTATTGATATCGGTAATAGCGATGCCTAATCCAAAGTTGTTGCCCCCCGCAAATATTCCCGCATCGGCGCTAACATCAGTAAAATGCCCGTTGTCATTTCTATACAGGCGGTTGCCGTATTGCGGATGCCGCAGCGTACGCAAACGACGGGTATTGAAGAAGGGTGAATAAAATTCGTTGGCATGGTTCAATAGAAACATATCCAGGTCGCCATCCATATCATAATCAAAAAAAGCAGCCTGGCTTGTATAGGTTCCTATTGCATCAATACCATATGCGGCTGCCTGTTCCGTAAACTCGGGAATACCATCCTTGTTATTTCCTTGGTTGATGAACAATTGGTTTGCCCTGTCTTCGTCAGTACCGAAACCTGAATAACAAACATAAATATCAAGTAATCCATCACCGTTTATATCCACGATGGTAGTGCCGGTTTTCCAGGCATCTGTACCGGCCACCCCGGCTTCTGCAGTAATATCCTGAAAACGAAACCCGCCTTTGTTGAGAAAAAGTTTGGATGCTGTTTGGTTGCCGGTAATGAACAGGTCTGTCAAGCCATCATTGTTCAAATCGCCTGCAGCCACTCCATTTCCGTTATAATAATACTGATAGGTAAATACATTGTGCTCTTTTGTTTCAGTAACCGTATTGATAAAGTTGATACCTGTTTTTGAAGGGCTCATTTTTTCAAACAGTGTTTCCTGTCGCTGTTTGCAGCTAAAAAAAACAATGGATAACGATATAAGTATTGTTCCTTTCCGAATCATAAACGGCGCTTTATCATTGGCTATGAAAAAAAGCAACCCTGGCTGGACAACCAGGGTTATCTGCTTACTGCTTACTATATGCTTAAAACTATTGCTTGTTTGCTTAATAACCCTTAACTCTATTAGTAGCCTGCATTCTGAACAAGCTTTCCGTTTTTATCCATCTCCGACTGAGGAATTGGCATACGGTTCTGAAACTCCAGGTAATTGCGATCCTCCCATTTCGGGTATGAATAGATAAGGTTTCCGCCACTATCCATGGTTATCTGCACTTTCCTGATTGGTTCTTTAAAATAGATAGAACCAAGCAACCATCTTCTTACATCAAAAAAGCGATGCTCTTCAAAAGATAACTCTACACGACGCTCGTTTCTAATAAGGTCGCGCAATTCAGTTTGCGAATGACCGGCTACCAGTGCAGGCTGACCGGCTCTTGCCCTTAGCAGGTTAAGTGCTGTATAAATAGAGGCATCAGGGCCTGAAGCTTCATTTTTTGCTTCCGCATAATTGAGCAGCACTTCTGCATAACGTATATATATCCAGTCATTGTCGGCATTGCCTGCCGATCCCCACTTGGTAGTATCCACCATTTTCATCAACCCATATCCGGTTTTGGGACTATCCAACCTGTTGGCATTATTAGTATTGCCACCACGGAAGGTTTCGATAACGATACCTGCTTTGTACACTGTACCCTGGTGAATGATTGATTTACTAAGACGGCTATCACGGTTGGTATATGGATCCTGCGGATTGTAGCCGGAGGTTGGGTCGCTGATTGGCTTACCATTTTTCATTTCATAAGCATCCACCAGGTTTTGGGTTGGACAAAATCCGCCCCATGCCCCATCATTAACACCGGGCACACTCATGTACCATTTGTTCCTGGCGCCATCACTTGGGTTGATGCTAGGGTTTTGAAATTTGCGGGCAAAAATCACTTCGTTATTGCCCGCTTTATCTATGAACAATTTATAGTAATCGGGGTACAAGTTATAATCGTTTGTTCCCGGAGGCGGGCCAAAAGCCATCACGGCACTTGCAGCATTAGCTGCGTTAGTCCACCGCTCGGGTGCATTTCCGGCATTATTTAAAGGACTTGCATAATATAAAAGTATTCTTGTTTTCAATGCAAGCGCTGCAACTTTTGTGGCCCTTCCCAAGTCGGTTGCCGGCATTGTAACCGGCAAATCTGCAGCCGCTTCGTCACAATCTTTTACGATTTGCGCTACACATTCATCGTATGTGTTGCGGGGAATGATAGATTCTTCGGGTGTGCCCGCTGTAAGCATCAGGGGAACACCCCCAAAACATTTTACAAGTTCTTCATAAGAAAATGCACGCAGAAATTTAGCTTCCGCCTTCATCCTGATCTTTAAGGCATCATCGCCGGGAACAGCATCTATTTTTTCCATGAAAGAATTTGCTTTACGGATAACGGCATAGTTCTGTACCCAGATATCTTCCGCATAAGCCCAGGTAGTAGGAAGTGTTCCCTGGTTTAATCCATGTGTAGAAGCCGCAAGGTTATTGGCCTCTGCATCATCTTCTGCCATGGCAAAAGCACTCATACCCCTTGACCAGCCTGCATTGGCAGGGTTTTGATCCCGGCGGGCATAGCCGTTTGGCATTGTACCGTAAATGTTTGTCAATACCCGGTTGGCAGTGGCAATATCAGTAAACACGGTTGCATCGGACAAGGCATCGCTTGGATAAACATCCAGCAAATTCTTATTACAAGAATTTGTCAATACGGATAGGATGATGAAAACCGGCATCCATTTTATTTTTCCTGTAAGCATATTTTTTAGTTATATGTTATTCAATAGATTTTAGAATTGAATGTTGATGCCGAAATTATATACAGACTGCGCGGGGTAATACCATCCGCTTGCATTTGTATTTTCAGGATCCGCATTGTGCAAGTTGGTAAATGTTACCAGGTTTTGGCCTGTTGCATACAATCTTAATTGACTGGCGCCGATCTTTGATAAGAAAGATGATTTGAATGTATAAGCGATCTCTACGTTTTTCAAACGGATATAAGAAGCATCTTCTATCCAGAAACTATTTCCTCCCACGCCGTATGCAGGGCCGCCGGGTATTTGATAGTTGTTTGTGGTAGCAGTCGCATTGGTTGAAAGACGGGGATATTTTGCATCAGGATGATCAGGCGTCCAGCGATCCAACCACTCTCCCGTTACCCTGCCACCATTAAAGAATGCAAAACCGGCATTCTGGGTTAATTGCTGGAAAACATTTGTTGCTCCCTGGAAAAGAAAGTTAACTTCAAATCCTTTGTAAATAACGCCGGCAGAAATGCCATACACTATTTCGGGGATAGCGCCTGTGCTTAACCACTGCCTGTCGTCATTGTCTATTATATTATCCTTATTTATATCCTCATACATAATATCGCCTAACCCTATAGGAAAAGCAGTTGTTTTTCCATAAGCGGCAAGCGTTGCTGAATCCTTAATGATGCCGGTCGCTTTATATCCATAGTAAGAGCCGATAGAACGACCAATAACGCTGAAAGCTTCCGGTACGTTTGCTGCCTGCGGCGCACTGATTATTTTATTCTTTGCGTAGGTTACATTGGCTCCTATATTATAGGTAAAATTACTGTTGATCCTGTTGGTATGCCCCAGTGAAATTTCAATACCCTTATTTTCTACTTCACCAACATTTTCTGCCGGCAGCGGGCCGCCATAGCTAGCCGGTATTTGTGAACTGCGGACGGCAAGTATATCCTGCCTTTTTTCCATGAAGTAATCAACCTCTATATCAAGCTTGCCCTTGAATAAACGGGCTTCGAAACCTATATCTGTTTTAGTAGAAGTTTCCCAGCTTACGGTTGGGTTTGATGCGGTAGGGTTCAAACCCGGGTATATTGTTCCGCCAAAAGCATAGTTGTTTGCCACAGTTGAATACCTGGATAAATAAAGGAATCTTGCATTAATGGCATCACTACCCAATTGACCCCACGAGGCTCTTAATTTCAGATAATCCAGTATGCCCTGAGAACCACCCATGAAATTTTCCCTGCTTACGATCCAGCCAACTGAAAATGCGGGGAAGTAACCTCTCCTGTAATCGGGTGCAAAGTTTTCAGATTCATCTGCCCGAAGGCTTGCCTGGAATAAATATTTATTATCATAGTCATAGTTTACACGGACCGCTCCGCTGCGAAGCGCAAACCTGTCTTTGGTACCCGAAATAGTTTCAGTAACAGTTCCGGCAGCATTTGTAACCGGTCCCTGGCTCAGCACATCAAAAAATGAAAATTCATATCCTGAACGTCCGGCAGCGAATTGATTCTGCGGTCTTTCATGTTGCAAAAAAATAGCAAACGCTGATACGCCATGCTTACCAAAACGATTTGCATAATTTATATGAGCCTGCAACTCTGTTTGATGCTGCTGAAAATAAGTTTCATTCAGGCTCGGGTTGTTATAAAGCGAAGGGTCATAGTTTCCGGTAGTTGGATTTCTTGTATATACATATACATTATCGCTCCATCTTTTTGAATAGTTCATTCTTTTATCATAAGCAAACACACCTTTCACTGATAACCCTTTAACCCACGGTATCTGTTGCTCAAGACTCAAAGTGGTAAGGATCGTATGGTTTTCCGAGTTATCATAACCGGCTGCGGGGTCAACGGCTCTTAATGTATTTACATAAGAACCTACCTGCGCATAGCCAACACCCGGATACTCTGCAGGGATCGTTGGCGGGTTTCTCAATGTATGTTCGAAAATACCTGAGATGCCGGTGGTAGGGCCTACCCTGTTTTCCAATCTTCCTCCCAGGTCAATTGATACTTTCGTAAGATTTGTTATCTGCAGATCGAGATTTAAACGAATATTATATCTTTTATAATTTAAAGATTCATAAAGGCCATCCTGGTCAAGATACCCTAAGGAAGCAAAATATTTTGCTTTTTCAGTTCCGCCGCTAAATGAAAGATTGTGTTGCATCATAGCTGCAGTACCGCCAAGCACCAATTGTTGCCAGTTGGTATTTGGGTAAAATGTCGGATCCTCGCCGGATCTAAATTTTTCGATATCTTCATTTGTATATGCAAGGGGCAGTCCATCATTGTACAACGCTTCATTTAACAATGTAGCGTATTCGTATGACCCAAGGTTGTTATTGAACTTGGTTACTTCCTGCAAACCATAATTAAAAGAATAATTAGTGGTTATTTTTCCTGTTTTTCCTCTTTTAGTAGTTACCAGCACTACTCCGTTAGCTCCTCTTACTCCAAAGATGGCAGCCGAAGAAGCATCTTTCAGGAAGCTTACAGATTCTACTTCATTTGCATCAAGCTGCGAAAAATCACGGAAAGACCTTACGATACCATCCACAATAAATAAGGGTTCCATGGTAGCGCCAAATGTAGCGTTGCCTCTTATATATATACTGGCGCCATCTCTTCCCGGCTCACCGGATGATTGCTTGGTGATAACGCCGGGCACACGACCCTGCAATGCATTACTAAGATCAGCAACCGGTGATTGAACCAATTCTTTTGTTTTAATTGTTGAAATGGCCCCGGTGACATTACTTTTTCGCTGTGTACCATAACCTACCACTACTACATCGGTCAGCTCACCTGCCACTCCTTCTTCCATGCTGAAATTAACTTCACCTGTTGCCGGTACTACCGATTCCATTAAGGCTAAACCGGTATAAGAAACAACCAATGTTGAACCCGGTGTTGCTGTAATTCCAAAAACGCCGGCTTCATCTGTTATAGCAGATGTTGATGTTCCCTTAACTGTTACGGTGGCGCCGGATAATGGCTCCCCGGTATTTTTCCGTGTCACTTTGCCGGTTACACGAATGCTATCCTGGCTCCATGCCTGGCACGCAAACGCCAGTATAAAAAATAAGCTGAATATAAGTCGGATGTTACATTTCATAATGCAGTTTTTAGTTTTTTAGTTGCCCACTTGATTACTGTGCAATGAATTTGAATTGGTGAACGGTCTCAGTTGCCGTACCGGAACGCAGCACCATAGCATTTTCCGATATGGAAATTATCCTGTAATTATTGGATGAAATATCTGTGACGCCAATGAAATTAGTTGGAACGGGCGTTGGCAGTGTAATGCTGGCAATACCTGCGCCTGCCGTTGTACCGGGTGCAAAAGTGAAGCTCAGGTCGGTATAGCTCCTGTCAGATGAGCAGGTATAATTCGGTGCAATGTTACCTGCATTAAATGTGGAACCATTTGCATTGTATGTCAACTTTAATGCGGTGGAAAATTTATACGTATCATCTGTCTGGCATGCGTCAAGTGGCCCGCCTCCATAGTACTGGGCAGGGTTACTTTCAGTACCTACAATGATGGCATTTGCTGTGGGGTCGGGATCAAACTTCCATGTTTTGGCAGTCAGCATTTGGAAAATGGGGTTTGCCAGTATGTCGTCAACTGTAATTACCACAGATTGTGAAGCTGTGTCATAACCGCCTCTTCCGAAAGCCCGCAGTTGAACTTTATATGTACCTTTTAATGGAAAGTACGCCGTATCAACCTGTTTACCTTTTACAAAAGTGCCGTTTCCTTTGTCCCATTGATAACCGAAAGCATCTACAGAAGTGCTTGTCAGCAAATAAGTATTAACCCTGCCGGCAACCGGCGACATAGTAAAGGAAGCCTTTGCTTTAATACCCAGTTCCTCATCGAGTTCTGCGGTACAGCTATGTATAAATAGCAGGGGAAAAAATAATAAAATGGGGGAGCAATTTTTTAGTGATCTCATACGCAAACAATTTTGGTGTTATTAACAAGCAGTTTTAGAACAGGTCAAAAGTATAGGCAACTTCATCCAATAGAAAATATTTACCTACATCACTACTACTTCCTTATTGCAATTCGCTGTTTTTGCGCATATTTCACTACATCTGTACTACATCTGGCAGAAATCTTACCTTCACTCCGGGTTGCTTATCATGATTTAGCGATTAAATTCCTTTCACAATTTTCGTAAAAATTACCATTAGGGTACTACGACCTGTTTTTTCACTACTTCTCTTCATTTTTCCCTTTTTCCTCTCTTCGGCGCTTTTCCAAAATTAAATTTTGAAAGCTCATTGCACATTGAATATCAATTAGTTATAAATTCTTCTTGGATCTGCCAGGGTGTTTCAGCTTATTTTTTCTCCTCCTTGCCCGAAAAAAGTGCAATAAGAGCGGGCTTATCAGTGTGCAGGTAATTGATAAGCAGCGCGGCAAATACGGGTATTAAAAACTATGGGGAGTTTCCCTTAAACCTGCTGTAGTAGAAGTTTTGGTATCAGGAGGGAATGAATGGATACAACAACAAAGGCGGGTTGCCCAGGGCTTTGACCAGGTGGATCCACTGCCGGATAAGTTTTGGGGTGGCGTCCGGCAGGCAGATGTGGTAGGTACAGCTTTATACAATAGAAAATATTTACCTACATCACTACTACTTCCTTATTACAATTCGCTGTTTTTGTGCATATTTCACTACATCTGTACTACATCTGACAGAAATCTTACCTTCAACCCGGATTGCCGATCATGATTTAGCGATTAAATTAGTTCCATAATTTTCGTAGAAATTGCCATTATGATACTACGACCTGTTTTTTCACTACTTCTCTTCATCTTTCCCTGCTTTTTACCGGCCCAATCTTACGTTGGATTACGTGAAATAATCAGCTATGAGAAACAGCAGTATAATGCAGGAGCTCAGAATTGGGATATCAGGCAGGACGCGCAGGGAAGAATATATTTTGCGAACAATGAGGGGTTATTAAGCTTTGATGGTATCCATTGGAAACTGTACCCGCTACCCAATAAGACCATTGTGAGGTCGCTTGAATTTGGAAAAGACAATCGTATTTATATTGGAGCCCAGGATGATATCGGTTACTTCACCTCCGACAAAACGGGCAAGCTTGCTTATACATCCCTAAAATATCTTTTGCCTGAAACTGATAAAACATTTGCCGATATATGGGATATAGCAAGCTATGGAGAAAGCGTTTTTTTTAGATCAAACAACAAAATTTTTCAATACAGCCATAATAAAATTACAGTCTTCCGGCCTTCCACCTCCTGGATGTACCTCGGTATAGATAATGACCGCCTGATTGCCCAGGAAAGACAAAGAGGATTACTGGCATTTAAAAACGGAAGCTGGACAGCTTTGATTGAGCCTGCACTTTTACCTGCAAATTTCCACATTACAGATATAACCAGTTTAAATAAGGACTCTTCAATTATCACCACATACAGAAGCGGTTTATATATTTTAACGGGTGATAAACTATTGCCTTTTAAATTATCCGGTATGGTGGCAGACCCTAACCAGACATTTTCCGATGCTGTTAAAATTGATGATGAAAATTTTATTGTAGGCACATATACGAATGGTTTCTATCTTATTACCACGAAAGGAGTAGTGCTGGAAAATTTTTCAAAAAAGGAGGGGTTGCAAAACAGCAATGTCAGGAGTCTTTTTTGTGATAAAAACCACAATATCTGGCTTGGCCTTGACAGCGGCGTTGATTTTATTGCATTCAATAGTGCCATCAAACATATCAATCCGTCAATTATGAATGATGGAGCCGGCTATTCGGTCGCTATTTATAATAATGACCTGTATTTTGGTTTATCAAATGGCATTTATCGCTTGCCCCTGTCTGATGTAAAGGATCTGAGTTATATAAAGGATGACTTCAAATGTATAGCCGGGGGGCAAACATGGGGCTTGTCAGTAGTTAATGATAATCTTCTCGCCGGAAAAGATGAAGGCTTTTTCCTGGTAAAGAACAATACGGCAATACCAGTTTTAAAGACTACGGGTTACTGGACTTTTCAGCCATTACAAAATATCCAACAGGGATCAATAACTGTGGCGGGTAATTATCACGGAGTCCGCCTTTTTGAGTCAAAGGATAATACGTTCATTGATAAAGGCCCTATTGGCAATTTGAATGAACCTTCGAGGTATCTTGTCATTGACAATAATAATACGATTTGGGTGTCGCATCCCTATCGCGGTGTTTATAAAATAGAATTACCGCGTCAACTGTCAGAAGCAAAAAATGCAGCCGTAAAATTATATACAGCAGCCAATGGGCTTCCTTCCTCTTTGAACAACCAGGTTTATAAAATAAAAAACAAAGTTGTTATTGCAACGGAAAAAGGAATATATGAATACAACAACCGGGCTGATACGTTTGAGCCGTCGGCCTATTATAAAGATATCTTTGCTGATAAAGGCATCAGGTATTTAAAGGAAGACCCTGCCGGGAACATTTGGTTCATACAGGAAAAAAATATGGGAGTTGTAGATTTTACTACTTTGAAACCCTCCATTATTTACTTACCTGAATTAAAAGGAAAAATAATGAGCGGTTTTGAGCATATCTATCCTGTAAACGATAACAATATTTTTGTAGGAGGTGAAAAAGGCTTTTATCATATCAATTTTGAAAAATACAAAGAGAATAATCCTCCTCTCAATGTATATATAAGAACAATAAGGGCATCAGGAGGGAAAAAAGACAGTCTTCTCTTTGGCGGCTACTTTGGAAATGTTAATGAAGATAAAGCGCAGCCCAATAATATAATCCCATCGGTAAGTCATCAATGGAATTCATTTTATATTGAATATTCCGCTCCTTTATTCGAACAGCAATCCAATATTGAATACAGCTATTACCTGGAAGGTTTTGATAAAGAGTGGTCAGAGTGGTCGAAGAAATCGGAAAAAGATTACACCAACCTGCTGGCCGGATCTTACACTTTCAAAGTAAAAGCAAGAAACAACCTGAGAAATGAATCCACCGTGAGCCGCTATTCATTTACGGTATTGCCGCCGTGGTACCAGACAACTATTGCTTACATTTTTTATGGTTTGTTAATAATAACACTTGCTTATTTACTATACCGGAAACAGCAGAAAAAACTCTTGCGGGAAAGAGAAAAGCATATCGAAGAACAAAAACGTACAGTTTACCTGCATCAATTGGAATTGGAAAAGTCGGAAAAGGAAGTCGTCAAACTCAGAAACGAAAAGCTGGAAGGTGAAATTCAGTTTAAGAATACAGAGTTGGCATCTACGGCCATGCACCTCATGCAAAAAGAAGAATTTCTTTTAAAAATAAAAGATGAGCTGCAGCACCTGAATAAAATTGGAAAGGAAAAAGCCGACCCGGCAGAAGTAAAAAAGATATTACGTATTCTATCGGAGGAAGAAAAGCTGAATGAAGAATGGGAGCAATTCTCCGTTCACTTTGATAAAGTGCATAGTGATTTTCTTGTTAAGCTGAAAGAAAAATATCCGAGCCTGAAACCACATGAATTAAAGCTTTGTGCGTATCTCCGCATGAATCTTTCCAGCAAAGAGATCGCAAGACTGATGAGCATTTCGGTAAGAGGGGTGGAAATAAGCCGTTACAGGCTGAGGAAAAAATTAGATATACCAACAGAAACCAATCTTTTCCAGTTTTTGTTCGACATGCAGGTGAATGAGTTTAAAAACTAATGCAATATTGTTCATTTACAGTACATCTCTGCTACATCACCATAATAACACCGGCCAAAAGAAATTGTAAGCAGCTATTCATTCAATAAATTGCTTTCCCAAAAACAGCTTGTCAGTATGCAAAAGAAAATTTTCTGCTTAGTGTTCCTGCTACCTGTATCAGCATTACATCTGAAATCGCAAACAGCCCCGCCAAAAAGCATTTCCTGGTTTCAATTAAAACCCGAAGACACATCGGCTGTTTATTTTACCCCGGACAAATATTCCATTTCTCCCGATGGGAAAACGGATGTGTCAGATGCATTGCAGGAAGCTATTAAAACAGTTAAGACGAAAAGCAATTTCGGTATTGTCTTTATACCCGAAGGCACTTATCTGATCAGCAAAACCATTTATATCCCGCAGGCAATCCGGTTAATAGGTTATGGAAAGAACAGGCCATTGATCGTTTTGCAAAAAAATTCCCCGGGTTTTCAAACAGCCGATACTGCTGATAAAGGAAAAGCGAAATACATGTTTTGGTTTACGAGCAGTTTGCCACAACCCGGTCAACCGGTAAGAGATGCGAATGCGGGAACTTTTTATAGCGCTATGTCAAATATTGACCTGGAGATCGAAGATGGCAATCCTGCTGCTGTTGCCTTGCGAACGCATTTTGCACAGCATAGCTTTATTGCCCATTCAGATATTTATATTGGTAATGGCAAAGCAGGGATATTTGATGTAGGTAATGAGATCGAAGATGTTCGTTTTTTCGGTGGAGATTATGGCATTTATACAACAAAGCCTTCCCCCGGCTGGCCATTCATGATGGTTGATACCTATTTTGAAGGGCAACGTAAAGCCGCCATACAAACACAGGAAGCCGGGTTGACTATTGTTCGGATGAATGTAAAAAATGTACCGGTCGTCATTGACATCAACCCGCATTATTATGAAAAGCTGATCATGGAAGATTGCAACTTTGAAAATGTAAGTAGTGCGGCAATCATTATCAGCAATGAATACAATGCACATAACCAGGTCAACTTGCGTAATGTTAACTGCCGCAATGTTCCGCTACTGGCTCACTATCGTCAAAGCAATAAAAAGATTGAAGAGAAGAGCCCTATTTATAAAATAAAAGCATTTATTCACGGCAACCATATTGATGACCTGGGCGCTGCACAAATCATTAAAACAACAAAAGATATTCTTCCATTAACTTCATTACCCGCGCCTGTTACCACCAATCTTCCTTCTTTACCTGCAATGAATACATGGATGAATCTTAAAGAGCTTGGCGCTGTTGGTGATGGCAAAACAGATGATACAAAAGCTATACAGGCCGCCATTGATAAATATCCAACTATTTATATACCGCAGGGCTGGTATCGTATAAGTGAAACGATAAAACTTAACGCTAATACAGTATTGATCGGATTAAATCCAATTGCTACGCAATTTGTTATTGCCGACAACACGGAAAGCTTTGCCGGCTTCGGCGCTCCAAAACCTCTATTGGAAACGCCCAAAGCAGGACGCAATATTGTTTATGGCATTGGCCTTGATGGAGGTGGATCAAATCCAAGAGCAGTTGCCTGTAAATGGATGGCAGGTGAATATTCTTATATGAATGATGTAAAATTTATCGGCGGACATGGTACTATGAACAGGGACGGCAGCCGCTCTCCTACTTATAATGCCAATCGCAGCGGTGATGGTAATGCGGACAGAAAATGGGATTCGCAATACTGGAGTTTATGGATAACCGATAATGGTGGTGGCATTTTTAAAAATATCTGGACAGCGAGTCCTTATGCTTCAGCCGGCCTGTATGTTTCAAATACTTCCACAAAAGGAATTATCTATGGCATGTCATCCGAGCATCATGTTCGCCATGAAGTACAATTCAAAAATATTTCCAACTGGAAATTCTATGCATTACAATTAGAAGAAGAAGTTGGCGAAAGCTGGAACTGCTTGCCTGTTGAAATAGACAATTGCAGCAATATCGTTTTCGCCAATCTTTACCTGTTTCGTGTTATATGGCTGATCAATCCTTATCCGTATGCAATCAAAACATGGAATTGCAGGAACGTTGAATTCCTGAACGTACATAATTTCACACAGGTAAAATATACAATTGACAATACACTGTTCGATGTAAATAGTAAAACCGAAGTGAGGCCCTGGCAAATAGCGAGACTGTATATTTCGGGCAAACCGCCAAAGAAAGAATTAGAAAAGCCGCATGTGGTAACAAATAGCAAAATAGAAAAGCTTGCAGGCGGTTTTGAATTTGCGGATGCAATATGTAAGGACAGCAAAGGAAATATTTTCTTCAGCGATTCAAGATGGATGCGGATCTATAAATGGTCAATCTCAACAGGATCTTTAAGCCTGGTAACTGATATGCCCTGGAAGCCATTATCACTTGCTGTTGATACAAAAGACAATTTGCTGATCGTAACAGAATATACTCCGCTGAAAGGAGCAACTATGAATGGTAAAAAAGAAGTTTATCCAAAACCGGATGATGCAAAGGGTACATCCTACGGCGTTTGGTATAATACAGGCTCAACGGTTAAAGTGTATGCAATTGATCCCAACCGTCCTGAAGAAACAGTTCGTGAATTGCAAACTGTTTCTTCTTCTTCCGTACAAAACGTTTACAAATGTCTTTATCCTGCCAATCGCTGGCGCGATAACAGTGATTACTTATCCATCACCGTAAAAAAACCGGAACAGTATCACGTAGCGCCTGATAGTATCACATTTATCCCGGTGACTTATGATCTTATCCGTTCCAATTCTTTACTCGAAGCATTCCCCGGCAAACCATTTTATGCAGTGGATGAATACAATAAAAGAACAGTTCAGTTTACCGTTAATAAAGATGGCTCCCTGATATATCCAAAAATATTTACTGAAAAGGGAGAATACAATATTGCAGTGGATGCTAATGGCAATGTGTATGTACCGGATGCTGAAATATATGTCTATGACAAAAATGGAAAGTTGATAGACGAAATAAAAGTTCCTGAGCGGCCGGCTACCATTTGTTTTGGAGGCAACGATGGAAAAACGCTGTTTATCACGGCCCGTACTTCTTTATATGCGATAAGAATAAAATAATACCTTGTAATTTCAATTTATGCAATTCAAAAAAGTATTTCTATTTCTGTTTATAACAGCTATTATTTTTTCCTGCACTGAACGAAAACCCATTTCGTCGTGGTCGGTTTACTTGGAAAATATCGGAACTTATTCATCTGTAAGAACAACTGATCTGAATAATGACGGTATTCCTGATATCGTTCTTGGTTCGGGTGGAAAGGAAGAAGTGCATAGCGATTCTGCGGTCATCGCACTGGATGGCGCAACAGGCAAGCTCCTGTGGTCAATACCGGGTTCCAATCAATATGTAGGTTCGGCCATATTCATGGATATTAATAATGATAAAACCGCTGATGTATTTATTGGCGGAAGATGGGCGCAGCTTATCGCAATTAATGGTGCTGATGGAAAAATTATCTGGGAATTTTTTCCTGAAAGAAAAAAGATTGATGGATCAGATGGTGGCTGGTATAATTTTACTACGCCGCAATTTATCCCCGACCAGGATAATGATGGACTGGAAGATATAATAATTGCAAATGGCGGCGATGCAAAAGCTGCTGCCGGCGATCCTAACCGTCCTGCCGGAAGGATATTGGTGTTAAGCAGTAAAACAGGAAAAATTTTGGCAAATGTGCAAGTGCCGGATGGCAAAGAAACTTATATGTCGGTTGTTTGCGAACGAAAGAACGATAAAGAAGTAACGGTTTTGTTTGGAACAGGTGGAGAAACACTGGCGGGGCATCTTTATAAAACAACGCTGCACGACATCATGCAGGGAAATATTTCCCATGCAAAAATTCTTGCATCAAGCGATACAAAAGGGTTTATATCATCACCGGTGTTGGCTGATATAAACAATGACGGAATAAAAGATATAATAGACAATGCTGTTGATGGCCGGATGCTTGCAATAGACGGCGCCACTGATTCTTTGCTATGGCAGGTTGGTTTTCCCGGAACAGAAGCCTACACCATGCCTGCCATTGGTTTTTTTAACAATGATTCAATTCCTGATGTTTATGGAAATTTTGCTATCGGCACATTTCCCAAGTTGAATTATTCAATACGTTTCATGGTAAATGGCAAAACCGGCACAATTGAATACCGCGATACCATTCCTGCCTTTCAATATGCAAGTGCAGTAACGGCCGACATTAATGGCGATGGCTACGACGAAGTGATCATCAATCAAAGTGTTTTAAAAAGAAATCAGTTTGAAAATGTTTTTTACAGCGCTCTTTATGCGTTTGATTTCAAAAATCATACAAACTTTTCTATTGGAGATTCTCTGCCCGCTACCAATCTCGCATCCACACCGTGGATCGGCGATCTTGATAACGACCAAAAGTTCGATATTATTTACACCACTGTTAAATATGAAAATGCCGCTTACGATCTGGCAAAACCTCTTGGTTTATTCATCCGCCTGTATTCAACCGGTATTAAAATAAAAAGACCTTCCGGTTGGGGAGCTTTCATGGGAAGTGATTACAACGCCAAATTCGAGTGACTTGTCAGAAAAAAAATCACAATATGGGTTCAATACTAATGGCGGCCCCACCACCGGGCGCTAATCTTATCTGTAGTTGCGTACCGGCATCCACCGTTTGGCTGCTAATGGTATAAGCTTCCGGCTTCGTTTGGTAATGCGCATCTTTTCCATCGGCGTATATAGTGGCTTTATACTTTACCCCCTGTGTAAGAAACGATAGCGGGATATTGGCCATGCGCTCCTGCTCATCGGTAATGGCGCCTATATACCAATTATTGCCGCCTTTTTGCTTTCGGGCAATGGTTATATAATCGCCGGGCTCTGCGGCTATAATTTTGGTATCATCCCAATCTACCGGCACTTGCTGTATAAAGGCAAATGCATCCAACTTGGCTTCATAATTTTCGGGGAGATCGGCAGCCATTTGCAGCGGACTATAAATAGTTACATACAACGCAAGCTGCTTGGCCAGTGTAGTATGCACTATGCGCCCGGGAGCCGATGCAGCATACTGTTGCAATTTGAAAATGCCCGGGGTATAATCCATAGGTCCGCCCATAAGGCGGGTAAATGGCAAGATGGTTTCATGATCAGGATGGTTGCCGGTACTGAATGCATTGTACTCATTTCCCCTGCCCGCTTCGCTCGCCATAAAGTTGGGAAAGGTGCGATGCAATCCCGTGGGTCTTGGCGGCTCATGCGCATCTATGGCTACCTGATTCTGTAAACCTTTTTGCAAAACCCTTTCGTAATGGTTTACCATCCACTGCCCGTCATGATGCT
>CAYUGH010000052.1:0-30768 GCA_964444195.1 uncultured Chitinophagaceae bacterium
CTGCATCATAATACCGATATATGGCGGGGTACGGCGCCTGTCAACGCATCTAATCACGGCATCTGGCCAACAGGTTCGGCATGGATCAGCAACCAGCTTTGGGATTATTTTTTGTTTACTTCTGATACTGTATTTCTTCGCAGCAAGGCATATCCCGTTATGCGCGAAGCTGCAAGATTTTATGTACATACGCTTGTAAAGGACAATAAAACCGGTTGGCTGATCAGTTCGCCTTCAAACTCACCTGAGCAAGGCGGATTGGTAAAAGGCCCCACCATGGATCATCAGCTAATCCGGCAACTTTTTCAAAGTGTAGTGGCTGCCTCAACTATTCTTAATGCAAATGATAAATTGATTGATTCAATTAAAGGATTGATACCTGCCATTGCGCCCAATATAGTTGGCCGTTATGGTCAGTTACAGGAATGGATAGCCGATGTGGATGATACAACTAACCACCATCGGCATGTTTCACATTTGTGGGGTGTTTATCCCGGCACCGATATTACCTGGAAAGATGCAGCTATGATGAAGGCTGCCATAAAATCACTTGAATACCGTGGAGATTCGGGCACCGGCTGGAGCCTGGCCTGGAAACTGAATTTGTGGGCAAGGTTCAAAGATGGAGACCATGCCATGAAAATTTTGAAGGCGCTGCTCGAACCCAGCGATGCCAACCCCAATGCTGCGGAAAAAGGCGGTGTGTACGCGAATTTGTTCGACGCGCATCCGCCTTTCCAGATTGATGGAAACTTTGGCGGAGCGGCAGGTGTAGCAGAAATGCTGGTGCAAAGTCACGACGGGTTTATTGAATTGTTACCCGCCTTGCCGCAGGATTGGGCTGAGGGTAACGTTCACGGGCTTTGTGCAAGAGGTGGAATTGTTTTAGACATGGATTGGAAAGCTCATAAACTTTCGGGGCTTTGGCTAAAAGCAGATAAGCCGGCAAAGGTTCGCGTCAGGTATTTGAATAATGAAAAGCTGGTTGAATTGGTTCCCGGAAAGAAGACAGAGATTTCATTTTGAGAAAACGTTTTTTACATATTATCCTGTTTTTCTTTTTGGCAGCAAATGCAGTTGCGCAAAATGGAATACGGAAGCAAATTCCATTGGATGGCACATGGTTTACCGTGGCAGATGATTCACTCAACGATGCGTATGATAAAATTTCGGTGCAAACGGGAGAAGTGAAAAATTGGAAGGCTGTTACCATTCCACATAACTGGGATACTTATCATGGTGTAAGACGCATGAAGCATGGAAACCTGCACGGCTATGCCTGGTACCGTCATGAATTTTTGGTACCTGAATCCAATAAATCAGACAGGTACTTCCTGTTTTTTGAAGGAGTGGGTAGTTATGCAACGGTATTTATTAACGGTAAAAAAGCGGGCGAACATGCGGGCGGACGAACTACTTTCACTATTGATGTGACAGATTTTGTTAAACCGGGTTCCCTGAATTTATTGACTGTAAAAGCCGGGCATCCTGCCAACATTAAAGACCTGCCCTGGGTATGCGGTGGTTGCAGCAATGAGATCGGGTTTTCGGAAGGTTCGCAGCCAATGGGTATTTACCGGCCTGTAAGCCTTGTAATAACAAATCCATTGCGCATTGAGCCGTTTGGCATGCATGTTTGGAATGATGTAACGGTAAATGAACAACGTGCCGTACTCCATCTTGCTACCGAAACAAAAAACTATGGAAAAGAACGGGCTGACTTTGAGATCAGGAATATTTTGCTGGATAGGAATAATAAGAAAATAGCAGAAACCAAACAATCGGCCACAATAAATGCTGGTGAAATAAAAGAGCTTGGTACTGATATAAAATTAGAAGGAAAGCTGAACCTATGGGACCTGCAAAATCCATACCTGTATAAAGTGGTTTCACAAATTTACCAGGGCAATAATCTGGTGGATACGGATACGGTGGAGTATGGTATCCGTTGGGTAAAATGGCCCGACCCAAAGGATAGCGCCGCCGTTTTTTTACTGAATGGAAAACCTGTTTTTATTAACGGTACTGCTGAATATGAGCATTTACTGGGGAACAGCCATGCATTCAGCGCCGAACAGGTAGCGGCCCGTGTGGCTCAGGTTCGTGCTGCGGGTTATAATGCATTTCGCGATGCGCATCAGCCTCATAACCTGCGGTATCAACATTACTGGGACAGCCTGGGTATTTTGTGGTGGCCGCAAATGGCTGCACATATCTGGTACGATAATGAGGCATTCAAAACCAATTTCAAACGATTGCTTATTCAATGGGTAAAGGAGCGGAGAAACAGTCCATCAAACATACTTTGGGGATTGGAGAACGAAAGCGTTTTGCCCGAAGCTTTTGCCAAAGAGTGCAGCGATATCATCCGCAAGCTTGATCCGACGGCCACCGTTCAAAGAAAGATAACCACCTGCAACGGGGGAACCGGAACCGATTGGGATGTGCCGCAAAACTGGACCGGAACTTATGGCGGCGATCCTGCAACTTATGACAAGGATATTCAGCGCCAGGTATTGATTGGCGAGTATGGTGCCTGGCGTACAACCGATTTACACAGCGATGAGGAGCATTACAGCAGCAAGATATTGAGCGAAGAACGCATGACGCGCATGATGGAAACAAAAGTGCGGCTGGCTGAAAAAGTGAAACAAAATACCACGGGACATTTTCATTGGCTGTTGTACAGCCACGAAAACCCGGGCAGGGCGCAAAGTGGTGAAGGGGTAAGAGAAATTGATAAAATTGGCCCGGTTAATTACAAAGGTTTATTTACGCTTTGGGGCGAACCGACCGATGTGTTTTATATGTTCCGCAGCAATTATGTTTCTGCCGCTAAAGAACCAATGGTGTATATCTCCTCGCATACATGGCCTGATCGCTGGAGTACAACCGGGGTAAAAGATAACCTGGTTGTTTATTCCAATTGCGATTCGGTAGCGCTTTACAATGCAGATACACGCTTTCCTTTGGGGGTAAAAACCAGGCATGGAATTGGGACGCATTTTCGCTGGGATGGAATTAATATACGATTCAATAAACTGATTGCGGTGGGTTACTTCAATGGTAAACCCGTTGCAAGCGATAGCATCTTGCTGCATCACCTGCCATCGGTTGCCGCAAAGTTGAAGAAGCGCGTGACTGAAAAAGATATTATGCAACCCGATCCTGGCATGCATTACCTGTTCAGGTTGAATTGCGGCGGGCCTGCGTATAAGGATTCCTGGGGAAATAACTGGCTACCTGATATACCCTATGATGAAACGAACGGGTTTGGTTACAAATCATGGTCATCAGGTTTTTACGGGCTGCATCCCGCTTTTGCAAGTCAGCGGTATCAATACCGGGAAATTGCGGGTACACAACAGCATGCTTTGTTTCAGTATTACCGGTTTGGGCAAAAGGAACTCGCTTATCGGTTTGATGTGAACGATGGGGAATATGAAGTGAGTTTGTTTTTTGAAGAACCCTGGTATGGCGTGGGAGGTGGAATGGATGCAACAGGCTGGCGCTTGTTTGATGTGGCCATCAATGGAGAAACACGGATCAGGAACCTTGATATTTTTAAGGAAGCAGGCACGCAAAGGACCATTGTGAAAAAGTTTCCGGTAATAGTGGAGGATGGTAAAATTGTAATCAGTTTCCCTGAAGTAAGGGCAGGACAAGCCATTATTTCAGCCATTGCTATTGCCCGTAAGGATGCCCCCCAAAAAGATAAAGATCAATTCCCGCCGGTATTTGCTTCGCTTATTGCCGATGCAAAATTAATCGGGGGAAAGGAAGAGGAACCGGTGAATGTTCAATACTGGCTTCAAACTGGGCAGCAATTTTTGGAAGGCAGGCAAGGCGGCTTTTGGGAAATACCATCCGTTTTATACGGCGCTGAATGGTTGAAATTCAAGCAACCGGGAAAAGTAAAGGAAATACCAAAGTTTTCCTTTGAGCTTAACAAGGATGCAGTGGTATGGATAGGTATTCCTTTCGATGATTCTACGTGTAAGCCTTTGGACGATATGGAAGGTTTTACCGATACAAGATTGCGGGTAAAAGTAGCAGGATCAAAAAGCAATTGGTGGTTGTACAAAAAGGAGATGCCTGCAAGAACCATGGTAGAACACGCTGCCATGTTGAATGGAATCGCTTTATTTATTGCTGTTACCCCGCAAACTTCCATCGATCCGGCCTATGATCAAAAGCCAACGGTAAGCTTCAGGTATGATAAGGTTAGCCAATTTACCACAGGCGTACAAAAGGACAGTGTGAATGGAAGGCCCTGCCTGGGTTTTACAAGGGAGCAGGGCGATACAATTGTTTGGCCATTTACAGTTGGAGTAGCCGATATGTATGCACTCAGGTTCAGGTATGTAAACCGTTCGCAGGAAAATTATGAAATGGAAATGTTAATAAAGGCAGCAGACGGTACCCTGATGAAAAGGGAAATACTAAAATTTGAACCTTATCTCCCCAATAAATGGGGGTTGATGGAAACAAACACCGGAACAACCATTAATGCAGGTAACTACACCATTGAGTTGATAAGCAGGAAAGCTAAAGGACTTTTCCTGAGTACACTTGAAGTGCAATAACGATTAAAATTTTTAAAGTATGAATAAATTTAATTTGATTTTTTTAAGCCTTTTGCTGATGGTTGGCGCCAATCTTTCGGCACAAAATGAAGACAACGCTTACATGGAAGTAGTAAAAGGCCGTGCAGCAAAAATTGTAAAAAGTATGGCATTAAATGACCCTGCTAAAGAAACTCAGGTTTCTCAATTAATTGCCATGCATTATTTTAACCTGAATAAGATTTATGCTAAAAGGGATGGCGGGCTGAAGGCCATGAAGGATGCGGGCATAAAAGATACAACTGCCGCAAAGCAAATTGAGCAGGCATCGGTAAAGTCTGTTGATTCTTTGCATCCCATTTTTTTGAGTTCGCTAAGCATGCACTTAACCGAACCTCAAATAGCGCAGGTAAAAGATGGACTTACTTACAGCGTATTACCCATTACTTACAAAGGATATTGCGATATGATCCCTTCACTTACTTCAGAACAAAAGGATACCATCATGAAGGAATTGGTAGCGGCAAGGGAAAAAGCTATGGATGCCGAATCAAGTGAAAAGAAACATTGGTGGTTTGGAAAACATAAGGGACGCATTAATAATTACCTGGCCGCACAAGGATACGATACACAGAAGGAAAGAGCCGAATGGGAGAAAAGAATGAAGGCCGCAGGCATAAAATACTAAGCCGGGTTCAAAAATATGTTTTCAAAAGGGGTGCATTATGCATCCCTTTTGTGTTGACTTATAGGAGGTATAATCGCCTGAAACGTAACAGGAGTAGGGGTTTTATAAAGTAATGGGAGCGATTTTCGATTTACGCAATCGTTTCCGTAGTTAGGAAAATAATCCATTAATTCTGTAATAGGGTGCATTGCTTCCTGATACAAGGGCCTGTACTTTTACATCATCATTCCAACACGAAAGATTGCTTTAGGGCTTGCCGATCAACACACTGAAATTTTTTTAAAACGATTGACCTCAAACTAAAATTATGAGATTTAATTTGCTTGTCGCTTTGGCCATCTTGTGCATGGCTATCCCTGCCAGTATTATGGCGCAAAAAACAGACAGTACCCAACAAAAAAGATTGGTTTCGGGAAAAGTAACTGACGAAAAAGGGCAACCCCTTGAACAGGTTACCATCAGCGAAACCGGTACAAACAACAGGGTATTTACCAATGGAGCTGGGGAGTTTTCCATTCAACTTCCGCTGGGCCCATCAGAGCTAAAATTTACCATGGTAGGCCGACACCCACATACCGTTAAGGTGGGTGAGGGGACAGTGTATAGTATTAAACTAGACCCCGACATTTCTAACCTTGAAGATGTGGTGGTGATAGGCTATGGAACGCAAAAAGCCAGGAATGTTACCGGTGCTGTAGTTCCGATTAATATGAAAAAATTGGAAGACCTGCCGGTGGCTTCAATAACTGAAATGCTTCGCGGGCAGGTGCCCGGCGTAAACGTAAGCGGTGGAAGCACCCGCCCTGGTGCAATGGCAACGGTTTCTATACGCCAGCAGTTCAACTGGGGTAAGGATGGCGGTGGTACTATTCCTTTAATCGTAATTGATGATGTTGTGCAAATAGACCCGGCCACCAACCTGCCAACACTCGACAATTTCAACAGGTTGGATCTGTCGGAAGTAGAAAGCATTACTGTTTTGAAAGATGCAAGTGCGGCTATTTATGGCACAAGGGCTTCACAGGGCGCTATTGTGGTGAAGACAAAAAGAGGTAAAAGCGGCCCTCCAAGAATTACCTATTCCGGCAAGTTCGAAGTGAATGATGCTGTAAGCCACAGTAAAGTGATGAATGCCCGTGAGTACGGTATTTTTTCTAACAGGATGCAGCGTGGCTTGGGCAACACCATGACAGGCAACCCCAACAACTTTTTTTCTGAAGCTGAGTTGAACGCAATGGATTCGCTGAATTATGATTGGCTGGCCAACGATTGGGAAAAAGCTTTTGCCATGCAGCACGGATTAAACGTAAGCGGAGGCTCGGAGAAAGCATCTTATTTTGCCGGTGGCTCTTACTATCAACAAGGTGCAAACCTGGGCACACAGGATTTTAAAAGGCTCACCTTTAGAACCGGTGTTGAGGTGAAAGTGGTAAATAATCTGAAACTTTCAGCTATACTGTCTGGCAATAGCACCAATATTGAAAAGTCTTTCACCAAAATTAATTTCTCCGACGGCTATGCAGTGGGTGGCGAGCAAAACGACTATAGTGTGTTGTTGCACATGCCTAAATACATTCCCTGGCAATACAATGTCAATGGTGTTACCAAGTATGTATCGCCGGTGCTCGGCCCCAACAAACTTGGCTCTGCCACCGGTAACAACTCATTGTCTAACTGGAATTATTATGCATTGTTGAACAATGGGTCGTTTACAACTAATAAGAATTTTAACTATACAGGTAACTTTTCATTGCAATACGATTTGCCATTTGTAAAAGGCTTGTCGGTGAAAGGAACTTATGCAATCACTTATAACGCCGGTAATACCGAGCAGGTTCAGATGCCTATTGAATTTTACCAGGGAAGTAATTTGGCGACTGCTAACAATCACTTGTATTCGCCGACCACTACCTGGAGTGCTAAAGTCACTAACCGTTCAAACTCAAGGGTAACTTACGACAATACTACCAGTTCATTAGAGCAAATGAACTTTATTGCCAGCTACGATCGCAGTTTTGGAGATCACAATATCTCTGCGGTATTTATTGGCGAGCGTTCAAAAGTATCTAACGAAGACCGCTATCAAATTTATGACAACCCCATTCCGGGTGTATATAACGGAACATCTGTTTCTGCGGGTACCTTAAATACCTCCAACACTATCACTTACAGAAGAGAAGGAGGCACGCTTTCTTACCTGGGCCGTGTAAATTATAATTACAAAAGCAAATACCTGGCTTCCATGCAGTTTCGTACCGATGCTTCCAGCAAATTTGCTCCTGAAAATTATTGGGGTTTCTTCCCAAATGTTTCTTTTGGGTGGAATATATCTGAAGAAGACTTTTTCAGAGACAATATTGACTGGGTAGATAACCTGAAACTGCGTGTGTCTTTGGGTAAAACAGGTAACGATAATGTGAAGGCCTGGAGATGGTTGCAGCTCTATGGGCTTGCGCTGGACAAGGGCATGGCTTTTGGAACAAGCGGCGGTAACTATACATACGGCATTACACCCGAGGTTACTCCTTTCAGAGACATTAAATGGGATAAAACCATTCAGCGCAATTTTGGCATTGACATGACTATATTGAAAAATCGCCTGAATTTTAGTGTAGATTATTACTATAATACATCAACCGATTTGTTGACAGATATGTCTGCAGCGCTTAATGTGCCTATTTCTGTGGGTGGTTCATTTGCCGAGCAAAACTATGGTGCTGTTAAATTTTGGGGTACTGAAATTGCTGCAACCTGGAACGACCATATAGGCAAAGACTTTACCTATTCTATTGGTGCGAATTTTGGCTGGTCTAATAACCGGGTGGAGCAGTATCTTGATCAGCCTTTTAACTATGAGTCAACCTTTGCCGGTAAAAAAAGAGAGGGATATTCGTTGATTACACCTGAATGGGGCTATCGCACCTGGAAGGGTACTTCTACTGGAGATGGCATTCTTAGAACAGATGCGGATTTGGATGCATATTGGGCCTACCTGACCGACTTAGCCAACAAGGCCGGCACCACGCCATTGTATAATGCAGGCGGTGCTGCCATTAGCACCCGGGCAGGCATGAGGAAAGGCATGATGGCATACGAAGATGTAGCCGGTAATTTAGATGCAAACAATAAAACAATTGGCGGGCAGAACGGACAGATCCAGGACGCGCAGGACTTTGTTGAAATAGCAAAAAAGAATCAATCTTATGGCATTACCTCTAATATAAGCATTGGCTGGAAATCGGTAAGCCTTATGGCGCAGATTGCCACAACCTGGGGTGGTTGGAATAGCTATGACAGGGTGCAGCAAGGCACTTCAAGTACGAATGCAGGTTGGTCGCAGGTTTCTTATTTAACCGACATGTACGACTCCACCGATAATCCAAATGGCAAGTTTCCAAACATGGCGTTTTATTCCTCTGCGTATAAAAATTCAGATTTCTGGACACTTCCTTCATTCAGATGTGTAGTTCGTTCAATGAGCATTGGGTACGCATTGCCAAAAACTTTGGTCGCCAAAATGCACATGACCAATGCCAAACTGGTGCTTTCCGGGTATAACCTATGGGATTTGTATAATCCATACCCTGGCAAGCATCGCAACATGTACGATGGAATTGAAGTGGGTTATCCTACACTTCGAACCTGGGCGCTAGGAATTAATTTAGGATTCTAAATTTCAGTATTGCTTAATTACAACTTTTATGAAAAATAAAATATTATCACTCATCGCCATTAGTGCAGTTATGGTGTCGGGTTGCAAAAAGGATTTCCTCGAAGATATGAAGCCCTATGATAAATATGGCGAAGACCAGGTGTTTGCCAATGAAGTGCTGACGGGATATTATGTGGACAGGATTTACAATTATTTTTTTGTAAACTATAGAAACCCCACACAGGACGAAACCACTTTGGGCAGTTTTGGTGATGCCAAAACAAGGAATACCGAGGAAATAGGCGGAACAGTGGGCAACTATATCAATCCAAATAAAAATTTGCAACTATCTACAGAAGCTGATGCCTATTATGGTGGAACACTTACTTCCGGTACATCAAACACGCCTTATACCCGTATTCGTTTCGCTAACTTTTTGTTGGAAAAAATTGAAGAAAAAGGGCAGGCATTGTCCCGTGAGTTTGTCAATTCAGCAAAAGGGCAGGCCTACTATTTCCGTGCATTGCAATACTTCTATTTAGTGCGTACATATGGCGGTGTGCCTTTAGTGCTTAAGGTGCAACAGGCAAGCAGTACCGATACCGCTATCAGGGTACCACGATCCACTGCAGCAGAATGCTTTAAGCAAATTGTACAGGATTTTGATTCGGCCGCAGCATTGTTGCCGGCAAAGTGGGCGGTTCCTTCTACAAGCTATGGGCGTTTTACAAGCGCTGCGGCGTTGGCAATGAAAAGCCGTGTGCTGCTTACGGCTGCAAGCCCGTTGTTCAATTCCGATTGGGATAATCCGGGTAGCCCAAAATGGCAGGCTGCTTTAGATGCGGGTTTGGCTGCAGAAGCTGCTTTAACCTCTGCCGGATATGGATTGTATGGCAATACTGCCAAACAATGGGCTGAAATGACTTATGTAAATGATAACGTAAGTAGTGGCGGTAACAAGGAAGCGATATTTGCTATCCTGCTTTCTACCAACCAAACAAGCTCTGCAGGTTATAACAGTTCATGGGAAAACTCTATAAGGCCAAAAGATTTTAATGGATCAGGAAATGGTATTTCCGTACCAAAAGCAATGCTTGATTTGTTCCCGTTAGCCGATGGCCGTCGCCCCACGGCAGCTAACGGTTATGTGGACACTTTCTTCTTCGAAAACAGGGACCCCCGTTTTTACCGCACATTTGCTTTCTCAGGTGCCAAGTGGGGTACAAAAACTAATGCAAACAAAACGACCTTCTTCTACAGGTGGCGCCCTTCTGCCACCGGCAACCCAACCTATTTTGGTGCCAATAGCGGCAATCAAACAGCCAGCCCTGCTGTAGTGCGTAAAATGTCGAACCCGGCTGCAGATACTACCTTGCTCGCATTTTCCGGCACCGACATCTTCGAATATCGTTATGCCGAGTTGCTGTTGAACATTGCTGAATGCTATGCGGCAAAGGGCGATGTTGCGAACGCCACTCTTTATCTTGGAAAAATTCGTGCACGGGTGGGCATTCCGGCTGCTGATAATTACGGTATCGGAACTTTGGCCAACAAGTACCAGGCTATTGAGGCAGTGCTGTACGAACGCAGAGTGGAGCTGGCTTACGAAGGCAAGCGGTACTGGGATATACACCGTTGGTTATTATATGACGGATACTCTACAGGCAACCCCAATGCAAATACCTGCAGCAAGCTCGGCCTTACTCCAATTAATGGCACCAACAGAACCGGCTACTATTGGCAGGCAATCAACTACAGCAGTTCCGATCCGCTAACTGCCGCAGACAGAAATATTTTGATTGATCCCGATGCCTCTACAGCCACTTTTAATGAAGAAATCGCTAAGCTTAAAACGCTTTACAAATCAAAGTTTGTAATGACAAAGCTTGATCAGGCAATGGATCGTGACGGTTCAAATGCTGTAAACATTCTGTACAGGCCTAATTATTACCTGTCTGGCCTGAGCGGTACAGTTCTTTCTTACAATCCATGGATTGAACAAACCGTTGGCTGGCTTGATTACAGTGGCGGACAGGGAACGTTCAACTCAAGTAAATAATTATATTACGAACAGGAGCGTTTTGAGCGCTCTTGTTTGTAAATGGAGGTTAAGCTCTGTAGGTGTTTCCAGTTACTTGACGGGGGGTATGTGGCAGAAAAGGGTAGTGTTTTATTATATCTAAAAATTGGAAAATTGATGAAAAGAAGATTTGTCCCCGTGTCCATATTGGGTTTGTTGCTGAGTTTTGGATTTGTTGCCAATGCCCAATACCCCGATGTTCCTAAGGAAGATCAGCAACGTGCTGATTCGCTATTGAAAGCTGCCAATAAAGCCAGCGATGAAGCCTGGCAGAAGGCCTGGCCTAAAATTCAGGAAGATGCGCGTAACGGTAAACCATACATTCCGTTTGCGGGTAAGCCGGAGGATTTGCCACAGGCAGAAATATTGGCTTTTCCCGGCGCTGAAGGTGGTGGCGCTTATAGCTTTGGCGGACGTGGCGGTAAAGTGATTGTGGTAACCAGCCTCGAAGACAGTGGGCCAGGCACTTTGCGCGAAGCCTGCGAAACGGCCGGCGCGCGTACTGTTGTGTTCAATGTTTCGGGTATCATCAGGATAAAATCACCATTGATTATTCGTGCACCTTATATTACAATAGCGGGTCATTCCGCGCCCGGCGATGGCGTATGCGTGGCAGGCGAAACGGTTTGGATCAATACACATGATGTGGTGATCCGCTACATGCGTTTCCGCAGGGGCGAAACCTGGGTGGGGCGCAGGGACGATGCCATTGGAGGCAACCCGGTTGGAAATATTATGATAGACCATGTAAGCGCAAGCTGGGGACTTGATGAAAACATGAGTATGTATCGCCACATGTATAACGACAGTACAGGCGCTATTGAGCAAAAGCTGGGTACTGTAAATATTACCATTCAAAATTCAATTTTTAGTGAAGCGCTTGATACCTGGAACCATGCTTTCGGCAGCACGCTGGGTGGTGAAAATTGTACTTTCATGCGTAACCTTTGGGCGGATAATGCAGGCCGCAACCCAAGCATCGGTTGGTATGGCATTTTCAACTTTGTAAACAACGTGGTTTTCAACTGGGTACACCGTTCCATTGATGGTGGCGACTATCGTGCGCAGTACAATATTTTCAATAATTATTTTAAACCCGGGCCGCTTACACCCAAATCACAAATTGGACACCGGATATTAAAACCCGAAAGCGGTCGCAGCAAATTGCCCTACCAAACTTATGGAAGAGCATACGTGCATGGTAATATAATGGAAGGAAATGAAAGGGTTACTAAAGATAACTGGGATGGCGGCGTACAAACGGAGGACAGGAATAATGCCGGACCATACCAGCCTTATATGGTTTGGGATAAACCGCTTCCCATGCCAAAAATTACGGTAATGGATGCGAAAACTGCCTATGATTATGTGTTGAATAATGCAGGTGCAACTTTGCCGGTTCGCGATCCGGTTGATGCAAGGGTTATTAACCAGGTTAGAACAGGTGAATTTGCATATAACAAAGATTATGTTCCGGCTACTACTCAGTTCAAACACAGGCGCCTTTCTCCTGATTCCTATAAGCAGGGCATTATTACCGATATTGCACAGGTAGGCGGGTACCCTGTTTACAAGGGAACACCTTATAAAGATTCGGACAATGATGGCCTGCCCGATGATTGGGAAAAGAAAGCCGGTTTAAATCCAAACGATCCTTCGGATTCGGTGAAAGACAGGAATGGCGATGGGTATACCAATATTGAAGAGTATTTAAATGAGATTGAAGCAAAGGCTTCAAAAAAGTAACCGGCCTTTTTTAAAACATTTTTTTTTAAATTCGTTTCAGTTATTTAACTGTTGCCCTACCAAATGATTTTAATAATTTTAAACCAAATACAGGGTTTTGCTCGCCGGCCAACATTTATACCATCATTCAATTTTGAGAGCTGTTTTAAGGTTAATCCTTTGGGTTTCCTGCTGGAATATTTCATTCGTGGCTACGGCCCAGAAGGCAAAGGAATGGCAGCCGCTCACTATTGAACAGGGGGGCAAAATTGTACGCCATGCCGACAAGCAGGGCAACCTGGTTCCGGATTATTCATTTGCAGGGTACAGGCAATCTGAACAGGCCATACCCAATCTTCCCATCAAATTGGTTGTGGCCCATGTTGCGGGGGATGCAACTGAGCTTATACAAAGCGCGTTGGATGAGGTGGGCGCTTTAACGCCCGATGCTTCAGGGTTTAGGGGTGCCGTATTGTTGCCGCCCGGTGTATTTACTATTTCGGGCAGTTTGAAAATGACTGCTTCAGGAGTTGTGCTAAGAGGAAGCGGAACTGGAAAAGACGGAACGCTTTTAATGGGTTCAGGCTTTTCAAGAGAAACGCTGATTACGATGGCCGGCATTCCTGATTCAGTGTCGGGAAGGGGCGTTGCAGTTACAGATAGCTTTGTACCGGTTAATTCATCAGTCATTACCCTGGCAGATGCTTCGGGGTTAAAACCCGGCGATGCTGTTTGGGTAAAACGGCCATCTACTCAAAATTGGATAAAAGATTTAGGAACCGACCATTTCGGCGGTGGCATTACCGCGCTTGGCTGGAAACCCGGCGAACATGAAATGAAGTGGGACCGTGTGATTACTGCCGTCAATGGTAGCACCGTTACCCTGGATGCGCCGCTTACCATGGCGCTTGATGCGCAGTATGGAGGCGGTTTTTTATCGCCCTACAAGTGGGCGGGCAGGCTAAAAGAATCGGGGGTTGAGAACCTGGCATTGCAATCCACGTTTGATACTACCAATCCAAAGGATGAAGACCATTGCTGGATGGCCATAACCATCGACCGCGCAAAGGATTGCTGGGTTCGCCAGGTAGTATTCAGAAATTTTGCAGGAAGCGCCGTACTGCTGGGCCCTTCAGCAAGCTGTGTAACGGTGGAGGATTGTATTGCGCTTAACCCGGTTAGCGAACTGGGCGGCTGGCGCCGGAATACGTTTTTTACCGCAGGGCAGCAAACGCTTTTTCAGCGCTGCTATGCAGAATATGCCATGCACCCTTTTGCAACAGGCTATTGCGCACCAGGCCCCAATGCATTTGTTCAATGCGAAGCTTACCGTCCTTACAGTTTCAGTGGAGGCATACAAAGTATGTCGCCCGGTTTGTTGTTTGATGTGGTCAATATCGATGCCCAGGCCATCTTATTTTCAAACCTTGGGCAGGATGGTAACGGCGCAGGTTGGAATACTGCCAACAGCATGCTGTGGAATTGCAGTGCCGCCAGGATTGAATGCTGGCAGCCACCATCAGCTCAAAACTGGAGCTATGGCAGTTGGGCACAGTTTAATGGTAATGGTTATTGGGCCGAATCGAATAACCATTTGAATCCGCGCAGCTTGTTTTATGGATTGCTTGCCCAACGGTTGGGAAAGGCATCGCCTAAGCAGGCATTCATAATGCCAATAACTACCGATGCGTCAAGCAGCCCTTCGGTAGAAGTAGCTGAAGAACTTACCAAAATAGCAAGGCAACCTGCCGGTACCTTATTGCAGTGGATTGAAAAGGCAGGCGAGCATAATCCTATTCCAACTGATGCAAAAGGAATTGCTGTGAGAAGTGCAGTTTCAATAAAGAATAAAAGCGCCTCTGCACCATTAAAAACACTTGGGTTAAAGAACGGTTGGCTGGTTGTGGATGGCCAGTTGGCAGTGGGTGGAAGAACTGATGTGCC
Organism: uncultured Chitinophagaceae bacterium; assembly: GCA_964444195.1. Lineage (GTDB taxonomy): Bacteria > Bacteroidota > Bacteroidia > Chitinophagales > Chitinophagaceae > Phnomibacter. Next base: position 14,655 of record CAYUGH010000052.1, read on the forward strand.
CTGGTGGAGTGGAAGCCTTCGCCCGGGAAAAGCAGGGCAGGCCAGGCCGCATATTACACGCTTTGTACCCGGCTTTACAGGCACCGGTTTTACGGATGACCTGGATACACTTGTACAGGATATGGTGGCTGGCAATCAATTGGCCATTGAACACAATTACGGTTTGTGGTACGATAGAAGGCGCGATGATCATGAACGCATCCGCCGTATGGATGGTGATGTTTGGGCGCCGTTTTATGAATTGCCTTTTGCGCGAACCGGTAAGGGGCTGGCTTATGACGGACTAAGCCTGTACGACTTAACCAAGCCCAATCATTGGTATTGGGACAGGCTTTCAACCTTTGCAAAGCTTGCCGAAGAAAATGGTCGCATCCTGTTGCAACAGCATTATTTTCAGCATAATATTATTGAGGCAGGGGCACACTATGCCGATTTCCCGTGGAGAACAGCCAACAATGTGAACAAGACGCCTTTTCCCGAACCTGTGCCTTATGCGGGAGATAAACGTATTTTTATGGACGAGTGGTTTTATGATACCGCCAATCCAACGCTGAATGCATTGCATAGAAATTTTATCAGGCAGAGTCTTTCCAATTTTAAAGGGCAGCACAATGTTATCCATACCATTAGCGCCGAGTTTACCGGGCCGCTGCATTTTGTCCAATTTTGGCTGGATGTGGTTGCCGAATATGAAAAGGAAACCGGGGAGAATATTTTGATAGCGCTTGGTACAACCAAAGATGTGCAGGATGCCATACTCCAGGATGCCAAAAGGGTTGCGGTAGTTGATATTATTGATATCAGGTACTGGCATTATGAAGCCGACGGTAATGCTTATGCACCAAAGGGCGGACAACATCTTGCTCCAAGGCAGCATGCCCGGTTGCTGAAACCTAAGAAAACAAGTTTTGAGCAGGTGTACAGGGCCGTGAATGAATACCGCACAAAGTTTCCCGGAAAGGCAGTTGTGTATAGTGGTGATAATTATCCCGAGTTTGGTATGGCAGCCTTTATGGCAGGTGGTAGTTTAAGCTTTCTGCCTGCAAGCACGGATAAAGCCTTACTGAAAGCAGCCGTTGGCATGAAACCGGTACCTTCCACCAATGCCAATGAATATGTGTTGAGCGATGGAAAAAGCAGCATTATTTATAACACGGTTACCAAAAAGTTGGAGAAAAGATAAAGTATGAAAAAGGTATTAACCATATTTTGTTTATTGATTGCCTGCTTTGCGCAGGCACAAATGATGCAGTTGAAAGTTTCAGCCAACAATCGTTTCTTTCAGACCGCAGATGGTAAACCGTTTTTCTGGATAGGCGATACAGGCTGGCTATTGTTTGTAAAGTGCAACCGTGAAGATGCGGTGGAATATCTTGAAACCAGGAAGCAACAGGGTTTTAATGTGGTACAGGTGATGGTGCTGCATGATATGAACAATACAAAGAATGTATATGGTGATTTTGCATTGATCAATGAAGATGTGTCGAAGCCCAATGTAACACCGGGCAACGATTTCCAAAATACAGAAGCCTACGATTATTGGGACCATGTTGATTTTATAGTGGCAGAAGCAGCCAAACGCGGTATTTATATGGCGATGGTCCCCGTATGGGGAAGCAATGTAAAGAGTGGTAAAGTGAATGTTCAGCAGGGAGAAGCCTATGCCAAATTTTTAGCGCAGCGTTATAAAAACAGCACGAATATTATCTGGCTGAATGGAGGAGATGTAGAAGGAACCGATGGTATGGACGTATGGAAAGTTATTGGCGCCACCTTAAAAGAACTTGACCCTGACCATTTGGTAACTTATCATCCGCGTGGCAGAACCTCTTCAAGCGATTGGTTTCACAACGAAGCATGGCTCGATTTCAATATGTTTCAAAGCGGGCACAAGAACTATGCGCAGGATACAAGCAGCGCTGAAACCAACCATTATGGTGAAGACAACTGGAAGTTTGTGAATGTGGATTATAACCTGAAACCGGTAAAGCCCACTTTGGATGGTGAGCCTTCTTACGAGAATATTCCGCATGGTTTACATGATAGTTTGCAACCTCGTTGGAAAGATACTGACCTGCGCCGGTATGCATATTGGAGCGTATTTGCAGGTGGTGCAGGGTTTACTTATGGTGAAAACTCGGTAATGCAGTTTAATAAAATGGGCGACTGGACGGCAAACTATGGCGTAAGGGCCAACTGGAAAGAGACCATTAAATCGCCCGGGGCCACGCAAATGGTTTACCTGAAAAAGCTGATGCTGGGTAAATCGTATTTTGACAGGGTGCCTGCACAGGATGCCGTGGTGAACAGTGGTAGTCGCTACGAAAGAGTGGCCGCCACTAAGGGTAAAAATTATGTTATGTTTTATGTATATAATGGCCACAGTTTTATAGTGGACGAATCGAAGTTTGGGTTTAAACCGAAAAAGGCTAGCTGGTATAACCCCAGGAATGGCGAAATGCAAAAGTTTGCTTTGGGAAAGGGTTTGGCTTCCATTGAGTTTGATCCGCCAGGTGAAAAGGAAAATGGAAATGATTGGGTGTTAATATTAGAAAGGTAGATATTGAGGCTCCTGTTCATCATATCGCTCATTGTAGGGTTGGCTTCCTGTTCTAACAAGGCTTACCTGTTCACATCTTTTCACGAACCTGCGAATGAGGGTTTGCGCATGTTGTACAGTTACGACGGGAAAAGCTGGACGGATCTCGATACAGTTCTTTTACAGCCGAAAGTGGGGGGTGAAAAAGTGATGCGTGATCCCTCGATGGTACAAGGCCCCGATGGTACATTTCATTTGGTATGGACGAGCAGTTGGCGTGGCGATAAAGGTTTTGGATATGCTTCTTCAAAAGATTTATTGCATTGGAGCGAGCAGCAATTTATCCCGGTAATGCAGCATGAGCCGGCCACGGTAAATGTGTGGGCGCCTGAGCTTTTTTACGATGAGGACAGCTCAAGGTTCATTATCATCTGGGCAAGCTGTATCCCCGGCAGGTTTGATAAAGGGATTGAAGAAGACAGTAACAACCACCGGATGTATGTAACCACTACACCTGATTTTAAAACATTCAGCGATACAAAATTATTTCTTGATCCGAAGTTTAGTGTGATTGATGCAGTGATTGTAAAAAGAAAGAAAGACGATTATGTGCTGGTGCTGAAAGATAATACAAGACCGGAACGGAATATTAAGGTTGCCTTTGGAACATCCGCACTCGGTCCGTGGACAAATATCTCAAAGTCCTTCAGTGATAATTTTACAGAAGGGCCTGCTGTAGTAAAGGTGAAAGATGAGTGGCTTATCTATTACGATTCGTACAGGAAGAAAATTTATGAAGCATCGGCCACAAAAGACTTTGTCAATTTTGAGAATGTAACCACGCAGGTAAAAGTTCCGGAGGGGCATAAGCATGGAACCATTGTCCCGGTAAGTAAAAAAGTCATCAGAAAGTTGATAAAGAAATAGAGCATGAGAAAACTACTTACGATATTATTGATTATTCATTGTTCAATTTTAATTGGCCAGGACACAGTTCGCTACACGGGTACTACATTGTCGAATGTCGATTATCATCATGGGCAATTATCACCGGCGGTAGGGGTACACAATATCCAAACCATGCGTGCCAACCGCACCGATACCGGGGCTGCTTCATGGACGTACAACCATGCGCCGATGCTGGCTTACTGGAACAATACCTATTACCTCGAGTATTTAAGCGATCCGGTTGGTGAGCATATTCCCCCGGGGCAAACATTATTGCAATCTTCAAAGGATGGCTATAACTGGTCTTATCCCGTTGTAATTTTCCCTCCTTATAAAATTCCCGATGGTTTTGCCAAGGAAGGAAAAACGGATTCGGCAAAAAATTCATTAGCAGTCATGCACCAGCGGTTTGGGTTTTACACTTCAAAGTCGAAGCGCTTATTCGCGCTGGCATTTTATGGCATTGTACTGGGGCAAAAAGATGATCCTAACGATGGGAACGGCGTCGGCAGGGTTATCAGGGAAATAAATGCCGATGGTTCATTCGGCCCCATTTATTTTCTGCGTTATAATCATTCATTCAATGAAACAAATACATCTTATCCTTTTTATAAATCATCAAAGGATAAAGGATTGGTAGCCGCCTGCGATGAAATATTGAACACGCCATTGTTGATGATGCAAACTGTAGAGGAAGGTGATAGGAATGATCCGCTGATCCCGTTAAAAAAGGATTTCAAAGCATTTAATTATTATCACCTGGCAAATGGCAATGTAGTTGCGCTTTGGAAATATGCCTTAACCAGCATCAGCAAGGATGAAGGTAAAACATGGGAATACGGTCCCTTGCGGGCACCGGGTTTTGTGAATGCAAATGCCAAAATATGGGGGCAAAAAACCAGTGACGGTAAATATGCAACGGTGTATAACCCGTCTGACTTTCGTTGGCCTTTGGCATTAAGTGTAAGTGACGACGGATTGAATTACAGGAACCTTCTGCTTGTAAATGGGGAGATAACTTCCTTACGGTATGGAGGGGCTTACAAGAGCTATGGTCCGCAATATGTGCGTGGTATCCAGGAAATGGACGGTAAGCCTGCCGATGGAAATATGTGGGTAACGTATAGTATGAACAAGGAGGATATGTGGGTTAGCAAAATTCCTGTGCCGGTAAGGGATAAGGTTACAACCCAGGTAAATGATGAGTTCAATGCATTGGCGTCAGGTGTTGAATTAAATGAGTGGAATATTTACAGCCCCCTTTGGTGCAGGGTAAATATTGAATCCTATAAAAATCAGAAAGTATTATCGCTGCGGGATAGTGATCCATTTGATTATGCAAAAGCAGAACGCCTGTTTCCTGAATCGAAAAATATTGCCATTGAGTTTGCCATTACACCCGCACAGCAAAATGGCGGCTTGCTTGAAATAGAGGTGCAGGATAAGAAAGGACAGGCCACGTTGCGGCTCATGCTTGATTCCGCGGGCAACCTGTTAACCAAACAAGGATACAGGAACAAGAGCCTTGGTCAATATAAGGCAGGCGAACAACTCAATATAAAAATTGAGTTGAATACAACCACGCGCTTTTATTCGGTAACAGTGAACGATGGCAAACCTTCGCTCAATATTTGTTTCCAGCCTGTGGGGTCAGTTGAACGGTTTGTTTTGCGCACAGGAACCACCCGTCGTTTCCCCGATGCCGATACGCCAACGGACCAGGATTATGATCTTCCCGGGGCCGACAGAAAGGAAAAGGAAGTTCAGTACTACATTCATTATTTTAAAACAAAAGCATTATAATTTATGTCAGCTAAAGCCAACAGTACATTCGGTATTATCATAGGCAACCGCGATTTTTTTCCTGATAAGTTAGTAGCCGAAGCAAGAACAGAGATATTGGACCTGTTTAAAACATTGAATATTACCCCGGTTCTGTTGAGCGATGCTGATTCAAAATTGGGCGGCGTTGAAACTTTTGCTGAAGCGCAAAAATGCGCTGCTCTATTTAAGCAGCATGCCGATGCAATAGACGGGATACTTGTGGTGCTGCCGAATTTTGGAGATGAAAAGGGTGTGGCTGAAACGATCAAGCTTTCCGGATTAAATGTGCCTGTACTGATACAGGGTTATCCTGATGATTTGGGAAAGATGGATGTAGTGAACCGTAGGGATGCCTGGTGCGGCAAGATATCGGCGTGCAATAACCTATACCAGTTTGGTATAAAGTATTCATTAACTACCAGGCATGTAGTAAGGCCAACGGATGAATCATTCATTGCTGATCTTAAAAAGTTTGAAGCTGTTTGCCGCGTGGTTAAAGGGTTGCGGACCGTACGTATTGGTGCAGTTGGCGCCAGGCCCGGTGCTTTCAATACCGTTCGCTATAGTGAGAAAATTTTACAACGGAATGGTATTTCTGTTACAACGGTTGATCTTTCAGAGATTCTTGGCAATGCCAATAAGCTCACAGCAGCCGACCGGTCAGTGAAAGATAAGCTGGATAAGATTCATGCTTATACCAATACCGGACTTACCCCTCCAGACAAGCTGGTGCAGATTGCAAAGCTTGATGTAGTGCTGGGCGATTTTATGCTGGCAAACTCATTGGATGCAACAGCTATTCAATGCTGGACATCGTTGCAGCAAAACTATGGTTGTAATGTATGCACCAGCATGAGCATGATGAGCGAAAATATGCTACCTTCTGCCTGCGAGGTGGATGTGACCGGAACGTTGAGTATGTATGCCATGCAATTGGCCAGCGGTTCCCCATCGGCGCTGGTTGATTGGAATAATAATTATGCGGATGATGATACCAAATGTGTATTGTTCCATTGCGGCAACTGGGCTAAGTCTTTCTTACCGGATATCTCTATTAGTACAGCGCCTATTTTGGGAACAAGTGTGGGTACTGAAAACACGTATGGAGCATTGGATGGCCGTACACCCGCCATGCCGCTCACTTATGGCCGCATAAGCACCGATGATTGCAAGGGCATTATTAAAGCATATGTTGGTGAAGGTGAGTTAACCAATGACGCACTCAATACGTTTGGAAACCGCGCTGTTGCACAGATAGGTAATTTGCAGGGATTGATGAATTATGTATGCCGGAACGGGTTTGAACACCATGTGGTAATGAATGCCAGCAAAACTGCAGGTATATTAACAGAAGCATTTGAAAATTACCTGGGTTGGGAAACCTACAATCATGGATAACACGTACATTAGACAGCGGTAATGCTATCCTGAATTATGGTGCTTTGGCACTTTGCGACTAATTAATTATGACAACAAAAGATTTACAGATAAAATCCATTCATTACAGGAAAAATATCCTGAAGTATATACTTGGCGCCAGGGCCGGGCATACAGGGGGATGTTTGTCGTGCACAGATATTTTGAATGTGCTGTACAACCATGTGTTGAATGTATCGCCTCAAAATTTTTCGTCACCCGACAGGGATCGCTATGTGCAAAGCAAGGGTCATTGTGTGGAAGCCTTGTTTGTGGTATTGGCCGACCAGGGCTTTTTTCCTGAAGACGATCTGAATACATTGTGCAAGTACCAATCTCATTATATCGGTCATCCAACCAAAAAAGTAAAAGGGGTAGAACAGAATACCGGGGCATTAGGCCATGGCTTGCCTATTTGCGTTGGTACCGCCATTGCTGCTAAACTGGACGACAAAGATTTCCGCGTGTTTACATTATTGGGCGATGGCGAATTGCCCGAGGGTAGCAACTGGGAAGCCGCACTTAGCGCCTCTCATTACAAGCTTGATAATTTATGCGCAATTATTGATAAGAACAATTTGCAGATTACAGCAGCTACCGCCGACGTAATGAATACTGATCCTTTGGATAAAAAATGGGAAGCGTTTGGCTGGGCAGTGAAAGAGGTAAACGGAAATGATATTGGTGAATTGAAAGCTGCTTTTGCGTCGCTTCCTTTTGAAAAGGGAAAACCATCTGTGATTATAGCACATACCACTAAGGGGAAGGGCGTAAGCTTTATGGAAAATGAATTGAAGTGGCACCATGGCGTACCGAATAAGGAACAATATGAGCAGGCACAGCAGGAGTTGGATGATGCACTGAAAACCATTCAGAACAACTAAAGAAGGACAATGGCAGCAGAAGTAAATTATAGTGAGCAGGCTAGCAAACCTAACCAGGATGTTTTTTCGGAAACGCTGCAGCGGCTGGCAGAAACTGACCGGGATATTATTGCTGTTACAAGTGATTCAAGAGGATCGGCCAAGCTGGTTCCCTTTGGCAAAAAGTATCCGAAGCAAATAGTGGAAGTAGGTATTGCTGAACAAAATTTGGTGGGTGTTGCTGCCGGGTTGGCTTCCTGCGGTAAAAAGGTATTTGCCGTTTCGCCCGCCTGTTTTTTAACAGCCCGCTCGCTGGAGCAAATTAAAAACGATATCTGCTATAGCGACAACCCGGCTACCGTAGTGGGCATAAGCGCAGGGGTAAGTTATGGCGCGCTGGGCAGTACACACCATAGCCTGCATGATTTTGCCGTGCTGAGGACCATCAACAATATTACCATTGTAGCGCCGGCTGATAATTTTGAAACGGTAAAAGCAACTGAATTGGCTGCCGAAAGTAGTCATCCTGTGTATTTACGTTTTGGCAAAAGGGTAATGCCTTCATTAAAGGAAGATAATAGTGATGGTTTTGTTTTTGGTAAAGGACGGATTATTATCGAAGGCAGCGATGTGGCCATTATTGCGAATGGTGAAACGGTGTACCCTGCGGTAAAAGCGGCGGAGCGGTTAAGTGCAAATGGTATTGCCGCTACGGTGGTAAGCATGCATACCATTAAGCCTCTTGATACCGAATTGATATTGAAGCTTGCCAAAACCTGCAAGGCTATTGTGACTGTAGAGGAACATAGTATTCATGGTGGTTTAGGAGAGGCTTGCGCTTCGTTCCTGTTGCAGCAAGGATATACAAAACTGTTTAGGATAATGGGTATCCCGGATGAGTACACTGTAACCGGTTCGCAACTGGAAATATTTAAGCATTACGGAATAAGCGATGAAGGGATAGCAGAAGCGGCTGAGGAATTGTTGAAGTAGCCATACGTGGCGGGGCAGAAAGGTTCAATAGTAGTACAGCGGATGAACGGAGCGTCGCCACTCATGTCATATCAGGGTTATGTTGCCGGCTACCAAAAATAAATTCTCCAGGAAGGCTGCATTGTCAGTTCATTTAAATATTTCGGAAGGAAGCTCCAGAAAATCCGAAGTAGAGCGAAAAAGATTTTATGAAATTGCAAGAGGCTCTGTTATTGAAATTGATACTGCATTTGACATGGCGTTTAAATTAAAATAGTATGAGATGGGGGCTTTAATTCATGTAGGCGAATTGATTGTAAGTTGCTTTAAACAACTTGCGGCTATAATTGGATCCAATCCTAATGATGCCTAACATACATTATTCATAACTCATGATTCATTCATATATATTGGCAATTGATCAGGGCACAAGCTCTACCAAGTCATTAATTTTTGATGATAAAGGGCAGGCTATTGCAAAAGGTTCGGAGGCATTACACACCCATTACCTCGATAAGGGCTTTGTTGAACAGGAGACTGAGGCCATTTACCTGAATGTATTGGCTTCGGTTAAAAAATGCTTGCAGCAGTTTGCGGAAAAGGGGTTTGATCAAAACCAAATTGCATCAATTGGTATTTCAAATCAAAGGGAAACCTTTGTGGTATGGGATAAACAGGGCAATCCTTTGCATAATGCAGTGGTTTGGCAATGCAAGCGCAGTGTGCAGGTTTGCGAAGACCTGAAGCAGAAGGGTTTAGCAGAAACCATCAACTATAAAACCGGGCTGGTAATTGATCCTTATTTTTCGGGCACTAAATTAATATGGCTTGCCCAACACAATGAAGCAGTTAAAAATGCTATCAAAAACGGTGATGCTTTCTTTGGAACCATTGATACATGGTTGTTATATAAATTCACTAATGGTGGTGCTTATGCCACTGATTATACCAATGCTTCGCGTACCTTATTGTTTAACCTGCATACCCTGCAATGGGATGCTGAGTTAATAAATGAGTTTGGTTTATCAGGTATTCATTTACCCAAAATAAAGTCATCCGCTGCTTTTTTTGGTGAAACAACCCTGGAAGGCCTATTTCAAAAAAGCGTTCCTGTTACGGCTTTAATAGGCGATTCGCATGCCGCTGCATTTGGTGAAGGTTGTTTTGAAGCAGGTACTGCAAAAGTTACGCTTGGCACGGGTTGTAGCATCTTAATGAATATTGGCAGCAAACCGGTACAGTCGCAAAACGGTATGGTAACAACTGTTTGCTGGAGTGCAGGTGGTAGAATTGATTATGCGCTTGAAGGTGTGATTGTAAGCTGTGGTGCAACTATTGAATGGCTTAAAAATGAACTGGGTTTATTTGAAGACAGCATAATGACAAAGGCAATGGCTGATGCTGTTTCGGATAATGGGGGAGTATATCTCGTACCTGCATTCAGCGGATTAGGTTCGCCACATTGGGATATGGAGCGAAGGGCATCCATTACCGGCATGAGTTTTGGCACTACAAAAAATCACCTGGTGAGAGCGGCATTGGAGTCAATACCCTACCAGATTAAAGATGTGATTGTGGCCATGGAAAAAGATGCGGCAGTTTCATTAAAGGAATTAAACGCAGACGGTGGCATTACCTCCAATGAATTTGTCATGCAATATTTAACCGACCTGCTTGATAAACCGGTGGCCAGCATTGGAATGCCTGATGTTTCGGCGCTTGGTGCTGCTTATCTGGCGGGACTGCAATCAGGCATATTCAGCAGCATCGAGGACCTTAAGCAATTGAATACAGAAAAGAAAATGCACAAGCCGGCCAACAATAACGAGGTAGTGCAAAATGCATACGAGGGTTGGCAGCAAACTATTAAAACATACAGACCAAATTGAAAAAGCTTATCCTGATATTAGTTATCATCCACTGTGCTGTCCCATCCATGGCACAGCAAAAGAGTTTTGTTTTGAAAGCCGATCAGTTCAAACATTATGTTGACTATTTCAATAAGATGGAGGATGAGAATATTGTGCAGGCCATTCCAAACGCGCAATCATGGGATTGGATGAAAGCAAATATTCCCTTGTTTGAATGTCCGCAACAGAATTTTGAAGAGATATTTTATTACAGGTGGTGGACGCTTCGCAAGCATATCAGGAAAACGGAAAAGGGATTTGTGTTCACTGAGTTTTTGATTCAGCGCAGCTATGCGGATAAGTATAACCTTATATCAAGCGGGTTGGGTCATCATATTTACGAATCAAGGTGGTTGCACGATAAAACCTACATGGATAATAACTTGCATGTGTGGTATAGAGGTAATGAGGGTAAGCCACTAAAGAAACTTCGTGCCTACAGCGGTTGGAATGAGGATGCGATCTACAACCGTTTCCTGGTGAATGGAGATAAAAGGTTTGTGATTGATTTGGTACCAGATATGGAAGCCAATTATGCTGCATGGGAAATGGAACGTAAAGGATCCAATGGTTTGTTTTGGCAGTATGATGTGCGCGATGCCATGGAGGAAACCATAAGCGGTGGAAGAAATGAAAGGAATCCAAGGCCAAGTATCAACGGTTATATGTATGGCAATGCACTGGCATTGGGAAAGATGGGGAGATTGGATTCTAATAATACACATTGGCTGGATTATTACGTAAAGTCGGATTCTCTTAAATCGCTATTACAATCAAATTTGTGGAATAGTAGTCACAACTTTTTTGAAGTGCTGAAAGAAAAAGGTGATACGCTATCGAATGTAAAAGAAGAGATTGGATTTATTCCCTGGTATTTCAATATGCCTGATAGTAATTACAGTGTTGCCTGGAAAAGTTTGATGGATACCAAAATTTTCTGCGCGCCCTTTGGCATTACTACTGCAGATAGAAGTCATCCTGAGTTCAGGACGCATGGTTGCTGCAAATGCGAATGGGACGGCGCCGTTTGGCCTTTTGCAACGGCGCAAACCCTGACGGGGATGGCCAACCTGCTGAATAATTACAAGCAGGACTATGTTGCGGATAGTAATTATTTCAGCTTGTTGAATACATACGTTGAATCGCAGTACTATCGTGGGCGTCCCTACATTGGCGAGTACCTTGATGAAAAAACAGGTTATTGGCTGAAAGGCGATGAAGAACGCAGCCGCTACTACAATCACTCCACTTTTAATGATCTCATTATCAGCGGGCTGGTTGGATTACGTCCAAGAGCTGATGATACGATTGAAGTAAACCCTTTGTTGCCTGAAGGCAAATGGGATTGGTTTTGTTTGGACAATGTATTGTACCATGGAAAGATTGTTACGATCATTTGGGATAAGGAAGGAACGAAGTATAAAAAGGGGAAAGGTTTGAGTGTATGGGTGAATGGAAGGAAAGTGGCCTCATCGATGAATCTGGAAAAAGTAACAGGGAAATTATGAGCTATGAATGATGAATGTTGAATGTTGTTTGGTGTATAAGTTTTTGGATGTTTTTTTTGAACGCGAATTTCGAAATATGAATGAATTGTAATGAAGAACGGTATTGGTAAATTTATTTTTTTGCACTTTTTCATTTTAGCATTTGCTATTGTGTCAAAAGGGCAACAGACCGAAAAAGTTTATCTGTCAGGCACAGGAAGCGACCAAACGGTTCAATGGGATTTCTTTTGCACAGGCGGCATGAACGCCAATAAATGGACGAAAATTGCCGTGCCTTCCTGCTGGGAGCTGCAGGGCTTTGGCAAGTATGATTATGGATTTGCAAAAGACAGTGTAAGGGGAAAGGAGAATGGGTTGTATAAGCACCGGTTCAATGTGCCTGCCAACTGGAAAGGAAAAGTCGTCAACATAGTGTTTGAAGGAGTGATGACTGATGCAGAAGTAAAAGTAAATGGCAAGTCGGCAGGGGAAGTCCATCAGGGTGCATTTTATGCGTTTAAGTATGATATTTCAAAGCTCCTGAAATACGGAAAGGAGAACCTGCTGGAAGTTAATGTTGCAAAACATTCGGCCAATGCATCTGTAAATGCAGCAGAACGGCAGGCTGACTTCTGGATTTTCGGTGGCATCTTTCGCCCGGTATGGTTGGAGGTGTTGCCAAGTGAGCATATCAATAGCATAGCTATCAATGCAAAGGCTGATGGTGAAATGGACTGTTCTTTTATTACGAACGAAGCAACAGATGCAACTGCTGATATTAAAATTCTGGATTCAGAAAATAAGGTTATCGATACACTACATGCAATCAACGTTGGTTCAGGTCATGGGATTTATATTTTAAAGCAGAAAATTGAAAATGTAAAGCAATGGAGCCCTGAATTTCCTTATATGTATAAAGCGGAATTTACAGTATACTATAAAGGAAAACTTTCTCATACGGTAACTCAAAAATTTGGTTTTCGCACAGTAGAAGTAAAGCAACGTGATGGCATTTATGTCAACGGTGTTAAGGTGAAAATGAAAGGGGTGAACCGTCATGCTTTCAGGCCTGAAACGGGACGAACCACCAGTAAGCAGATCAGTATTGAAGATGTGCTGCTCATCAAGGAAATGAATATGAATGCCGTGCGGATGAGCCATTATCCGCCTGATGATCATTTTTTGGATGTATGCGATTCGTTGGGCTTGTTTGTGATGGATGAGCTTGCAGGTTGGCATGGAAATTACGATACTCCAACAGGTAAGAAACTTTTAAAAGAGATGATCGTTCATGATGTAAACCATCCTTCGATTATTATTTGGGCAAACGGCAATGAAGGCGGCCACAATTTTGACCTTGACAAATACTTTACCGAATTTGATATTCAGCAACGGCCTGTAGTGCATCCCTGGCAATTATTTGGCGGCATAGAAACGCAGCATTACCGCGAATACAACTACGGTATTGGCAATTATGAGAACGGGAACGAGATTGTGATGCCAACCGAATTTTTGCACGGACAATTTGACGGAGGGCATGGAGCAGGTTTGGAAGATTACTGGGAGAAGATGTGGCATAACCCGTTAAGCGCAGGCGGTTTCCTGTGGGACTTTGCCGATAATGCCGTGGTAAGAAAAGATAAGAACGATTCACTCGATACAGATAAGCATCGCGCTGCTGATGGTATTGTTGGGCCGCACCACGAAAAGGAAGGAAGCTTTTACGCCATTAAGGAAATATGGAGCCCTGTGTATTTTGAACGAAGGAAGATTGCAGAGGGTTTTGATGGAACATTCAACCTGGAGAACCGTTACCATTTTACCAATCTGAAAGAATGTAGTTTCAGTTGGAAGTTGAAACGCTTTGATATCCAAACTTCAAACGAAAAGTCTGGCTCTGCTGTTGCGCCTTCTATTGAACCCCATGCAAAAGGTGTGTTGAAATTGGATTTGCCGAAAGATTGGAAAAACTTTGATGTGTTGTATATTACGGTGAAAGACCGTTACCAGCGCGAATTGTTCACCTGGAGTTTCCCCATCAGCAGCCCGGTTGGCACGGGTGCGAGGATGGTAAAAACGGAGGGTAAAGAAACGATACATGCAAGTGAGACTGATTCCTTACTGACGGTTTCAGTGAAAGATATTAAGGTTGTGCTCAATAAGAATAATGGTCTGCTTGTATCAGTAATGAATGCTAAAGGCGAACTACCTTTTAACAATGGTCCCGTATTGCAGGAAGGAGTGAATAATTTCAAATCATTTAAACAATACAAGGACGGGAACAGCCTGGTACTTGAATCCACTTTTGATAGAAAGGAAAGTTATAATACGTTGAAGTGGATTGTTTATCCATCAGGCTGGATAAAGCTCGAAGTGAAATATTTCACTTCAACCTATTTCACCAATTTCGCAGGCGTCAACTTTTCTTTTCCTGAAAAAGAAATTCAATCAGTTACCTACATAGGCGATGGGCCTTACCGGGTTTGGAAGAACCGCATGAAGGGAAACAGCTTCGGCGTATGGAGTAAAAACTATAACAACACCGAAACGGGAGAAGCGCCCTGGATCTATCCGGAGTTCAAGGGGTATCATTCTAATTTTTATGGAGGCTATTTCTTTACAAAAACCAATCGCTTTACTGTTGTAACGGAGAATGAAAATATGTTCCTGCGCTTGTTTACCCCTGCCTGGAAGACCGATCAGTGGCACAATTACGAGCCCTTGTTTCCTTCAGGCGATATTTCGTTCATGCAGGGCATCAGCAGCATTGGCAGTAAAACTCAGCGAAACGAAACAACCGGCCCCATGGGAGGCAAGAATATTTTTTACGATTATGAAAAGGACCCATCAAGGGCGCTGAATATTGTGTTGTGGTTTAATTTTGGAGAGTAAAAAAAAATGAAATGGTTTTAAAGCAATACAAATCAACAATTAAGGAATTAAAGTCAATGATATTGGCAAGCCGCTATCGTGCAGCTGCATTGGCCAATAAAGAATTGTTGTTGCTTTATTTTTCGGTTGGAGAATTGATTAGTGTAAAATCAAGGGAAGGGGAGTGGGGCGCTGGGATTTTAGGAAAATTATCTGAGGATTTACAAAAGGAGTTGCCCGGTCTCAGGGGATTTGGTACTACAAATGTAAAGCGGATGCGGTTATTTTATGAAGCCTGGAGCGAAGAACTTGTAATTCGTCCGTTGCTGACGGACGAATTAGGACAATCAAAAAAAACGGCGAAAAGAAAAACTAAAACGGAATTATCAATTCGTCCGTCACTGACGGACGAATTGGCTATAGCATTTGCTTCTATCTCTTTTTCACACCACAGTGAAATTTTGGCTAAAACAAAAGAATTAAAAGAACGGCTATTCTATGTTCAACAGGCATCAATAAATTTTTGGAGCGTCAGCACATTAAAGTATCAAATTGAAACCAATCTGTACAAGAAACGTGGCAGGTTGCCAAATAATTTCAACAAAGCTATATCTAACGATGCATTAAGAGAGAAGGCATTGCAACCTTTCAGAGATGAATACCTGCTTGATTTTATCAATATTGAAGATCCGGATATTGCAGACGAGAAAGAATTTGAAAATGAAATTATCAGAAATATCAGAAAATTTATACTCTCTATAGGGACTGATTTTGCATTTATTGGCAATCAATACAGGTTGGTTGTAGAGGAGGAAGAATTTTTTGTGGATTTGTTATTCTTCAATCGAAAGCTGCAAAGTCTTGTTGAGTTTGAATTGAAAAAAGGGAAGTTTAAACCGGAGTATTTGGGTAAGATGAACCTGTATCTTTCTGCATTGGATGATATGGTGAAACAACCGCATGAGAATCCTTCAATAGGAATCATAATGTGCAAAAGCAAAACAGATAAAGTGGTAGAGTATTCTTTTCGCGACTCTAATAAGGCAATGGGAGTGGCAACATATAAAACAAGCAAAGTATTGCCGTCAAAGTACAAGGGCGTTTTGCCGGACGAAAAATCTTTAAAAGGGCTGTTAAAGTAAGGTGATGAAACAAATATTTCTTTGTATAACGGCAATGTTTCTTGTATTAAGTGTATTGGCACAAGTGAGCATTGGTAATCTCCGTTGCGAGATGCTTGTAAATCCACAGGGCATTGATGTGAAACAACCAAGACTAAGCTGG
>CAYUGH010000053.1:0-30699 GCA_964444195.1 uncultured Chitinophagaceae bacterium
TTTAGCTTTAAAAAATTGTCATAGACGGGGTAAACTTGCGGAGTTAGGGTTTAAAGTGCTTCGGATGGTACCGTTTACATCAAGCCGGTATTGTGGCGTGGTTGTTCCAATCCCCACATTCTGAGAAAATAATAAATGGCCAAAGGCCATCATAACCAGAGAAAGGTTGAATTTTTTCATGGTTGGTAATTTTGGCAGCTCTAAAATACTTCAAAAAAATTGGGAGGAAAAGCCTGGGGGATGTATTTCTTCGGCTTTTTGTTTATTCGATTTGTTACCAATAGGTTACAAATAAAAAAATTGTCTCCAAAAAGGACAGTTTTTTAAAGTTAGGTAGAAAAAGGAGGAAGATTTATGCCATAATCTCCCATACTTCGTTGCCCCTGACCAATTTTGCCAGGTCGCCCTTACCTTTTTTGGCAATAGCCTGTTCAATCTGCGCGGCCATCATTTCTTCGTAACAGGGGCGGTCAGCTTCGTAGAAAACACCAAAAGGCCGCGGGAAATGCCCTTCAATCCTTGGGTCATCAAACATGCGAACCAGTATTTGTGCTTTGTAAAAATCATTTTCGTCATGGATCCAAAGGTCATCGGCGCTATAACCATCGGCTAAGCTTACTACTTCCGGCCTTAGGCCGTTCAGGCGGATTCCATTTTCCTTGTTGGCGCCAAAAAGGAGCGGCTGGCCTTGTTCCAGGAAAATAGTTTCAGTGGGCTTACTGCTTTTTTCGGTAAATATTTCAAAAGCGCCATCGTTAAAAATGTTGCAGTTCTGGTAAATCTCAAGAAAAGATGTGCCTTTATGCTGATGTGCGCGAAGGAGCATGCTTTGCAGGTGTTTGGGATCACGGTCCATGCTCCGGGCAATAAAGGAACCTTCTGCACCAAGCGCAAGTGCCATTGGGTTGAAAGGATGATCTATACTACCCATGGGCGTACTCTTGGTAATCTTATTCGGTTCGCTGGTGGGCGAATATTGTCCCTTGGTAAGCCCGTAAATCTGGTTGTTGAACAGCATGATGTTCACATCAAAATTGCGGCGCAACAGGTGAATAGTATGGTTGCCGCCAATACTCAGGCTATCGCCATCACCGGTTACAATCCATACGCTCAGCTCTGGCCTGCTGGCTTTCAACCCGCTTGCAATGGCCGTTGCGCGACCATGAATGCTGTGCATGCCGTAAGTATTCATATAATACGGAAACCTGCTGCTACAGCCAATGCCGCTTATAATGGCAATGTTTTCGCGGGCAATTCCAAGGGTAGGCATTATTTTCTGAACCTGGGCAAGGATGGAGTAGTCGCCACATCCGGGGCACCAGCGCACTTCCTGGTCGGTGGAAAAGTCTTTGGAGGTTAAAACGGGGTTAGCAGCGGGCGCAATCAATGTTTCTACAGCACTCATAATTTTAATATCTCTAAGTATACGTTGAAGCAAAGTTAAAGGTAATAGACACATTTAATTCCAATATTAACCATATTCGCTACGGGTTATTTAACGGTTTTGGGAATCCGTTAATTTTATCACCGACTACCAACGCATGAGTTCTTCTTCTAAATCGAACTCATCCTGTAAACCCCACTTTTTACAAAATGCCCCCTTTCTGTGACAAAAAATGATAAAAATTGCCCCAGAAATGTGACAAAAATAGAAATAATTGCACCCTTTTTATGACAAGAAGAATAAAGGGAAGTCCTCATGCCATCCCAGGGTCCCCCTTGCAAACACCTCAATTAGTAATACCATAAACAATTAGCTTCGCCCCCAACGATTTGTTTTTCCGGCGTTTAATAGGTTCATTCATGCAAGTATCCAGGTCATTTGCCATTTTGATTTGTGCGGTGTTTTGTTTTTTAAAAACATCCGGCGACCCTATACCACCCATTGTTCGCCTTGGTATTGATAAAGGGTTGTCAAACAATTCGGTACGCTGCATTTTCCAGGACAAAAAGGGTTTTATATGGATTGGCACGTACGATGGATTGAACAGGTATGACGGCAATGAATTCAAGATATACAGGAACCGTCCGAATGATTCCACATCGCTGCCTCACAATTATATTTTTTCCATTTTTGAGGATAAGGATAATCATCTTTGGGTAGCCACAGGGCAGGGTTTGACTATTTTGGATAGAACCCTGTCTAAGTTTATTCCTGTTAGTTGCTATCGCGCTCCGGGCAACCAGTTGCAAAGGCTAACCATCAGTACCAGTGTTATTACCGCCGGCCCCGATGGAAATGTACTGATTGGGACCAACGGTTGGGGTATGTTTACAATAAAGGCAGGTGAAAAAATTGCAAAGCAGGTGTATTGCGAGATAGGCGGGAAGAAAACGGATGCATATTTCGTTAACTCCATTGTAGTAGCAGAAAATAAAACCTGGGTGTTTATTGCTGAAAAGGGTTTATGCTTGTATGATAGCAGGACAAATAGCATTACAACCGTTGAAGCAACTATTAAATCGGCCACTTGCATGGCTACAGATGGCCATGATAATATTTGGGTAGGATCTGAAAGCGGGTTGTATGCATTCTCCATGGCTGCAAAATCCTATACCGTACATTATTCGCAGTCCAATGGCACTATTCCCTTTGATATGATCAGCAGCCTGCATTATCAAAACAAAGGCGAGTTGTGGGTAGGCACCGAAGGCGAAGGCATAGCGGTGCTGAATATAGCAAGCGGAAAATTTCGCTACCTCAGGCCGGGCAAAGGCACAGCAGACCTTAGTAGCGAGGCTGTATATTCCATTAACAGCGACAGCGAGGGCAGGATTTGGATTGGCACGCATAAAGGCGGCTGCAATATTATTGATGAATCGCCCGGCAGGTTTACTACCATCAGTAATGATCCGTTTAACCGCAATTCGCTGGTGAGCAATTTTGTATATAGTTTTAGTGAAAGCAAAACTGATGGCGATATTATTATAGGTACCGATGGGGGTGGCCTGAGCATCTGGAACCGGGGTACCAACAGCTTCCGCAACTATACCCATCAGCCCGGCAATAGCAGTTCGCTGAGCCATAACTCCGTTACCAGCATTTTTATCGACCATACCGGCAGCGCCTGGATATCCACGCTGGGCGGGGGCGTAAACCGTTTTAATGAAGCAACCGGCCGGTTTGAGCATTTCAGATGTATAAACGACAGTACAGGTTTGGAAAACAAAAGTGCGCTTACCGTTTTTGAAGATAGAGGCCAGGCGTTGTGGGCAACCACTTTTGGAAAACTGTACCGTTTCAACCGTACTGTAAACCATTTCGAAGTGTTCTCCCAAGAGATCAATGATCCTATTTCTATTTTTGAGGACAAGGGCGGGACGCTTTGGGCAGGTAATGCAAGTCAGCTAATAAAAATTGACCGCACTGGTGGTCAGCATGTTTTTTATAATATAGGTAAACCGGTCAGGGCGATTTTAGAGGATTCAGGCGGGCGATTTTGGATTGGCACGGAGGGTGGCGGGCTGGTTTTGTTCAACAGGGTGCAGGGTGAAATTGTAAAACGGTTTACCGATGCCAACGGATTATCGAACAATGCGGTGCTGAACATTATGGAAGACGGGAAGGGCAACCTGTGGATGAGCACTTTCAACGGTTTGTCGCGCTTTGACCCGGTGCAAAACCAATTTAGTAATTTTTTCCAGAGCGATGGCCTGCAAAGCAATCAATTCAGCTACAGGGCTGCATACAAGCTGCAAAGCGGCGAAATGCTTTTTGGGGGGATCAACGGGTTCAGCATTTTTCACCCCGATAGCATTGCCAGCCGCAATTATATGCCCCCATTGTACATAACCGGCGTTCAAATTAACAACAGGGATTTTGCTGAAACAGGCAAGGAATACATAACTGCCAGGTCAAACGACGAGGTACTTGGGCTTGAAATACCCTATCACGAAACCATTCTTTCCATCCGCTTTAATGCGCTGGAATTTTCTTCCCCCGAAAAAATATCCTACGCGTATTTTCTCGAAGGCTGGGACCGCGACTGGACCTATCCCGGAAATACCCGGACAATTAACTATAATAACCTGCATGAAGGGCACTATACGCTGCACCTTAAAAGTACCAATGCCGCCGGTGCCTGGAACCCGCAGGAAACTGTATTGAAATTGGTGGTGTTGCCGCCCTGGTACCGCAGTTGGTGGGCTTATAGCCTGTACGTGCTGCTCACTTTTTTAATAGGGGCCCTTATTTATAATTACCGGGTTCAGCAGGAAAGGCTTCGCTACAAGGTGAAGCTTACGCAAATGAATGCAGAAAAGGAAAAGGAGATTAACGAGAAAAGGCAGTCATTTTTCAACAATATCACGCATGAGTTTCGCGCGCCGCTTACCATGATCATCAACCCTTTGAAAGATCTGCTGAATACAGATGAAGGCGGCAACAATAAAGAGGAACTGAGTTTTGTGTACCGCAATGCACGCAGGCTGCTGAGTTTGGTAGATCAATTGCTTTTGGTACGAAAAACCGAAACGGATACCGGTCAACTGGTTATTGCAAACCACAACTTTTACCAGCTTTGCCACGAAACCTGGCTCTATTTTGTGCAACAGGCAAAATCGCGGAATATTAAATACCTTTTTGAATGCGAAAACACAGAACTGGCGATAGTAGGCGACAAGGAAAAGCTTGAAATTGTGCTGTTTAACCTTATTTCAAATGCGCTCAAGTTTACCCCCGAAGGTGGTACGGTTTCTCTTTCGGTTAAGGAGAATGAGGATTCAGTTGAACTGTGGGTCAGCGATACAGGTCCGGGTATTCCTGCAAATGTGGGCGACAAGCTGTTTGAAAAATACTACCGGGTAAAAAATGACTCCACTTCATCAAAGCCGGGGTTTGGAATAGGATTATACCTGGCGAACCTATTTGTGCAGATGCATTTTGGTTCGCTTCATTATGAAAGCAAGCCCGGAGAAGGCGCCTGTTTTACGTTTTCTTTGAAAAAAGGGGCCACCCATTTTGGCAATACCGAAGTGCTTGAAGGGGCAAAAGACTCCACGCCGATAATGGATGAAATTGCTGCGGGTAATGAATTTGTTCCGCAATCCAAAAAGAAAACGGATGGTCTTGAATCAATAGTAACGGAGCAGCGATCGATGCTTATTACTGATGATAATCCGCAGATGCGGAGCTACCTGGCGCAGGTTTTCCAGAAAGATTTCAGGGTATATGAAGCAGGTAGCGGCGCGGAGGGGCTGAAAATAGCCAGGCAGGTTCAGCCGGACATCATTATTAGCGATGTGGTTATGGAAGACATGTCGGGGGTGGATTTTTGCAAGGCGGTAAAAGAGGCCCCGGTGCTCAATCATATTCCCTTTATCCTTATCACCGGAAGCTTTTCGCCCGAATCGAAAATGCAGGGGATTGAATTTGGGGCCGACGATTATATTACCAAACCTTTTGAAAAAGATATGCTGGTGGCCAGGGTGCAGAGCTTGCTTCGCAACCAGCAAAACCTGCAGAAGTATTTTTATAACGAAATTACCCACCAGCAGAATTACCTGAATGTATCGGGCGAATACAAGCAATTTCTTGAAGCCTGTATTGAAATTGTGGAAAAACACCTTGATGAAGATAACTTTAACATCCAGGTGCTGGCTACCGAAATTGGCATGAGCCACAGCAAGCTGTACAAGATCATCAAAACCATTTCGGGGCAAAGCGCCAACTCATTTATCCGGTTCATACGCCTGCGCAAGGCTGCCGAAATGTTTATCAATACCAACTACAATATTAACCAGACGGCGTTTTATGTTGGTATCAAGGACATCAAATATTTCCGTGAGCAGTTTACCAAAACCTTTGGAATGAAGCCTTCGGAATACATTGAAAAGTACCGGAAATCGCTTGGCAAAAACTACCGGCTGAACGAAAAAGTGACGAAGGAGCGGGGTGAATGAATTGATTTTCAGCTTCCCTGAAAACCATCCTTCTGCAAGCCGGGCGTTGCTATCAAAACCGAAGATTCACCTTTATAATGGGCTTTTGCGCCCAATACCCCCTGTTTCAACTTGGGGTTGATGATTTTACCCCCTTTTTTTCCGATTTGTTCCCCTGCTTTCAAAATGGGCGCCTGATACTTTTGCACCTGCTCAAAAGAGCAAAACAATGAAAAGCTGAAAACGCCCTATGAGAAAGTCATATTTGGCCGGCCGGATGATCCTGCTGATGACGATTGCCGGCTGCAGCCCTGCCCATAAAAATGGGAATGCAGCGCCAAAAGGCAAGGAAGATGTGCTGTCCATTATTAACCTTGTAAATGGGTATTGGCAAAAAAGCAATCCAAACCCTGGAAATGCCTTTTGGGACAATGCAGCCTACCACACAGGTAATATGGAAACCTTTGCCCTTACGGGTAATGAAACTTACCGCCAATATTCCGAGGCCTGGGCCGAACAAAATGAATGGAAGGGCGCAAAATCGGATAACAAGGCTGAATGGAAGTACAAATATGGTGAAACTGATGATTTTGTACTTTTCGGCGACTGGCAGGTCTGTTTTCAAACCTATATCGACCTGTACAACCTGCACCCGGTTGAGCAGAAGATTGCCAGGGCAAAAGAGGTAATGGAATTTGAAATGGCCACTACCCGAAACGATTATTGGTGGTGGGCCGATGGCTTGTACATGGTAATGCCTGTAATGACCAAATTGTACAAACTGACAGGTGACCGCAAATACCTCGACAAACTGTACGAGTACTTTACCTATGCCAA
Source organism: uncultured Chitinophagaceae bacterium (assembly GCA_964444195.1). Taxonomy (GTDB): domain Bacteria; phylum Bacteroidota; class Bacteroidia; order Chitinophagales; family Chitinophagaceae; genus Phnomibacter. The sequence continues at coordinate 6,718 of CAYUGH010000053.1, forward strand.
CAGCATTATGTACGATAGTACAGACATGATATACTACCGCGACATCAAGTACATTTACCCTAAACACAAAACGGCAGCGGGTAAAAAGGATTTTTGGGCAAGGGGTAACGGCTGGGTTTTTGCCGGGCTGGCCAAAGTATTGAAAGATTTGCCTTTGGATGATCCGCATCGCGGGGAATATATTGCCAGGTTTAAAGCGATGGCATATACGTTGAAGCAATACCAGCAACCCGAAGGTCATTGGACACGCAGTATTATGGATCCGGCCCAATCGCCGGGTTTTGAAACAAGTGGGACGGCATTTTTTACCTATGCCTACCTGTGGGGAATAAACAATGGCATATTGGAGAGAAATGAGTTTGAAACCGTGGCGACAAGGGGCTGGAAGTACCTGGCTACCATTGCTTTGCAACCCGATGGGAAAATTGGTTATATACAGCCGATTGGCGAAAGGGCTATTCCCGGGCAGGTGGTGAAAAAGGATTCAGAAAAAAATTTTGGGGTAGGCGCCTTTTTGCTGGCCGCCTGCGAAATGTACCGGTTCCTGGATATAAAGAGCTGAAGGATAAGTGGTAAAATATTAAAATAGAAGAGCCAAATAATGAAGGAGAACTGTATGAGAAATAGAAGAGTTGTTTGCCTGGCGGTATGGGCAATGATTATATCAATACCTGTATTTGCCCAAAGCACAAATAATGATTGGGAGAACCCCTTGCTGGTAGATTTGAATAAAGAACAGCCGCATGCATCTTTTATGTTGTATGCCAATGCTGCTGATGCAAAAAAAGATGAGTACAGCAATTCACCTTACTATCAATCATTGAATGGTATTTGGAAGTTTGTGTACGCAGCCCATCCGGCCGACCGTAGCATGGATTTTTACGCTGAAAACCTGAATACTTCAGGCTGGAGCGATATACCCGTTCCTTCAAATTGGGAATTGAAGGGTTTTGGTACACCTATATATTCCAATATAATTTACCCGTTTCCCAAAAACCCTCCATTTGTGGGTAACGATAACCCCGTGGGCACTTACCGCAGGGATTTTACAATTCCCGATGCCTGGGACGGTCAGGAAGTGATCCTGCATTTTGGTTCCATTACAGGTTGCGCGTTTGTGTATGTAAACGGCCAGAAAGTCGGCATGACAAAAGCATCTAAAACGGCTGCAGAATTCAACATCACCAAATTTTTGCACAAAGGAAAAAACCTGCTGGCCGTGCAGGTGTTCAGGTGGCACGATGGCAGCTATCTTGAGGACCAGGATTTTTGGCGGCTCAGCGGTATTGAGCGCGATGTATTTCTGTATTCTTTGCCCAAAGTTTCCATCTGGGATTTTTTCCTGAAACCAGGCTTGGATGAAAAGTATAAGAATGGCGCTTTTACTGCGGAAGTATCGTTGAGGAAATTTGCCGGCGCTACACTGCAAAAGGGGTCTGTCGTAGTCAGCATTCTTGATAAGCAGGGCGCGACTGTATTTACACAGGAGCAAAAATTTGCATCCGTTGCCGATAGCATTCCGGTGATAAATTTTAAAGGTTCTGTTGCTAATCCGCTCAAGTGGAGCGCTGAATATCCCAATTTGTACGATTGCATTATTACGCTTAAAAATGAAAAAGGGGAAGCGCTTAACTACACCGGGGCGAAGATCGGTTTCAGGAAAATTGAAATAAAAAATGCCCAACTTCTGGTGAATGGCGTAGCTACGTATGTGCACGGAACCAACCGGCATGAGCACGATGATGTGAATGGTCATGTGCCTTCAAAAGAACTGATGCTGAAAGACATACAGTTGATGAAGCAATTCAATATCAACGCGGTGCGGTGCTCGCATTACCCCAATGATCCGCTTTGGTACAAGCTTTGCGATGAGTATGGATTGTACCTGGTGGATGAGGCCAACATTGAAACCCACGCCATGGGGGCCGAATGGCAGGGTTGGTTTGATAAAGCAAAACATCCGGCCTACTTGCCTGAGTGGGCGCCTGCACATCTCGACCGGCAAAAACGAATGGTGGAAAGGGATAAAAACCATGCTTCGGTTATCATTTGGAGCCTTGGGAATGAATGTGGAAACGGCCCGGTTTTTTATGATGGATATAAATGGATAAAGCAACGCGATAACACCAGGTTCGTGCAATCGGAACAAGCCGGGGAGAATGCAAATACGGATATTGTTTGCCCCATGTACCCAAGGGTGCATGATATGAAACGCTATGCCGATGACAAAACCAAAACCCGGCCCTACATTATGTGCGAATATTCGCATGCCATGGGCAACAGCAACGGCAACTTTAAAGCATATTTCGACATTATACAGGGTAGCCCGCACATGCAGGGTGGGTTTATATGGGATTGGGTTGACCAGGGCATTAAACAAAAAACAGCAAGCGGCAAAACCTACTGGGGTTATGGCGGCGACCTTGGCAGCTACCTGCTCAGGAATGATGAAAATTTTTGTGCCAATGGGCTGGTGGCGGCCGACCGTACCCCGCACCCGGGTTTATATGAAGTAAAAAAAAGCTATCAGAAAATACTCTTCAAGGCTAAGGACCTTGCTGCCGGAATATTTACCCTCTGCAATCTCTACGATTTTACAAACCTTGATCAATATAATTTCAGTTGGGAACTGGTGGCCAATGGCGCGAAAACTGCTCGCGGCGATTTTAAAGTGAACCTGGCTCCCCATAGCCAAGGTGATGTTGCCCTTAAATTGCCTGCCACGGATGCAGTTGCGGGCACTGAATATTTTCTGAACGTTTATGCAACCGTAAGTGATCTTACTAAAACTGTTCTTGTTCCCTTTGGTCACGAAGTTGCCCGCGAACAATTCAAACTAAAAGGAGATTGGTTTGCCGGCGCAGCTTCCGGCGGCAGCTTGCTGGTAAAAAAAGATTCGGCAAAACTGAGTTTCCAGGCGGGAGCGGTAAGCGGCGAGTTTGACCTGAAATCGGGAACCCTCAGGAATTACAGTAAAAAGGACGGCATGCAACTAAACAGGTTGCCCGAACCCTATTTCTGGCGCGCCCCCACCGATAATGATTTTGGCAATGGTATGCCAGCTAATTTGGGTATCTGGCGTTCTGCGCATCAAACCAAAAAAATACAGAAAGTGGAAGTAGGCGGGCAAACGGCGGAAGGGATTTCGCTGAAAGTGGCGTTGGAGCTTACCGGGATCGGGGTTCCTTATACGCTTGAGTATTTTATTCAAAATGACGGAAGCATAAAACTGACCGCCGCCATTGACATGACCGGGCGCGATTTGCCCGAAATACCAAGGTTTGGGATGCGGGTGCAGTTGCCATCAATGTACGATAGCCTTCAATATTATGGCCGGGGGCCCTGGGAAAATTATGACGACCGCAAAGAGTCGGCTTTTGTTGGACTGTATGCCGACAATGTTGAAAATCAGTTTACCGGCAATTATATCCGTCCGCAGGAAAATGGGTACAAAACCGATGTGCGTTGGGTATCGCTAACAAACAAGCAGGGTAAGGGGGTAAAATTCTCCGGTATTCAGCCTGTTTGCTTCAGCGCCCTGCATCATTCCACCGAAAGCATGGATCCCGGGATGAACAAAAAGCAGCAACACCCAACCGATCTGCCGCCTGATGCCAATATTTACCTACATATTGACCTGAAGCAAAGAGGTGTTGGCGGTGATGATAGCTGGGGCGCTTTGCCACATGCGCAATACAGGCTTACCGATAAAAAATATTCTTACAGCTATATCATCAGCCTTTTATAAAGCCGGTTGATTTCTATCAAGCCGGCTTTTTTTCTTTTTTTTGAAGGATATGGATATGATGAAATGGATTATAAAAACATGCTGCGTACTTTGTTTGGGATGGCCATTGGGAATATTCGCCCAAAGTGTTTCCTTGAAACAAAAGGATAATAAAGTACAGGACGGATACAGGTTGGTATGGTCCGATGAATTTAATACCGATGGAAAGCCTGATACCACCAAATGGAACTATGAACGTGGGTTTGTGCGGAACGAGGAATTGCAATGGTATCAGCCCGAAAATGCGCGTTGTGAAAATGGCATGCTCATTATAGAAGCCCGCAAGGAAACAAGCCCCAATCCGCGGTTTGAAGAAGGCAGTAAAGATTGGCGGAAGAATAGGAAGGATATTGAGTACACATCTTCCTGCCTTATTTCACGCGGCAAACAGACCTGGCAGTACGGCCGTTTTGAAATGAGGGCGCGCATTGATATAAGCAAAGGCATGTGGCCCGCCTGGTGGACACTTGGGGTAAGAAAGCCCTGGCCGGCTAATGGCGAAATTGATATTATGGAATATTACCGGGGTAAACTGCTGGCCAATATTGCCTGTCTTGGGGCCGATAAAAAAGCCGAGTGGTACAGCAACACATTCAGCACCGATTCCATGGGTGGAAGCGGCTGGGCAAATAAATTTCATGTGTGGCGGATGGATTGGACAGAGGAGGAAATTTCGTTGTATGTGGACGATATTCTTTTAAACCGCACCCCGCTCGACAAGCTGGAAAATAAAGATGGCAGCGGGTTTAATCCTTTTAAACAACCACATTACATGCTGCTCAACTTTGCGCTGGGAGGCATGAATGGGGGCGATGTTACCAATACCCCTTTCCCGCGAAGGTTTGAGGTTGATTATGTGCGCGTGTACCAATAAAATAAGCTATGTGATGAAGGTTCGTTTTTTTAGATTTTGCTTACTGGCTTTGATGATTGGCCGGCAGGCTACAGCCCAACAGGTTTTCAATATTGAAAAGCCCGATTACCAGGCCAGCCCTTTTACCGGCATGACCAAACAGCATTGGAAGGATGCCGCAGCGTATTTGCTGAAAGGCGCTTTTGGTTACGTGCATTCGCTGGACGACCCAATGCAGTTTCCCAAACAGCCTGGTAAAAGTTACCCGCGTACGCCTGCACAAGTACCAACTGAAAAACTGGAAGGGTTGTCGCGCACTTTGTTTATTGCGGCGCCACTGCTAAAGGATAACCCGGGGCTTGAATTAAATGGTATTAAAGTTGCGGATTATTACCGCCGCCAGTTTGCGCTGTTGGTTGATTCCGCCAGCCCCAACTATATACGGCATAGGGCTGCAAATGGCGGGCCTCACCAAAACCTGGTGGAGTTTGGAGCCATTTCAATGTCGCTGCTGGTGGCGGGCAATGTGCTTTGGGATCCATTGGCTCAAAGCGTGAAGGATTCACTGGCGGCTACTATGATCAGCTACGCCGACGGGCCAACCGTACCGAGCAACTGGAAGTTCTTCAACATTTTTGTATTGAGCTTTTTTAAGGAACAGGGATACCCTGTCAACGAAAAGTTGTTAGTTGAATACCTCGATAAATCGCTGGCGCATTATCGTGGTGATGGGTGGTACAATGATAACCCTGCCTATGATTATTACAGCATGTGGGCCTTTCAGATGTACGGCATGTTGTGGGCTGAATATATAGGCAAAAAATACTACCCTGAATATGCTGACAGGTTCATGGCCAATTTCGCGGACCTCAAGGGCAGCTATCCCTATCTTTTCAGTCGTGATGGCAAAATGATCATGTGGGGGCGCAGCATCAGTTATCGTATTGCAACTACTGCCCCATTTGCCCTGATGGGTTATTTAAATGATCCTGCGATCAATTATGGATGGATGCGCCGCATATCTTCTGGTGTGTTGTTGCAATTTTTACAGCACCCCGAATTTTTGAAAGACAATGTGCCTACCCTTGGGTTTTATGGCCCTTTTGAACCTGCTGTGCAGGGTTACAGTTGTCGTGGAAGCGTGTACTGGATGGCGAAGGCCTTTTTTGCCCTGCTGGTGCCTGATGACAATCCTTTCTGGACAGCTACTGAAAATGAAGGGGCCTGGGAGAAGGAACTGAAAAAGGGGCAGGTGTACAACCGGCTTCAGGATACTTCGAATATACTGGTAACAAACTATCCCAATATTGGGGCTTCAGAAATTCGAGCCTGGTGCAAGGTGAAGCTCATTGGCGCCAACGAGCCTTTCCGCAGCAGCGAAAACTATAATCGTCTTTCCTACAACAGCACTTTCCCCTGGCAGGCCGATAGCAGCAACGGAACAGTAGCCATGGCTTATGTGGTGAAAAATGCAAAAGCCGAATGGGAGCCATTGCGTTTATATGATTTTAAAAAGTTTGATAAAGGCGTTTACTACCGCTCTGCAGTGCTGGAAACGAACAGGGCCGTACAGTTCAGGCTGGCGGATATACCCTTGCCAAACGGTATTTTGCGGATAGATGAGATCAGCAGCGATACAGCTATTCAGTTGCGGCTTGGGCATTATGCTTTACCTAAATTGAAAGGAGAAATTAAACAAAGTGTGCGAACGGTAAAGGGCCACGAAGTACAGATCATTGATAACGGGATATATCAGCTGGCCATGGTGAATTTGAAGGGCTGGAAGAAAATGGAGACTGTTGCTGCTGTAGGGTTGCACCCTGAAAGCCGGGAAAGCAAAGTGATCAATGCGGCTTCGGAGCAAACCGCCGGAGCTTCTTCCCACTTATATGCCACTTTATTGCTTTGGAAAAAGAGCGGCGAAACCTGGACCGATGACGAACTGGTACCGGTCAACAAGATTGAACAGATAAAACCCGGGTCACCCGTAAAAATTCAATTGGCAAAAAATGTGTTGCCGAATACCAAAAACGTGGTGGTGGATTGGGAATAAGGCGTTAGGGCTTAATTTGCACCTCCCACGGAAATTCCAATCAAAGTCGCGGACTTTCAGTGGGTATTGATGTAGGGCATTTATTTCCTGATAACATAGTTTTTTACAGACCATGATTTATAGACAAGCGATTGTATTGCTGTGTGGTATTTTTTTAACCCTGCATACCGAGGCACAGGCAGTTGAAAACGCAGTGAGTAAGCCTAAACCCCGCCTGAACCATATTGCCCTGCAGGTAACCAACCTTCAAAAAAGTTCTCGTTTTTACCGGGAAACTGTAGGGCTTGATACCATTCCGGAACCCTTTCATGATGGAAAGCATACCTGGTTTAATATTGGTGGAGGGGCACATTTGCATATTATTGAAACTGCCATTAAACCGGTGATTCCTTTAAAACAAACCCACTTGTGTTTCAGCGTGGTTTCTGTACCTGCATTTGTGGAAAAACTTAAGCAAATGAAGATTGCATGGGAAGATTGGCCTGGCAAAGCCGGCGCCATTACTACCAGGGTTGATGGAGTAAAACAAATTTACTTTCAGGACCCTGATGGATACTGGGTGGAGATAAATGATGATGCGGGGAAGTAAGAGGCCACTTATCTTGGTTAACTAAATATGTATTCTTGTGAAAAGCATGTATCGGTTATTTATTTTCATTTCGTTGGTCATTCCATTGCTTACCAAAGCTCAATCAACCATTAAGCCCGAAAACTAACAATTTAACAATTGAGAAATTATAGCTGATCAGGCGCCAAAAAGGTCTTCCATAGTCAATTCATTCTGCACCAACTCGCGGCTGTATTCATTGGGTTTGATGCCAAAAGTGGAAATCATGGTGAGAAATAAGGTTTTCCTTTTATTATGTGGTTGCTGCCCGAATACAAAAAGTTTTTGCCGAAGTTCCGTTGCATATTTTTTGTCGATGCTGAATACACCTTTTGAAAACTTAATTTCACATACCTGGATAATCCGGTCGGCCCTTTCAATCAGCAGGTCAATTTGAGCCTGTCCTTCGCTATCGCCGCCGCTCCAGGCACTCTCTTCGGTTGAAATGGCAGTGAGTTTTAATGCGTCCTTTATCTGGGCCACATGCTGCATGCACACATTTTCAAAGGCAAGTCCTGCCCATGAGTACCAGGCAGGGGTGTCCGTTATTTTCACCCAACTGTTTGCCGCCTTCCTGCTTTTCCCTTTCATAAATTGCTGGTGAAAAATCATAAACGGGTCGGCAAGCCGGTAAAATGTACCCTGCTTTTCTTTCTTAAATGGCGATTGTTTTTCAACAAATCCCGAAGCCAGCAATTCATCTAACGTTTCGGTAAAAGTACCGCCTGTTGCCAACCCGCTTTTTTGCAGCAGTACATCGCGCACCAAACCTTTTTTTACTGTAGCCAGGGTCTCTACTATTTTATAATGCCGCTCGCTATTAGTGAAAAGCGAGGCAAACAATTCTTCGTATTCGTGCGCAAGCATACCCTCCGCTGTAAAACAGGTCCGGTCCACAAACTGCATTACACTTTCGCCTTTTCGTACCTGGTCAAGGTAAAAAGGAATACCGCCCATAATCATATAGCATTGTACTATATCATACCGGCTCCACACTATGCCTCTTGATGAAAGGAATAGTTCGGTTTCATGCAGGGTAAATGGTTGCAGCCGTATTTGATGGGTTATCCGGTTGTATAACCCCCCTTTGTTGTGCAATATCTTTTTGATCATCCATGAGGCCGCCGAACCGCAAATCACTACAATCAGGTCATTTCGCTTTGTACACCAGGCATTCCAAAAATTTTCAAAAGCCATTAAGAACTTACTTCGGGGAGTATCCATCCACGGTAGTTCATCTAAAAAAATGACTTTCTTCTTTTTTGTATTCAGTGAGTCCACATAGTTTTCAAGCATATAAAATGCAGAGAGCCATGTTTTTGGAGCTTCTACAGCGTCTTTGTATCCTGCCTTTGCCAGCATGTTTTTAAAATGTTGCAACTGATCGCGCATGCTGCCTTTGTGTAATCCTGTAATATCAAATACCATGTATTCAGCAAAGTATTGCCTTATTAAAAAGGTTTTGCCAATGCGCCTTCTTCCATAAACAGCTACTAAGCACGATTGTGTTGAATCAAGGCAATTTTTCAGGGATTCCTTATCTCCCTTGCGACCAATAAGTCCCATGGCTAAAATGTATATTCAGCCAAAACTAATAAAAAAATGCGAGTTTTGGCTAAGTATAAAAAATTATATTCAGCCAAAACTAATAAAAAAATATGATTTTGGCTGATTATAGAAAATCAAATCCAGCCAAAATCCATCTTTTGAGCATTCTTTTTCAGGTTACCGCACCGGCAAACTCCAAACAGGAAGGCCGGTGAGGTAGTTCATTTATTTCCCCGGCGGGATAACATAAGGCCATTTGGTAGGGTTGATCTCAATTACGCTTCCCTTGGTGAGATATACCCTCAGCACTCCGTTTATGGTAGTTTTTTTGGTAGGCTTGCCCACCACGGGTACCATGCGGTTGCTGTAATTGGGGTAAGGGATTTTTATGTAAACAAAACCTTCGCTATCGGCTGTAACCACCACTTGCTTCACTTTTCCGCTTTCGCGGATGGCGGTTACCAAACAACCGCCCTGCGCGCGTAAGTTTTTGAATGAAACATTCTCCCATCCGGCCGGAACCGCAGGCATGATGACAATTGTATCGTTGTGCGATTGAATAAGCATTTCCTGTAAGCCTGCTGCAAAACCAAAATTGCCTTCAAGCGTAAAAGGTCTGCCCGAACTGTTGGAATATTTTTTGGTGGCATCGCCGTTCAGGTGAAAGCCATTGGCCCCGCAAAAGGCCTCGGCAAAAGCCAGCAATGCTTTTTCGGCTCCCGCGCCATCCCTTGCCCTTGCTTTCAGCGCAGCCAGCCAGGTAAAACTGTAGCCGTTCCATTGCGTTTGTCCCAGGCTGTCGAGCGCCTTTAAAGAGCGGCGGATGATTTGCCGGCTTGTATCGTTGGCATCCCAGCTTATCAGCCCAAGTGGGTAAATGGCCATCAGGTGCGAAAAGTGGCGGTGCGATTCCGTCATAGGTAATCCGGGAGCGATGTTCAGTTCCATGCCCGGCGCCATGGAAAGCGGTGGCAGGTTTGCGGAAAGTGCATCCCAACGGGCTGCATCACCGGCATTGCCAAGCGTAAGCGCCATGGCAGCGGCTGTTTTCCAGGTATATTTTATAAGCGCAAGGTCGTAATTGGTGGTTTCATTAAACCAGGCTTTGGGGGTGTTGTCGTTTATTTCGGGGCTCGAACTCAGGGGGAGTTTCAGCAGACCTATGCTATCCTTTTCCACCAGTTTTTCGAGGAAAGTGGCGGTTTCTTTTACCCAGGGGTAAGCGCGCAGGCGTAAAAATTCACCATCGTTGCTATAGCGCCATTGCCAGTAATAATGCTGTGCCAGCCACGCGCTTACGGTGGGCGAAAGCGCGTATTGAATCCAGCCGCCAATGGGGCTGCCCGAAAGCGTGGTAACCCCGGGAACGTTCAATCCATCTTTGCCAAAATACTTTTTGGTGTATATTTTAAAAGTTTCCTTTCGGGCATCGAGATAGTCGGGAAAAACCATTGCTTCATCGAGGTGGTTGGCAGTATAGGCAGGCCAGTAGCTCATTTGCGTGTTTAGGTCGTGGTGAAAATCACCCTTCCAGGGCGGAAGTTTTCCGTTGTCGGCGGTCCAGATGGATTGCAGCGAAATGGGCGGACCACCCGCGCGGGAAGTGCTTCCCAAAAAGTATTGAGCCAGGTACCAATGCCGTTGCAGTGTTTGGTCGGGGACCCGGATATCAGACCTGGCCCAAAAATTATCCCACCATTTTACGTGCTGGGTCAGGTAATAATCAAAACCCTGCCTGAGGTAGGCGTTTAGCGAAACCATGTCGGGTTTGTCTATGCCTTTGGCAGTGGTACCGGCTACAATGTTCCAGATGCCCTCAATAGTACCGCCCTTTGTTTTATTATAAACAACGGTTACCCGGTACTTAAAGCCGTTGTAGCCTTCCTGCAAATAGGTGTACCCGTTGGGAACGCTGTCAACCTTGCCCTGCTTGTACCCCAGCCGTGCAAGATCATCTCCTGCGGGACTGCCTGTGCCTGCATAAGGGGGCGGTACCAGCCTGAACATGGGTACCGTTTTTGAATTTTGTATCCTGAAAAAACCATAGGGAATGGTGGACGACATGAAGCTTTGGATACGCACCCCTGATGCAAATTGTACCGCAGCCAGTGCCTTGAATACATTCACCGATGCCGAATTAGACTCACCCCAATTTACAGGCGGCACTATTTCGAAAGCCGCCCCCGGAATTTTGGTGGGCCCGGCTTCTTTGTTATAAGGATCGTCAAACAGTTCCTGAACCTTTTTATAGTTGTTGCCCAGCCATTGGCGTTTAACCCATTCAAAGCTAAACTCGGGGCGGTCAAAATTTTTAATGGTGCGTTCATCCCAAAGGTCGGCACGGTCGAGCGCAAACCTAACAGCATTGCCCTTTTGCCAGATCAGTGCGCCCTGCATGCCATTTCCAAGCGGCAGGCCTTCGTCCCAGGAAGTTGGGAGGCGGGGCAAATTGATAGTAGGTTCAGCGGTGGCCGCTTCCTGCGCCATCAGTCCAATTGGCAGGGCTGTAATCAGTAGAAGGGCTATCCAAATTTTTGGTTGTACTTGCTTTTTCAACATGCGCCAAAATTCAAGCTTTTTCTGCAATAGGTTCGTTAACAGTGTAAATATGCGGGTTTGTGCAATTATTTACTTTCAAATTTTATTTGGAACCACTTTATTAACCCGGGAATTTTCTTTAAGGAATGGGCCTGCCTTGAATCAACTTTATACCTGCAACCATTGGCGAACGCAAGCTTTCCGCACTTTGGCTGCGTTTTTTTAAAGGAAATAAAAAACCGTACCACTATGATACCTGAAGAGTTAAGGGAGGTTCCTGAAATTGCAGAAGCCGTGGAGGCGTTGAAGGTGACAAGACGTGAGTAGTTAGAAAGTCCCTGACGGGACTTGGGGCCTCTTAGGCGGTTGCGGGATACCGGGAGTAAGCTTCTGACAGGGCATGGATTGAGACAATCTTAAGTTACTCGTTATCAAATCATTGCAATCAATTTTGTCATTGAGCGGAATAAACACTACTTAGGCATTATGGCACCACTTTAGTTTTTACCTGCACCGTATATGCGGAAAATATGCCCAAAGCAATATTGCCGGTTATATTATTTGGCGGGTTGGTAGGCGTGGTACTAAAAGGCCCATCGGTAGTAAATTGGGCAAGCGTATAGAAATAATCGTACGTTGTTTTATCAATACAACGAAATTCCACCGATACGGTATCACCTGATTTAATTTCAGCATCGGGGTTAAACAGAAGCTGGTCGTTTTGCAAACCATTAAATGTATTGTCATTCAGCACAAAAATTGATTCGTCCAACTTGCCATTTACGGTTTGTATAAAACGGTAAGAATTAACAGTAGCCGCAGGGTCTGTAAATACCGGGAGTGTCAGATATTCCTTTCCTCCTGAGTTTCCATTAGTGGTAAATAATTCGAACCCAAGCGAATCAAGGTTAACCGGCTGCGGCATGGTGGATGAAGCATAGTAACTTTTACCTTCCGCAATTACTTTCAGGTTATAGGTTCTGCCAGGGATTCCTGCCAGGGCCGATGTTCTGTATAAACCCGGTGTTGTTTCATTTAAAGTATCAATAACTCCACTATTATCGGATATAATAACCAATGCGCCACCCACAGGCGGAAATGTATTGGGCTCTGAAAAATTCACCGTTTTACTGATTTTGACTGTGTAGGGCCCCGGCGCATTTGTGATGTTTCCTTCTATCACAATTTTTGGGTCAGCAGTGTTAAGATCAACCTCTATTTCTTTTGTACAGGAAGTAAGTAAAAGCGTACCAGCTATGAAGGTTATTAATGTTTCTTTCATTAGTAGTTCTTTAGAATTTAAAATTGTAGGTAACGGATGGTATCCAACGAAACAATGAAGTTTGTGTGGCAACCGTTTTTGTCGGATCGGTTTCGCTATCGGCAAATGTTATGGTGTAGGCGTTTTCCCTTCCGTACACATTGTACAAACTAAAATTCCAGGAAGACATCTTTTTAGTGTAGGTTGCTCCTATATCCATCCTGTGGTAGGCCGGCATCCTGTATCCATTTCGCTCGGTATAATAAAAAGTAGTTTGTCCGTCCACTTCATATTTTCCGCTGGGAAAAGTTACGGCATTACCGGTGCTATATACAAACACTCCCGAAAGCGACCATTTTGAAGACAATTGATAAACACCAACTATTGAAATATCATGTGTACGGTCCTGCTTTGCATTATACCAGTTATTGTTGTTAATGCCATCAATTTGTTTTTCCGTTTTTGCCAGTGTGTAACCAACCCAGCCGGTAAGTTTGCCCTGTGTTTTCTTAATTAAAAACTCGGCGCCATAGGCCCTTCCTTTTCCAAACAGTAATTCACTTTCTACATCCGGAGCCGTATTGATATCTGCCGCATCTTTATAATCAATCTGGTTTTTCATATTTTTATAATAAACCTCGATGCTTGTTTGATACACGTTGTCTTTAAAATTCCTGGCGTATCCAAGGCTCACCTGGTCGCTTATTTCGGGCTTTATGTTGTAACTGTCTCCAATCCATTGATCGGTGGGGGATGCACTGGTGCTGTTACTTAGCAAATGCAAATGCTGTGTATTGCGGGCATATCCGCCTTTAATGCTGCTTTGCTCGTTTACGATAAAATTAAATTGAAATCTTGGCTCAGGGTTAAAATATGTTTTGCCAAATTTACCGGCAGCCAGTACCACACTATCCGTTAAAACCCCATTATTGTAGATGTTGTATGTATCGCCGCCAAGTATGGAGTAAGCAGATAAACGCAAGCCATAATCAAGTGTGAGCTTTTCAGTTGCCCGCCATGTGTTGTTTATAAAAACAGCATTTTCCAGGGAGAGCCTGCCATTCTTATCCGCCGCTACGGCGTCTCCCCCGGATAGCCGCGTTGGAATAATCTTATGCCTGATGCTGTTGAAACCAAACTTCAATGTATTCTTCGAATTTACATAGTATTGCAATTCTTCTTTTACATTAAAGTCCTGTATCTTGGAGTTCAGGCGGGTTTCAGTACTACTTGTGCCAAAATTCATATTGTAATTATAGTCGCTGTAAATAAAGGAAGCGTTTGAAAATAGCTTTGGGCTGATCACATTGTTCCATCGTACAGTGGCGGTTTTGTTTCCCCAGTCAATACCAAATGTTTTGCCTATGGCCAATACATCCCGACCAAGGTATCCTGAAAGGAATATCCTGTTTTTGGTATTGATCCTGTAATTGGCTTTGGCATTCAGATCATAGAAGTACAGCTTGTTTTCCTTGTTATCTTCTGACAGTTTAAGAAATACATCGGCATAGGTTCTTCTGCCTGATACAATAAATGATCCCTTTTCTTTTGCAAACGGACTTTCAACACTTAACCGGCTGCTGATGGTACCAATTCCCCCGTTTACATTTAATTTTTGATTATTGCCATCCTTCATTTTTACATCCAATACGGATGACAAACGGCCGCCATATTGAGCAGGGCTGTTTCCTTTAATAATGGTTGCATCTTTTAAGGCATCGCTGTTGAATGTGCTGAAGAAACCCAGCAAATGCGAAGCATTATACACAGGGGCTTCGTCCAGTAATACCAGGTTTTGATCAGCAGCCCCGCCCCTTACATAAAATCCGCTGTTACCTTCTCCGGCTGATTTTATACCGGGGAGCAATTGTGCAGTTTTCAGTATATCTTTTTCGCCAAAGATGACCGGTATTTTTGCGGCCTCGGCTATACTCAATTTCTCTACCCCAATCAATGGTTTTACCAAATTATCGTTGGCCTTTTTAGAGGTAACGACTACCTCTGATAACTCATTTGGTTTTTCAGTTAACGACTTATTGAGTTGAAGATTGGCTGACAGATCAATAGTGACTGTATCATTTTGAAACCCCATCATGGTAAAAATTACCTGGTATTTGCCTGCCGGCAGCGTAATGGAATAGAATCCATACGCATTGGTTATCATGCTTGCGTTCCTGTTATCTTTTACATACACAGAAGCGCCAATTACAGTTTCACCATTTTTCTTATCTGTTACGGTTCCGCTTATAGTAAATTTTTGTTGCTGTTTTCAATGGCCGGATTTGTTTTGGATAATTTTTCAGGGTTGAAATCAGAAAAGAAGAATGTGGTTCCGGAAAGTAAGAACGCTGTTGCAATGGCCAGGAACAGAAAAGAGGAATAGAGCCAGTATTTTTTTGCCAGCAGGAAATTGGGAATGAGAAAATAGTAATTAAAGTAGAACACAATTAACAAAACAGCGCTTAAGCCGACACTGAGTAATAGATATTTTATACCCGACCCGGGAAGAACCAAATTGAAAACCTGGTCGGTGGATACATAGGGAATAACCAGCAACAACACCCAAACTAACACATGTATGGCAAAAGATAACGGTTGAACTTTCATCCGTATATTTTTGATTTTTATATTTTTTCGGGATGGAACGCCCTTTATATACTCCTCTGTGTACAAAGTATTCAACAGGGCGTTTCATAATTACCCGGGAAATTACTTGCAAACCAAAGGAATGTTTTTTCAGCCTTACAATATTTGAGAAAAAGGAATGCAGTTTGTAGAAGTATGTACAAAGCATTGCGATTGCACGCGTTTGAAATGATCCCATTTTACCGCTATACCATCTCCACCAATTCATCCAGCCCGCCATCTTCATGCAGATCAATTTTCCTGCGCAGTCTTTGCCTTGTTTTTTTGATGGCATCGTAACCAATGCCCAACATGGATCCCATTTCCTTATTGCTCAGTTTGAGTTTTGTAAGCACCAGCAGGCGGGTTTCGGCCGGGGTCAGGTCGGGTAGCCGGATGCGCAGTCTTGTGATGAACCCGGGATGAACTTTTTCAAACAGTTCCCTGAAATGAACCCATTCATCTTCCGTTAAAATGCTGGACTGTAATAGTTCTCCTAATGAACGGTCGGGATTGTTTGATGCAGCCTGGCCGTTTTGTTTCAGGCTTTCCAATTCCAGTTCAAACTTTTCCAGCAAGGCCGATTTTTCTTTCATCCGTAACGTGTACTGGTCAAGTTCGGCTTTTACCGTTTCAAATTTTTCATCAGCCAGTTTTTTCTCAAGCGCGGCTTTCTCAAGCGCATGGCTTTGCCTTATACGGCTCCGGTTAATTACCAGCAACAGGATGACTGCTACCAGCCCGATGCCTGACAGCAACGCATTGCGCAGCACCAGTTCCTTTTGTTTCTGGGTTTCCAGCAACGAAATTTTGTTCAGGTATTTTTCTGCCTCCAATTTGCATATTGGTGCAGAACAGTGGATTTTGGAAGCAATATCTAAGGTCTTGACTTTTCCTGAAGGTTCCTTTCCACCCCTTCCTGGTGATGGATCACATGGTATACGGTAAAATACATCATTTCGCGCATGGTTAATTTACCCAGGAGTGGGTGGGGGAGCAATATGGTGTCCAATGATTCTTCGGACATACTGTTTACACGGGCGGCTAACTCATCCGCCAACCGTGTTAAGTCAGCAAGTTGAACATCCCTATGGGCGAGGTATATTTTAGCATCGGGTATATACCTTTTACTGGCCCGGCCACCTTCTGCCAGTTTCACTTTGTACCTGGCAACCACTTCATCATAATTCCTGCCTGGCCTGTTGGGTTTGCCAAAAAATAATTTCAATAAAAATGCAGGTTGTTTAAAGGCAACAATTACCCGGCTTAAACTTCTCACCAAATGGTCAAGCTGCTGGCCTGCGCTCCATTTACCGGGCGCGGCATAGGTAAAGTCATCATCTGAAAGCGCCTGCAGGTAAGTAATAAACCGTTGGTGTTTTTCAATCAGCAGGTTGGCTATGGCATCGCGTTGCATAATTGAAGGTAAATGAGTTTTGGGATTGATTGACACGGAAAGCACGGAATGTCACGGAAAAATACAAGCAGGGATAAGCCACGAATGCACGAATAAATATCCATTCGTGCATTCGTGGCTATAAAATCTTTATCCGAAATTGGAAGGAATCCTATTCCACAATCCTCAGCTTCGCATAATTCAGCATGATCTTTTTTTCGCCGTTCTGCTCAAACTGAACCGTAGCAATGGGGTTATGCGCCGCGCCTTCCATTTTGATAACTAACCCAAAACCAAACTTTTGATGTTCTACTTTATTGCCTGCCTGCAGGTTGCTGGTATCGCTTGCCTGGAAATCGGCTGCCGGACGATGCTCCACCACTTTGGGTGCCGGGGTTGCCCCGACATACACAGGCTTGGAGGGTATTGATTCTTTTTTGGATGGAGGCGGGCCGTAGCGTTTTGCTGCTTCTGCCGCACTGTTGCCATTGCTGTTACCATTTCCAAAACCTCCGCTAAATCCGCCGCGGTTGCCATGCAGCCGGTCGAAGGCACTCCCACCGGCAAAAAGGTTTGATTGGTTGCGTAATCCACCGCCGCTCATGGTGCGGTCGAGGTATATGGAAGGTATTTCTTCGAGGAAACGCGAAGGTTCGTTGGCGGTAAGCTGCCCAAAACGGTAGCGGCTTTGCGCATGGGTAAGCCAGAGCTTCTTTTTGGCACGTGTAACGGCCACGTAAAACAGTCGACGCTCTTCCTCGAGTTCTTCGCGGGTATTAATGCTCATGCCACTTGGAAAAAGGGTTTCTTCCATACCGCCCACAAATACACAGGGAAATTCAAGCCCTTTGGAAGCATGCACGGTCATCAGTTTTACCACATCGGCATTCGCATCCTTTTCATCTGCATCGGTCAATAGGCTGATGTTTTGCAGGTATGCGCCAAGCGTAATTTTTCCATCACCTGCTGCCCCGGTAGGTAGCGCTCTCTCCTCTCCCTGTGGGAGAGGGCGGGTGAGGGCGGCAATGTCCTCCATGCTGGCTGCAATGTCAATCAGCACTTCGCCATCCTCGTTTATTATGGCAAGGTCCTTTTGCGTATCCACCCACTCTTTTATGGAGTTCAGCAATTCCTGCACGTTTTCGTAGCGGGCAAGGCCTTCCGCGCTTTTATCGTTGAAAAGTTCCTTAACCAGGCCGGTATGCTTGCCCACCTGTACAGCCACTTCATAAGCGTTTCCCTTTATCAGCATGCTCTGGAAATACCGGATCATCTGTACGAAGGCGGCAATAGCCTCACCAGACGCGCCTTTTATGCCGTGCGCGCTAATTTTTTCAAATACATCAAAAAGAGGGATGTTGTTTTCGTTGGCAATGGTAATGGCTTTTTCGAGGCTTGTTTTGCCAATACCACGCGCAGGGTAATTGATAATACGTTTCAGCGCCTCTTCATCGTTGGGGTTTACAATCACGCGCAGGTACGCAAGCATATCCTTCACCTCTTTGCGTTGGTAAAAACTGATACCGCCATAAATCCTGTAAGGAATATTCATCCTGCGCAGGCATTCTTCATACGAACGGCTTTGCGCATTGGTGCGGTACAAAATGGCGAAATCCTTATTGCTGAAATGGTTCCGCAGTTTTTGCTCCTGGATGGCATCTGCAACAAAACGGCCTTCGTCGTTATCGGTCATCACCCGCACCAGCTTGATCTTATCACCGGTTTCGGCCTCTGTCCAAAGGTTTTTGGGTATCTGGTTTTTGTTTTGTTTGATCACTTCGTTAGCCACGTCCAGGATGGTGCCGGTGCTGCGGTAGTTGCGTTCCAGTTTGATCACTTTTACATCGTCGTAATCTTTCTGGAACTGTAGAATATTTTCAATGGTAGCGCCGCGGAAACTGTAAATGCTCTGCGCATCATCGCCCACCACGCAAATGTTCTCAAATACCGCCGCCAGCAGCTTTACAATGGCGTACTGTGTGGCGTTTGTATCCTGGTATTCATCTACCAGTATGTATTTAAACTTATGCTGGTACTTGTGCAGCACCGCCGGAAAATCGCGCAGCAGTTCATACATTTTGAACAACAGGTCATCAAAATCCATGGCGCCGTTTTTAAAACAACGCTTTGCGTAAGCATCGTAAATGCGGCCTATCTGTGGACGATTTTGCCGAAGGTCTTCCTGCTGGATAAAAGTATCTTCAATGTACTCTCTTGGGCTGATCAGCGCATTTTTAGCCGAGCTGATGCGGTTGCCAACCACATTGGGTTTGTACAGTTTATCATCAAGGTTCAGTTCTTTTACAATGCTTTTGATCACGCTGCGGCTATCGTCGGTATCGTAAATGGTAAAGCTGTTGGGGTAGCCTATATGGTGCGCCTCGCCCCTTAAAACGCGGGCAAAAACACTGTGAAAAGTACCGATGTACAGGTTGCGCGCCTCGCTGCCGCCCAACAGGTGGGTGATCCGTTCCTTCATTTCAGCAGCAGCCTTATTGGTAAAAGTGAGTGCAAGAATGTTGAAGGCATCAATATTGTAATGCCCCATCAGGTAGGCAATTCGGGTGGTAAGCACCTTGGTTTTGCCGCTGCCGGCCCCGGCCACTATCATCAGCGGGCCGTCTTTGTGTACCACGGCTTCGCGCTGCTCCTCATTCAATCCGGCTAAAATATTCTGCATGGGGGCGAAGGTACAGTAAGGCAATGGAGTGGCACAAATTGAAGTATTCACAAGTAATTTACCGCGAAAATCTGAATTGAAAGTTTGGATTTTCTCGGTAAAATGAACCTGTTTACTATTATTTCATATCCTTTTAACTCACATAACCATGTGATTTTCAGTCCCATTTATCCATTCCATTCACCGCCTGTACGCTTATACGCAGGCAAACCCACAGGTGATGATTGATGGAAAGGTTTACGGCATTCCTCCCTCCCACCACGTGAATATGTACACGGATGAATTGCATTGTACCGTAGGGGCGGATTATTATAAAAAGCGGAATGTTATCCTGGTAATATAGGAGGTGGAAGGAATGTATAATAGTATTTTTCTAAAAGAAATGGAGATTGACGAATTGGGTATTCTGAACAATACGATTGTGCAGGATGAAAGCGAATGGTCAATTTTGGGCTTGAAGAAGCCGGTTTAAGCGTTGTTGAATTGAGTAACTACCCTGAACGTCTTGCCTTGTTTCAAGCACGGTTCTGCGGGCAGGTTGGTTTGAATTGAAAATCATGCAGACCAAAATAAAAATGAGATGCATAAATTCCCCTGCCTTACCCGATTGGCGGTTCGTTTATTGTTCTAAAGTATCCAATCGTCATTACGTTTTATTTTCTTAAACATATCGTCACGATACAAATAGATATCGAGTTCCTTATTAAATGTTTCGATTCCGTGATTGTAGTTCCATAAATTGTAGTCCGCTTTAACCGTGTCGCCCGAAACTATAATTGTCAAATATTCATAGGCATTAAAAGTGGACGCCCCGTCAGGTCTTAAATAACAGTCTTGCTTTATTAAAAATTCCGCAACACTGTCATTAGGCAGATATTTTTTTATTAAACTTTTGTGCTGATCAGATCCCTGTTTCCCGAGTCCAAGTGCTGTCGTCAAGTCGCAAAAATCATTGTCACAATACGATCCACCCAATGCTGAATAAAAAGCCGTCAAACCTTTTAATGGTTCACTAAGTCTCCTAACTGCATTTGTGTCAATGGTGCCAGGAAGTTCAATTGAATCATTGTCTCCCATGGGTTCAGGATTGTAAGTTTTAAGAATTATTTTATAAGTCGTAGCTGATGTATTCTCTGTGTCTTTAGAAATTGTGGAGTCGTTGTTCATCTGTCCACCACAGCCATAAATTGAAATAATTGCTGCAAGTAATATTTTAATTTTCATTATCAATAGTCACTAAAATGACGCCTAAAGTTTAGATTAAAGACTTAAGATGAATAGCCGATTTTTTAAGATATTGATTATCAATACTTTTATTATAGCCTTTTTCAATTGTTGTGTCGCCAATACGGGTTTGAAAATTTATTTTACCCGTCAATATTACCCTTTTTCCACAAATCATTCAACAAGCTTACCAGGCTTTACACTTGTATGGATGCATCTATCTACATTTCACCAATCCATTTTCAACAGCGAAACCCCCTGCCCGGGCAGGTAAAAATCCAGGATCAGCCTGCCATTACCGGTTTTTTCCTTAAAGGGCTTGCCAATCATCTTCAATTGCCCCGCCGCTTCCAATGCAGTAATTTGCTCAGCCCTGGGATTTTGAGGCGAGCCCATTTTTTTCCAGGCTTCGTATGAATTGCTGTGATCGGCATCAATCCGGTAATGGGTAACGGTTACGGATTTGGCCGGTAATCCTTCAACGGTAATACCAACCGGTATTTCAGGCGATGAAACATCGTCATCATGATAATTCCAAACCATTACCGAAGCCGTTTTTTTATCCTTTGATGCTATTCCTCCTACATCATGATAGCTGCGCCGTACACTCGAATCTACCATGGTTTTCAGGTCATACATGTTGCTTCCTTCCACCAAAACCCTTTACCTTTCATCATGCCAAACATCCTGAATACATTGAGTACCGGTTTATCCACCCCATTGGTTGCCAGGTCCCTGAAGCCTTCAAACCAGGGTTGGTCTTCAAACTCAAAGGCCCAGGTAACCGCGCCGAGGAAATTCACCCTGAACGAATCGGCCAATAAATATTTGTGGGCAAATGATGCGGCTGTATAGCTTGAATACATGGTTCCATTCCGGTAACCATTCGAAGGGTTGGTCTTCATGCCACAGGCGGCACAACCTTCGGGGTCCGATTCGCCGATGATGATGGGAAGATGCCTGAGTTCTGGGAAGGAAGCCACCATTTTAAACCCGCTGTTAATATCCCGGAGTTGCTGCCCCAAGTTCATGCGTACATGCCCGTCAACCACGCGTGGCGCACCCTTGGCATGAAAGGCAATGAAATCAAGTGGCATGCCGGTTTTGCCGGTTGCATAATTGGTACCAGAAACACAATGCTTTAGAAAGGCTTCCATAAATTTATTGCCACGGCTTCCATTGGGACCGGTAACATGCGGTCCGCCAATACGGGCAGCAGGCAAGGCACGTTTTACAGCGTCGGCCGTGTAATCGAACAGCTTGCAATACTCCTCCGTGGTTCCGCCCCAGTAAGGAGAATCAAAAATGCTGTCGATGATCCGCCAGTTGTAAACGGATTTGCCGTTTGCATCCTCGGTATATCGGTATAGGCGTTTGTACTTCCCCACTTCAGGGCAGGCTCACCATCGCCCGTTACCAGAAGGCTATGCGCTCTTACATACACGGGCACGGGGCTGAGCGCCGCTATTTCGCTCAACAGTTTTTTGCCATCTTTCATATAGGTATAGTTGGGTTCATCGTAACCAAACCATGCCCATACGGGCGACATGTCGCCTGTTTCCTTTTTTAAATCCACATGGATGGTGGCTAAAACGGCAACACTATCCGGGAGGGTTGAATGGTTTTGGGCTTGTACAAAAAAGGGCGCAAACAGGCTTAATACACCTGCGGACTTAACAGTGATGGACATTTGGCAATCAATTGAAAGCCCAACATAGGTTTGTGGGTTGGGGCCTGTCCTGTTGCATCCTGAAACGCTTTTTCATGCAAAGCCGGTTTTCAACGCAAAGGCGCGGAGCGCAAAGCCAGTTACTCAGCCTAAAAGGCTTGGTGAGGACACCATTTAATTTGAGTGAGAAAACCAACCACTTAGAAAACGCTAGAAATCATCTGAAAGTAAAAACTCGGGTAAAAACCTGTTGATGATTCCATCTACGTTTCCCGTCAACCTATCATCCATCGTTACAATATATTTTGGGTAATTATCTGAAATCTGAAGCAGGGGTTTTCTTTCTCTTTCAAGCGTGGATGGGTCGTCCATGCGATAGGTTACTTGTATGTATATTTTTTTATCTGCTTTTTCTGCTACAAAATCAATTTCAATTTCGTCCAGTTTTCCTACATACACTTTATAACCACGTCGCATCAATTCAATGCAAATAATGTTTTCAAGTATTCCTGAAATAAGGTGTGGACGTTTTCCCAATACAGCCTGTATCAGCCCATGGTCACTAATAAAGAATTTTTCAAAGGTTTTCAACAATTCCTTTCCCCTGATATCATACCTGGGTGTCCTGTAAATAATAAATGCACTTTCAAGCGCACTCAGATAATTATAAATGGTATTGATATCTAACTTACGCTGCTGACTTTTGAAATAATCAGCAATGCTTTTGGCTGAAAACTTTTGACCCACATTATCCATGATAAACCTCACCAAACGCTCAAGCAACTCTACATCCCTAATGCCAAATCGCTGAACGGTATCCCTGAGTATGGCTGAAGCATAAATGTCCAGGATTATTTTATAGGCTGAATCCTCCTGAAAAGGAAAAGTGTACAAAACGGGAAATCCCCCCAGGGCAAGGTATTGGTCAAACGCTTTTTCTATACTTGCTTCCGCCAGCTTGCCAAGAGCCCTGTTAAAAACCAGGCTTTCTTTAAACGACAAAGTGAAAACCGGAATTTCAACATACCTGCCTGTGAGAAAGGTAGCCAATTCAGAAGAAAGCAGTTTTGAATTGGAGCCGGTAATAACCAAATCCACGTTGAAATCAATCATCAGTGAATTGATCGCCTTTTCCCAATTTGCTACTTCCTGTATTTCATCCAACAATACATATACCTGCTCTTCCTTCGTGATCCTTGATTTAAACCAGGCATATAATTTGTCAGCCTCCGCAATGTCAGCCCATTCAAAACTTTCAAAATTTAAATGGTAAATGCTTTGGGGGCCTACTTTTAGCCTTTTTAGTTCTTCCACATATAATTTCAGGATAGACGACTTTCCGCTTCGTCGCGGGCCTGTAAGTACCTTGATGATAGGTTGGTCGCGAAAAATGGCCAATTGATCCAGGTAAATATCCCTTTTAATCACAAGATTACAGGCTTAATAATAATGTAAATATAAAAGTATTTATGGGTATAACCACAAAAAGTTTAAATGCCCATTCATCTTGATCATTATATCCGAAAAGACAAAAAAAATTTCCCTGAAAACAAAACCGGTTAATAATCAATCACCTGTTCCTCAATCATTTCAGGAAGCTTGCGCCATTCATAGTGTTGGTTGCGCAATTGCGGTTCAAATCCGGCTTCTCGTATGGCATCCTGTATGCTTTTATAGGTAAAACGGTGCGGGGCGCCGGCAGCGCTCACCACATTTTCTTCGAGCATAATGCTGCCAAAAT
>CAYUGH010000054.1:0-30543 GCA_964444195.1 uncultured Chitinophagaceae bacterium
AACTTCAAAAGAGGCTTTGAGTTTTTGGATAAAGAACTGGAAGAGCTTTTTCCGGCGGAAAACCTGCATCATCCCCGCTTTGTGGACAAGCTTATCAAAGCCTCCACAAAAGAGGGCCGCGAAGAATGGATACTGGTTCATATTGAGGTGCAGGCTTACCAGGATGATGATTTCGGCAGGCGTATGTTCACCTATTTTTACCGCCTGCTCGACCGCTATAATAAACCTGTAACCGCGCTGGCCATTTTTACCGACGACAAAACAGCATATAAACCCAACCGCTTTGATTACCGGTTCTTAGGCACTTCGGCCGGCTACCAGTTCAACACCTATAAAATTATTGAGCAGGATGAGGCAATCCTCGCCAGCCACCCAAACCCCTTTGCCCTGGCGGTGCTTACCGTACTGCTGGCTATACGAAACAAAAAAAGCAGCGACGACACCCTCCTTCACCTGAAAATTGACCTGTTCAGAAGGCTGCACAGCCGCCAAATGGACAAACCAACCATGCGGGCGCTGGCCAGTTTCTTAAAGATGTATGTGCATTTTTCAAAACCCGAAACACACCGTATCTTTGAAACTGCAACAAAGTCCATCACCAACAATATTACTACTATGGGCATCGAAGAATTGATATTACACCGGGCTGAACAAAAAGGCATTGAAAGAGGCATTGAAAAGGGCATTGAAAAGGGTATTGAAAAAGGCAAAGCCGAAGTAGTAAGAAACCTCCTTACCAAAATGGGACTTACGGATGAGCAGGCAGCCGATATTGCCGGGGTAGAACCGGCCTTTGTAAGGAAGATACGGCAGGAAATGAATGGGTAAAAGAAACGATCGCCTTGTAGCTATAGTCGGGGTGGCTGTTGTCGCCCTTTGTTATCCAGGCAATTTTTCCGTAAACCGTCCAGATAATGCCGCTTACTCCACCATCCAAATCCTTTACTAAGTTGCCAATAGCATCGTACTCATAGTTGTTGGTTTGGGTTTTCAGGTCTTCGGTATAGCTGCTGTTGGTGGCGGCATCCACTATGTGCAGCAGTTTGTTATTATCAAGTCAAGCAAGTCCTGAGTTGCAAACTCAGGATAGCACTCAACTTTTAAACCGACCGGAAACGGGTGACACCGCAGTATTTTTTTGAGACTATCTTTACTAAAACAAGGACTATGATTGTTACAATATTTGGAGCTACAGGATTGGTTGGCAAGCAGTTAATTATTCATGCACTTGCAAAGGGATGGGAAGTACGGGCATTTGGCAGGCATATTGAAGAATGGATAGATGCCGAAAAATACAGGGATCATTTTAAAGCAATTAAGGGATATGTGTTTGATGCAGGAGACGTTAAAAAAGCGCTGAATGGAGCTGATGCAGTTTTGAGCTCGTTGGGTGGAGCATTTGACGGCAGCGATAAATCGAGGAGTCTTGGTATGAAAAACATAGTTGCTCAAATGGAAAAGTTTGGCCCAAAAAGAATAGTTGCACTAGGCGGGCGTGGGGTATTGGACAGTCCTGGTGGTTCGGGACCTATATTTATGCAGGATGATTATCCCCCGGAATATGTACCGGTGGGCAAGGAGCATTATGAGGCATATACTTACCTAAAAAACTCAACCCTCAACTGGACATTTGTTTGTTCCCCCGATATACTGGATGCCGAAGCCGATGGAAGGTTTGATATTACCATTGAAACCCCTGCCCCAAATGGACAAATAAACGCCGGCAACCTTGCACTTGCTATGGTTCAGGCAGTTGAAACAGGCGCTTATCCACATCAGCGCATTGGCATTTCAAATAAGTGATTGCTTCAATCCGTGCCTTGGTTGTTAGAACAAGAAAGGGTAAGATGCTTACACCCTACCCTTTCTTTCCACCCGGAAAATATTTGTTTTAAACCGAAAACGCAGTATTTACTATCTCAGCCTGTTCTTTCGCATGCACCTTACTGAAACCAGTAGCTGTGGCAGCGCTTGCTTTGCGGCTGATGATCCCAAAGTTCAGGCTATTCAGGTTCATTTTAAGGAAGCTGGCAGCGCCCATATTCAATGGCTCTTCCTGCACCCAAAACCATACCGCATTGGGGTACTTGCGTTGCAGGGCAGACAGTTTATTAAATGGTAAAGGATAAATTTGTTCCAGCCTTATAATTGCAACATCATCCTTTTTATCCGCGTTCTTTTTATCGAGCAACTCAAAATAAATTTTACCGCTACAGAAAAGCACCTTTTTCACCTGGGCTGGAATATTTATTGCCGCATCATCTATCACTTCATTAAAACTACCTGATGTAAATTCACTGATTGGGCTATAGCTTGCCGGCAAACGAAGGTTTGCTTTCGGGCTGAAATTGATAAGAGGTTTCCTGAACGGCCAGGTTACCTGCCTGCGCAAAAGGTGAAACAGGTTGGATGAAGTAGTTACATTGGTTACAATCATGTTCTGCTCGGCACACATTTGCAAAAAGCGTTCCATCCGGGCACTGCTGTGTTCAGGACCCTGACCCTCATAACCATGCGGCAACAATAAGGTCAGCCCATTCATCCGGTTCCACTTTTGCTCGCCGGCTGCCATAAACTGATCGATCATAGTTTGGGCGCCATTGGCAAAATCACCGAACTGCGCTTCCCAAACAACCAATGCATGAGGGTTTGCCATGGCATATCCATATTCAAAACCCATGACCCCATATTCACTCAGCAAGCTATTGTAAATCCTGAAACGGCCCTGGTCGGGGCTGATATGGCTTAGGCGGTTATAAAACTTGTCGGTTTCCTCGTCGCGCAAAACAGCGTGTCGATGGCTGAAAGTACCCCGGCCCACATCCTGTCCGCTCATTCTTACTTCGTAGCCCTGCTCGCAAATGGTGGCATAGGCCAGCAATTCGCCGGTTGCCCAATCAAGCTTTTGCTCCTGTTCAAAAAGTTTCTTTTTATCTGAAAGCAATTTTTCAACCTTGCGCAAAGGCTTAAAACCTTCCGGAAGCGTCATAATGCTATTATAGCAATTTAAAAGCTTTTCCTCCGAAACCGAAGTATCCGGGCTTTGGTTAAAATCCTCCTCGTTCGACCGGCGAAGTTCGCGCCACCATTCTTCAGGCTTCTGATATTGGTAGGGCAAAGGCTTTTGTTTTACACCATCCAACCGGGCCTGCAGTTCATCCCAAAACTTTTTCTCCATTTCTTTGGCCAGTTCCTGTGCATTCGTTTCGCCATCTTCCAGCAGCCATTTTACATACACTTCCCTTGGGTTGGGATGCTTGTCAATCATGGCATACAAACCGGGTTGAGTAAATTTGGGATCATCGCCTTCATTGTGCCCGTGCCTGCGGTAGCAAACCATATCCACAAATACATCGCTGTTAAATTCCTGGCGATAGCGGGTAGCAATATCCACCACCTTAATAACCGCTTCGGCATCATCGCCGTTTACGTGGAAAACAGGAGCCTGAACCGCAGCAGCCAGCGAGGTGCAATAATCGCTGGAACGGGCATCGGTAAAATCAGTGGTAAAACCAATCTGGTTATTTATTACAAAATGAATGGTCCCGCCCGTGCTGAAGCCATCAAGCTTGCTCATTTGCAATACTTCGTACACAATACCCTGGCCAGCAATGGAAGCGTCACCATGGATAAGAACCGGCAACGCCTTATCGTATTCATGGTTATACATTACATCCGCCTTAGCACGCGCAAACCCTAACACAACGGGGTTTACAGCTTCAAGGTGGCTTGGGTTTGGGGCCAATTTAAGGTTGATAGTTTTACCGTTGGCCGTGGTTGGTTGGCTGCCAAAACCCATATGATATTTTACGTCGCCACTTCCCATTGTGGTATCAGGGATGGCGGTTGCTTCAAATTCGCTGAATATCTGTTCGTAGGTTTTGCCCATTATGTTCGCCAAAATATTCAGGCGTCCGCGGTGGGCCATGCCGATAACCACTTCTTCTACGCCCAGGTCGGCGGCAGTAGTAATAATGCGGTCAAGCGCGGCAATAGTGGTTTCCCCTCCTTCAAGGCTAAAGCGCTTTTGCCCGATATACTTGGTGTGGAGGAATTTTTCGAACATAACCCCCTGGTTGAGCTTTTCCAAAACCCTTCTCTTTTCAGGAATGGGAAGCGGCTCATGAAACTTACGTTCAATTTCATTGGTCAGCCAGTCGATTATTTTTTGGTCGCTTATATATTTAAATTCCCAGCCTACATGGTTGGCATAGCATTTTTGAAGATGCTCGTAAATATTTCGGAGCGAGGTTGGACCCAGCCCAATCAGTTTCCCGGCCTGGAATGTTTTGTCCAGGTCAGCTTGGGAAAACCCATAAAATTCAAGTTCAATGTTGGCGCCACGGTCTTTACGCTCCCTGATGGGATTTGTTTTTGCCAGCAAATGGCCCTTGTTGCGGTACCCCAGTATCAGGCGGTAAGCCCTCAGGTCATACATCCAATCGGTGGCAGTAGGCTCGGGTCCTGACGAAACAGCCGTGCTTTGATTATTTTGTTCGGCGCCGGCAGGGTTTGCAATGACCGTTCCGTTTACGGCCCCGTTGGCCATGGCAAAATCAAAGCCTTCGAAAAACTTTTTCAGATCAGGGTCAACGCTTTCAGGGTTATTCTTAAAGTCAATGTACAGATTTTCAATGTATTGAGGATGCTGATTGGTGATGTACGAAAAGTCTTTCATAATTGCAGATCGTTGCCTTTGTATATAAAAAAATGGATGGCAAAGTTAGGTTAATGTATCGGGCTTTGCCAAAGCAACCCAAACAGTTTATGGGTAAATTTTCCGCAATCGTTCACAGGATGTTGGTAAGCTTCCATAAAAAATGGAAATAATTTTTGTCACATTAGTTGTTTACCCCTACCTTTGCGCTCCAATTCGAAAAAATATGGCTAATCATAAGGCTACCAAAAAAGATACCAGGCAGGCAGACAAGCGTCGCGAACGCAATCGTTATTATGGTAAAACTACCCGGAATGCAATCCGTGACCTCAAGGCTTCTCCTGATGCCGCTACTATGGAAGGGCAGTTTCCTGAAGTTGCCAGCATGATTGACAAACTTGCAAAGCGAGGCGTGATCCATAAGAACAAGGCTGCCAACCTGAAAAGCAAATTGGCTAAAAAAGTTAATGCAGCTAAAGCCCCCGCTACTGCTTAATTCATAAGATAACATTAAAAGAATCCCGGTTTAGCTGCCGGGATTTTTTTTGGCTTTACCCGGCGAAATTCAAGAAAAACAAAATCAATTTGGCATCCGGCCCCATCTTTGCGCAGCTTTTAGCCACTTATGGTACAATACTATAAAAATATTGACCATCAAACCATCGAGATCAGGCAACCTGAGCAGGGGGCCTGGGTAAATGTAATGCCTCCCCTGAAGCAGGAAGAATTTGAGGAACTTTCTGCGGCGCTTGATATTCCCATTGATTTTTTGCGTGATTCGCTGGATATTGACGAACGCAGCCGCTACGAACTGGACGACAACAATAAGCTGATCGTGATTAAGGCCCCGGCTGAAAATCATTCGTTTAATGAAAGCGACGCCTATTATATCACCATCCCTATTTGTATTATCCTTACCCACCAGCAAATTGTTACGGTAAACAGCTTCGACAACGGGGCCATTAAAAAATTCTTTAACACCTTTCAAAACCGTAAGCCGGATAACCGGAAAATGATGGTTTTGAAGATATTTGAGAAGGTTGTGGTGAATTACATGGATTTTTTGAAGGAGATCAATAACCGCCGGAACATTCTTGAACAAAAGCTGTACCAGGGCAACAGCAATGAAGACTTGCTGGAACTGGTAAGAATCCAAAAAAGCCTGGTTTACCTGGTTACAGCGCTCCGCAGCAACGAATTGCTGATGATAAAAATTGAGCGTATCAATATACTTGGATTGAATGAGGAGGAAAGGGATTACCTGAAGGATTTGATTGTTGATAACAGCCAGGCCTTTGAAATGGCCACTATTTACACCAACATACTGAGCAGTTCGCTTGACGCCTATGCCAGCATTATCAGCAACAACCAAAACGTGGTTTTAAAAAGATTGACTTATGTAACCATTGCGCTTCAAATACCCATTCTGGCCGCCAGTATTTACGGCATGAATGTTCCCCTGCCCTTCCAGGATTCTCATTATGCTTTTTGGGCGCCCATCCTGCTGTCCATTTTTACCGGTATATGGTTTGCCTGGTATTATGTTGTACGAAAAGCAATCAAATAAGTTATGTTTAATATCCGCGTGTACGGAATACTCATCAATCACAACAATGAAATCCTTGTAGCGGACGAATACATCCGCGGGGACTTTTATACCAAGTTTCCCGGCGGCGGGCTTGAATTTGGGGAAGGAACACGCGATTGCCTCGCCCGTGAATTTATGGAGGAAATGAACCTGAAAGTATCGGTGGAGGAGCATATTTATACTACTGATTTTTTCCAGATGAGCGCTTTTAACCCTTCGCACCAGATTGTTTCCATTTACTACCGGGTGAAGCCATTGGAAGAAATAAGGGCCCCTATCAGGCAAAAACCTTTTGATTTTGATGCCGAACAAATAGCTGTGTACAACCAAACCGGCGAAATTGAAACCTTTCGTTTTATTCCACTCGGCAGCTTTTCAGAAGAAAATGTAACGCTTCCCATTGATAAAATTGTGGCAGGAATGGCAGTGAAGCAATACTATAATTTATCCTAAAGTATAGCACTGGCATCGCATACCCACCTGAGAGATGCAGTTTGTTATTAATTTCATGCAATGAAAATTCGGTATGAATAAAATCTTTTTACAAAAATTATTCGCTTACCAGTTGGAAGTGGAGCAGGTTCCCAGGAACAGGGAAATTGGTGAATGGGCAAAAAATATTTTGTTTTTGCTATTTCCGGAAAAATCGGAAAACCGGTATGAAACCGAAGATGAGTTTTACGCAGTCTATCAAAGTCTCCAGGACACGCTTATCAAACTTTTATATTCCACAAAAGCATGTGAAAGCTGTGATATAAGGGATGTATTGAATAAGTTTTTTGAAAGCCTGCCTGAAATACACCGGGTTTTACAGACGGATGTTGTATCCATGCTGGAGGGTGACCCCGCAGCGCATTCACATTTTGAAGTGGTAAGGGCCTACCCTGGTTTTTTGGCCATTGGCTTTTACAGGATAGCGCATGCCCTACTGAACCTTGAAGTTCCGTTACTGCCTCGCATTCTTACCGAACACGCGCATAGCTTAACGGGCATTGACATTCACCCTGCCGCCATCATTGGCGAATACTTTTTTATAGATCATGGTACAGGTATTGTTATTGGCGAAACCTCGGTTATAGGTAATCATGTTAAGCTTTACCAGGGTGTAACACTCGGCGCTTTAAGTGTTGAAAAAAGCATGGCCAAACAAAAACGGCATCCAACCGTGGAAGACAATGTGGTTATTTATTCAAACGCAACCATATTAGGTGGCGAAACTGTGATTGGCAGCAACAGCATTATTGGTGGTAACGTTTGGCTTACCCGCAGCGTTCCCGCAGGAAGCAAAGTGTATCATAAAGCCGAAATTCATGTAGTTGAAAGTGAATTATTGGAAAGCTAACTTTAATAAATATGTCGAGTATTTTAGATATTGTGGGCAATACCCCAATGGTTGAATTGAAAAAATTAAACCCCAATCCTGCCGTAAAAATTTACGGAAAACTGGAAGGCCACAACCCCGGGGGGAGTGTAAAAGACCGCGCCGCTTTGAACATGATACGTTCGGCCGTTGAACGTGGCGAAGTAAAAGCAGGAGATACATTGATAGAGGCCACAAGTGGAAATACAGGTATTGCCCTTGCCATGATCGCCTGTTTGTATGGGCTTGAAATTGAACTGGTTATGCCTTCAAACAGCACGCGTGAACGTACCCTTACCATGGAAGCCTTCGGCGCCAAAGTAACCCTGCTGGATAGTATTGAGGCTTGCCGGGATTACGCCGAAGAGAAAGCTGCATCAGGCAGTCATTTTATCCTGAACCAATTTGCAAACCCCGATAATTACCTGGCGCATTACAAAACTACCGGGCCCGAAATATGGCGTGATACCGAAGGGAAGATTACCCATTTTGTAAGTTCCATGGGAACCACCGGAACCATCATGGGTACCAGCCGGTTTTTTAAGGAAGTGAATCCTGGTATTCAAATGGTTGGATGCCAACCTACGGAAGACAGCTCCATCCCAGGGATCAGGAGATGGCCGGTGGAATATTTACCTAAAATTTACGACCCCAGCCGGGTTGACCGGGTAATGGATGTAAGCCAGGCAGATGCCACCAACATGGCAAGGAGGTTGGCCAAAGAAGAAGGCATTTTCGCCGGCATGAGTAGTGGGGGCGCAGCATGGGCTGCTTTGAAACTCGCTTCAGAGCTTGAAAGCGGGCTGATTGTATTTATTGTT
This sequence comes from uncultured Chitinophagaceae bacterium, assembly GCA_964444195.1. Lineage (GTDB taxonomy): Bacteria > Bacteroidota > Bacteroidia > Chitinophagales > Chitinophagaceae > Phnomibacter. The sequence continues at coordinate 8,427 of CAYUGH010000054.1, forward strand.
TGCGATCGGGGCGACCGCTATTTAAGCAGCAACCTTTTTGGATAAGGTTAAATATGCCACTTGTTCATGGCAGATCTTTTCATTTCAGCAGCTTTTTCGTGGCCAAGGTAGCTTTCAATTAAATAATGACCAAGGTAAATTACCGGGGTCATAACAATGGCCACCACAAACTTATAAATGTAATTGCCTGTTCCTATGCCAAGCAGCATGCTTAGGGTCCACGGGGTTCCGTTCGAAGGATCAATCCTTGGCCCGATATAAAAGGCAATCCCCAGCACCACAAAACTGTCAATCAACTGGCTGAATAGGGTTGATCCAGTTGACCTTAGCCAAAGATGTTTTTCGCCGGTAAGCTCCTTAATGCGGTGAAAAACAAGCACATCCAATATCTGGCCAATGAGAAAGGCAGTAAGAGATCCAATGATTATCCAAAGCCCCTGGCCAAAAACCGCCGAATATGCCACCTGCATATCGGGTACGCCCACGCCTGATTTACTTCCTGTCCACCAATCGGCCGGGGTTAACCTGATGGCCAGGAAAAACATAAGAAATGCATAAGAAATCAAAATCGCTGTCAGGTAGGAAAGAAAGCGGACGCCCTTTTGCCCATAATATTCATTAATGATGTCTGTCATAATAAACACTACCGGCCAAAGCAAAACCCCCGCAGTCAGGTTAAACGAAAAATTACCCCCAAAAAGTTTCAGGTTTATTGGATGAATACCCAGGCTTCCTTCCAGCGAAAAGATTTTCACCCCAATAAATTCGGCAATCAGGGCATTGGCAATAAAAAAACCGGATAGTAAAATAAAAAGCCGGGTTGGCCGGTCGCGGAGAATATTATGTACCATAGGAGAGTGTAAAAATAAGAGGATTACTACAAGGCCGGTATATGGTTCAAATAGGTTTATTTTGCCCGTGAAATTTTTTGACATGAAGCGTTACCTGAAGCTTGCTCAACCCCATCTGATAGCCATTGTTATTTTCCTGGTTGTTTCGGTATTTTTTTGCCGCCCTGTGCTTGAAGGCTTAGTAGTAAACCAGGGTGACCTGATGCAATGGAAAGCCATGGCACAGGATTGTTTCAACTATAAAGAAAAGCATGGTGTTTTTCCGGAATGGACCAATAGCATGTTTGGCGGTATGCCCTCCTATGCTATTGCCTTTGGGAATAATGCTGCCATTTCACCCTATTTTACTGCGCTGCTTACATTTGGTTTACCCGAGCCCATTTCGTATTTTTTTCTTTGCTGCATTAGTTTTTATTTTCTTTCGCAGGTGTTGCGCATCAATCCCTGGCTGGGTATTGCAGCATCGCTTGCTTTTGCCTTTTCCAGTTATAATCCTATCATAATTGTTACGGGACACCACACCAAAATGATGGCAATTGCATTTATGCCCGGGCTAATTGCTTCACTGCTGATTATTTTTGAGCATAAAAAATACCTGTTGGGAACAGCCCTTACAGCCATTTTTACCTCTGCGTTGGTTGCCTATAACCACCTTCAAATGGTGTATTATATTTTGCTGGTGATTTTGTGCATGGGCATTTCCTATGCCATTATATGGTTGAAAAACAAGGAAGTTTCCCATTTTCTGAAAGCTGCAGGACTGGCAATAATTGGAGGTTTGCTGGGGGTTTTTTCAACCTCAACAGGAATATTCACTACGTATGATTATGCACCGGAAACCATGCGTGGAGGGAAAGCCAACCTCGATGCGTCCTTTTCGGCAGATACCACCAATAAGGCAGCTACAACTGGCCTGGACATTGATTATGCCTTCCGTTGGAGTTATGGAATACCTGAAACCCTCACCATGTTGGTACCCAATGCCAATGGTGGTGCCAGCCAATCGCTGGGTGAGGAAAGTAATTTTTACCAGACCATCGTTGAAAAAATCAACAGCCGGCAAATTGACCAGAACCTGGCACAGGCCGTTTCAAGGTTTGGTTCGGAATATTGGGGAGAACAGCCTTTTACCTCGGGGCCTGTTTATACCGGAGCATTAATCCTTTTACTGGCCTTAATTGGTTTGGTTGTGGTGGATGGAAAATATAAATGGTGGATGCTGGCAGCATCGGTTATAGGTATCGTGATGGCCTGGGGGAGCAACTTTATGGCAATCAATGAATTCCTGTTCAATTACCTGCCCATGTACAATAAGTTCAGGGCGCCCAGTCAATCGCTGGTCATTCCCCAACTGCTGTTACCGGCACTTGGCATGCTGGGTTTACAGCAATTGCTATTTTCAGGAAAGTCTGCAACCGAAAACTGGAAAAGCCTGAAAACGGCAGGAATTGCAGCCGGCAGCATCGTAGCATTGGCGATTATTTATTACCTGACTGCAGATTACAAATCGGGTAATGAAGCCGAAATGATCAGGCAGATCAATCAGCAAAGCCCCGAAGCTGCGGTGCAGGCAAAAGAAATCCTGAATGCCGCTGCAGAAGACCGCAAAGGTTTATTTGGAACCGACCTGTTCAGGACCATTGCCATTTTGGGAGCAGGGTTCCTGGTAATCATGCTAACCATACGGGAAAAAATAAAGGTAAATGTGTCGATTTTGCTGCTTACTGCGCTGGTACTGATTGACGAACTCCCTGTTGCAAAAAGATTCCTGGGTGACAGTAGTTATGTGGAGGCGGACAACAGCGATATAAACACTTACCTGATGAACTCCAACCCACCGCTTTACAAAGTACTTATTGGCATTGAGGCCGACAAAGACCCGCATTTCAGGGTTTTCAATACAGCCTCCGATCCTTTTAATGATGCACTTACGTCTGCAAAGGCAAGGTCCGTTGGTGGCTACCACCCGGCAAAGCTGAGCATTTACCAGGATCTGATTGAACACCAGTTGAGCAAGCAAAACATGAATGTGTTCAATATGCTCGATACCAGGTATTTTATTGTAAATGGTCAGAACGGGTTGGAATACCAGGTGAATCCCGGCGCTTATGGAGCGGCCTGGCTGGCTAAGGAAATCAAGTACGTGAAAGATGCCAACGAAGAAATGCGGGCACTCGATAGTACCGACCTGAAAACTTATGCCATCGTTCAGGATCAATTTAAAAAAGACATTTCAGTTGCTCCAGCCTTTGATAGTACCGCTTCCATTCAATTAACTGTTTACGATAACGACCTGGTTGAATACAAAGTGAAAGCTCCAACACCCCAGTTTGCCGTGCTGAGTGAGATTTATTATTCAAGGGGCTGGAAGGCTTACGCCAACAATACTGAAGTTCCTATTGTAAAAACAGATTATGTTTTAAGGGGGGCGGCATTACCGGCAGGAACGACTTCTTTAAGATTGGAATTTAAGCCGGAGAGTTTTTATTTAGGAAAAAAGGTTACCAATATAACTGAAGCCGTTATTTTGTTGCTCCTGCTTGTAACTATTGGATTGGAATGGAAGTCAGGTAGGTCAAAAAAATGATACAACTTCATTCGCAATTACCTGTTTCACTTAATTCATTTAAAAAATCATTTCCGTCCAAATAACAACCGATAAGCGCTATCAAAAGAATCAGCACTAAAATGTGTTAATGCAAATTTTCGGGCCGATTCTGATAGTCTTCGCACTAGGTCCGGATCATCGTCGAGTTGTAAAATAATTTTCACACCCATACGTACCACTTCTTCCTCGTCACTTACAGCATCAATAAGCATTCCATTTTCCATGTGCTTTATATAATCAGGAATACCATCTACTGGCGTACTTACTACTACCTTGCCTGAAGCCATCATTTCCATCACTACTAATGGAAGTCCTTCAAACAATGAGGTAAGCAACAGTACGTCATGCGACTGATATAATAATTGCAATTGGGATGGCTTATTAATATCTGTTCTTATGGTAACCATTGGTTTCACATGTTCCGGAACAATGCCTTCTACATCGCCTACCAATGTAAAGCCAATATTTGGACGCAGTTGCTTAACTTTTTCAGCAATTGCAGCCACAAGGTGTACCCTTTTTTGGGGTGTACCCCTACCCACAAACAATACCTGCAAATGTGGATGTAATTCCCATTGCAATTCAGGAATTTCAATTTTATTATCAATGAAATGCACCTTACCTTTTAATGCGACAGGAATCCCTGCTTCATGATACATGGCTAAATGATCCCGCATAATTTTTGGGGTACTAAAAACACGGTAATGAATGAAAGGCGCAAAGCCCTGCGTGTATTGCAGCCACTTATTTACATGGCATAATTCAATACAGGTTGCTTGCTTATACACATGAGGAACAAGCTTATAAAAATAGATACATTCACCCCCAAATAAAACCGGGTTATCAGCTTGGTAAATCCATCGGGCAATAATCCCCCGCCAAATAACATTCATAAAATGCAGGTATTTATTGTCAATAAATCTGCTGATATCAAGGGCAGAAACACCTTCAATTTCAAACAAATGCCGGTAGCCACCGTTCAATTCATTTTTGGTGAAAATCATTAGAGGCTTATATGCACTGAAAAGTCTTGCTATATCCGCATTAACTTTCTTACTGCCACCTGTATCACGGTTAGGATAAATAAGAAAAATGCCCCCGGAATTAGGTACCTTATAAAATCTGCCGATTATTCGTCCAACCCATACCAATGGAAGCAGGCACAAATGCTCAAATGTTTGCTTAAATCGGGCAGTTCTATAAGTCATACAGGTTCTTAAAAGTTGCCATTAATTTTTTGTGTCAGCCAGGAAATGGTCATACAAACTTTCGAAACAGGTCCATTTTTTAAAAGTTTAACTGAAATCATCCCTTGATGGTTGATAATACCTTTTATGGGCAATGGTATGCTTTGGCCAGGAACATATTTTTCAAAATCATTCCGGACACGGATTCCCATATTCCTTACAAGCCTCCACCATGCGTCATAAAAATAAATGTTTTTAAATGAACTCACCCCCAGTTTGGAAAGCATGTGCATGCCTTCAGGAATCTCCACCCGGGGTTGATTTTGGGTATATTGGGTTACCTGCTCCTCGCCCACCCCAATATACACTAAAAGCTTTTCGATGTAAACCGGTTTACTGTATTTCAGAACTCGCATGTAGAAATCAATATCCACAAGCCATTTTAACTTTTCATCATACCGCTCCTTTACTGAATGGTGAACACAAACAACACTGGGAGGGCCGATAATATTTCGCCCATACAAGGAAACAGGGTTTTTAAGCATCAGGAATTTCCTGATTCCGAAGACAGATAACTTGCCAAAACCTTTACTGGTATCGTTTACAAACCTGTTTTCATAATGACAATATGCAAATTTACTATTGCTATCATTCAATGCATTATACAACTCCATTAATGCCTTATTTGAGGCAAACCAGTCATCATCGTGCATCAGCTTTATCCATTCGCCTTTTGATTTGCTTATCGCGTGGTTCCAGTTGGCAGGTGTGCCTAACGGTGTAATATTCTTGAAATATTGAAACTCTAAGCCGGGAAAATTTTGCGAAATCCAACTTTCAATGCTTGAATCCGGGCTGTCATCCGAAATAATAATCTCAAAATCTTGAAAAGATTGCTCCTGGATACTTACAAGTAGCATTTGAAGATATTCTACGTTTTTATAAACGGGTATGCATATGGAAAAGAATGGCATTCTGATAATATCTTAAATTTAAAGTTGTAAATGTCTTTGAGTCATATAGCTTCTCCCATTTATACCTCTATTTAAAACACAGTGCAATGAAAAATACAATTACTATAGTTAGATTTTTTATTTTAATACAGGCTTCGAATATATTCTCTTGAAGAACAGAAAAAGATAATTTAATATAGGGGTCTCGTCAATAATCATACCCAGTTTTATTGAAGGCTGATTCATAGGGGAATAATCATTTCCTGGCACCAAAATATCTATCCTCCTTTTAAATTCTAAAAGAAAAGTTCTAACACCTACATTGTTCCTTTGACTTTTAGGAATTCGCAAAATATGATGTGAAATTGACCGTGAATATCCCTTTAAAAAATCGAATGCATATTTCTCAAATATCTCTGAATAAGATTCGTCTTTCTGTTTAAGTTCAATGAAAAAATCAAGCAGGCGAAGAAAAGAATGATAGTATTTCAATTTTGACGAGGAAGTAGTTGTACTGGTAGAATGGATTCTATACGAACAACATTCTTTTCTATTGGAGGCTTTATAGCCTTTTTCCAGGAGGCGCATCCACAATTCGAAGTCTGCATATAACAGATTAGGATAGTCAGGAATTCCACCAACTTCGTCAAATTGTGAGGACCGAAATACCTGGCCAATAGAAAGTTCGAGCATTCCTGAAAGAAAAAAAGCAAGAAATTCATTTGCATGCTGAACTTCATCCATGGGCTTGCTTGACCTTAACTTTTTCCCGTTTGGATCAATAAACCTGAAATGGGCCTGGTAAACGGAGGCCTTTGGGTGTTTCAGAATGAAAGCATCCATTACCTCAAGAAAATCCTCATCAAGCAGATCGTCATGACCTAAAAAAGTCATGAATTCATTTTTTGGAATTTTTACTATTCGCGCCCAATTTTCTTCAATCGTCAAAGGTTTATTTGATGGATAAATCCTTATTCGAGAATCATTCAGCGATTTTAACCATTCAAGGGTTCCATCTGTACTGCAGTTATCCAGGACTTCCAATGAAAAATCATTCATGGTTTGGCAAAGGACACTACTAACGCACTTTTTTACATATTCCCCACCATTCTTTACAGGAAGTACAATACTGTATTTTAGCATAGATAATTGCCGATAAATCTTTTTATTTCACCCGCTTTAGATACCCATTGGGAGCCACACTTATAAGAAGTTTATTGTCCATGTTATGATCAATAACGAAATTGCTATTTAATTTTAAGAACTCCATTACGGCTGTCCAGGGATTATTCCCTTTTTCCCATGGTCTTCCAGGCAAATAGTTATCAGGCATAAATTCAACTATGGTATCAAAAACAACCAAATAAGAATTCTGAGAAACAAATTGCTCGTACATAAGAAGCTCATTCAGCACATGTTCGTGGGTATGATTTGAGTCCAGGCAAACCAAAATGCTTTTTTTTCCTGACGCAACCTGCTTCACCTGTTCCAAAGTTTCTACTGCTATTGAAGAGCCAGTAATCATTTTAATACGTTTAAACATGGGGTGTTTTTCAATTTCAGCCCTGTTGTGTTCACGTATATCAATATCAATCCCGAGAACCTCTCCATTCCCAATCAATTCAAGGAGGGACGCATAGTATATCAATGACCCTCCATGGGCAATTCCGGTTTCTATGATTAAATCGGGCTTAATTTGCCATATAATCTCCTGCATGGCTATCATATCCTGTGGATACTGAATAATGGGTCTTCCCATCCACGAAAAATTATAAGAATACTGTGCCTTGTTTGATTGAAGGTTAAAATTTTCTGCAGCTTCTTTTAAGGAGGCATTTTCACCAAAGGAATTAATTCTGTCCTTTATTTCGTCTTCAAAAACTCTAATAGGATTATTCTCCATGTAAAATTGAGTTTAATTTAATTGTACTTCCCCAAAAATGCATTGGTTCAAAGTCAGGATATGGATAATATCCAAGATCTAATTCTATATTTTTATCCACCTTCTTCAAGTATTGCTTAACAAAATCTTCAACTGCAATAGCCTTTCCATTACAGCAATTAACGATACCACAGTTTCTATTGCTATTTGAGATTTTCAACAAAATATCCGCAGCAGAATTGACTTCAATAAAATCTCTTTTTTGTTGCCCACCGCTCATTCTAAAAACTTTATCTCCCCTATCCAAAGCAGCTTCAAGCTGCGAAATTAAGGAATTTGGGTTTTGTCCCTTACCAAAGAGGTAAAACAATCGTATCCATTTTAAATTGAACGGTATTGTATTCTGCAACTCTTGCAAATAAATCCTAAGTTCATTCTTAGCCTTTCCATAGGGAGTAACTGGCAATGCAGGTAAATCTTCCTTTAAACTTCCTTCCTGTAGCCCATATTCAAAGCAGGTACCCGACACAGTAATATCTTTCAATCCGCTCTCAAGCATGTTTTTAAGGAATAAGGCATGTGCGGGAAAGTTTACCTTCAAATGGAAATCCGAATTATAATTGGGCAGTCCCTCCCATGCCAGGTGAATTAACCTGTCAGGTTTTTGAAAATACTCATAATAATTGACAGATGAGCTAAGGTCATGAATGTCAAGGGGGAAATATTCTACAGAATCAAACCATCTAAATCGTCTTGCCTTTTCTGGGTTATGTGAGGAGGCAATTACAAAATGCTTTTGTGCCAGTAAAGATTGTACGACATAATTCCCTATAAATCCGGTCGCCCCTGTAACTAATACTTTTTCCATGAATCAAGGAATTATTTGCAATTCAGGAACAGCAACTACAAACTTCCCCCCCCATTCCCTGATATAAGAAAGCTGCTCAAGAATTTCCTTCTTAATATTCCAGGGGAAAATGACCACGAAATCAGGCCTTCGATTTCTCAAATATTCCTCATCTACCACAGGTATATGGCTTCCTGGAAGATATTTATACTGTTTAAATGGATTAGCATCGGCCACAAATTCAATCAAATCATCCTTCACACCGCAATAATTTAGCAAAGTATTTCCCTTTGCCGCTGCTCCATACGCACCAACAATTAGGCCAGCTTGCTTTTGGTTTAATAGAAAAGATAAAAAATTAAACTTTACCTTTTGAGCTTTCGGGGCAAATGCTTCATAATAACAAATTTCAGTTAACCCTTCAATTCGCTCCATTTCAAGCAATTTAGCTACACTATGGTTAATAGGATGATTTTTATTTCCAGAATGTTTTGCAAAAATTCTGAGGGAACCTCCATGCGTTGGAATTTCTTCTACATCAAATATCTCCAATCCATGGGCAGCAAAAATTTTATTTACAGAAAAGAATGACAAATAGGAAAAATGTTCATGATATATGGTATCAAATTGGTTATTTCGGACTAACTGAACAAGGTGGGGAAACTCCATTGTAATAATCCCATCTTCTGCCAGAATGATTTTCATTCCTTTCACAAAATCGTTAATATCAGGAACATGAGCCAACACATTATTGCCAAGCAATAGATCGGCTTTTATATTCTGAGCGCTTAGTTCATCAGCCAACCTGGTTCCAAAAAAATCCTCAATGGTAGGAATCCCTTTCTTCTTAGCAACTTCGGCAGTATTTGCTGTTGGCTCAACACCAATCACATTTACTTCCTTCTCTTTAAAATATTGGAGTAAATAGCCATCATTAGACGCCAGTTCCATAACACAAGAGTTATTGCCATACCCAAACCGGGTAATCATCATCTCAACATACTTCTTCGCATGCTCAAGCCAACTTTTTGAATAAGATGAGAAATAGACATACTCATTACTAAAAATGGCATCAGATTTCTTGTATTCATCAATTTGAACCAAAAAGCATTTGTGGCAGGTATAAACCCTAAGAGGATAGAAAGCCTCGGGTTCATTTAACTGTTCAATAGTCAAAAAAGAATTTGACGCTGGCGAGTTGCCTAAATCAATAAAAACTTGATGGATTGGAGTATTGCAAAATCTACAATTCATAATTAAAAGCCTTTAAAACTATTATCCAAAAATCCATACCCCTTATCCCTGGCAGAAATCACGCTGGGTGGCAAGGGCCATTTGATATTTACCAGGGGATCATCATGCCTTATTCCTCCCTCCGAAGCTGGATCGTACAAGGCTGAATGATGATACAATAACTCACAATAATCAGTTAGTGTTTGAAAACCATGAGCAAACCCTTCCGGGATATAAATCATTTTTTTGTTCTCTGCTGAAAGCTCTGTTCCGTACCAATACAAAAAAGTGGAAGAGTCCTTTCTTATATCTATTACCACATCAAAAATTCTACCTTGGATACACCGAACCAACTTTATCTCCTGATGTGGGGATTTTTGAAAATGCATGCCGCGGATAGTCGCCATTTTTTCTGTGTAGGAATGATTCATCTGAAGCCATTCCTTTGTATGGCCAATGCTTGTAAAGTTTTCCTTGCAATAATATCTGACGAACCACCCCCTATTGTCGGATAAAGGAGATAGTTCTATCTCATAACAACCTTGAAGAGAGGTTGGATAAAATTTCATAAAGAAAGGAATTTATTTATTTGTTCAAAAGAAAATATAACTTTCTCCTGAACTGGGGTACGATACCAATCCACTGTCCAATTTATAGCTTCCGAGGCGGTCAATTTAGGTCGCCAGCTTAATTCGCGCTGAGCTTTGGAAATATCAAGCTTTAATAATCCCGCTTCATGCAGAGGGAAATTTTCCTTGAGATACTCCCATTTTCCACCCGGCCATTTTCTCATGACAATTTCGACCAGTTCGCCCACAGTTAAATGATCATTAGGCAAAGGACCAAAATTATAAGCATCGGATACTTCCGTTGAATGATCATTCATCAAGCTCCCCAAAATCAAATAACCGTAAAGCGGTTCAAGGACATGCTGCCACGGCCTTACAGCATTGAGGTTCCGCACTTTCAGAGTACTTCTGCTTTCAAGCGACCTAATAATATCCGGAACAATACGATCCTTACTCCAATCCCCTCCCCCGATTACATTTCCCGCCCGAACTGTTGCTATACGCTTCCTATGCTCCTGTATTTGATTCAAATTAAAAAATGAACTTCTGAACGCATTTACTACCATCTCGGTACAGGCCTTACTGGCACTGTAAGCATCAAATCCTCCCAATGGATCATCTTCCTTGTAAGCTATTTCCGTCTCGTGATTCTGATATACCTTATCCGTGGTAACGATTACTAGGGAACATTTTTTGTTCAAAAACCTGATAGCCTCCAGCAGATTGGCTGTACCAATAACGTTAACATCAAAGGTATCTGCCGGAATTTCATACGATCTTCTTACCAATGGTTGTGCAGCCAAATGAAAAACATAATCAGGTTCGAAAGCAAGTATCTCCTGCTTTAATCTTGCCTTGTCGCGAATTTCGGCTATTACAGTTTCCACAATCTTTAAAGGACCCAGCAATCTATACAATCCACCAGGATGCTCGCTCTCAAGGGCATAACCTTTCACCACTGCACCCAATTTATGTAGTAGGGCCAAAAGCCATGAACCTTTAAATCCTGTATGACCTGTAATAAATACTCGCTTATCCTTGTATTGGGAAATTAATTTACTTAACCCTACCACAGTTTCCATTTTGCCTGGTTATTTTGCCACAAAGATTCAAGTTCTATTTTATCCCGCAAAGCATCCATACACTTCCAAAATCCATTATGCTTATAGGCAACCAATTGTCTATCAGCAGAAAGCCTTTCCAGGGGGGCATCTTCCCACATCGTACCCGACATATCACCTTCAAGATACTTGAATACTTCAGAGGTAAGTACAAAAAAGCCCCCATTTATCCACTTGAATTCATCTTTAGTCTTTTCCTTGAATGCTGATACCATGCCATCGTTTTCCAGATCCATCCCACCAAAACGGGCGTCAAGTTGTACTGCAGTTACCGTTGCCACTTTACCCTGACTTCGGTGAAACTCGATCAGTTCAGGGATGTTAACATCACTTACACCATCACCATAAGTGAGCATAAAATCCTCACCATTTGTGTATTTTTCAACTTGTTTTAATCGGCCGGCTGTTTTTGTATGTAGACCTGTTTCCAACAAAGTAACTTTGAACGATTCGGTATTGGTTCCATGCACTTCCAGATTGTTATTGGCAATATCAATGGTTATATCGGAATTGTGCAAAAAATAGTGCATGAAATATTCCTTGATAATATATCCCCTGTAACCTAAGCAAATGATGAATTCGTTATACCCATAAAAACTGAAAATTTTCATGATATGCCACAAAATCGGCTTACCGCCTATTTCAACCATAGGTTTTGGCCTTACATCTGTTTCTTCTGAAATTCTGGTTCCTAACCCACCAGCAAATATGACAACCTTCATACGCTAAAAATCCATAAAACAACCAAAAGTAGAACTATTAAAGAAAGGAACATTCATATCCAAGCATAAAAAACTCATCTAATTAACACAAAACTACCCTTTTTGTCTATTATGCCACAGGGCGACTTAGCTTTAATGATGTAGAAGTAATTACCTGAAGGTTGATTTTTTCCGTTAAAATCTCCATTCCAGCACCTATTTTGAGAAGTACCACTAAAAACCCTTAATCCCCAGCGATTATAGATATCAAAAACAATTAACTCAATATCGCTTCCCCATTTTGCAATTCCCAAACAATCATTCAATCCATCACCATTAGGTGTAAATGCCGTAGCCACCTGGTATAATTTTCCCTCGACATTTGCATCAAAGTAAACTGTAATTGAATCGATACTTGCACAGCCAACTTGATCATTAACTATAACCTTGTATGTAATGGTGGAAGTTGGACTTGCTATAGGATTCGCAATATTATTTGCACTTAACCCCATTGATGGTAGCCAAAAATAAGCAATCCCTCCTGTTGCATTTAATTGTGTTGAAGAAACATCACAATTTAAGTCATTACTTTTTGAAACCGTCACTTCAGGAACGGCATTAACCTTAACAACAGAACTTAACTCAGTAGAATCATTACAAACATCATCCCAAATTCTCACCTTGAATTCCGTGGTTGTAAATGGTTTGGCAATAACCGAAGCATTTTCGGTGCTGCTCAAAAAAATCGCCGGACGCCAATCATAGCGATCGCCACCTGTCGCTAACAAGTTAATAGAATCGCCCAAACAAATTGCGCTACTTAATGGGTCAATAGTAAAATAGGATTTGTCTTTCCATGAAAAAACGACGGAATCTGTTTTAATGCATCCTGATGCATTGAAGATTTTTACAGTGTAATTGATCGATCCATTAATAATAACTGTTGGATTTGCTATGTTAGGATTATCAATATTGGTTGTAGGCATCCATTCATATTTTACACCTCCCTGTGCTTCAATCTGAATGGTATCTTTTCCACATACCAATAGATTTGTTGGTATAACCTTTCCGGGCGGAATAGGATTCGCAATTATCTTAACTGAATCCATAGTTTCACAGCCATTAATATTTCGTGCATGCACATAATATACAATATCTTTATTAATACTGGCAACAGGATTAGAAATTGCAGGATTGCTTAACCCCGCTGCCGGCGACCATGAGTATGTATTTGCACCTTCAGCGCTTAACTGAACAGTTGACCCTAAACAAGCAGAGGTATCATTTGTAACATGAATTCTTAAACTATCAATTGCAATGCTTATGCTATCTATTTCGAAATTTATTTCCCGAAATGATATATTATCTATGGCAAAATCATTGCCTTGAATCGCTGTATTTCTATTTACAATGGAAATTATTGCTTTGGTATTAGAACCTGAATTCCAGGTTGTATTAAATTGCTTCCAACTACAGGGTTGTGAATCGGCAGATATTGAATCTCCTACAATTGCATTATTGATTGAGAATTGCAGCAATGCAGGGTTCACAGGATAAAGTGCTGTAATTAATAAGCTAAAATCGTAAGACTTATTTGGATTAACATTAATCTCCTGTGACCATACCAATTTATTAGGTTCAGGTAACCCATTCACAAGGAGCATATTGCCAGAACTCCCATCAGGTTGGGTACAAGCACTCAAAGCTGAGTTCCAGTTTTGTGGGAAAGGGCTTACAAAATATTCACCTTCTGTTGTATTATTAGACCTGTATAAGTAAGTGGTTGTAAACCCGGTATTACCACTCGAAAAATCACCGTTTACAACCAGGTTAGTGCCTTCCCTTTTATGGGTTAAATAATAAGTAGTTGGCGTAACTGGTGTAACAATTGGAAAGGCAGTATTACCACCAGTCATATTTTCCTGGGGAAACCAACAAAAATTACTTTTCAATTCTGTTCTCAGTTGAAAAGATGTTGCAGGACAAACAGTTGTATCTTTATTACTAATAAGGTTGGCATTATTGAAATTAAGATTCACATTCTTAATTAATGTATCATTGGTAATACAATTATCATAGGAAACAACCATTCTTACAGGATACTCCCCATTTTTTGAAAAGGTATGCACAGGTCTTCTGCCTGTCCCGACTTTTCCTGGTTCAAAATCCCAATTTATCTGGCTACCCGGGCCATTATAAAAGAAACTTACCTGAAGGGGATTGCAAAGTTCCTGCAAAAATGAAAAATCATAGAGATCAAACCCTCTGTTTTCTCCGTACAAGGCATTCACTTCATCCTGATTAATGGCACGATTATATACCCTAACTTCATCAATTAGCCCCTTAAAAAATTGACGATCACCATTCCACCATGCTCCCAACTGCAAATTACCAATGCAGGAACTTACCTGGTTGAACCCAGTATTTCTGGTTGCTACCAGTTTCCCATCAAGATAAACCCGATGAACTCCCGCATCAAAAGTAACCACCATAAAATACCATCTGTTTTGACAAAGGTCAGATCCGGTCGAAAGTCTGCTTTCTGCAAAATGATGACCCAAATCACATGGAGCACTTTTAGGGACAATTACAGAGCCAATTCCTGGAGTTACAGACCAATTAATGTATAATTGCAATTGTTCATTTATTGGCACCTGATCATATAGAACCTTACCAATTACTGTTTGTACATTACTTGATGATGTTTGGAACCAGGCACATACTGAAAATTCATCTGTAAGTAATGTTCCATTATCTGGGACAACCACATAAGCTCCATTTCCATCCAATTGTATCGCACTATTAACTTTACCAAACCTATCGGGTGCAGCACTTACATTTCCAATATTTGAACCATTTCTATTATTTCCTGAAATATCAATAGCATTTCCATTCAGCGGCCAATGGCCCAAAAGCCCTTTAGTTAATTCTACCTGGGAAAGACCAATTAAAGGAATCAAACAGAAGGAGATAAAAATACATAGGCTTTGAGAAAAGGGAAAAAAAGTCCTGGAATCCTTCTTTACTAATCCAAATTTCATCGGGTTTGGCAATTTTTGATAATTTCTGACTCTACAGTCAAGCAAAAGAACTAAGAAGTCCTTTTGCTTATAAATTCTAAATTTTTGCAAAATTATGCAGATTTAAAGAAGAATCAGGTATCTCATTTGGATTTTGAGCTATTAATATCTGGCTGAAAGAATCATTGGAAATAAGAAAAAATGTCAACAGGTAAATGAGGTATTTCATCGTTAAGAATTTGGTTTCAAATTAAAAGAATATTTAAATGACAAAAAAATTAATTTGCCAGGGATACATTTGCCCCCATGTCCGTCCCCACCATTCAGCGCCAATCCATTCTTTCTACCATCGTCATTTTCCTCGGCTTTGGGTTTGGGGCGTTAAACCTGATCTTTCTGCAACCCAGGATACTCACCACCGAACAGTGGGGATTGACCCGGGTTATTGCTGAAGCAGCGGTGCTTTTGGCCAACTTTGCCACACTCGGGTCGCTACCGGTAAATGCTAAGTTTTTTCCTTTTTATAAGCGGTACCTGCCCTATGATAAAATTGACCTGTCTGCCGTTACCGGTACCGTGTTTATGGCAGGCATGCTGCTTACCCTCTCGCTGCTTTGGATTTTTAAGCCGGGGATCATCCGGGTTTTTGGTAAAAACAATGCTCTCTTTGAGCCCTACTATTACACACTCTTCCTGTTCCTGATATTCCAGGGTACCTTTTTGTATTTTGAATTATTCGCCTGGTTTGCCGGGCGAACTATATTGGCCAATACCTTAAAAGAATTGCTTTTCCGGGTGCTGACCACCATCGGGCTGGCCTTACTGGGCTTCAAACTGATTGATTTTGATGGGTTTATGCTCTTTTTCGGATTGCTTTATTTACCCTTAGTTTTCTTGCTGATCTTTTTTATCAGGAAAAGCAATGGGTTTCCCATTCATTTCAGCCTGAGCAAAGTCACCAGGAGGCTGGGCAGAAAAATGGTTAGCCTTGGCGCTTTTGTTTTCCTCACCACACTTAGCCAAATAGCCTTTATAGTTTGTGACACGTTATTCCTTGCCGGCATTTACAGCCTGCAAAAGGCAGGGATTTATGCGGTGGCACAGTACTTCAGCCAGGTGCTCGAAGTGCCTATGCGAAGCATGCAAACGAGCAGCGTACCACTCATCAGCGAGTATTGGAGGGCCAAAAACATGACCGGCTTGCAAAGTGTTTACCGCAAAAGTTGCCTCAACCTGCTGATTTCGGGGGTTGGACTGGGTGGCCTTATTCTTATAAACCTCAACAATATAGAAAGGTTTTTTCCTCCCGAATACAGCATCATGGTAATGCCCATTGCTATCCTCGTTTGCAGCCGCTGGATAAATCTTGGAACCGGGTTGAATGCCATTATCATTCAGCTTTCCACCTTTTGGCGCTTCGATTTTATCAGTACACTTACCTATTCTGTATTGGGCATTCCGCTCAATTATTTGCTGATTACCCATTATGGGATGATAGGAGCGGCCATTGCCAACGTGATTGCCATGTTTATTTATAATAGCATCAGGTTTGTTTTTCTTTGGAAGAAGTTTGGATTACAACCTTATAGCCTCAATAATGTGTGGGTTCTGGTATTTGGCACGGCTATCATTGCCGGGGTATATTTCATCCCGGTTTTTTCAAATATTTTCCTCGATGGCCTTATCCGCAGCCTGCTATTTACCGGTTTGTTTGGCTTCTTCATCATCTATTTTAAAATGAGTGAAGAAGTCAGCTTTTTGTGGTCAAAATGGAGCAGGAAATTAATCGGTCGATAAGCTGTTACCCTGCTAAATTTGGCCAGGGTAATTAAAATTTAGGTTCATATTTGCCGCATGTCCCCGTTTATTTCAGTAGTCATTTGCACCTATAACCGCGACCGGTTTATTGTGTCCTGTCTCGAACACCTTGCTGCTCAATCGCTTCCGGATGCTGCTTTTGAAGTGATTGTGGTGGATAATAACAGTACGGATAACACTGCGGGACTCGTGAAAAATTTCATTTCAGAGCATCAAACACGGCCTTTCAGTTATGTATTTGAAGAAAAGAAAGGGCTTTCCAATGCAAGAAACAGGGGAATTGATGTAGCAAAGGGCGATATCATTTTATACCTGGATGACGATGCCGAAAGCGAGCCTGAATTGCTCAAAGTGTATCACCAGTTTTTTACAGATCATAGCGAGGCGGCAGGTGCAGGAGGCAAAATTTTGCCCCGTTACAGCGAAGCGCCCGAACCGGCATGGATAAGCCGATGGCTCGATGGCTACCTGGCGCGCATGGATCCCGGGGGAGAAGCAAGGCCTTTTACCGGGCGGATGAAATACCCGTTTGGCTGCAACATGGCTTACAGAAAACAGTACCTTGAAAAAATAGGCAGATTTAATACGGACATTACCTTCAGGGGGGATGATAAGCATATCTTCCTCGAAATCAGCCGCCTGAATCCAAATATTTATTACCTCCCCAATGCGGTGGTACACCACAATATACCCGCCTCCCGTCTCCAGCCGGGCTACTTTAAAACCTTGTTCTTAAAGACCGGTAATGAAGAAAAAGTAAGACTGAGGACTTCGGGCAACTCAATTTTCCGGCTTGTAAAACTATTTGAATATATTATTAAATGGTTGATATCCATTGTTTTATATATTATATATACACTGAAAGGCCAGGCTTTGAAAGGAAAATTTATTCAGCTCTCGCAATGGTACACTTTGAAGGGGTATTGTATGGATAAAGTGGAGGTCAGGTGAATTTTAAGCCTAAGTTGGTATTTGTTAAGCCTGTCATAATCCGGCAAACAGGCAACAATTAAAGAAAACGTTTTGTAATTTTAATCGTCGAAAATAAATGGAAAGCAGAATGCGTAATAATAGATTGCTGAAAAATATGGTATGTAAAGCCCTTTGTACAATCCTTTTAGGAGGAATGATATCCGGGTTACATGCTCAAAGCATTTTTTACACAGAAACCCAACGAGATGAAACCAAGCAATCGAACTTTGATATTATTGGTAAATACGGCGATAAATTATTGATTTTTAAGAACTTAAAAAATTCAAGTTATATTTCGGTTTACGACCAGGAAATGAAATTGATTGAAAACGTTGACCTTTCGTTTATCCCTTCGAAAGTGCTTGAATACGATATACTGCCATTCCCCGATTTCTCCTATATTTTCTACCAATACCAGCAGAAAAATATAGCTTACCTGATGGCGGTGAAAATTGATAAAAACGGCAAACCGCTTACTACCCCGGCCGAAATTGATACTACCCATATCAATTACAGCGCCTCCAAAAGGGTTTATTCGGTTATTGCAAGCGAAGACAAAACAAAGTTCATGGCTTTCAAAATAAACTCAAAGGACCAAAAAAAATTCGTTTTTGAAACCAGCCTTTTCAATTCAGATTTGTCCGCCATCTATACTACTAAGTTATTCCTTGATATGAATGATGAGTATGACTTTCTCACAGATTTTTTCCTGGACAACGATGGAACGCTTGTGTATGGACGGGGCAGGCGCCGGGGGGCAAATGAAAACATCAGCCAGTTTTACCTGGTAACCAAAGGCGCCAAAGAAGACAAGTTCCAGGTAACAGAATTGAAATTTGAAAGTATTCAGTTGGATGAGGTAAAACTCAGGATTGATAATTCGCACCAACGCTACCTGTTTACTGCCTTTTACTATAAAGGAAGAAGATCAGGAAATATTGAAGGGGTAGCGAATGCCATGTATGACAAAACCGCCAAAGACTGGACCATACGGAATGTAATACCGCTGAATGACGAATTACGCGCCGATGCCCGTACGGACAATAACCTTAAAACCGCATTCAACGACTTTTTTATCAGGCAAATCCTCATCAGGAAGGATGGCGGTTTTATTATGAATGCCGAATCTATTTATACCACATCCCGTGGAGGTTCCTTCAATCGTTGGGATATGTTCAACAACCCTTATACCATGAGTTCTCCAATGGGATGGGGCGGATGGGGCATGAGCGGCCCGGGAAGTTGGGGCTCTCCCTATTATGGTTCCGGGAACTGGGGCTCACAAACCAGGTTTCATGCCGATAATGTAATGGTATTGGTATTTGATAAAGAAGGTCGTTTATCCATGAGCAATGTTATTCGCAAGAGCCAGTTTGATGATCAAAGCGAGGCGATGGTTAGTTACCAAACAATTAATACAGGCAATGCCCTACATTTTTTATACAATAACTATGAGAAAAGAGATATTGTGCTTTCATACCAATCTATTGACACCGAAGGAAAAGTAACCCGCAACCCAACTATGAGGAGCCTGGAACCCAAATACCAGTTTATGCCCAGGTATGCCAGGCAGGTTGCCGCCCGTACGGTTATTATTCCCTGCATTTTAAAAAACTACCTGGCCTTTGCCAGGATTGATTTCTAACCATTTTACCCTACATGATTCACAGGGTATGGATTACTTTGACCGCCGCCTTGGTTTGGTTGAACTAATTTTGACCGGTATAATTAAACCAGGTGGTCAATCTATTTAAAGAAAGAAGTCCGTTTATAGTTCCTGTGCTGTTTTTAATAGCGCTGGCGCTCAAGTTTGCCTTTATCAGCAACCCTATTCTTCCCGGTATCCCATCGGCAGGGGGTATACTGGAAGACTGGCTCAATAACACTGTATGGAAGGTAATGAGCCCCGGGGTATTGGCTATTGTAGCCATCATTATCCTTTTGGTGTCGGGGTTATATTTAAACTACCAGCTTAATAATAAGCGGATGTTCCCCAAAAGCAACCTTTTAACAGCCCTGTCGTACACCATCTTCACCTCTTTATTTGCCGGTTTGCAGCACCTGCATGCCGGTATATTCATGCTACCTGTTATCCTTTTGCTGTTCAGGCACCTGTTATTATTATATCATACCTCACACCCGCGCACAACGGTTGTAAATATTGGCCTGATAGCCGGAACGGGTACCCTGCTCTACCACCCTTTCTGGTGGATGCTGCCCTGTTGTTTCTGGGGTTTGGCGCTTATGCGGCCCTTCAGGCTGAACGAATGGATATTATTACTGGTTAGTTTTGCAGTACCGGCCTATATACTTTTGTCTTATGAATACCTGGCCAACCAGTGGAACCCAATGCTCCACTGGCCGGTTTGGAACCCTTTAAGAGAATTACCGGCATTCAATCCCTGGTGGGCAGCAGCCATCATTTTATCGCTGATTTGGGTATTATCAGGTTTCAGCCAATGGCAAATTTCCAACCGGCGCATGTTAATTCAAACCCGGAAAAACTGGTACCTCCTGCTATTGTTGGGTATTTTTACCGTTCCAAGCCTGTTTTTTCCAAAAGGCAATTTATACGAAGGGCTTACCCTCCTGTTATTACCAGCCAGCGCCCTGGCAAGCAATGCCTTTTTGGGCGACAATAAGGGGAAATTGAAAACCCTGTTTTTCTGGGTATTACTGATAGCGGCGGCTATTTTAAGTTGGGCTGAGCTTTCCAATAAAATGTAGTCCCATGAAAATGAACAGTAGATTATCAACTTATATTTGCACCTAATTTTAATATTCATCATGAAATTTGGTATTGTAGTTTTCCCGGGTTCCAATTGCGATAGGGATATGTATGAAGCACTTTCAAAAGATTTGGGCCAGGAAACAGTGATGCTTTGGCATAAGGATGAAGACCTGGGCGCCTTTACAAACGATGATTGCATTGTTCTCCCCGGCGGATTCAGTTATGGCGACTACCTGCGCTGCGGCGCAATTGCCCGTTTCAGCCCAATGATGAAAAGCGTAATAGAGTTTGCCAACAATGGAGGTAAGGTTCTTGGGGTTTGCAATGGTTTCCAGATTTTGTGCGAAGCCGGTTTGCTGCCGGGGGCGCTTTTGCGGAACTCAAACCAGAAGTTTATTTGTAAAAATGTTCACCTGAAAGGCAAGCTGGGCGTTACATATACCATTCCCATTGCGCATGGCGAAGGCCGCTATTATGCCGATCCTAAAACGCTTGATGAACTTGAACACCATTCGCAGGTGATTTTCAGGTATGTAGCGCCTGATGGCACCCAGCGCGAGGATGCCAATCCAAATGGGGCCATCAACAATATTGCGGGTATTTGTAACAACAAAAGAAATGTATTTGGCATGATGCCCCACCCGGAAAGGGTGTGCAGCCCTCTTTTGGGTAATACCGATGGGGTCCGCGTTTTCCGCGAACTTGGACTGATAGCCTGACCGAAGTTTTCTTCAAAGCAGGTTAAAGGTTGAAAAAAGGAGGTGATTCATGTAATTTTTGTTAAAAACATCTTTTTTTCTCAAAAACACAGGGTTTTGCTTCACCCCAATCGTCTTTATAAGTGTCTTATTGTTTGCAACGCCACATGCAGTGGTAATTTTTGAATTTATTTATTATCGAATAATCCAACAAATGAAAAAAGTACTTCTTTTCTCTGCGCTCTTCGCCAGCATTTCTTTTCTTACTCATGCGCAGGTAAAAACCCCTGTAAAATGGACTTTTGAAACAAAAAAGATTGATGCCAAAAACTATCAACTGGTACTTACCGCAAGTATCGACCCGGGTTGGCATATCTATACTGTTGAACACCAGGGAGATATAGGCGTTGCTACAAGCTTTAATTTCAATAAAAACCCTTTGGGCGAGTTAAAGGGTGATGTAAAAACCACAGCCAAGCCAAAAAAATTAAAAGACCCCAGCACAGGTGAAATGGTTGCTTTTTACGAAGGTAAAGTGGTTTTTACCCAAACGGTTAGCCTCAAGTCACCGGTTAAGACCACCTACACCGGAACAGTTGAATTTATGGCCTGCGACGACAAAATGTGCCTGCCTCCTACTGAAAAGAGTTTTACGCTTTCACTTCAATAATATTTTACAAGGCTGCCTGTTTCTACAGCAGCCTTTTTACTTTTTCTTCTGCTGTTAGTTTTTCATGAAATCCCCACGAACTGGTGCACAGCCGGGCACGAATGATCATTGGGGATTCCATGTGACAAAGAAAAACCAGCCCCGCACGTGCGGGGCGCACTAAAAATGAACACATGAAACATTTTTTTCCATTACTCATTTCCTTCCTTATAGGTTGGTCAACAATATTCGCACAGGTTTCTGTGGAAGCCACTGC
>CAYUGH010000055.1:0-21163 GCA_964444195.1 uncultured Chitinophagaceae bacterium
AATTTTTTTTGAACCACCTGGATGAATGTCGCAGCCGGAATAATTCAGGTGGCTTATTTTTTGCAAAATGAAACGCCCTGGCCTAAACAATCCGGATTACCATGCAAAAAATGCAGGTATTTTGCAGGCTTATTGAAAACTATGGATTGGCTGGAGGTAAAAAAT
This sequence comes from uncultured Chitinophagaceae bacterium, assembly GCA_964444195.1. Taxonomy (GTDB): domain Bacteria; phylum Bacteroidota; class Bacteroidia; order Chitinophagales; family Chitinophagaceae; genus Phnomibacter. The sequence continues at coordinate 166 of CAYUGH010000055.1, forward strand.
CTGGGAAAAATTGAAAACGGGCTGGAGATTGTTTCTGATTTGAATTTTAAAATGAACCGGGCCGAAAAACTGGCTATTATGGGCGAAACCGGTTCAGGCAAATCATCCATCCTGAAAATGATAGCGGGCTTGATGCAACCGGATACAGGAGAGATTTTTTTTGAAGGAGAAAAAGTAGCAGGACCCATGGAAACCTTGATTCCAGGGCATCCGCGTATTGGCTACCTGTCGCAATATTTCGAGCTTCGGCCAAACTTGTTTATCTATGAAATACTGGAATATGCCAGCGAAATGCAGCGCGGGGAAGCTGATGAATTATACCGGCTTTGCGAAATCACCCACCTGTTAAAAAGAAAATCGCATCAGCTTAGCGGCGGCGAAAGGCAGCGAATAGCGCTTGCAAGACTGCTCTCCAAAAAACCCGGGCTGCTCCTGCTCGATGAACCTTTTTCCCATCTTGACCTCCCCCATCGAAAAGTAATTAAACGCGTTATTGAAAACGCCTCGGGGAATATTGGGTTTACTGTTTTGCTTGTTTCGCACGAACCGCAGGACATTTTACCCTGGGCCGAAAGGATAATTTTTATCCAGGCCGGTAAGATTACATCCGATGAAACTGTGGACAATATCCGCCTAACCCCGTTTGGTTATGTAGCCGGATTATTGGGTTTGGATGAACCATAATACCATTATGGAGTTAAACAATGAACCCTTATTCTGTAAAACACCCTAATTTTATTTTTTATTTGCAAAACAATCAGGATGAAATACACACTTAAACAAACGGCAATCTTATTGGTAAGCGCACTAATGCTGACCACATTTTCCTGCAACAAAGAAGTTTCCGGCCCTTCAACCACAGAATTAATGGTGAAGGCTTCCTGGAAATTCAGCAAAGCCACAGCCAGTGGCATTGATGTTTCCTCGCTGGTGACAGCCTGCATCAAAGACAACGTGCTTACTTTTAATATTGCTTCGCCCTCCAATACCGGCAACCTGAACGAGGGCGCAACCAAATGCAATGCCGCCGATGCCCAACAGGTAGAGTTTACCTGGGTGTACGATGATTCTTTCAGGAAAGTAAATATTACAAGCGTAGACGGCGCATCGGTGCCCGTTTTACCAGGGGGAGGCACCGAATTTACGGTGGTAAGGGTCAGCGAAACTGAATTGGTGCTTTCGCAATCGGTAGTTTTTGCGGGAACAACCCAACTGGTGGAAGCAACATTGGTTCACTAAAAGAGCCAACTATCGGATTCGAACCGACGACCCTTTCATTACGAATGAAATGCTCTACCAGCTGAGCTAAGTTGGCTTAAGTATGCAAAGCAATTAACTTTTTCGGAAAAAAATACGTATAGGTACTGCTTTGACATCAAAACTTTATTCTTTTTTGATTTTATTGCCAGGAAACGGCATGTAAGCGGTATTAAAAGAGGATTTTGAATAAAATGCTTTAGAAAGGTCATTACTTTTACATTTAATAGATTTGCAAAGCAGACAAATTTTCCTCTCTGAATTATTTAAGCACTGGCTTATTCATTTTAAAGATATTGAGGTATGAGACAGGTTACAGTTTACACCACTGATAAGGAATATAGCCACTTTGTTGAATTGGCAAAAAACCTTCATTATGTAAAAAAAATTGAAACAGATGAAGAGTTACACAAAAAAGAGGTTTTAGAAAATATAAAGTCAGGTCTTGAAGAAGTCCGCCTTTTTAAGAATGGAAAACTGAAAACCTCGTCTGCTAAAGATTTTCTGGATGAGTTATAGTATTGAACTCTCTGATAATTTTAAAAGGGAAGCTAAAAGGCTGTCAAAAAAATACCCTTCACTCAAGTCTGAACTTGCTGCCCTTTTTGAACAACTTGCTGAGAATCCTACAATAGGTACACCGCTGGGCAATGAAATTTATAAAATCCGCATTGGAATTTCATCCAAAAACAAAGGGAAATCAGGTGGCGCAAGAGTTCTGTCCTTTGTTAAAGTTGTGCAAACAACCGTTCTGCTTTTTAGCATTTACAGCAAAGGAGAAGTTGACAACTTACCTGATAAAATTATAAAGGACCTGATTAAAGACTACTTATAACTCCTAACTTTTCCTAAAAAAAATACGTATCGGGACGCCCTTAAAATCAAAATTCTCACGGAGTTTGTTTTCGAGATAATTTCTGTACGGAGTTTTTATTTCTTCAGGGTAATTGCAGAAAAAGGCAAATGAAGGGACAGCGGTAGGAATTTGCGTAATGTATTTGAGGCGAATAATATGTCCCCTGGTCATTGGCGGCTTGTAATCTTCCACCGCTTTAAGCATCACTTCGTTTAATTTGGAAGTAGGGATACGCTTGTTCCTGATTTCGTGTACATGCAATCCCATTTCAACCACTTTCAGTATCCTGAGCTTTTCCTTAGCTGAAATAAACAGGATTGGGACATCATTAAATGGCGCCAGTTTTTCCTTAAGCTGCTTTTCGTAATCACGGGCGGTATTGGTTTGTTTTTCCACCACATCCCATTTATTAATGGCTAGCACAATACCCTTCCCTTTGCGGGCGGCAAGGCTGTAAATATTCAGATCCTGCGCAGTAATGCCCTTTTCGGCGTCCAGCAGCAACAGGCAAACATCGGCCTCGTCCATCGCCTTTATAGCGCGAATAACCGAATAAAATTCAAGGTCTTCATGCACTTTGGCTTTCTTACGGATACCTGCCGTATCAATCAGCATGAACTCCTTGTTGAACAGGTTGTAGTGCGTATGGATGGTATCGCGGGTAGTACCTGCAATATCGCTCACAATAGTACGCTCCTGCCCTACCAAAGCATTCAGCAGGCTGCTTTTGCCCACATTGGGTTGCCCCATAATGGCGAATTTGGGTAACGCGTCTTTCTCCAGCGTATCTTCCGATTGTTCTTCAGTAATCAATTCCGCCAAACCATCAAGCAACTCGCCCACCCCCGTGCCACTCAGGCAGGATACGAAAAATGTATGTTCGAAACCCAGCGAATAAAACTCTACCGCGTCAAGCTGACGCTCGTAATTATCAACTTTGTTTACTGCCAAAAAAACGGGCTTGGTTGTTTTGCGCAGCACATCGGTCATGGCCTCATCTAAGTTGGTAATGCCGGTGGTAACATCTACTACAAATACCAGTGCATTCGATTCTTCCACGGCAATCTGAACCTGTCGCGCTATTTCAATTTCAAATACATCTTCACTATTGGGTACAAAACCGCCGGTGTCAATCAGGTTGAAGGATTTTCCAACCCATTCAGCCACACCGTATTGCCTGTCGCGGGTTACGCCGCTTTGGTCATCCACAATGGCCTTTCGCTGTTCAAGCAGGCGGTTAAAGAATGTACTCTTTCCCACATTGGGCCGGCCTACTACTGCTACTGTAAACATAATTTCAAATTTGAAATTTGAGATTGAAAAATTGAAACCGATTAAATTGAGTTTCGAATTTCAAATCTCAAATAGTTTTTAATATCCGTACTCCTTCAACTTCAGTTCATCATCGCGCCACTTTGGCCGCACTTTTACAAACAGCTCCAAAAATACTTTCTGCCCAAGGAAGGCTTCAATCGCTTCACGTGCTTCGGTACCTAGTTGCTTTATCATCCTCCCCTTTTCACCAATCACAATAAACTTCTGTGTTTCGCGGTGAACTATAATATCGGCCTGAATTTTAACCAGGGTGGTTTTTTCCTTAAATTCCTGCACAAGCACCGTGGCCTGGTATGGAATTTCTTCGTGATAAAGTTCAAATATTTTTTCGCGGATCATTTCTCCAACAAAAAATTTTGTCGGCAGGTCGCTGAGGTCTTCTTCGTTAAAAAATGCCATCCCTTTGGGCAAATACTTCAAAACCTTTGTTACCAACTCTTCAGTTCCGGTCTTCTCAAGCGCAGAAATAGCAATCACTTCTTTGGCATAAGGTTTTCCGCTAAAAAATTCCATCGCTTCCTCTGCCGTTTGTTGTCCGGCCTTATCAGCCTTATTGCAAATAACTATTGCAGGAACTTTCAGTCTGAGGCTGGCAAACAATTCATCGGCCGCATGAAGGTCGCGGTCGGTGAGATCGTACATCAGCAGCGCGAGGTCGGTATCTTCCAATGCATTTTTTACCTGGTTCATCATTTTTTGATGTAACCGATACTTGGGCTCAATAATACCCGGGGTATCGCTAAAAATGATCTGGTAATGCTCGTTGTTGAGAAAGGCTTTGATCCGGTGGCGGGTGGTTTGAACTTTATGGCTTACGATAGCCATTTTCTCTCCTACAAGCGCGTTAAGAAGGGTGCTTTTGCCGGCATTGGGCTTGCCGAAAATACCTACAAACCCGGATTGAAATACTTGTTGCATAGAAGGAGGTGATCGTGGTGATGGCGCCAAGGCGCTTCCCGGCAAAAAATAAAGCCTCCGAAGAGGCTTTTACTGTTGCGAAGGTAGGGATCGAACCTACGACCTTCGGGTTATGAGCCCGACGAGCTACCGCTGCTCTACTTCGCGCTGTTTAAAATTGGATTGCAAAGATAAGGGCAGGCAGGTTCCCCGCCAAATGTTTTTCAATATTATTAACAGGATGAAGAAGTTTTTATTAATCCTGCTTATTCAAACTTGATTTTCCCGAAGCATTGAATTCCTTTACTACCCCGGCGCCTTTGTAGTTCACCTTGCTTCCTCCGCTCACGTTTACCTTCATTTCCTTGTTCATGGTAATTTCTATATTACTGTTGCCGCTGCAGCTAATATCGCAGTAATCTACTACCATATCGTAAGCCTTCAAATCGCTGTTGCCGCTGGTGTTTATAGAAAGCTTTTCGGCTTTGCCCGACAGGCGGTAATCGCTGCTGCCACTGGAAGTCAGCGAAAGTTCGCTGCACTCAATATTTCCATTAAAATCACTTGAACCGTTGATCGATACTTCAAATTTGTCGGCCTTAAAAACCTGCTCAATTTTCAGGTTGCTGTACCCGCTCACATCTACTTTTTTAAGTGATGGCGAAGAAATATAGGCCCTGAATTTTCTTCCACCCCTCCAGTCAATATTCGATTTTTTAAGCCCGATGTACAGCGTACCGTCACGCACATCCGTTTCAATCAGGTTGCGAAGGCTTTCATCCGTTGCACTTACTACGACCACCTGGGTTGGGTCCTGCACCAATACAATTTCAAAAGCTCCGTTTATACTTACCGCTTCAAAGGGGGCTACCTTCCTAACCTGTGCATGCTCATCCATCACCGTTTTCTGCGCATTCGCAGTAAAAAGAAAAGCAGGAATGGAAATGGATAACAGGAAAAAAACAAATTTCATATCTGAATATTTACGCATCGCAATTAAATACAATTACGCCACTAATACGGTGTAAGAAAAAAAAGGTTACACATTCAGGGTAGCCTGCAAATCAATTTTGTGCGTATGTTTGCACTTCGCCCGGGGTGTTGCAGCATTAACCTGCGACTGAGAGAGTCCCGTCGAACCTGATCAGGGTAATACCTGCGAAGGGAGGCAAGCTTAGTATCCAGCCCCTGGTTGGTTCATGTTTTTCGCTCCGGGCAATTTCCTTAATTGTTTAAATTTCTTTCGATGAAAAGGATTTGCCTGTTAATTTCAATTATTTCTCTATTCAGTGCATCATCTGTTTTTGCACAATATTTCTCCTTAAAGGGATTGGTACTCACTAAGGAAGGCCCGGTAGAAGGTGCTTCGCTGGAACTTACCGGTAAGAAACATTATTACGCGCTTACCGGGGCCGATGGACGCTTTGTATTTACCGGTTTGCCCGAAGGCAGCTACCAGTTGGTCTGCAGTTTTACCGGGTTTGCGGCACAAAAAACAGAAGTTACAGTTGGGAAAAACACGCAGCAGATCACTGTAACGCTTGAGCCGCTTGCCCGTTCGCTGCAACCTGTAGAAGTAAAAGCCCTGAGGGCAGGCAGTCTTGCACCTTTCAGCAAAACAGACCTGGGGAAAAATTTTATTGAAAAAAACAACCTTGGCCAGGATATTCCCATGCTGCTGAATCAAACGCCGGGGGTTGTTTCTTTTAGTGATGCCGGCAACGGTGTAGGTTATACCGGGCTCCGCATAAGGGGTACCGATGCTACTCGTATCAATATGACAATCAATGGAATACCTTATAATGATCCTGAAAGTCAGGGTACATTCCTGGTAAACCTCCCCGATTTTTTATCAAGCGTAAGCAGTATTCAGTTGCAGCGCGGCGTGGGTACCAGCAGCAATGGCGCGGGAGCTTTCGGGGCTTCAATGAACTTTAGTACTCATGAAAACACGACCGCACCCTACCTCGAACTGAATAACAGCTTCGGCTCATTCAGCACGCTGAAGAATACCCTGAAATTCGGTTCGTTATTGTTCGATAAAAAGCTAAGCCTGGATGTAAGACTGAGCAATGTGCAAAGCGATGGCTATATTGACAGGGCATCAAGCAGCCTGCAGGGCGCATACCTCAGCGCTGCCTGGCTGATGCCTAAAAGCACACTCAGGTTCAATGCCATTTTAGGGAAAGAAAAAACCTACCAGGCATGGAATGGCTTATCGGCTGACGACCTGAAAAACAACCGTACCTACAATTCGGCAGGAACTGAAAAACCGGGTGAACCCTATGATAATGAAACGGATAACTACTGGCAGAACCATTACCAGCTTTTTTACAATACCGAATTAAAGCCTTCGCTAACCTTTAATACCGCGTTTTATTTAACCACAGGCAGAGGATACTACGAACAGTACAAAGCCGGCGAAGATCCTGCGGATTATGGTTTACCTGCCGGTGAAGCCACCGACCTTGTACGCCGTTTGTGGTTGAAAAACAAACTCTTTGGTCAGATATTTACCTTTCAGCATCAAAAGAACAAAGACCAGATCACCTGGGGTGGCGGCTGGAACCACTATCCCGGTGACCATTTTGGGGAAGTAATCTGGACAGAAAAAGATCCTTCGGCAAACCATACATATTACGACCTTGATGCAAGCAAAACCGATGTAAATACTTATGTAAAATGGCAGCGCCAATTGAGCGCTCACTGGCACCTGTTCACCGATTTGCAGTACAGGTATGTACAATACGAAATCAACGGTTTCCGTAATAATCCCGATATAAGGTTCAATGAAACCTGGAATTTTGTGAATCCAAAAGCAGGTATCACCTATTCAAACGACGACTGGACGGCATTTGCAAGCTATGCGCTTGCCAATAAAGAACCCAACCGCGACGATTTTGAAGCCGGCACAACTGAAACTCCCAAACGCGAGCAACTGCATAATGTGGAATTGGGCGTACAAAAAAAGGAACTGTTACCCGGCTTGCAGGTGGGGCTTAACGGCTACCTGATGTATTACAAGGATCAGCTTGTGCTTACCGGTAAAATAAATGATGTGGGGGCATATACCCGCACCAATCTTCCAAAAAGCTATCGTATTGGAACTGAACTGGAAGCAAAGTATTTTAAACCCAAATGGGGCATTAATTATTCGCTGGCTTTAAGCAAAAACAGGGCAATTGATTATACCGGATATTACGATGATTATGATAACGGGGGGCAATTAATTGTAAATTATGGTAATACGCCTATTGCGCTATCCCCCAATGTGGTTCAATTTCTTTCCGTTGACTGGAGGCCGTTGAAAAATGGCGAGATCACCCTGATGAATAAAAATGTGGGCAAACAATACCTCGATAATTCAGGATCGGAAAACAGGATTCTGAATGAATACTTTGTAAGCGACCTGAGACTTTCGTACAGGATTCCGGGTAAAGGATTGCTTAAAAACATTCAACTGGTATTCCAGGTAAACAACCTGTTCAATACGCTTTATGAGCCAAATGGTTATACATTCAGCTACCTGTATGGTTCGGAATTTATTACGGAAAACTATTACTACCCAATGGCTGAGACCAACTTTATGGCTGCCATTAATATAAAATTATAATTCAACCCGCCGGTTGGCAGGCTGAACCAGGATGTCTTATCCGAATTTAGCCTGCCAGTCGAGCATACCGCCGGCCAGGTTGGCAACATTTGAAAAACCAACCATTTCAAGCACATGGCCGGCCACCATGCTTCTTTTGCCGCTGCGGCAATACACCACCATCAAATCGTCCTTATTAAGGTCTTCAAGCTCATCGAGCTGCATAGACTGAACAAGGCCCAATTTGTGATGAATGCCCCCGATATTATATTCTGCCCGCTCATCGTCTTCACGAACATCCAGCAGGTTTAGTTTTTCACCGGCGTCTATTTTTGCCTTTAGTTCCTCAACACTCATTTGTATCATAAAAACAAATTTTTCTGTTTTAAAGTGGTCTGAAATCATTGCTCAGGGCTTACTGAATCAGGAATCGGATCGTTGTCATCGGGCTTTGGCTTTGGCATATCGCTAAGCCAGATATCAATGCTCTGGCCCACGCGCATCCTGTTTACCTGTTTCCCTCCTTCGGGCAAATCCATTTTGGTCAGCGGGCGTTGGCGATAGATATATGCATTGTCGGTATCGGTTACATCGGGGTCGGCAATTACAGCCCCGATATTCACCCCCATTTGCCTCAGCATGATCCTGGCTTCGGTATAAGTCATTCCATATAATTCCGGCACGGCTATTTCTTCCTCGCCAAGCCCGCTTCCCAATACAAAGGAAATTACGCTTCCTTCAAAGATACGGGCGCCCGGTTTAATTGATTTTCCGTTATACAATTGGTCCAAAACCGCATCGCGCGCAATATCATGCTGGCGGGTAGTATCGCCCAATTTCAGCCCCAACTGGTCAATATAGAGCAATGCGTTGCGAAAAGAAAAGCCAACCAGGTTGGGCATATCAATAACCGGGGGATGGCTTTTATTGACGGTTAAAAAAATCATGCGGTGCGATTTTACAGTTTGTTCAGCGCCCGGCGATTGGCTTACCACCAGCAGGGGCGCCATTTCTGGCTTCCATACCGAATCCTGGATTTCAACCTTAAACCCCATATCCTCAAGTATTTCCTCTGCTTCCTCAATAGGTTTACCCGTAACCAATGGTACTTTTTCATACTCATTATGGTGAGTGATCATTTTCAGCAGCCCCAAAAAGCCAAAAATGATGCCCAATAAAAGCACTATGGCCACCAGCAGATTCACCAGGAAGTGCTGGCGGGTCAGAAATTTAAACACGCTTCTTTTTTTGCAAATATTAATGATAACCTGAAAACCCCGGCTGATAATTCGTTAAAACCTTTTCAAACCGTTGCATTCAGCCATGTAAAGCCTCTTCAATCAACCCGGTGTAAAAATCCTTCAGTGCCCAGCCAAGCGCCCTTACCTGCTGCGGAACCACACTGGCGGCACTCTGCCCCGGAACCGTATTTATTTCGAGCATATAGGGTTTGCCAGCGGCCGCATTGTAAATAAAATCAATGCGGATCACCCCCCGGCAGTTAAACACCCTGTAAATTCTTTTGGCCTCGGCGCGTATTTGTCCGGCAATGCCTTCATCCACTTCGGCAGGGGTTATTTCCCTGCTTTTGCCGTGATATTTGGCTTCGTAATCAAAAAAATAGTTTTCGCTGATCACCTCGGTTATAGGTAGGGTCATAATGTCACCTTTTATCCTGCAAACCCCTACCGTAAACTCGCGGCCCTCAATAAACTCTTCAATCAAAACCTGCGAATCTTCGGCAAAAGCCTTTTCAAGCGCAGGGGCTATTCCGGCAGTATCGGGCACTTTACTCATTCCAATCGAACTTCCGCCATTGGCCGGTTTTACAAAAAGCGGGAATTGAAGCTTGCTGGCAATATCCTCCACATCTATGGCATCGCCCTTATAAAAATGGAGTGATCTTGAAACCGAAATACCTGAAAAAGCAGCTACTGCAACCGTAAACCTTTTATTAAAGGTAAGCGCCGAAACGGAGGCATCACAGGTGGAATAAGGTAATCCTACCAGGTCAAAATAGCTTTGGAGCCTCCCATCCTCGCCTGGTGTTCCATGTATGCCAATCAACACTGCATCAAAATTCACCTTTTGCCCGTTTGCAATAATGGAAAAGTCATTTTTATCAACCTGGGTCCCGTTTCCGTCTTCTGACAAGTACCACCATCCGTCGGTACGAATATCAATAGTGTATGGCTCAAATTTGTCGGTATCAATATTGGCCCGGATGGTTTTAGCGCTATTATAGGAAACTTCTGCTTCGCCGCTGAAACCGCCGGTAACAAAGGCAATCTTCTTTTTACTCATTTGAAGGGATTATACTTTAACAGCAAAGGTGAAGGAAAAACCTTCACCTCGGCATGAAAAACAATCATGTTAATCTTGTGCAATCAAAAAAAATTCAATAAAAGGAAGCAGCAATCAGATGTGCATCCTTTCTTTCTTGGCCAATAGGTCTTCAACCGTTTCGTTGTACATTTCGTCGGGAACGCAGCAATCTACCGGGCAAACGGCAGCGCACTGCGGCTCTTCGTGAAAGCCCTGGCATTCGGTGCATTTATTGGGTACGATATAATACGTATCCATGCTGATCGGGTCATTTTTCTGATCAACATCCACGGTGGTCCCATCCATCAGGGTAAAGGTTCCTTTTACAGTTGTACCATCGCTTATGGCCCACTCTACGCCACCTTCATAAATGGCATTATTCGGACATTCTGGTTCGCAAGCACCGCAGTTGATGCATTCTTCTGTTATTTTAATCGCCATAAAACATACATTTAATTTTCAAAAATTACTTTTGCCGTTCAAATATATAATGAAGCTGTGAAATTACAACAAAGGATATCGGCACTTTATGATCTTGGTCAATATCTGCAAAATAATGGTTCGGAATGGCAACATGCAAAGCAAGAAGCCTTCGTACATAACCCCTGGTTTATACCTGGTTTTATTGAGCTCGCGCTTCAAAATATCGTCCGTTTTTTCCTCGGCAGGAAAGTGCTTGAGCAATGGGCTGACCAATATAATATTCCCGAACAGAATGAAAACCCCTTGACGGTCGGGTTAACTATGGCAGGCAATATTCCACTTGTGGGGTTTCATGATTGGCTGACTTTATTTATGGCAGGGCAGCGCCAGGTGATAAAGCCATCCTCAAAGGATGAAATCCTGATCAAGCGTATTGTAGCTTACCTGCATGAGGCATACCCCGAAACCAGGGGCTACTTTTCATTTGCCGACCGCCTGACAGGATGCGATGCCTACATAGCCACAGGCAGCAATAATTCGGGCAGGTATTTTGAATATTATTTTGGTAAGTACCCGCATATTATCAGGCGAAACCGCACTTCGGCCGCCATTTTAACGGGGCAGGAAACTGCTGATGAATTGGGAAAGCTGGCTGATGATATGCTTTTGTATTTTGGCCTCGGCTGCCGCAATGTTTCCAAAATATTTGTGCCGGCAGGATATTCTTTTGAGCCCCTGCTTAGGGCCATGGACAAATACAACTGGATGAAAGACCATACCAAATTCAGGAACAATTATGATTACCAGTTGTCGCTCCTCATCCTGAATAATACATATTACATGAGCAACGAATCGGCGCTTTTGGTGGAAAACAAAGAACTTTTCTCCCCCATTTCGCAAATAAACTATGAATTTTACGACACGGAGCCTCAAAACCTGCCGGAATCCTTCAGCGATTCGCTGCAATGTGTTTGCGGCAATGGACTGGTTCCCTTTGGGTTAGCCCAACAGCCTTCGCTTACCGACTATGCTGATGATGTGGATACCATGCAATTTGCGCTAAATTTGAAAAATTGACATAACAGCAGTTTTAGCCAGTTTTGGCATCATAATTGGTGTTTCTAATAAAATTACGGTGTTAATACACGGTTAAACAAACTATCGTTAACATCGCATTTAATAAACGATTTATTAATTGCACCATCAATTTACGAAACAATTCGTTTAAATTATAAACCAATGACAACCGAACAGGATATGAACAGAAAAAATTTCTTGACGATGATTGGCGTAAGCGCCATTACAGCCCTTGTAACTGCATGGTCGTTCGGGCAATTATCGGGTAGCAATAAAGCCACCGATATGCTTCAAACCAATGGAAAACTTCCTGCCAACTATGCAAGTTTTAACCAAACCAAGCAGGGCGGACCGGCTTACCCGATTGATTTTACTGCGGCTGCCACTGCGGCTACCCCTGCCGTTGTGCATATTAAAACAAAAATAAACGCGCGTACCGTAACCCAACAGCCGCAACGCAGCCCGTTTGCCGATTTATTCGGCGATGATTTCTTCGGAGATTTTTTTGGCGGTGGCGGTAACAGGCAAATGCGCATACCTGAACAGCGCGCCAGTGGTTCAGGTGTAATCATGTCGCAGGACGGGTACATAGTTACCAACAACCATGTGATTGAAAATGCGGATGAGATCAACGTAACCCTTCCTAATAAAAAGTCGTACAAGGCCGAATTAATTGGCGCCGACCCAAGCAGCGACCTGGCAGTTTTAAAAATTTCGGGAGAAACCCTCCCCTACCTTATTTGGGGAAACAGCGATGAGGTTAGGCTGGGTCAATGGGTATTGGCTATCGGGTACCCCTGGAGCCTTGATGTAACGGTAACCGCCGGTATTGTAAGCGCCAAAGCACGCTCGCTTGGCTTAAACCGGCAAAAAAGCCAATCGCCCATTGAATCGTTTATTCAAACCGATGCTGCTGTAAACCAGGGAAACAGCGGTGGTGCACTCGTAGATACCGAAGGTCGGCTGATTGGTATAAACTCTGCTATTGCCTCGCAAACAGGTTCATATGCAGGTTACAGCTATGCCATACCGGTTAATATTGTCCGCAAAATAGTAGGTGACCTGATTAAATTTGGTACCGTTCAGCGTGCCTACCTGGGTTTAACCTATATTCCTGATGATGTATCGGATGAAGAACTGAAAAAATTGGGAGTAAAACAGGGCGAAGGCGTGTATGTGAGTGGCGTAAATGAGGGAAGCGCCGCCAAAGAGGCCGGTATTAAAGAAGGGGACTACATTACCGCTATTAACGATGTAGAAATTAATTCGGCCAGCTCCATGGTTGAGCAGGTTGCCAATTACCGTCCCGGAGATAAAATTACCATTACCTACATGCGTGATGGAAAGGAGAAAAAAGGTACCGCCACGCTGAAAAACATCAGCGGTAATACCGAAGTGGTTAAAGCCGAATCCAAATCCTCCTCCGTGCTCCGGCAATTGGGGGGTGAATTGGTAACCGTTGATCCCAAACAGGCCAAGCAGTGGGCCATAAAGGGTGGTGTGCAGGTAAAAAGCATTGGCGATGGCTTGCTAAGCGGCACCAGGATGCAGGAAGAATTTGTAATTACCTCCGTAAGCGGCAATGCTATTAGCTCAGTTGATGAATTGGTTCAGATATTGAGTAAGGTACAAGGAAATGTGAGGCTTGAAGGTATTTACCCCGGCTTTGAAGGGTCCTATGCCTATCCGTTGAATTTGAAATCGGGTTCATCGGGAAGCCCTAATAAAATGCAGGATCCTTAACCGGAACATATTAAAATATTCACGAAGGCTATACCAAAGAGGTATGGCCTTCTTTTTGTTTCAGAACGTTTGAGGCCAAAGCATAGGTCAACCAAATGAAAATATGTCCACGCAAAGAAGCCTCTTCTACTTTACCTACTTTTCATTTTCACGTTGTACTCCCGGAGCCAATTATACCCTTCCTAAACTTTCCGAACTAAAAAATATCAGGTATTCACTGTTTCAACTATTTTGCAAGTCATATGGCCTTGATCAAAAAGTATTTATCAATAGCTTGTTTCGTGATTCTTGCTCCTTGTGTACAGTGTCAGTTTGTATTAAAGGAGATGACCAACCTGGGGAAAATGGCGGCCACGGATATTTCTTTTTACCCAGAAACCCAGGAGTGGATTTTATCAGACGGCTATCATGTATTTAAGACCTGGGATAATTTCAACCAAGCCAGGTTGCTTTTTAACAGCTATCCATATTACCAGTTCTCGCTGGAGAGGCTTCCCAATAAAAACTTTTACAGCAGGCATTTCGATGTAAAATCTCCTCCATACGGCATTGAGTACAGGACTAAATTTCTCGATTCCTCCAGGGTATATATAATGGGTGATTCATTGGAGAAAATCAGTAACCTGAGCCCTTCAACGTATTTGACGGTTAGGGAATCGGTTGAGAATGGCAGGGTACTTGCCTGGGCTGCAAATAATTGCTTCAAATGGGGTAAGGATTCAATGGTAATCTGCAACAATGGAACCATTGGAATTGAAAGAAAGATCAATGGAAAAGACAGCCTGCATTATATTGAGACCAGGCATACCATTACCGCAGTGGAGCTTAGCCCTGAAGGAGAGTATGCCTTTGCAGGCACAAGGGATTCAGGATGGTATTTTATACCTACTTATAGCCCGGGCAATTTTGAAAGGATTTATGCTCAGGAAAAGGGAAGTGAGATTTATGAGTTCTACATGGATCATAATCGCAAACAGATATGGATACTCGAATGCAAAAGATGGGTTAATGATTTTATTTCAATGAGCCTGTATGATTACAGCCATGGTAAACCTGTTTTTATTAAATCTATTAAAGCGGAAACACTTGGTTTGGGCCAAAATACTAACCCAAAATTTGGTTTTGACTTTGAAAAAAATAATGTTTTTATCAAACATGGAGACAGTTTTTTGCTCCAATTCGATTTAAACACAGATGCAGTAGTTCATGATTTCTTTTGGGAACTTCAAAAAAATTCCATTCAAACTATCCATAGTATTTATTTCAATACCACAGATGATCTATTATATCTGTCGGCTCAAAAGCATAGCCCTGGAGCAGTTGAAGGAAATAATTATTTGTACCTGGTAGAGCAAGATAGCAATTCCTTTGTTCAGATTGTCATCCCCAAAAACCAGGCCGATAAAAATCAATTGTATCCTGCAGGAATCAGTACTGTAACGAACCGCCTGCCACAAGGCCGTTATTCAATAGATGAAAAAATTAGCCTAACCTCTAACGAATTGGCGTTAATCCCTTATTCCAGAACCGAATACC
Organism: uncultured Chitinophagaceae bacterium; assembly: GCA_964444195.1. Taxonomy (GTDB): domain Bacteria; phylum Bacteroidota; class Bacteroidia; order Chitinophagales; family Chitinophagaceae; genus Phnomibacter. The sequence continues at coordinate 15,207 of CAYUGH010000055.1, forward strand.
TGCTTTATAATATCCAAAATGGCAATATGATCACTTCTTTTCAAGCTGTCAATGTTGACCTAAATGCTAAAAGCAGGCTTTCTGTCGGTAATACTGCAAGTCTTTCACCAAATGGAAAATTTATTTTCGAATGGCTGGTTAAAGCCGGTATCACTTCAGGCATTGCAGATACATTGCAGGTCGCTTTAACCAATGTAATCACCGGAAGTATTAAACGAAACAAAATTGTCCTATCCGCGCAAAACAGTGAACGCATTCTGAATATGGATTGGGATGAACAGGACCGGCCAGTTTTTGTAAAGGAACACGCTGGGGAATATCCTGAAACTCATCTTCAGACCTTTTTCCTGGATACATTACTTCAACCGGTAATTGTACATACACATTTGCTAACCGAAAAGGATGTTGTTATTTACAATGCATGGCATATACCGGGTAGTAAAAAATACCTTGTTGAATTGGGAAACCTGAAAGATGAAATAAAATATAGCTATAAAATAATTGGTAATGAACTTACAGGACCGATGGAATTGATGAAATTCCCGCAAGAAGTTAAAGTAAAACTAAACAGCTATGGTTTTTTGTTGTACGAAAAGCAGGGCGGGAAATTAGCCTGTCACTGGTATGACACATCGGGTAAAAAATGGCATACAACCAACCTGCCTGAAAACTTCAGGATACAGGAATTGCACAACGCTAACCTTTACTGCCAGGAAGGCTTTAATGGCAAACCGGTAAAAATAAACCTGCTGAACGGTGAGGTCGCCTATTTGCAATCCAAAACAAATCCTGACAATAATTTTTATATCAGTCCCGATGAGAACCTGCTGGTTTCGGCTTCTGAAAAATTACAGGCCTGGCAAATACAGCAAGACACGCTTTATAAACTGTATGAGTTGGTAACTGATAAAAACTTTATTGATAATACCCAACTTACTGATAAGTACCTGGTAAGTGATGGCAGAATTTGGAACCTTTCAACAGGATTCCTGGAACAGGCCGACATTTCTTCCAAAGCCATTGAGGGCGATAGCCTCCAAATAGTTTCCATTTATCCCGGGGATATAATTAATGATGGTGGATGGGGTTTAGAGGAGGATAAGCGATACAGTTTAAAACCGCATCGGCAACTTTTTGTACCCTCCATTTCAAAAGCCAAAAATCTAAAGTTATGGAGCGAATCTTTTAATAAAGTTCTATTAACAACCAAAGGAATAAGGGATAATGCTCTGCAAAACATTTATGAGTTACCCTTTACCAGGGAACCCCTTGATGGGTTTACAATCTATCCCTTGCCAGGTCAGCAGGTAGCGCTCATGGTAAAGAGGCCGTATAAAATTATGGACAATGACCCGCTTACCAGTCCGGAAGATAATCTGCTCCTGCTTAATTTACAAACAGGCGAACAATCAGACCTGCTTAAGGGTGAAATCGTTAGTATGAAACAATTACCCGCCAATGGACCATTGCTTTTTTACTTGCTCAATCAAAAAACAAAAGCGGTTCAGGCCTACAAAATTGCAAACAATAGGTTCCTTAAAATTGCACACGCAGTAAGCTTTAATGCCGACTCTATACATAAATTAAATATTGTGGATGAGCACAATATCGTTTACATGGAAGACCAGGGAGTTGTGTTCCGCAATTTAAATACCAATACAAAGGCACACGTGAGGTATAACTACGTTTCTGGCAATTTCAACCTGGGAACCTACCTCTACTACGATAATGAAGACAGAGCCTTATTTATTGGCCACGACGACGGAGGCATTATTAAGATAAAGGACAATAAAGTGGTGGAATGTATGCGGCCAATGCCCGGTATTTCAGGTTTTGCGGGTATAAGGGGCAAATACGTTTTGGTATTGGATAAAACCGGCAATTATTGTTTTATAAACAAGGAAACACTGGAGGCCGACCTAAGGTTGTACACCTGGAAAACCGGTAATTTTTCCGACCGAAAGTATATTTGGCTTACCCGTGAGAATTATTACATGGCAAGCCCGGGCGTTGAGAACAACATCCATTTTGCAGAGAAAAATAGAGTAATACCCTTAAAGCAAGGAGACCTTCATTTAAACAGGCCCGATAAAGTACTGGAATACCTGAACGCACCACAAACCGATATTGAATTTTACAGGCAATTGCATGAGATCAGGGTTAAAAAATATAATGCTACCCCACTTTCATCTATCGCTGCCAATAATCTTATTCAATTTAGTGCAAAAGGTTCAATTTCCGGTACAAACATTCTGTTAAGCGCAATTGCCAATGCCACTGAAAAATTGACCAAATTTCAGGTAACCGTAAACGGGTGCCCCCTGTTTATTCCAATCAAAACTTCAACTAATGGTAAATCACTTAATCAAACCATCAGCATTCCATTGAATGCAGGGCCCAATAATATATTCGCCTGGGCTGAAGATGAAAAAGGCAACCGAAGCAATTTTGCCGAGTTTAAAGTAACAGGCGAATTTGTCGACAGTGGTATATGGCATTTTATTGGTATTGGGGTATCAAGATATAGCGACACGCTCCAGAATTTAAAATATGCCGATAAGGATATCCGCAATATTGCCCAATTTCTTTCAAGAGAATACCCAAGGATTACCATCGATACCATTTTTAATGAATTGGTAACAACAGCCAACATCCGGGCGCTGGCTGAGCGATTAAAAAACACCCAACCCGATGACAAGGTAATGATTTCCTTTAGCGGTCATGGCTTGCTCGACAAGGAAAAGAAATTTTGGTATGGAACCCACGATATTGATTTTAGCCATCCGGAGCAAAATGGGTTCTCCATGAATTCCATTACCGCCCTGGTTGAAAACATTCCGGCACGTTACCGGTTGATTACGTTGGATGCCTGCCATAGCGGCGATGTTGTTTCCGGCTTTACCGGACCGGTAAAAACTGAATTTGTTCCACTGCCCTTTGTGGATACAAGCGGCATAAAAGGGATCAAATTGCCATTGGCTTTACAAAATGATAATCCATCCGATGCAAGGCTGCTCAAATCAATGCAGATGGTATTTACCGATCAGTTATCCAATACAGGCATTAACCTGATTGCAGCTTCATCCGGTACCGAATATGCACTGGAAGGGGAAAAATGGAAAAATGGAGTATTCACTTATTCGCTGATAAACGGCTGGAGTTACGGAGCCCGAAAAAGCTCTTACGATCGCCAGGTACATTACCGCGATTTGAAACAATACCTTCAGCAAACGGTTTCCACCCTTACCCAGGGGCGACAAACACCTAATACCGTTATGGAAAATGGAGAAATTGATTGGTGGCTGATACCTAAAAGATAATTCTTTCCTGGATGAGCCTGAATTTCACTTACCAATTTTTTAAAGAGTGCATGATAGGTTTTGAAGTTTCATTCCATAAAAAAACCGGGCAGTAATTTCTTACTGCCCGGTTCACTATTATATAAGTAGATATAATACTTGCTTAGGAAAGAGATAAAGATTCCTTTTGACCAAGGCTACGCAGAAACCGTAAATGGCTCAATATGGCGATCCTCATTTTGGAATATTCATTATATACCACACCGTATTCTTCGCAGGCCTGCTTTACAATTTTGCTGATGGCAGGGCAATGGATATGTGAAACTCGTGGAAATAAATGGTGCTCCACCTGGAAATTAAGACCGCCTACCATCCAACTGATCACACGATTGCGGGTTGCAAAATTGGCAGTGGTTTTTAATTGATGGATAGCCCATTCGTCACCCATTTTTCCTGTTTCATCATCAGGCAGGGGAAAGTGCGTGTTTTCCACGGTATGCGCCAATTGGAAAACAATGCTGAGCACTACGCCTGCCACCCAGGTAATAGTAATAAATCCAATAAGCCATGAAAGCCAGACGGTGAAAATGATTGGCAATACAATATAAATGACCAGGAAAACAATTTTGCTTTTCCAGAAAATCAGGTGATCCTGCAGTTTCATCTTTTTCAATGGAATATCACCGATTTTTCCGGTGAAATACTTTTTATAGTCAGAATAAAAAATCCAGAAGAGGTATAGCTGGGCATATAAAACCCAAACACCATTACCTACATGCGTGATGGAAAGGAGAAAAAAGGTACCGCCACGCTGAAAAACATCAGCGGTAATACCGAAGTGGTTAAAGCCGAATCCAAATCCTCCTCCGTGCTCCGGCAATTGGGGGGTGAATTGGTAACCGTTGATCCCAAACAGGCCAAGCAGTGGGCCATAAAGGGTGGTGTGCAGGTAAAAAGCATTGGCGATGGCTTGCTAAGCGGCACCAGGATGCAGGAAGAATTTGTAATTACCTCCGTAAGCGGCAATGCTGTTAGCTCAGTTGATGAATTGGTTCAGATATTGAGTAAGGTACAGGGAAATGTGAGGCTTGAAGGTATTTACCCCGGCTTTGAAGGCTCTTATGCGTATCCGTCGAATTTGAAATCGGGTTCATCGGGAAGCCCTAATAAAATGCAGTATCCTTAATAAAGGATTGCTATAATGAAATTGCCGGTCAGGATTAGCTGACCGGCAATTTTTTCGGGTAAAATTTCAGGCGGCTAAAGAACCAGGCGGCTTTCAAAAGCTTTATTACGCTTTAAAAGCGCCCAACGGCTAAACTCACCACAAAGTTCGCGGGCATATTCATCAAATACATCGTTCATGGTTGAATTCACTGTACGAATACAGAAGGTTTCACACAAAATAAAAAAATAGGCTATGCACATGAAACAAAACCAATAACAGGGTCAATTGTCTAAAAACATCTTCCCCTCTGCCGATATCCTCTCATGGTTCCAGGGCGGGTCAAAAGTTAATTCCACAATTATGTCATATCCCGGAAAACTGTCTTTCAGGGTTTCCTCTGCCGCATGTGTAATGGATTCTCCCATTGGGCAGAATTGGGTGGTAAGCGTCATGGAACAATAAATTTTTTTCCCTGCTTCATCAAAATCGAGTTGGTAAATCAAGCCCAGGTCCACAATATTCAATCCAATTTCAGGATCTGTTACATTTTGCAGGGCTGCCAGCGCAACCGTACATTGCAAATTGTTATTGGTGATCACATGGTTCATAAGGAGGCCGGTTTATGCATCAGCAATTTTATTACATTCCAGTTATACAACAAAGAACTGAGTAGCAGTAAAGCGGATGCACATTGCAAGATAAGGGGGGTATTAAATAAAAGGCCTGCTGAAAATAAAACGAATCCCAGGATATAAGCGATGCTCATCCATTTAAAGACAGTATGGCTAAACAGGTCTTTGGGATTGGGCGATTTCCCTTTTCCCGCCAGGCGATGATATACTTTGTTCCAAACAATAAAAGGTAAGGTTTTAAAAGTCATGCCTAAAATAATGGCTGTGATCCATCCGAAAAAAATAATAAACCCGTATGTAATAACGAGGCTGATATTTTCTTTTCGCGACATCAACATTAATATGATGATGATGACCAAAAAAATTACGGGCAACAGCAGCATAAGTACCGACAACAAAGAAACCTTCATTTGTTCATCCACTTTTTTGCGAATGCGCTGCCTGTAACTCCTGAAGCAAAAATTGCCAAACAATATAATGGCGACGGATACTGCCAGTAATGGGATGGCCAGTAACGATTTGCTGCCCGTATATAAAAAAATAAAAACAAATGCCAGCAGCCCTCCATTTACCAGCCCATACATCCACCAGAGCCGACGGGTATTGTTGTATTTTGAAATAAGGAACATAGGTATCAGCCGTGAACCAACACCCATGACCAGCAATAAAAACCAGCCTACAATACCCAAATGGGCATGCAACGGCAAATAATCAATTGAGTCTTTGGAAAGTAATGAAATGCTGAAATTGTACGTAAGCAGCAGCCCGACCGTGGCAGTAGCCAATAACCATAATGAGGCAGTAAAAACAAACAAGGCATGTACATTTTCTTTCTTGCTTTTTGTAATACTTACTGCC
>CAYUGH010000055.1:21263-30058 GCA_964444195.1 uncultured Chitinophagaceae bacterium
AAAAACAAACAAGGCATGTACATTTTCTTTCTTGCTTTTTGTAATACTTACTGCCAGGTTGATGAGATATGCGATGATTGCCAAAATCACCAACCAACCTCCCCATTTCACAGGCCGGCCCATATCAAATACATAAAAGCCGTAACACAACAACGGAATTCCAGACCCTGCCAAAACAAATGAAAGGTAAGCAAGCTTATTACTGAACAGCTTGCCCTCAATGAGAACAGGTACCAATTGATGGCTTGCGCCAAGAATGATCATGGTGCCCCAGCCAAGCGCCATGATATGGGTAATTGCCAATGTACGCGGTTGAAAATAATGGCTGGTTATATCATTTGCAGAAAATAATAAAAGAAGCGTGCCTGCAAAAAATGCAAGCGCCGCATATCCGTAAAATGGCAGCACTGCCTTCCAGGAAGTGGTTTTTGTCGCTTCGGTATTTCCTGCCGGGGCAAACATGTTAGCTTTTATAAATCAACAGGTGCACTTCTCCGTCGCTGATCTCCCTGATGCGGTAACTGAATTGCTGCTCGTCCAACTCAGGCAAAAGGAAAACAGGAATACGCTTATGATAAACGAACAATGCTTTATCCTTAGGTAAGGTTTTCAAAGCATCCAGTATATTATGCATGGGTAAAGGCATTTCCAATTCCCTTACGTCAATAGTTACAAGCTTGCCCTTAAAACGGTCTGCTATTTCATCCCATCCTTTTGCATGGTCATTTTCTTTAATTTCTACTGGCATAGGTTTATCGCCCTTTTTAAAGAAAAAAGTGTTCACCAGGTCATCGTTTACAACTTCCGCATACGATTCAAAACCCTGTTTGCCGAGCAGGTGCATCAGGGGCGTGGGCTCAAAGCTATTGATGATCTTAAGTACGGAACCTGCTTCAAGTCCTTTCACTTTTTTTACAATGAGGTCAAGCGGGTCCTTACCGGTTTCAATGACCGGGCGTACATCAAGCTCAACAATTTTATCAGTTGAAATATTCTTCATGAATGCCGGAATGGGTCTTTTTTCAATATCCGGTTCCACGTTAACAGGCGCTTTGTCAATGGAAAAACCCAAAGGCTGCAATTTGCTGAAAAAATCATCCACGCTGCATCCGCCAACCTTTGAAGCCATTGCAATACTGGTTCTTGCAGCCATCACTTTTCGCAAGATCGGGTTGCGCAGCTTTGTAAATTTGGGTGATAAGCTTATAATGGCTTCAAGCGCATCGGGGTGCTGCCTGAGCAGGCTGGCAATTTTTGTATTGGCGTTGATCGTTGTCATTATGCAAAGTGTTGAAGCTGTTTTTCTGTTTCCAGCGCCTTTGGAAACAGGATATTATTTTCCAAATGAACGTGCAAATGCAGGTCTTCCTCGAATTCATCCAATAAACGGTAAAGCAAGCTGTAGCTGGCACAGGCGTCTTCGGGCAATGTATAATTATTGGTGAGCTGCCTTATTTCATCCAGGTTCTTTCCAACCAGTTCGTGTTCCATCTCCATCATATTAATTGGGCTTTGCACAGACCCGAAATGAGATGCCTGCACAGGTTGCGTATTATCTTTTGCACCTGCCAATGCTTTTATATACGGGAATAATATTTTTTCCTCCTTCACCATATGTGCTCTTAATTCTGCATCTACTTCAAATACCAATTCATTGATACGTAATAATTCCGGATGGCGGCTGCCATGCACCCTCATCACTTTATTGGCATAAGCAGTGATATCGGGCAAGGTCTTTATTACATAACTGTGATGGGTGTTAACGATATAGTCTGCCAGGAAATCGGGGCTCCAGTCTGCATAAGGTACCGGGCGGGAAGACGGCATGGTATCAGCCCGTTGCAACTCCTGTTCCACTTTGGTTACATCCAATCCTTTTTCCGCACAGGCTTCTTTCACTGTTTTCTTTCCACCGCAGCAAAAATCGAGGCCATATTTTTTAAATACCTGTGCCTTGCGCAAATCTTTGGCCGCAATTTGGCCTAAGGTTTCGTCACTTTCCCCTGTAACACGTTTTGTTATTCTAACAATCCACCATTCAGGTCCCTGTTCCTCGTATTCCCAGTTAAAAATATTGCCTCTTTCGCCCAGCAATTGATAATACAAGGGCTTGGGGTCATGGTCATTATGTATGGTTAAACTCTCCCCTTCGGCCAGTTCGTCAAAACGTACAAAAATGGTTGGGTGTTTTTGCTTTGGCTCCAGGAGGGTTACATCCAGGATATTTTCTGCTGTTGTTTGCATATAGATTGTTTTTAGTGAGAATGCAAAGATAAACAAAACTTATTAATAAAAGTAAATAAATACTTTTATTTTTCTGCGGTTAAAAATGCTAAAAAGGCATTTTAAGAAGATCCAACCTGATCAAAATCATAACCTGTAAAATTATTATCGTTGAAATTTGCATTTCATGTATCTCTGGAAAAATATCATCCGCAAGCCTACCTAAAGGTTTGATCTCCCTACTTCCCTACTCTTCCCAACTATATTATTTACACAGGTAGCAATACCTGAAAACTTCATATATGAAGACAATTATCGAACCATTCAGGATAAAATCGGTTGAACCTATTTATTTCAACACCAAAGAAGAAAGGCAGATTATTCTTGAAGATGCCTCTTATAATCCCTTCTTTATCCATTCAAACGACGTATTGATTGACCTGCTTACGGACAGCGGCACCAGTGCCATGAGCAGCAACCAGTGGGCGGGCATGATGCGGGGTGACGAATCTTATGCAGGCAGCCCGAGTTTCTATCGTTTTGAAAAGACCATTAAAGAAATTACAGGCTTTCCCGTGGTAATTCCCACCCACCAGGGAAGAGCATCAGAAAAGATCCTTTTCAGCATTACAGGCGGCAAAGGAAAATATTTTATCAGCAATACCTTGTTTGATACCACAAGGGCGAATATTGAATTTTCGGGCGCTGAAGGCATTGACCTGTTATGCGAAGCAGGCAAGCACCCCGCTGTACCCGCGCCTTTCAAAGGAAATATGGATATAGGATCTTTAGAAAAAACGATCAGGGAAAAAGGTCCTGAAAATATTTCAATGGTCATAATGACTGTAACGAATAATTCAGGCGGCGGACAACCTGTAAGTATGCACAACATCAAATCGGCGAGCGCTGTTTGTAAAGCGCATAGTATCCCATTCTTTATTGATGCCTGCCGTTTTGCTGAAAACTGCTATTTTATTAAGCTCCGTGAAGATGGATACAGGGATAAATCCATTCCTGAAATTGCGGCAGAACTTTTTTCGTACGCCGATGGTTGCACCATGAGTGCAAAAAAAGATGCCTTTGCCAATATCGGCGGATTCCTGGCAATGAAGGACCCTGAGCTCGCGCTTCGTTGCAGAAATCTTCTCATTATCACAGAAGGGTTTACCACTTATGGGGGATTGTCGGGAAGAGACCTGGAAGCAATAGCTATCGGTTTATTGGAAGTAATGGATGAAAATTACCTGCAATACAGGATCAGGAGCATTGAATATCTCACCAATAAATTAATAGATGCCGGTGTGCCCGTGATGCAGCCTGCGGGCGGTCATGCGGTATATATTGACGCTAAAGCATTTTTACCCCATATTCCTGTGGAACAATACCCGGGGCAGGCGCTGGTGAGTGCCTTATATATTGAAGGAGGAATAAGAAGCGTGGAGATCGGTTCGCTCATGTTTGGCAAATATGATGCGAACGGAAAATTAATTCCATCGCAAATGGAGTTGGTTCGATTGGCTATCCCAAGGAGGGTTTATACCCAAAGCCATATTGATTATGTGGCCGAAGTGATCATTGAAGTTTTTAATAAGCGGGCAGAAATTAAAGGATTAAGGATCACTGAAGAGGCGCCAACGCTCAGGCATTTTACGGCAAAACTAATCCCTGTTGAATAAAATTAAAATTCAAAGTAATGAAACCAATAAAACGAAGCTGGGCCGAACCTTACAAAATAAAAATGGTGGAGTTGTTGAAAATGGCAACACCATCCCAGCGAAAAAAAGCCATACAGGAGGCCGGCTATAATACCTTTCTGCTGCGCTCAGAAGATGTATATATTGACCTGCTTACCGACAGCGGCACATCGGCCATGAGCGATCATCAGTGGGCCGGTATGATGCTGGGAGATGAAGCCTATGCAGGCAGTAGAAACTTTTATCACCTGGAAGAAGTGGTGAAAAATATTTATGGTTACAAATATATTATCCCTACACACCAGGGAAGGGGCGCAGAAAATATTATTTCAAAAATTCTCATTAAAAATGGCGACATCATCCCCGGCAATATGTATTTCACCACTACCAGGCTGCACCAGGAACTGGCCGGGGGAAAATTTGAAGATATCATTATTGATGAAGCGCATGACCCTGAAAATGAATTCCCGTTTAAAGGAAATGTTGATTTGAATAAGCTGGAAAAGTTAGTGAAGCAATACGGTTCGGAGAAAATTCCTTATGTAAGCCTTGCCACCAGTGTGAATATGGCCGGCGGTCAACCTATAAGCATCCAAAACCTGAAAGAACTGAGGGCCTTCACCACTGAACATGGCATCCGTATCATTCATGATATGACAAGGGTGGCTGAAAATGCCTATTTCATTCAGCAAAGAGAAGTGGGTTACGAAAACACACCGGTTCGCGATATTGTAAAAGAGATATGCTCTTTAACCGATGGCGCTACCATGAGCGCCAAAAAAGATGCTTTGGTTAACATTGGCGGCTTCCTTGCCCTCAACGATTGGGATACTTTTGAAGAAGCCAGGAATATGGTGGTGGTGTATGAAGGGCTGCATACGTACGGCGGACTTGCGGGAAGGGATATGGAGGCGATGGCCATTGGCATTGGGGAAAGTGTGTGCGACGATCATATTAAGGCAAGGGTTGGCCAGGTAATTTACCTGGGAGAAAAGATGCTGGAATATGAGATACCCATTGTAAAACCCATTGGTGGCCATGGCATATTTTTGGATGCAAAAAAATTCCTTCCACATATAGAGCAGGATAATTTTCCGGCACAAACCCTGGCAGCCGAAATCTATTTGGATTCGGGTGTAAGGGCGATGGAACGTGGCATTGTTTCGGCGGGAAGAAAAGCAAACGGAGAAAATTATTACCCCAAACTTGAATTGGTACGTTTTACGATTCCGCGACGTGTATATACACAGGCTCATATGGATGTGATTGCTGAATCCGCAGCAAGGGTATTTGAGCGAAGAGATAAGATCAAAGGATTGAAGATGGTGTATGAGCCCAAATACCTGCGTTTCTTCCAGGCAATGTTTGAACAGCTATAAAGCAAAAATTCTTAGTTATTGAAAATGGAATATTAACCTTTAATATTCCATTTTTTAAGCCATGCGGAATACTTTTTTTGCAACCCGTTAAAGCTGTTGCTATACCAGCTATATCCATTCCGGCGTTCATCGCCTATTTCAGCCAGCGTGGATTTTTTAATTCCGTCCCTGTCGCAAAAAAAAGGTTTACCTGTTTCGAGGTCGTAAAACCTGGCCAGCAAAGGCGGCGCCTGTTGATCTTCTATCACCACCATATTTCTCTTTCCATCGGCGCCCGGCTTATTCTCTACCTTAATACCGGTAATCTTATGTTTATCAAGCCATTTCATGGCGCTTACCACTGAATGAACAATTTCTTTTGAGGGATCATTGATCTCCATCAGTAGTTGAACAATGCCCACCGACTCGGCACCGCTGAAAGAGGCCAGTTCGTAAGCCCTCGCATTGGCCGGAAGCAGGGTAACTTCATCGTGTTGTGCGCACCAAACGGTTGGTTGCCCATTTATGTTGATTTGGGTTTTTAATATGCACCCCACCCCATTTTCATAGGCCTTCATTGCCTTATCCCTCATATCGGCGGTAATGGGAAGATCGCTGTAAAAAGGCCTGCCTTCCGATATATCGCGCAGCAACACCAGCACATTTACCATAGCATTATCGTTGTAGGTAATATGCGCCGCATAGTCAACTGATTTGCCGGTACGGAAAGGATAGAACTGGGGCCATCCGCCATTTTTGTATTGCGCTTCCAGCAAATAATTGAATGCCCTGGTAAATGATTTGGAATAACGCTCGTCTTTTGAAGTCCTGTACATGTTGGCGAGAAACATCATTTCGGTAGTGGTGGCGCCATTATCAATGGTAGCACCAATGCCCGGTTTCAGCTTAATTACTTCTGCACTGTCTTTTGCTGTAAGCGGATGATGATAAGGTTTGTTTTTTGCCCACCCCCCAATATCCTGCTGGCAAAACAGCACCGTTTCCGCCACTTTCTTTGCTTCAGCAGATGCATACCATTCGGCTGACATTTGGGTAGCCACTTTTTTCCAGGGAAAACTGAGGTAGTTATCCACCTGATCTCCGGGCTTTTCCTGTGCCCAAACATTCAAGGCGAAAAAAAATACGGAAAGAAACACAAACGGTTTTCTCGTCATTATGCACATTTGAAATTAGATAAATTAGTCAAATGAAAGAACCCAGGTAAAACAAAACGAAAATAAACGAAAAGCGAAAGAAACAAGCCGTTTGGGGAAAACCTGTCGGCATTAGCCCAATCCGTCCTTATCTTGCCTGCTATATTGATTGCCCGGTTTGCCGGCTCCAATATCAATTTTAATTATAAATATATGCCAGTGAAAAAGTACTTAAAGACCGGGTTATTGTTAGCGCTTACTATTGTATTATCAAACTCCTTATCCTGGGCACAGCCCACCCTTATTCAGAACATTTACGGCCGAAACCATACCAGCCTCAATGGCCGCTGGAACTATATTATTGACCCCTATGAAACAGGTTTTTATGATTACAGGCGCATGCCTTTTGATCAATCATCATCGGGCAAGGGCGGATTTTATGATGACAAAAAGCCACAAGACAAGGGCGATTGGGTGGAGTACAGTTTTGACCTGTCGCCCAATATGAAGATTCCGGGAGATTGGAATTCGCAATCGGAAAAACTAGAACTGTACGAAGGAACGATTTGGTTACGCCAGAAATTCAACGCGGCACCTGTAAGTGGCAAGCACTATTTCCTGTACTTCGGCGCTGTAAATTATGAGGCCCATGTGTACCTGAATGGAAAAAAGCTTGGCACGCATAAAGGCGGGTTTACCCCTTTTCAATTTGAGGTTACCGGCAAACTGGTAACGGGCGAAAACTTTGTGGTGGTAAAAGCTGACAATACGCGCCACAAAGATGATATCCCAACCGTGAATACCGATTGGTGGAATTATGGAGGCATCACACGGGATGTGTTGCTTGCCGAATTACCCGCAACCTATATCTCAGATTATAAAATACAACTTGCAAAAGGAAACCTGAAACTGGTAGAAGGTTTTGTTCAATTGGATGGAACTCAAAAAGCGCAGGACATTATCATCAGCATACCCGAAGCTGGGATTAAGCAAACAGTTACCACTGATGCTTCGGGCAAAGCGGCTATTAGTATTCCTGTAAAAACTATGGAATACTGGACCCCTGAAAAGCCCAGGTTATATACGGTTGAAATAGCTTCGGTAACCGATAAGGTTAGCGACAAAATTGGCTTCCGTACCATTGAAACAAAGGGGCAGGATATTTTACTGAACGGAAAATCCATTTTCCTGCGCGGCATTTGCATGCATGATGAAAACCCGTTGATACCCGGGCGGTTAAGGGGCGGGGGCGATATGCGCATGATGCTCAATTGGGCGAAAGAACTGAATTGCAACTATGTGCGGCTGGCGCATTACCCGCACAGCGAGGAAATGATGAAGATTGCCGATGAAATTGGTTTGCTTGTTTGGGCCGAAGTACCCGTGTACTGGACAATATCATGGCAAAACGAAGACACTTACAAAAATGCGGAAAAACAGTTGAGCGACCTGATGAACCGCGACAAGAACCGTTCGAGCGTGATAGTATGGTCAATCGGGAATGAAACACCTATCAGCGAGCCCCGGAATGTTTTTATGGGAAAACTTGCCACTACGGCCCGAACCCTTGATAATACGAGGCTGGTAGCTGCCGCATTGGAAACCCATAGAAACGGTAACAACATTGTAATTGAAGACCCGTTGGGCGATAAACTCGACCTGGTGAGCTTTAATGAATATGCAGGCTGGTATTGGAGCAGCACAAAGGACATGCTCAATTACAAATTCGACATCAAATTCAATAAACCTGTGGTGATCACAGAATTTGGGGCAGATGCTTTGGGCGGTTATCATGCAGATGATGAAACCCGATGGAGCGAAGAATACCAGGAACTGTTATTTAAAAACCAGATCACTATGCTCACAGCTATTAGCGGGCTCCGCGGTACCACACCCTGGATATTGGTTGATTTCAGGTCACCAAGAAGGCAACACCCCTATTTCCAGGACTTTTGGAACAGGAAGGGTTTGATCTCTGAAACAGGAAAAAAGAAAAAAGCATTTTATACATTAAAGGCTTTTTATGATGATATGCAGAATAAGTATAAATGAAAAAGATAACTTTCATATTAATGTTGATTCATGCCAATGTAATATCCCACGAAATTATGGCACAGAACAAGGGTAAAAAAATTGGAGCATTTGATCAGTTTACAGATATCGGATCTCCAAAAATTGCCGGTTCAGCAAGTTATAATGAAGCTTCGCAAACCTATCATATGTCTGGCTCCGGCGCCAACATTTGGTTTGGCGCAGATAGCTTCGCCTTTCTCCATAAAAAAATGAATGGCGATTTTATTATGCAAACACAATTGCGTTTTATTGGTGAAGGGCATGAGCCCCATCGCAAGGCAGGCCTGATGATC
>CAYUGH010000056.1:0-30018 GCA_964444195.1 uncultured Chitinophagaceae bacterium
GTGGTGTGGGCCGGAATCGAACCGGCGACACAAGGATTTTCAGTCCTTTGCTCTACCAACTGAGCTACCGCACCCCGGAAATTATAAATTTGAAATTTCAAATTTGAAATTGTCCAATTCCCTGTTTGGGGCTGCAAATATAGGGCTGAACACCATTTTACGAAAAAAAATTTCAGGAAGCCTACCTTTACCAGCCAAATAACTGACAATTTAATTGAAATCTCCCATAGTCCTCAAGCTTGGAACGGCAGCCATTACCCTGCCCAACGGGCTGATCAATAAACCGCTTCTGAAGCATATTTGTGCGCAGGTAGCTGCACTAGCAACGGAACGACCCGTCATCATGGTATCAAGCGGGGCTGTTGGCAGCGGTAAACCGTTTATTGAGAAATACAAGGGTACCATTAATCAAAAGAAGGCCGCAGCGGCAATTGGCAACCCGCTCCTAATGGCGGAATATGCCAAATATTTTGAAGCGCACAACATTACCGTAGGGCAGTGCCTGCTCGAACGCAGCCATTTTAACCATCGTGAGCGGTTTGTGCAACTGAAAGCTACCATCAACGAACTCTGGAAAAACGGCATCATACCGATTGCCAACGACAACGATGTGGTGAACGACCGCGAACTGCGTTTCAGCGACAACGATGAACTCGCCACCCTGCTGGCCGTGGCTTTCGACGCGCATAAACTACTGATTGGTTCATCGGTTGCGGGGTTGCTGGATGCGGAGGGCAAAGTGGTTCCGTTAGTAGGAGCCATTGATGAAACGCTTTTCGGACTGGTAAAACGGGAGAAAAGCGCTCAGGGGCTTGGAGGCATGGCAAGTAAGCTCAGCCATACCCGTGTGGCTGCCGGCATGGGCATTGAAACGATTATTTTTAATGCAAGAACTACCAACGGAATTTCCGATGCAATGGCCGGTAAAACCGGGACAAGATTTTTACCACAAAAAAGCACCTTAAATGCGCGTCAGCGTTGGTTATTGAGCGGGCATACCCATGGTGTGGTAGTGGTGGATGATGGCGCTGCCAAAGCCGTGCTGGCGCGAAAAAGCCTGCTGGCCGTTGGGGTAAAAGAGGTGAATGGCAGTTTTGTAAAAGGCGAAATGATTGAAATTGAAAATACAGAGGGCGTGGTCATTGCCATGGCAAAGGCAAGGATGCAGGCCAATGAAATTGGGCCCGAAACCAGGTCGCAGGTATTGGCGCATGCCAATGATATTGTGCCCCTCAACCCCGGCCCTTCTCCCCGGGGGGAGAAGGGTGCCCAATCGGAAGAGTTGCAATAAATTTTTATAGAATAAAATTTTCAGTTGACAATGTAGAGGCGCAATGCATTGCGCCTCAATTCCAAAACGAAACCCGAATAATAATTTCCGGCAATGTTCCAAAATAGGGTAATGCGCGGATGAAAAATTCAAAAAAATGGCCAACGCAAATTCAATAATTCCCCAATTAGAGGCATCAAAAAGGGCATCCCGTGCCATTAACCGGCTGGACGACAACACACGCAAAAAATTAACCTCCGCCATTGCAGCCGCCTTACGCACCTATGTAAGCCAGGTTCTTGAGGCCAATCAGAAAGACCTTGATGCAATGGACAAGGCTAACTCCCTGTACGACCGGTTGCAACTGACCCCGGAAAGGATTGCCGCGATTGCAGAGGCTACAGACATGGTAGCCGGCCTTAACGATCCGGCAGGCAAAAAAATAAGCAAGACCAGCCATCCGAATGGTTTGGTGATTGAGAAAATAACCGTTCCACTGGGAGTGGTAGGAGCCATTTACGAAGCCCGCCCCAATGTAACCGTTGATATCAGTGTGCTTTGTATGCGCAGCGGTAATGCGGTGGTGCTCAAGGGTGGCAGCGATGCACATCATTCTAATATTTGCCTTGTGCAAATAATGCAGGAGGTGTTGACGGATTTTGGATTGCCACCTGAAATTATTACCCTGCTTCCCGCGCAGCGCGAGGCAGTTGGCGAATTGCTGACCGCCACCCGCTTTGTAGATGTAATTATTCCCCGCGGCAGCCAGGGATTGATAGATTTTGTCCGTAAAAATGCCACCGTGCCAACCATTGAAACAGGCGCAGGGGTATGCCACACTTACGTGCATGAGGAGGCCGATTTGCAAAAGGCCGCTGCCATTGTAGTAAATGCCAAAACACAACGACCTTCTGTTTGCAACGCACTCGATACTGTGTTGGTGGATGAAAAAATTGCCGCTGACTTTCTGCCGCTCCTGGTTCCCGGGTTTCTACCATTTGGTGAGGGTGTATTTGCGGATGAAAAAGCATTTGCCATCCTTTCAGCAAAAGGATATCCCAACCTGCACCGGGCCTGCACCGAAGACTTTGGCCGTGAATACTTAAGCCAGAACTGCTCCATTAAAACAGTAAACGGTTTGGCCGAAGCGCTGGAACATATAGCCCAATTCAGCAGCCGCCATAGCGAAGCCATTGTAACGGAAAATGCTGATGTGGCCGAAGCTTTCCTGAGCGAGGTAGATGCCGCTGCCGTGTACCACAATGCAAGCACGAGGTTTACCGATGGCGGCGAATTTGGGCTTGGCGCCGAACTGGGTATCAGTACTCAAAAGCTGCATGCCCGCGGGCCATTTGCTTTGGAAAAACTGGTATGCGAAAAATGGGTGGTGCGCGGAAAAGGGCAAACCCGGTGATTTATTTTTATTGCCAATCGCCATACAGCACAAAAGCTGCCCAATAAAAGGGATGCTCAAATTCAGGTTTGGCGCTAACATCGGCCATGGCCTGCCTGAGGGCTTCCACTTTCGGCATGGTTTGCAGGTGAATGTAAAATTGCTCCATCAGCAAACCGGTGCTGGTATCGTCCACTTCCCAAAGCGAGGCCACTACGCTCCTTACCCGGTTAAGCAAAAAAGCATTGGCCGGGCTGATATACCATCCTTTCTTTCCATCGCCATACGTAACAGCCGTTTCACAGGCGCTAAGCGTAACCAGGTCGCAACCTTTAATGATAAGCTGCCTTATTTCCCAAAGCGACAAGCGCCCCCCGTTGGGCTGGCCCGTGCCCGGTGCAAAAACTAAGTAGGAGCTATCAAAATCGGGGTAGGACAGCACGCCATGCGTAGCAAAATGCACATAATGCATGGCTGAAAGACTTTGTTTCGCCATATCCACCGTGGCTGAATCTTCGGTATACACTTTGGCAGCCTGGTACACTTTGGCTATTTCCCTTGCTTCTACACCTGCGCTGGCAAGGCTTTTATCGGGGTTGCCGAATACCGCAAAGTTTTGTTTGTTGCGGCGGTTCCATGCAAGGAACATCTGCCCAGGCTTATTGGTATAGAACACATTTTTGGTGGCTGCCAGGTATTCAAATTTCCCCTGGCTATTATTGGTTCCCAATGCATGAAATGGAATATGGGTAAGCTTTCCGTTCGGGATGATGCACCATTGTTTTTTGTCCTTTATTTCAGGCAGAACCGGTTCGATCAGCAGGTTGAAAAGCATTTGCGCGCCCTGTTTTACATCAATTTCGGGTTTAACAGGTTCGGTGATCTTACCGATTTTTGTGCGTAGAACGAGCGGGCCTGCCCCGGCCGGGCGCAATGGATTTTTTAGTGCAACAATCCATTGATCAAGAATGGAATAAAAGTTGTCAGGAATGTTGCCGGTCACAATCCCGGTCTTTTCCTGGGTGGCCCAAAAGATCATCAGTTCCTTATCATTCACCACATACATTACCATCGCCATATCTTCTTCGAGGTTGCCATGCAGGTTGCGGAATTCTTCGGGGTTTACCTGGTTGGCAAAAAAGTTATTCAGCTCGGGGAACTGGTCTTTGAGTGTTTTAATGTAATTCAGGTATTCCGTTTCGGCAATGGCGCGCTTTTGTTCAAGCAACGCTATCTGCGCCACTTTGGTGGCGCCGTCTTTTTTCGAATCCTGGAGCGCTGCCCCTACACTCTGGATTTTTTCAAATTTGGCCTGCGCTTCCTTCAGCGCTTTTTGCTTTTCCTCGTTGCCCATTTCGGCAGCAAGCCCACCTGCCAGGTCGCTTACCGCAGCGGCCTGAGCCAGTGTAGCATATTGCCAGGCTTCATCCTTTTGCCCGGTTTTGGTGAGCGCGCTCATCAGCTTGTAATACAAATCGGCCTTTGCGGGTTGCTGCCTGAAAACTTTCCCGGCTTCTTCGCCGCCATACAGGTTTGAGGCTTGCTTATTTACCAGTGCAACCGCCTGTTTAAATAACGGAATAGCTTTTTTATAATCTTCGTTTTTATAGGCATCAAGCCCCGCGAGGTAAATGGCTTCCCAGCTAAACGAAGGGAGCTCAAAATCTTTGGCAAACTTTACGGCCAGGTCAAAGTATTTGGCAGCGCTATCCTTTTCCCCAACCCCGCTATACGCCATGCCCAGGTAGCCAAGCCCCTCCTGGTACACATTTTTATTTATTTTAAATGATTGTTGGGAGGCAGGCCCGGTTAGGAATGGAATGGCCTCTGCATATTTCTTTTCATCCACCAGTATCCTGCCTTTCATTAAAGAAATCAGGTTGAGGGTAGAACTAAGTTTTTTAGATTTGGCAATGGGCAAATATTTGTCCAAAAAATACCTGCTACTGTCTGTTTTGCCCAGGTAGTAATAAATTTCACCAAGCGCTACCTGCAGGTCAATATAGTTCTGGTCTTCCAGGTAAAAAGGCCTTAGTTCAATGGCTTTGTAGGTGTAATCAAGCGATTTTTGAAAATCGCCCTGGTAGAAATACAACACAATGAAATTGAACATGCGGCTCGAATGCAGCCATTGATTGTTGGATTTAGCATAAATACTATCTGAGACCGAATACCATTTATAGGCTTCCGAAAAGTTGAAGAGCCTCCGGTTAAACTCGCCGCGCAAATCGCTTATGTATGCAAGGCTGTTGGTATTTCCTGAAACTGTATAATACTTTGAAGCACTGTCAATCAACGGAAGGCCCTGGTCCATTTGCCCTTGTCCCAGCAAGATCCATGCTTTTTGGGTATAACCTTCTGCCAATTCAAGTAATAATCCTGCATCCCTCGCCATGTGAAGAATGCTGTCAATCTTTTTTTCCGCCAAATCATAATTCCCCTGGTTTTGCAAATTGTAAGCAATAGAGCTTCTAAGCTGCAGTGCAAGCGCCTTATCGGTACTATCGAAAACGCCGATGGCTTTATAATAATATTGGTTGGAAAGTTCGAAGTCTAATTCTGTAGCGGCATCGTACCCCATCGAACGGTAAAAATGAGCCATTGCATGGGGTTCATTAATGCCGTCCACTATCTTTTTGGCCTGTTCATACCATTTTTTACCGGCTTCCCTGTTTCCCTTTTTCTTTTCAAGGTTGCCAAGGTTCATCATGGCATAGGCAGCATCACTCTGTTTGCCCGCTTCAAGGCTCAGCAGCCGGCAACTATCCTGGTATATGTAGGCCAGGTCGGGTTTTTCCTCGCTTAGCAACAGCCCAAGTTCAAAAAGCGCTTCGGCATAGCTGCCCCGGTTGCCCATGGAAGCCAGCGTATTGGCTGCCCTCCGGTAATACAATTCTGCCTTATCAGTTTCCTTGTCATTCTTGTAAACCTTTCCGGCAGAGAGTAATATTTCAGCCAATTCTGTTTTGCTGCCGAGCGCCTGGTAGATGGTAGCGGCGCTATCCAATGCAGCCAGCGCATTGGGTTTTAAACCTGCTTTTTGGTAAAGCGTTCCCAATTGCTCCCAACTGAAAGCCTGCCCCGAACGGTTCCCCGACCTGCGCCTGAACTCAATGGCTTTGGTATGTGATTCAATGGCCGAATCGTACATATTCAGGTTCCAGTAGTTTTGGCCCATTTGCGACAGGCATAAGCCCATATTGTTATAATCCTTTTCGAGGTCAAAGAGTTCGAAGGTTTTTTTAAGGAGTTCGTTGCTCTCCTTATACCTGCCTTGCTTGAACATGACAATGCCGACATCAATTTTAACGATAGCGGCCGTTCTTATATCGCCGGCACGCTTGTATAATTCGGACGATTTCTGGTATGCGTCATACGATTTATCAAAAAGCGATTGATTTTTATAAATATCACCCTTCAGGTTGTGGTTATAGGCTATGGAGGTGATGGTTTTATTGTCCTCCATGCCGGCCAGCAATCCCTGCGAACTGTCAATATGCAAATCGGCATCTTTGTACCGGCCCTGTTTGTAATAAGTATAGGCCATGTAATTGTGGTACTTGCCAAGCGCTTCATCGCGGGTATAATCTTCAATCTTCAAATCCTTTTTCTTCAGGATATCTTTCACATTCCGAAGCATCATATAACTGGAGTCGAAACGGGAGGTGGAATAGTAAATGTAGGACTGCTTAAAATACAGGTCAAGCAGGCGGTCGTCGTTGGGCGGGTTGCTGTACATGGCTTCCGATAAGCGGCATTGCCTGAGCGCCTCGTCCCATATTTCTTTGTTTTGAAAAACCTCTGCGCGGTACAGGTACACAAGCCCTTCGCCCTGCTTATCTTTAGCCAGCCTGCTAAACCAGATTACCCCATTGTATTGCTGATCGGCATAGGCTTCGCTCCAGTAAGCGTTGTTGTTTGCACCTAAGCAGGCGTTATAAGCCAGTCCATCTTCTTCTACAAAACCGGGGATGGAAAGAACCTTGCGGGCAAAAGCTGCAGAATCCCTTTTGGAATCTTCAAAGTGCTGCAATACTTCATATCCGCCAATGGGTGAGTAATTGATCAGCCAGGTGGCAAAGGTTTCATTGAATTTGTAAGGTATGCCAATGTATTTGCCGGGAAATGAAATCATAAACCACAGAAAGGCTTCAATATCTTCCTTTTTCAGTTGCTCAAATACCTGGTTGAGGCTTTGGCCCTTGTATCGCCCTTTGGCAAAAGGTGAGGTAAAGGTTTCCCCCGTCATGTTTTCTTTGTACCCTTCGTAAAAAACTTTCAGATCGCGGTAAAGCGTGTCTATCAACCATTTTTCTGCTGCGTCAGGGTCGTTGGAATACCTCGATGCCAGCGACATTTCGGTGTAAACCGGGTCCTTTTCATGGTTTAGCAACTTAAGGTTTAAGCTTAGTAGATGCCCTATAAAATCCATCGGCCTGTGAATGGAATCGGGTACCTGCAATTTTACGATGTCACCAATATTTATGCCGTGTGAAAGACCGAACGCACTTAGGGTAATACTCATTACAACAAAAGAATCCTTTGTATTCAGCACGGTAACACTTCCCAGGGTCTTTCCAAACGGAATGCTGTCGGCTGCTTCATAGTGGGTGAGCGCTTCGCCATTCTGGAAACGCTTGACCGAATTGGAAAAAGATGACTGGCAAATGATGATATTTGGGTTTTGGGCGGTATCAATGTACACCACCGGCATGTGGATGGTGCGGTTTACCTGGGCTTTGCCGGGTATTGAAATAACCAGCGCCAGGAATGCCAGCAACACAAATGCAGCAGTAAAACTCCCCTTTTGTTTCAAACCGGAATTGGTCATATTATTTTACCTGTCAATCAATGAATAATCTGGTAGCTCTGTGTTATCAGCGTCACATCATTTACCTGTACTGATCTTTTCTTTGGAACCGATCCGGGTTCAGGCTGCATAATTTCAATCATGGCTTGTTCCCAACTGGTAATATCCCCTCTTTTCTTATCCATTTTTATAAACAGGGGCCTTATATCAAACCCCGGGTTTTCGCTTACCACTACTTTAAAAAACTCTCTGCCGGCAGGTGATTCTTCAATTTCAAAATCGGGGATCTCACGGGTAGCTCCGGGTTGCAATGACCAGCTTTCGGGCGTATCCTGCGGTCTTGGCAATAAAACCTCCATGTCACCTTTTGGATTAACTACTACAATAGAATAATAGAATGCCTTTGAGCCTTTATTTTTCAGGACAAAATCAAATTTGTCGCCCTTTTTAAAGGCCAGGCTATTGTCGTTTGATTTGCGGCCATCCTTGGCTTTTAGCTCCAGTACGGCTTTCCCTTCCAATGGCCCGCCATCGGGCAGCGAACGGAAAAACTCGGTACGGGCAATGCTCTGCAAGGGTTTTTTGAGCGCATCAAGCGCTGCCTGGTCAAGGGTTCCTTTGGCTACTTTGGTGTCGGTGTAGGCCATATCATCAAACTTGGTAATCACCACCAGCCCGGTATCTTTCAGGTAAGTGATCCAGCAATCGGGGTTTTCATGTTTTTCGGTAAAGCCGTAGCCGGCAAGCGCTTTGTCGAGCATAGGGATCCAGTTGGGTGGAAGCTTTATGGCATCGTATCCAACTTTTAATTTGAACGGGCTTACCGGGATCGATTTTACTTCAACCGCCCAAAGCTTCATTTTATCCAACGGGTTGCTTACCCTGGCCATGGTTTCTACCAGCGATACTTTGGTGGCAACCGCAGTAGCAACCTGCTTACCGGTTTGAGGGTCTTTCAGTATAAACTCCGTACCCGGGCTTATTTGCTGGAGGCTACCCATTTTTATGGTAACAGCGGTATCCTCCGCCCAACGGTCAACATAGGTAATATCAGCCGCTGAATTGTATTTGCCTGCAAAAACCTGTTGCTTTCCATTGCCTTCCATCATGGGGAATTGCATTGGGATCCAGGCTTGTATCATGGCTTTTACCCTGTAAAACAGGTCGGAGTAGGATGCTCCTTCGGGCAGGTCGGCCAAAGCCTTTGAGAGCGCATAGGTAAGCGAGCCCACTCCTACATCATTGGCATCCTTGGTTTCGCGGTTTACCTGCGTGGGCGAGCTGGCGCTGAAAGTGACCACATTACCCCTGCCCATGGCATTCCCGCCAATAAAATCGTTCTGGTCGTTTATCCCGGCTTTAATCAGCTCATTCTTTTTACCCGGAATTTTAAAAGGTTCAGGGTCGCCACGTACCTTACCGAGGCTTGCGGAGCGGGTAGCTGTACCGCTATGGCAGGCGTCAATAGTTACGAGGATGCTTCCATTTGCCCCCACTTTCAGGCTCAGGCTATCCAGCCATTTTCCCACTTCGTCATCGCGCAAATGAAACTCGCCGCGATAAGCCGGGGCTGCCGGGCGTGCGGTGGGCATATACCTCGACTGTGCATCCACCGGTATCCAGGCCTCATCAAATCCATCCGCCTCATCTTCGGCATCATCGGTTATTTGCTGCCCGTGCCCGCTAAAGTGTATCATTATAATATCCCCTTGTCCGGAAGCAGCTATCAGCTTGCTAAAGGCATTTTCAATACCCGCTTTGGTGGCTTGTTCATTTAATAGTACAGTCATGTGTGCCGGATCAAAGCCTTTTAAGGGGAGAATATTTTTAAGGTATTCAATATCATTGGCCGAACTTAATGAACGCCATCCCAATTCCTGGGGGTAACTTCCAACTCCAATTAATAGGGCCCGCTTTTGCTGGGCCTCCGTATGCAGGGTGATTAAAGTGAACAAAATAGCCGGCAGGAGAGCTTTCTTCATGGAGATCATTTTTAGCGGGGATGCATAAAACTAAAGAAAAACATATAATCGGCTTCCAATCAATTATATTTAACAGCTGACAATATATTCTTAATTAAACAATGTTTCATTTTTTGTTTATTGATATGTTTTGCTCTCCCTTACATTTGAATGCCTAAAGGTAGCCTCATGAAAAATTTTAAAAAATACCCTGTAGCGGGTATGTAATTCTTTACTGACCTGTATCTAATTTGCAAATCACATCAACCAATCAATTTAAAAAATTAAAAATGTCATGAAAAACAATTTCACGTTACTTATAGCAGGCATAGTAATCGGCACTGTTATATCATTGCCCGCACAGGCCCAGATGTGCACAACCAAGGAAAGCAAGGTTCGCGAAAAAAAGGTGCTTACTTTTGATACAACCAGTAGCCGCGGGAATGCCGACAATTTTTACTTATGGGATGTGGGCCAGCAGGTTCAGGTCCGCTTTTTGAACGGCACCCCCGAACAGCAGGCCAAAGTAATGGAACTTGCCAAGCAATGGGAGAAATATGCCAATATCAAGTTTGTTCAGGTGTATATGGAGCCTAGTAATGTCCGGGTAGAATTCAGCGATGAGGACGAAAACTACTCTCTTGTAGGTTCCGATGCGGTACAGGCCGATCCTACCGAGCATACTATGCATTTTTATGCAGGGCTTTTTAACGACCCAACCAGGCTGAAGCGTACGGTAACCCATGAATTTGGCCACTCGCTTGGGTTCCTTCATGAACATAGCAGCCCTATTACCGGTATTTCATGGAATAAGGACACCATGTATAAGTTTTACGCCCAGTATGGCTGGGATAAGGACATGGTTGACGCCCAGATTTTCAAATTATACGACGAGCGTTATACCAATGGTACCGCTTATGATCCCAAGAGCATTATGCATTATCCTATCCCGGGCTGGCAAACCACCAACGGCTTTAGCGTAGGCTGGAATACCGAGATCAGCGAAGGCGACAAAGCACTAGCCGCTTTGTTGTACCCATCATCAGGCGTTCGTCCCAATGAAGTGCCCAGGATCAGTATTGTAAACTATACCACCACTAAAATAAAAGCCGACAAAGTGGCCGGTGGTATCAAGCTTTATCCTTCATTCAATGTGAATACATCAGGTAATACCGGCGATGTTTACCTCTGCGTATTGCTGTACGATAAGAACGGAAACGCCATTAAAGCAACTGATGAAAAATACAATGTGAGCGGTGTGGTTGGCGCCTACAAAGGTTTCCGTATGGGCCCTGGCAAAAAGCTTTCGGTAAACAAGTCAAATCCTGAGGAATTCGAGTTGTTCATTCCTTATGCAAACATTCCCAATAGTGCGTCAACCAGTGAAATACAGGTTGTATTCCGAACCTATGTGAGCGATGGGAAAGACCTGAAGTCCATTTATTACAGTAACCCGGTAAGTTACCAAATGGGGGCCCGGTAAGGGTTTCAGGTAAGATCCAATCACTTATAGAAAGGGAAAAGGCTGAAGGACGAATTAAATTTTGGGTGGTAATTGAGTGATAAAAAAAGACTGTTCCATTTGTAACAGTCTTTTTTACTTTACATGCTTAAAATCAGCTTTCGATATGTCAATTCAATCATTTTTTATGGCAGGATCCTTGCTTGGGTTAACCATTTCCACCGCTTCGGCCCAGCAAAAAACCTATTTGTACCCAAGCAGTAAGGATACCAGCCAGGGATATTATTTAACCTATGCGGCTGCCAACCCCAATCACAAAGCCATCATTGTTTGCCCGGGTGGCGGTTATACGCATGTAGCTATGGACCATGAAGGGAAAATGGTAGGTGAATGGCTTTCAGGATTGGGATATGATGTATATGTTATTCACTACCGCGTAAGCATAAAGGATCAAAAATTTTATTATCCCACCCAACTAAATGATGTAAAGGAAGTTGCCCGGATGGTGGGTAAAAAATATAAAACCTTTGGTGTAATGGGTTTTAGCGCGGGGGGCCATTTGGCCGGCAGTTATCTTACCGATAAAAAGAACCAGGCCTCCTTTGGCATTCTAATGTACCCGGTTATTTCAACCGACAGCAGTTTCTGGCACCGAGGCAGCTTCAATAGCTTATTGGGCCCCGATTACCGCAATTTGGCAACCGGTAAGTTTTCGGTAGATAAAAACATAAGTAAGAAAACCCCTCCTTTGTTTTTTGTGCATTGTACCGATGATAAGGCTGTGCCTGCTAAAAACAGCGAAGTGGCTTTTGCCGCTTCCACCAAATTTCAGCCTCTTTCTGAATTGCACTTATATGAGCAGGGAGGCCACGGGTTTGGAATGCGGCCGGTGAACAAAGAACTATCCAAGTGGCAGGAAGCGTTGAAAGATTGGCTGAAAAACTTTTAGAAGGATGGCCGGCCAATTGTGCACCACACGCGAATGGACTGTCCATCAATCAAGGGTTGCAAAAATTGATACAACCACTTTGAATTGTACACCCGCCGCATTACCAATCGTTTTTTCTATGATGCAAACAGCATCATGCATTTGTATGTTCCGGCAATGTTTACTGCGAAGGGGTACTCAGTTGTTTGGAATGCCGACATCAGCGAAGGCGATAATACCTGGGCTGCCAGCCAATACCCTTTCCGCGAAGTTCCTGTTAATAAAAAGCAACCACTGGTATTAACCGTCTGATTGGTTTGCCAGAATGGTAACTTTGGCGCTAAAAGTTTGTACAATTGGGTAAAGCGGTAATTCTATTATTGGGGCTTTTTTTCTTTCAGGCGAATGAACCGGAACCTATCAGGCTGAACTGGGTAATTTTGCAACGTGTACATACCCGACCCGTTACCCTGCCCGGTGTGGATGGTCTTTTACCGCTCCCGGTGTTTAAAGAGCCTGTTAAAAGCTACCATAATAAAATGGTTGAAATTGATGGCTATATTGTTCCCCTTGATAAAACAGGTAAAACCATTGTGCTGTCGGCATATTCCATGGCTGAATGTTTTTTTTGCGGAAAAGCAGGCCCTGCTTCGGTTATGACGGTTAAGCTTCAAAAACCCAATAAGAAATATAAAACAGACCAAATAGCTACCTTTAGGGGCCGGTTGTTGCTGAACGAAACTGATCCTAAGGAATTATTTTATGTATTGGGGCAGGCACAGGAAGTTATCAACTGACATAGTTATGCATCGCAGGCTACAGTTTTATTTATTTTTTTTTCTTATCTTTTTAGAAAGCGGATCAGTCTTTTCCCAATTTTCGTACCAGTACCTCGATGTTTTATATGATAGCGCATGGGCATATAAAAATCTTCAGTTGATACCTATCCGGTTTAAAGCCGGCAGGGGAGAAGGCACGGGAAAATACCTAAGCCTGGCAGATGCCATGGCGCAAAGGAAAGCTACCATCCGTGAATTGCCTTCCAAAATTGGGACCGATAAGGGAAGTGTAAGTATTACCAATAAATCGAGGCGCACCATTATTGTGAAAAGCGGCGACCTGATCGGCGGTGGCAAACAGGATAGGATCATGGCAAAAACCACGCTGATTCCACCGGGGCGGAAAAAGGAAATTGTTACTGTTTTTTGCGTGGAAAAGGATCGCTGGGACGATAAGCCCAAATCATTTTATTACGGGGGCTCGGGTGATATTGAGCTCCGCAAAGCATTTGATGTAACCAGGTCGCAGGCTGCTGTGTGGAAAGAAATTGACAAGCAATATTCAAAAGCCAACGCTTCTTCCAAAACATGGTCATACCTTAAACTATTCAGCGATAGCGCCCGAAACCAGTCCTATGCGCAATATTTCAAAAGGAAGTTTACCGAAAGCAATGGAGGGTTTTCGGGCTTTTTGTTTATTACCGGTGAGCATATTATGGCTGTGGAGCTTTTCTCCAAAAGCGATTACACCACCACAAGTTTCGATGCTATGGTAGCCTCGTATATCAACTCGGTAAGCGATCAGGATGACCCACCCATGGTAAGCTATGGGAGGCAGAAAACTTTTTTGGACAATATCCTGGCTACCAAGGATGGGCAGGCAAAACTCATCAGGAAGCAGGGCTCATCGCACAGGCAGGATGGAGAGCTGATCCATATTGTGGTGTATGGAATGGGTTTTTGATTAGCCTCATACCATGCAAAATATCCTGCTTTTAAGCACCTGCCTTTAATTGCCGTTAACAATTTATTAACTTTTTATTTCTGATTATCGGTTTTATTATTGCATTAAATCTATCGTATTGGTAGGATTGTTTTTTAACCCTATTTCAAATGTATCATATAGGCATTATTGGCGGAGGTTTTTGTGGCACCATGACGGCAGTCCAGCTCATAAGAAAATGTGTTTCGCCTGTAAAAATTACGCTGGTTTCAGAGAGGGAATCACTGAACAGGGGCTGTGCATATAACCCCTATTCAACTGAACATTTACTCAACGTGGTAACCGGTCAAATGAGCGCTTTCCCGGAGCGTCCCGGTCATTTTTTAGACTGGGTAATGAACATGCCCGAATATGCAGGCGACGACAGGAACATGATTTCAAACTCCTTTATGCCCCGGTCGCTGTATGGAAGGTACCTGAGCCAGGTATGGCAGGCGGCAAAACTGCATGCGCACGACAAGGGCATTGAAGTGGAAGAAGTGGAAGACCTTGCTGAAAGCCTGGCCCCCGGCCGGTCTTTTGTAGAGATTGGCACACACTTGGGTAAACAAATTATTTGCCACGATGTAGTGCTTGCCACCGGGAACCAACTGCCGCGTAACCATGAATTAGCCGATAACAGCTTTTATGAAAACAGTACCAATTATTTCAGGAATCCCTGGGAGGAAGCATCGGTAAGCAACCCGCCCGACCACCTGCCGGTACTGCTCATTGGAAACGGATTAACCATGGTTGACACGGTGATTGGTTTGGAGGAGAATGGTTACAGCGATAAAATAATTTCTATTTCTCCCAACGGTTTCAACCTGCTGCCGCACCGGCATAGCGGTATTTCGTATGGAAAACTATTGGAAGAAGTAATACCCGGCATGGGCCTGCTTGAATGGTTGGGCCTGGTTAACAAGCATCGTAAAAGGGTACGGAAACTTGGGGTTTCGGCCGAGCCCATTATTGACTCGCTCCGCCAACTCTCGCAGGATATCTGGCTCGGGTTTACACAAAGGGAAAAGGAATTGTTTTTAAAAAGGCTAAGACATTTATGGACCGTAGCCCGGCACAGGGTACCGCTTCAAATACACGACAGGCTGCAGCAGCTCAGGCTTGAGCATAAGCTGGAAGCGCATGCGGGCAGGATTTTGAATATGGTAGATGCCGGAAATTTTATCAGGGTGGAATGGTTGAATAAAAAGACCGGAGCCATTCAAAAAATTGATGTTGCAAGGGTAATAAACTGCAGTGGCCCCGAAACCGATTTGGAAAAAATGGATGGTTTGCTGAAGGATTGCTTTGAAAAGGGTTACCTGGTACAGGACCGGTTTAAACTCGGTATTGAAGTGGAATGGCCCTCCATGCTGGTGCTTGATGCCCGTGGCCATGCCCATTCCAATGTATTTGCAATTGGCAGCAATCTTAGGGGGGTATTATGGGAAACAACCTCGGTGAGGGAATTGCGGGAACAGGCCGCCAATCTCGCCGAAACCCTCAAATGGAAATCTGATACATTGAAGAAAGGAGTGCAAGCTGATCGTGAAATTATTCTAAGTAATTCAGTATTCAATTGATTTACAGTAAGTTATAGAATTAAAAAGAGCTCCCGGAGAATAAAGCAAAAATTTTTTTAACAAACTCTATCTATATGATAGAATTTGTTCTATTTTTGATTTCTTAAAGAAACCAAATGGAGAAATTGCAGGCTGTTACGACCATTGCAGAATTGCCGGCCAAAGCGATGTTTAATGGCGAACAGGCTTTTAAAATAAGGGAGGAAAAGAAGTTGATTGATAAAGTGCGGCTCAGGCATATTGGGTTAGCCATACTTGTTTTAAAGGCTTTACTTATTATTTACCTGTTTATATATGTATTTCCATTGATCAGCTTTTCGGCGGCTGATTTTGATGTGACTTTTTTATGGTTTGTGTTAGCAGGGTTTATGGCACAAATGATTGATGGAACACTGGGTATGGCCTATGGAGTTAGCTGTTCCACCTTATTGCTGAACCTGGGCGTACCTCCCAAAGTAACTTCCGCGGCTGTTCATACCGCTGAGGTATTTACTACCGGTGTTTCGGGCTTATCGCATATCCGTTTCCGCAACCTTGATAAGGTATTGTTTTTCAGGATAGTTTTATTTGGTGTGCTGGGCGCCATGGCAGGTGCATACCTCCTGTCAGAGATATTGGATGGCGGGCTTATTAAGCCCTATATTTCAGCATACCTGCTTATTTTAGGCGCGGTAATTCTTATTAAAGGCATCCGTAATAAACAACGGAATTCGCAGGAAGTGAAAAGGGCCGGACTGCTTGCATTGGCCGGTGGTTTTTTCGATTCGATTGGCGGCGGCGGATGGGGGCCCATTGTTACTTCAAACATTATTAACCAGGGAAAAGACCCGCGCAAAACCATTGGAACAGTTAATACAGCCGAGTTTTTTGTAACCTTCAGCAGTACCAGCGTATTTATGCTGCTGGTTGGGGTTGATAGCTGGAAAGTTATTTTAGGGTTGGTTTTGGGTGGGGTATTGGCAGCACCACTGGGTGCATATTTTGCCGCTAAGGTTAACAAACGCACACTGATGATCCTTATTGGAATTGTAATATCACTTACCTCGGGATATACCATTGTAAAGGCTCTCATGTAATAAACACTGTGTTGACAATGGACAAAAGCATTCATTCATTGCCAAAGGCAAAACTAAATTGTGCAAATCCCTGTTGATAGGGAAAAAATTAGAATAAAAATTTGAGTATTAAAAAAGTTGATAATAAACCGGCCTTTAAATTCTACTAAATTGATAGATTTTATTTTGAACCAAAAAATAAATACCACCATTGTAAAAAGGAACACTATGAGAAAGAACATTACCATGCTTAATTTTTGACTTACAACCCAACGCAAATGCTATTTTATATTAACCAAAAACTGCACAGAATGATCCAAAAAAAACTACAAACAATTATTGTATTATTAGCCTTTCTGCTACCAATGCTATTGGTGGCCCAAAACCAACCTGTTGTCAATACCAATGTGAGAGGCAAAGTGGTGAATGACAAGACAAACGAACCTTTGGTTGGCGCCAATGTAATCATTAAAGGTATTACCAACGGCGACATCACCGATGAAAATGGTGAGTTTGCCCTGATGACAGCTCAGGTGTTACCATTTACAGTTGTGGTTTCTTACACCGGTTATTTTAAAAAGGAAGTTGTGATCAGTGAAAACAAAGTCGTTATCAGATTAGAGCAAAACTCCGAAGAACTTGGTACAGTCGTGGTTACTTCCCGGCGTCGGACAGAGTCGGCTCAGGATATTCCAATCCCGGTTTCTGTAGTCAGTGGCGCCAAAGCCGCAGATGCCGGCGCTTTTAATGTAAACAGGCTCAAAGAATTGGTTCCCTCGGTTCAGCTATATACCTCAAACCCACGTAATACAGGTATCAATATACGTGGCCTTGGTTCTCCATTCGGGCTTACCAACGATGGTCTCGACCCTGGCGTAGGCTTTTATGTAGATGGCGTGTATTTTGCCCGGCCGGCCGCTGCCACCCTCGATTTTATTGATATTGAACGCATTGAAGTATTGCGAGGTCCCCAGGGAACCCTGTTTGGCAAGAACACTACTTCAGGAGCCTTTAACATTACCACACGTAAACCAAGCTTTACACCAGGCGCCGATTTTGAATTGAGCTATGGCAACTATAGCTTTGTGCAGGCAAAAGCTTCCGTAACCGGTGCGCTTACCAAAAAGCTGGCAGCCCGTATATCGTTCACAGGCACCAATCGTAATGGAACCGTCGAAAATATTGTTACCAAAAAAGCCACTAACAGCATTAACAACTTTGGCATTCGTGGCCAGTTACTATATAATCCAACAGAAAAAATATCCGTATTACTGGCTGTGGATAATACCGGGCAGCGCCCCGATGGTTATGCGCAGGTAATAGCAGGTGTTACAGAAACAAAGCGGCCCGCGTACCGCCAGTTTAATAACATAATTAAGGATCTTAATTATACCGTGCCAACTCTTAATGCATTCGACCGCATTATTGACCACGATACCCCCTGGAATTCGGACAACGATCTTGGTGGCGGATCATTAAATGCCGACTTTAAAATTGGCCCTGGCACGCTTACTTCCACCACTGCATGGCGCTACTGGAAATGGGGCCCTTCTAATGACAGGGACTTTACACGTTTGCAGGCATTGGCATTATCGCAAAACCCATCTAAACACGAACAATGGTCACAAGAGATCCGCTATGCAGGCCAATTTACCTCCCGCTTAAGCGGAGTAGTTGGGTTTTACGCTATTGACCAGGAAGTAAAAGTTGACGGCAACGAAGAATCGGGCAGACACCAATGGCGCTATGCGCAAAGTACCACCAGCCCATTATGGGAAACCCCGGGACTGTTTGAGGGATATGGTATAAAAACGAAAGCATCCATTCAGTCGGTTAGTGCCGCAGCCTTTGCCAATGTGGATTGGGAAGTGATAAAAGGATTGCATATCCTTCCTGGCATTCGCTACAACTACGACAAAAAAGATGTGGTGTACGACCGCGTAGCAAGTGGTGGTTTACAAACCACAGACCCGGCTTTAATAGCCATTAAAAACTCCGTATATAGTAGCCAGGCTTATGTAGCAGACGCTGAAGAAAATAACGTAACCTACCAGCTTACGCTTGCTTACAGGGCCAGCAAACATATTAATGCGTTTGCTACCTATTCTACCAGCTTTAAACCTGTAGGGGTAAATGTAGCAGGTCTTCCCACTATTGTAAACAATGGGGTTACGCGTGCCGACAGCACCCTTGCCGTTATTAAGCCTGAGGATGTAAAACACTTTGAGATCGGTATTAAAACGAATCCAACAGACGATATTACCTTGAACCTGATAGTACACAGTTCCGATATTGAAAATTACCAGGCCAATGTGCAATCCCCTCAACTGGGTGTAAACCGCGGTTATATAGCCAACGCCGAAAAGGTAAATGTAAAAGGGGTGGAACTGGATGCAAGCATAAGGGCAAACAAGCACTTCTCATTTACAGGAGCCTTAGCCTACACCGATGGTAAATATGTAAAGTTTACAAATGCACCCCTTCCTTTGGAAGAAACAGGCTTAACCGAAAATGGTGTACAGAAAGCGTTTAAAGATATCTCGGGCGGTGCATTGCCAGGTATATCAAAATGGGCTGCTTCACTGGGTGGTGAGTTTGTAACACCTGTGCAGGTGTGGAACAACAACGGCAATTTCTTTATTGCTTTTGATGGCTACTACCGTTCCGATTTCTCATCGAGCCCTTCACCTTCTACCGTGCTAAATATTGATGGTTATGCGCTATTAAATGGAAGGCTTGGCTTTAGGGCAACCAAAGGTTTGACATTCTTTATTTGGGGTCGCAACTTGTTCGATAAAAACTATTACGAACAATTGTTGCCCGCGGGTGGTAATGCCGGGCACTACGCAGGTGTATTGGGCGACCCACGCACGTATGGTGTTACCCTTCGTTTCGGACTTTAATATTTCGCTTGGTTTCATAGTAAAAGCGCAAACCACCTGTTGGTTTGCGTTTTTCTTTTATCCAAACAGTACGGGTTGATCCCAACAACCATAATCCTGTTTTAGGCCTGTCTGCCGTATCGTATGTATTTACATATCTTTACCCCCTATGATGTCGAAAAAGTGCAAATACGCGATCAAGGCATTGGTGCAATTGGGTACAAATTTTAAGAAGGGAAACATGTTGACGGCAGATATTGCTGCCAATGAAAATATCCCTAAAAAATTTCTTGAGCAGATATTGCTTGAACTGAAGCATGCCGGGTATGTAGGCAGCCACAAAGGATATGGCGGCGGATACTATCTTAAAAAGGATCCGGGCGAAATTTCGGTAGCGGATATTTACCGGCTTTTTGATGGCGCCATTGCACTGGTGCCCTGCGTAGCGGTTCAGTATTATGAAAAATGCGAGGATTGTGCCGATGAAAAAACCTGCGTGTACCGGCGGGAATTTGATATCATCAAGGAACAAACAAGGGATGTAATGAAGCAAATAACGATAGCGGAGTTCCTGAAACCCTGGTCTGATTTTTCAGTTTGATTTACCCGGAACTGTTGCAATAAGTTTGCCAAGGTATAAAATATCAATTGGGCAAATGCTATGAAGAAGGAATAACTACGGAACAAGCGTATGAGATATTTGCCGAAGCGTTATATCACCATAAACGCCACTGTTACGGTAACCAAAAGGCTGGTGAATGGAGATGCCGACCTTGAGTGCAGGATGTATGATGTAGCTACGGGTAGAAACGTCTTGTACGATCATTTCCCCGGGCGATACAATTGGGTGTTTGAATCGGCAACGTATAACGGGGATAGCCGGGCGCTGACAAATGAAGACCTGCGGCTGATTAACAACCGTTTTGACCATTATCCTACACGCGAGGAGGTTGGGCAAAAATTGATCAATGATGCCTATGGCGCACTGGTGAGGCGCATAGAGCAAGGAGTGAATTTTGATAGCTGGTAATTACCTTAATATTACCAACGCAGCAGCGCGCTTGCCCAGGTAAATCCGCTGCCAAACGCTGCAAGGCAAACCAGGTCCCCCTTTTTTACCAGCCCTTTTTCCCAGGCCTCGCAAAGCGCAATGGGTATGGAGGCGGCAGTGGTATTTCCATAGCGGTCAATATTGTTATACACCTGGTTATCGGTAAGCCCCATTTTTTGCTGTACAAACTGGGCAATGCGAAGGTTGGCCTGGTGCGGTACAAGCAGGTTAATATCCTTTGGCGACAAACCGTTTTTGGCAAGCGCTTCCATAATTACTTCAGGAAACTTAACTATGGCCATTTTAAACACACTCGGCCCATCCATATTTGGGAAAAATTGCTCATTATCAATCATTTGCTGGGTTACAAACATTTTCCCGATCTCCGCATCGCCAAAATCAGCAAGCCCATCCATCCACATATTGGCGTGTGTGCCCGGGTTGAACATGGCCAGTATTTCAGCGGAATCTCCATTGCTATGCAGGTGGGTGCTCAGTATGCCCTGTTCTTCGGTAGGCTGTAGCACAACGGCCCCTGCTCCATCTCCAAATATCACTGAAACATTTCGCCCGCGGGTGGTAAAGTCGAGCCCGAAAGAATGCTTTTCAGCGCCTATCACCAGGATATTTTTGTACATGCCGGATCGGATAAACTGGTCGGCTACTGAAAGCGCGTACACAAAACCGCTGCACTGGTTGCGTACATCAAGCGCACCAATCTCCTTCATTTTCAGTGTACGCTGTACCAATACGCCGCAACCGGGAAAATAGTAATCGGGCGATAAGGTGGCAAATACCACAAAGTCAATGTCCTGTGCGGTGGTACCGGCCCGCTCCATGGCTATTTTGGCGGATTCCACCCCCATGGTGGTGGTGGTGTCGTTGGTAGGGTGAGCAAAATGCCGCTGCCTGATACCGGTGCGTTCCTGTATCCATTCATCGCTGGTATCCATTACTTTCATCAGGTCCTGGTTGGTAACTACATTAGCCGGCACATACATGCCAATACCGGCAATTTTACTTTGAGGCATCGCAATCTTTTTAAAAAATGATTGGGGAAAATAAGCTGATTTTCCTAACCGTCTGATTTTTCACCCACAAACCAGTGTTCCTTGTCTTTGAACAGCACATTAAAAGTGGTAAAAGAACCATAGATGCGGGTAATATATTGCTGGATATTTACTTTATCCTCGTCGCTTAAACCCTTGTGGCTGTTGATGTTTTGCTCCAATACCCGAAGACGGTCGCGGGCCATTACTATTTTATGAAAGAAAATATCAATAGGCACTTCCTTTGGTTTCTGGCTTTTGTCGGCAGGCTGCAGCAGGATCATGCCACCTTTCCACCGGTCGCCCAATTTCACTACTTCGCCAAAGCCATTCCAAAGCCTCAGTATTTTCAACAGCGACTTTTCCATTTCCGAAGTTGTTTCAATTTCTGTTGTTACGTTTTCGGGGATAATTTCATCAAGCCCGGCATCGTTTTTGTCTATCTCAATAATCCCGTGATATATAAAGGAAATGAGGTAAGTGGCGTATTTTACCCCTACAATTACCCCAGGGCCATGCTGGGTATGCTGAAGACGGGTACCTATTCCAAGGTTCAATGAATTTTCCATAATAATTTATTTTCTTTAAGCAATAGTTTGACATCAAAAATAGCCTTCAGGGAGATTTTTGGAGAATTTTTCCATTTAGATTCGTTGCCGGTTTGGAATTATGAAAAATCCATTTTGTATAAATGCCCCGCGTATTCTGAAAAAGATTGTGTTCATGGCAATCCTTTTTTTACCGGTATGCCGCGTGAAGGCATGGGGTTTTTATGGCCATCAGCTTATCAACCGGATGGCGGTGTACCTGCTTCCACCCGAAATGATGGTATTGTACAAACCCAATATTGAATATGTAAGCGAGCATGCAGTGGACCCTGATAAAAGAAGGTATTCAGTAAACGGCGAGGCCCCACGGCATTATATTGACCTGGACCGGTATGGCGCCTATCCTTATCCCGAAATACCCCGGCTTTGGAATGTGGCCGTAGCCAAATGGACCGAAGACACCCTTCAGGCGCACGGCATTGTACCCTGGTGGACACAGGTGATGCTGCAAAGGCTGACAGAAGCGTTCAGCGCAAAAGATCAGATGCGGATTCTGAAGCTAAGCGCCGAAATCGGCCACTATATTGCCGATGCACATGTGCCGCTTCATGCGTGCAGCAATTACAATGGAAAACTAACCGGGCAGGAGGGGATCCATGGATTTTGGGAATCGAGGATCCCCGAACTTTTTGCCGAAGGAGAGTTTGACTTTTTTATTGGCAAAGCCGCCTATTTAAATAAGCCGGGAGATTTTATTTGGGACCGTGTACTTGAAAGCGGCGCGGCAGCGGATACGGTGCTCAAATCCGAAGCAGTTTTGAATGCCCGCTTTGCACCCGATAAAAAATATGCCTACGAGGAGCGGCTTGGTAAAACGATCAGGCAGTATTCAACAGCTTATAGCCGTGCCTACAGCAATATGCTGAACGGGATGATAGAACGCAGGATGCGCCAATCAATTTACGCAGTTGCCAGTTTTTGGTACACCGCCTGGGTAAATGCCGGCC
This sequence comes from uncultured Chitinophagaceae bacterium, assembly GCA_964444195.1. Classification (GTDB taxonomy): domain Bacteria; phylum Bacteroidota; class Bacteroidia; order Chitinophagales; family Chitinophagaceae; genus Phnomibacter. The sequence goes on from CAYUGH010000056.1 coordinate 22,761, forward strand.
AACCCGACCTGCGCAACCTGGTAAACCGCACCATGAGCGAACAGGAATTGAAGGAATATGAAGAGCTGAACAAGGTTTGGCAGAGTGGAAAGCCATTGGGAAAGATTTGTGAAGAGTGAATGAGTCAATGAGTCAATGAGTGAATAGGTCAATTAGTCAATAAGGGATAAGGGAAAATATGGGTATACTTTATTATCTGTCCTCTGTTATCCGTCATCAGTTTCTAACCACCCGTCATCTGTTTCCTTCCGCCAATTATCTTTGCGTGTATGACAACCAACACACGTACCCACTGGGGGCTGAACTTTAATTCGGGCCCTTCTATTTTACCTAAAGAAGTTTTTGAACAGGCTGCCGCATCCATCATCAGTTTTGAGGGAACCGGCTTATCCATTCTTGAAATAGGTCATAGAACACCTCTTTTCCAGGCAGTATTGGATGAGGCCAGGGATTTGGTTAAAGAATTGATGAACCTTGATGAAGACCATGAGGTTTTATTCCTGCATGGCGGGGCTACCACCCAATTTGCCCAAATACCCATGAACCTGCTGAACAACGGAGAAGCTGCTGCCTATCTTGATGGCGGAACCTGGGGCATCAAGGCAATAAAGGAGGCCCGGAACTTTGGCGAAGTGGTGGTTTTGGGCTCTTCAAAAGATAAAGGATATACCTATATACCTAAGGGTTATACCATTCCGGAAGATGTGCGCTATGTGCATATTACCAGCAATAACACGATTGAGGGGACACAGCAGTTCGATTGGCCTGAAACCGGCATTCCGCTAATTTCGGATATGAGCAGTGATATTTTGAGCCGGGAAATGGATTTCAACCGCTTTGCGATGATTTATGCCGGGGCGCAGAAAAATATTGGCGCTGCGGGGGTTACGCTGGTCATTGTAAATAAGAGGATACTGGGTGGGGCAAACAGGCCCATTCCTGCCATGATGGACTACCGGAACCATATTATGAATGGCAGCATGCTGAATACACCGCCGGTTTTTGCGGTGTATGTTTGCCTGCTCACCCTGCGTTGGTTGAAAGGGATAGGGGGTATAGCAGCCATTGCGCCGGTAAACCGGCAAAAGGCAGACCTTTTGTATCAAACGCTCGATTCCATTCCTTTGTACAAGCCCACCGTAGAGCAGGAAGACCGCAGCCTGATGAACGCGGTTTGGGTGCTTTCAGATCCTGCATTGGACAAAGAATTGTTGCAACTTGCTGAAAAAGAAGGTATCACGGGGATACAGGGGCATCGCACAGCCGGGGGATTCAGGGCTTCCATGTATAATGCCATGCCTTTGAGCGGGGTGCAAACTTTGGTTGATTTGTTAAAGGATTTTGCAAATCAAAAAGGCTAAGCGCCCAATAAAACCGAACTAAACGAATGATATTCAAACCGAATGACGGAGATTCCCGGTTCTTTTGGTCGCGGGTAATTGGCACTATTGTTAAACCATTTATTTGCTTCCGAAAATTTCCTCATAAAAAAATTTTGATAAATAAAATAAGATGCTACCTTTACAATGTTTAAGGGTTTAGGGTTTTGAATTGCCCCGGTGTCTACCGGGGCTTTTTTCATTTTAGGGGGGCGCCGTTAAAATCTTTAATATTTCATAGTTGAACATGATGAATATTATTTTTTTGTAAAAATTACAATTCTATATTTGCCTTATGTTTTAAGGGTTTAGGGTTTAAAAATCATCCCGGTTTCTACCGGGATTTTTTTATTAGGAAAGGGTAAAGCTCCTATTTCTTCAAGGGGGCTTTTTTCGGGTTTCCCCGAATACCAATTCTTCAAAGCATTAAGCAACTTGACCCCGAAAACCTTATTTTTACCATGAATTTAAACTGCTAAACGGAAATTGAAGAGGTCGCATGGTGACTGATGGTTTTCTGGGTAGGGAATGCATTTTTAGACCTTATAAACATGAGCAAAATTGTTATCCTGCGTTTGGTGGCTATAAAAGGCCATGGATTTGAATGGGTTTAAATTAGGAAGGTATTACCAGTCTGGCGATTTGGTGAGTACCTTTTTTTATTTTTGGAAACTGACTCGTTCGCAACCCGGTTGTGACTGAGGGAGGCGAAGCCATAGGAAACAAAAAATTTTATGACCCTAAAAAATTGTGGATAATGGCAGGCAAAATCAGGAATGCTTAATGCGGTTTTACATAAACAAAACAACAATTAGGTGAATACTGTACCTACTTTTGACCCTTTATTAATTAAAACTGAGACTTTCAACCTGAACAATGAATAAAGGAAAAAACAGCCATCTGAAACATTGGTACGTATTGTACACTAATGGGCGCTGGGAAAAAAAAGTGCATCAAAAACTTACCGAAGCCGGTTTGGAAAGCTATTGCCCACTGAACAAAGTGCTTCGTAAATGGAGCGACCGGGTGAAAAAAGTGGAAGAGCCCTTGTTTAAAAGCTATGTGTTTGTAAGGATACTGGAATCTGAAAAGCCAACGGTTTTACACACTATGGGGGTGGTGAATTTTGTGTACTGGCTGGGCAAACCCGCCGTTGTACGGGATCACGAAATTGATGAAATAAAGCGGTTTTTGGGTGAGTATGAAAACGTGGAGGTGCAAAAATTGGATGGCCCGATAGAACCTGGAACCAAACTGAGGGTGGTTTCGGGGCTAATGATGGACCATGAAGCAATAGCGCTAAAGGTGCACAATAAAACAGTTGAGGTTTTAATAGAAAGCATTGGTTTTAAATTGGTTGCAACTATTGAAAAACGGAAGCTGGAGAGGATTTAGAGGGGAAAAATAGGAAATATGAAGTACGAGGTACGAAATATGAAATGCGAAGTACTGGCTATCAAATACCAAATATCAAATACCAAATACCAGGTACCAGGTACCCGCCACGGGTTATTAAAACAAGGGCTTTATCTCATCCCCTTCCTGTTACTTGCCGGAGCTATTCAAAGCTGCAGGCCCTCCAAACAAACGGTTACGGATTTTGTGTATTTTGAGAAAAACCTCGATACCCTCAACACGCTGATCAAACAACTGGAAGAACCGCGGGTAAAAGCAAACGATATCCTGAGCATCAATGTAAGCAGCGGCAGCCTCGACCAAAGCCAAACCGAAGTTTTTAACCTGCTGAACAATGGGGGTGCGCAGGGGGCAGGAACCGGTGGAGGCGGACAGGCGTTACGCGGCTACCTGGTTGACTACGATGGAACCATTACCCTGCCCATTATAGGCAGGATCCCCGCCCGCGGGCTTACCAAAAACGAACTGAGGGATTCACTTACCAAAAGGCTTGAATCATATGTGCAAAACCCTGTGCTTAATATCAGGTTCATCAATTTCCAGGTGTTGCTGATGGGTGAAGTGCGCGGGGTAGGCTGGCAAAATTTCCCCAATGAGCGGGCTACCATTGTAGATGCAATCGGCCAGGCCGGCGGCATGACCGACCTTGGCTCAAGGGAAAACGTATTGGTTATACGCGAGCAACCCGGCGGGTTAAGGGAATACAACACGGTTAACCTGAACGATGCCAGGGTTTTTTCATCGCCTTATTACCAGTTGCAGCAAAACGACATTGTATATGTGCTGCCCAATGAAACCAGGCTTCTAACCATTCAGCGCCAAAACAGCCCCTTCTTCCGTGATCTGCCTTTATATATGGCGTTGATTACCAGTATCCTGGCTTTTACCACCCTTATTGTGGCATTGCTTCAATAACAGCTTACATTTGGCAAACAACATAAATGAAAATACCAAACCCGGGTAATAAGTGTTGCTAAAATGAAAACCTCCTGATGCTACCAAGTGAATATACGCCAACCGGAAACGAAGAAGGCAAATTCTCTCCGGCGGATATGTTATTCAAATACCTGGCCTACCTGCCGCTGTTTATTATTTCACTGGCAGGCTGTGTTGCGCTGGGCATAGCTTATTTGCGGTATTCAACCCCGGTTTTTGAAAGTTCTGTTCAAATGCTTGTGCTTAGCGGCGAACGCAACCCCGTGTACGGCGGCGAGGGCGATATTGTGGAGCGTGCATTATACGGCCCCCGCGAAATAAATATGAATAACGAGATTACCAAGCTGCGCAATGTAAACGTGGTGACCCGCGCGGTAAAAAAGTATAAGTTCAATATTCAATATTTTATAGAGGGAAATATTAAAACCCGGAACATTTCCGGGAAAATCCCTTATTTCCTGCTACCGGTTGCTATTATGGATAGCTCCCGCCCGTATCGTGTAAAATTCACCAATATAGATACGGAAGGATATACCATAATATGGGATGAAAAAACTCAAGAAAAATACCGCTGGGATGATGAATTTAACCTGGAGGGCGGCATTTTTAAATTGCAACCGGGAGGCGTAAATGAAAAAGTATCTCCTTCCGGCGCCGTTTTTATTGCTACCTGGGGAAACCCGCAGGCAAGGGCGGTGGAAATACTCAGGCAAATGCAGATTACCTCCAACGCCAATACAACCATCCTGAGCTTTAACCTGCGCAACGATAATGTGGACCTGGGTAAACAGATTTTGAATGCGCTGGTGCATGAGTATATCCTGCACAGTGTGGAAACAAAAAACATAGCCAGCACCTTAACGGTTGAATTTATAAAAGACAGGCTTGACTCGCTAAACGGGGAGCTCAGGCAAATAGAGCAGGGGCTGCAGGATTACCGCGATGCCAATGACGTATTAAGCCTCGACATGCAAACCTCGCTTTATGCAGACCGGTTTACCGAAGCGCAAAACGGCATTACAGCGCTCGATTGGGAGCTTGAAGTGCTGGATTATTTTGAAAAATATGCCCGCTCCGACCGGCCCCGTACCGATCTGACCCCTTCTGCCATGGGGCTAACGGATGATGTTATTCCAAAGCTAACCTCCATGTATAACGAGCTCAGGCTTCAGCGCGAACGCGATGCCAGGCAAATGGCGCCAAACAGCCTTCCCCTTCAGCAGCTCGACAAGCAACTGGAAGATTTGCAACAAACCCTTTTCGAAAGGATTAAAGAGTACCGTGCCTCCATTAACAGGAAAAAAGCCGACCTGAACCTTAAAATGGAGGAATACAGGAATTACCTGAAAAAAGTACCTGAAAAACAGCGAAAGCTACTGGAAATTGAACGCCAGCAAAAAGTGAAGGAGGGGCTTTATCTGTACCTGCTTCAGCGGCAGGAAGAGATTTCCATTACTTCGGCAAGCACCGACCCTGCCTATGAGGCCATGAACCCCGCCGAAGGAAAAGCGGAGCCCATTGAACCTGACGCGGGCAAGGTAAAATTGTTTGCCATTTTAATTGGCCTGCTGGCCCCCATTGGCATCATTTACCTGAAGGACCTGCTGAACGACAAACTGTTTACCCGCGAGGATATTTCTAAAAGAACCAAAGCCCCTATAATTGGAGAAATTGGGCATGTGGAAGACAACCGGAACCTGGTGGTGGCGCACGAAAGCCGTAACATCATCAGCGAACAGTTCAGGATTGTGCGCAGCAACCTGGTGTTTTTTATGAGCGGCCATCCCTGCCAAACCATCTTAGTCACCAGCTCCATTTCGGGCGAAGGGAAAAGCTTTGTGAGCGTGAACCTGGCTGCGGTGCTGGCGCTGAGTGGCAAAAAAGTAGCGTTGCTCGAATTTGACCTTCGTCGCCCGCGCATTATGCGCAACCTGGGCTTTGAAAAACCAACCAAGGGTATAGCCAATATCCTGCTGGGTGCGGCCACTATTGAAGATGTGCTCTACCAAATGCCGGGCTTCGACAATATGCATATTTACCCGAGTGGAATAGTGGCGCCCAACCCCGGCGAATTGGTTTTAAGCGAAAATAACCGGCTCTTTTTTGAGGAAATGAAAAAAAGGTACGATTATATCATTATTGACAGCGCGCCGGTTGGGCTGGTAAGCGATACATTCAGCCTGGCGCCATTTGTTGATACCACGCTTTTTGTGGTACGCCACCGGTTTACCTATAAGCGCCAGATTGATTTTATTGAGGAAGTATACCAGCAGCGGAAGCTTCCACGCATCTGGCTTACAGTGAACGACCTTAAAATGGGCGCCCGTTTCGGCTACTACGGCTACGGATATGGCAAGAGTTATGGTTATGGATATGGTTACGGTGGGTATTATGGGGGTAACCGCCATTCTTACCAAAGCTCGGGGCTGGATGATTATTATGATATTCAGCCGGGATGGTGGAAACGGACAGTAAAGAAGTGGAGGGGAAAATAGCCCCTCACCCCCAACCCCTCTCCCCCCGTGGGGAGAGGGGTGCCCAAACTCAAACTGTTATCCCTGAATTTATGAGGATGCGTATATTAAAAGCCTATAAGGGTTAAACAATCCTTTTTTCAATTGAAATATATTGTAAAACGGATTGAATAAGCCCCAATTCTAACAACTCTAATGGAAAGAATGAGTGAACTGGCTGAATTCAGTAAGAAAAATACCACAGGGGCCCTCTCCCCACCGGGGGGTGCCCAACCTCAAAGTGTTTTCCTTGATTTTAAGGGGTGAATTTTAAAGGTCTGCAAGGGTTAAACAATCCTTTTTTCAATTGAAATATATTGTAAAACGGATTGAATAAGCCCCAATTCTAACAACTCTAATGGAAAGAATGAGTGAACTGGCTGAATTCAGTAAAAAAAATACCACAGAGGCACCCTTCTCCCTTTGGGGGAGAAGGGCCGGGGATGAGGGGGTAGTTTCCATCACCCCCACCACCCGCTCCCACACTTACCTCGCCGACCTTTGGCGCTATCGCGACCTGATGTGGCTGTTTGTAAAACGCGATTTTGCTGCCAAATACAAGCAAACGGTGCTGGGGCCACTCTGGCATTTCATTCAGCCCATACTTACCACTGCCATCAGCTTTTTACTGTTTAATGTGGTGGCCAAAATTTCTACAGGCGACATGAACCCCATCCTGTTCCAGATGTGCGGCATCATCATCTGGAATTATTTCGCTGCTTGCTTTACCAACACCAGCAATACATTTATCAGCAATGCCGGTATTTTTGGCAAGGTATATTTTCCCCGGCTGGTAAGCCCCATCAGTGTGGTTATCAGCCAGTTGATCCAGTTTGGCATTCAACTGCTGCTGCTGTTTATGACGATGGCATTTTTTGCCCTGCGCGGCGGCGGATTCCCTGTGAGTGCCGGCTGGTTTATCATGTTGCCCGTGCTGCTTATTATGGCGGGTATGGGTCTTGGGCTGGGCATACTGGTAAGCAGTGTTACCACCAAGTACCGCGACCTTACCGT
>CAYUGH010000057.1:0-29826 GCA_964444195.1 uncultured Chitinophagaceae bacterium
GGAATTATAAAATTAGCCCTTAATTGTATCAATTATTATTTAACAGTTACTAAGCCTCCAACAACATTTACCAGTATATGGATAGTATCGCCGTAAGCTTCCGTACAGGCTGCTACCACTTTTTTTACCTCTTCAGCCTTTGTCATATCAGCCTGCACGGCTATGGCTTCTCCCCCGGCTTCTTTTATAAGGCGCAGAGTTTCATCGGCTTCTTCAGTATTGCTTAGGTAATTAACACAAACCTTAGCGCCTGCACCGGCCAACTTTACAGATACCTGGCGGCCAATATCCCTGGCGCCCCCTGTTACAATTGCTACACTGCTATTTAATAAAGGATACATAAAAAAGTATTTGTTTTAAAGAAAATAAGCTAAATCGTGGAGGGATTTATCATGGCAAATAACTCCCATAAATCATATTGCAGTTTAAAATCGTTCTGCAATACTAATCTGAAAGAAAGAATTTCGGATTTTTTAGGCGATTTATTTTAATCACTTTTTATGACCTTTTATTAAATTTTATCTAATTATTCATCATTTTATTGCCATAAAAATAAATTTTATCTACCGAGAATGTTACCGGCAACGCTGCCGGTAATTTCGTAATGCAAATCAAATTACCTTTGTCCCTAATTATTTCCTTGCCATGGAAAAGCCTGCCACCATAAAAGATATTGCCCGGGAACTGAACATTTCCATATCCACTGTGTCAAGGGCCATGCGTAATGCACCCGATGTAAATGCCGAAACGAAGAAGGCTGTGAAGGCGCTTTCGGAAGAATTAAACTACCAACCCAACAGGCTGGCATTAAGCCTCAGGCAGAAACAAACCCATACCATTGGGGTAATTGTTCCCAACCTCGATTATGTGCTATCCATGATGGTTAGGGGCATTGACGAAATAGCACTTGGGGCCGGCTATACCGTAATGGTTTGCCAGAGCAATGAATCTTTTGGCCGGGAGATGGTAAATACAAGGAGATTGCTTGAAAGCCTTGTGGATGGGTTCATCATTTCTGTTTCAAGCGAAACCAAATCATTTGACCATTTTAAAAAAATACAGGAAAGAAACTTACCGCTTGTGGTATTTGACAGGATTACCCCCCACCTTGTAGCCCCAAGTGTAAGGTTGGATAATGAGGAAGGTGGCTTTTTGGTAACTGAACATCTTATTGAACAGGGTTATAGCCGCATAGCCATATTAGCCGGACCTGAAAACCTGGGCATCAGCAATAAAAGAATGGATGGTTATATAAATGCATTAAAAAAATACAAAATAAAGAAAGAGGACAGTCTCATTGTGCACTGCGACTTCAACCAGGATTATGCCTACTTTGCCACAAAGGAATTGCTGGCAATGAAAAAAAGGCCGGACGCCATTTTTGCCATAAGCGACCGGATGGCCATTGGCGCCATGCTTGCCATAAAGGAAAAAGGATTGAAAATGCCCGATGACATTGGGCTTGTTGGCTTTAACAACGAACCGGTGACAAGCCTTGTTACACCCTCTATTTCAAGTGTAGATATGTCGTCCTTTGAACTGGGGCAGGCCGCTGCTAAACTGTTCATTGAAACTATGCACCTCACCGAAGATATGAATGAGGTTCAAAAAATACTTAAACCCAGGTTAGTCATCCGGGAATCTTCAAAAAGAATAATTTCTAAATCCGCATTTTCAAAATAAACAACTATGATTCGTTATTCACTAATTTTTACCCTCCTTCTTTTCAGTTCATTTGCCAAGGCTGAAACTATTACTGTAAAAAATAATGAGGAGCTTAAAAAGGCTAATGCCTCAGCCTCCCCCGGCGATATTATTGTTTTGCAAAACGGCGAATGGAACAACATTAATATAAAACTGAGTTGTAATGGCACTAAAGAAAAGCCCATTATAGTTAAAGCAGAAACGGCTGGTAAGGTTATTATCACCGGTCAATCGAACCTCCATATTGGCGGTAGTTTCATTCAAATTGAAGGCTTGTATTTTTCAAATGGATTTTCAGGTAAAGACCCTGTAATTAGGTTTAGCATTGATAAAAAGCAGGTAGCAAACAATTGCAGGGTTACCAATACAGTAATAAACGATTTCAATAATCCAAAGCGGCTGAATGAAAATTACTGGGTGGCTTTTTACGGAAAAAATAACCGGTTGGACCACTGCAGTTTTCTAAACAAAAAAAACATTGGCGTTCTACTTGCCGTAATCCTCGATGATGAAAGAAGCAGGGAAAATTTTCACTCCATTGATCATAATTATTTTGGCGTTCGGCTACCGCTCGCATCAAACGGTGGCGAAATGATCAGGGTGGGCGTATCGGAACATTGCCAGTTTAACGCCAACACACTGATAACCGACAATTACTTTGATAATTGTGATGGTGAAACAGAGATAGTTTCTATAAAATCGGGTAGTAACATAATTAGAAACAACCTTTTTAAAGAATGCCAGGGAAGCATTGTACTTAGGCATGGCGATGATAATACTGTTGAAAACAATGTATTCCTTGGAAATAACAAACAAGGCACAGGGGGAACAAGAATCATCAACAAAGGCCAATGGGTGGTCAACAATTTTTATTATCAATGCCGTGGAGAGGGGTTTCGGTCGCCCCTGGCCATTATGAATGGAGTACCTAATTCGCCTGCCCACCGGTATGTTCCCGTTTCGGATGCAGTAATTGCCAATAATACCTATGTTGATTGTACACCCATAGGGTTATGCGATGGCAGCGATACCGAAAGATCGGTACCTCCTGTAAATGTTCATTTTCTGAACAACATAATTTATACAACAAAAGCAACACAACTTGCCAACATTCAGGATGATATAAGCGGTTTCCATTTTTCAGGTAATGTGGTAAATAAGCTTTTGACCATTAATGTCCCCGTTGGTTTTACAATCGGTAGTTTCAGCACCCACAATGTTACCTTATTACCCGTCCCTGAAGGCATAAATCCGACCCACCATGCGCTTACCGATTCATTGAAAAATGCAAGCCTGTCCAGGGTTTCCATTCCACTTTCACAGCAACCGGGCTTTTCAGATGGAAAACAATTGGCAGCTATTCAGGAAAATGCTGCACAGCATTGCGGAGCAAAATGGTTTAGCGCAAAAAATAATCAAACGGCTATCCAACAAGTTCAAAAAGATTGCAAAAACGCAGACGAGATTATTGCAGTTTTAGCAGCACATAAAAATGCGCATGTAACCATTCGCTTAACCGGTAGGAAATACTTATTCAATGCGCCCATAAACATTTCCAACTCCACAGTTTTTACAGGTAATAAAGGAGCGGTTATTAGCTTTTCGATTAAGCAGCCTTCAGAATATTTATTTCAGCTATTGGCCGGAAATGCACTGCAATTCAGCAATATCCATTTGGATGCAAAGAATTTGAGCGTTGGTACATTCATCCTTTCAGATACCTCAGCCAGCAGCCACCATGCAAACTTAAAAGTGATCGACTGCAATATCTCTGATTTAAAAGGAAACTTTTTTACCGCATCCAAAACAAGCGTTTACGATAGCATGGTTATTCACCATAACAGCTTTACCAACATACAGGGTACCCTATTGTATTTTGCTGCAGAAACCGACAAAAAGGGATATTATAATATTGAAAAGTTAATTATAAGCAACAATACTATTACCAATCATTCGGGCCAATTGCTTACCATGCTGCGTGGCGGAAACGATGAAAGCACTATGGGGCCAAACCTGCTTATTTCCAATAACAAGATTACCAATTGCAATACCGGCAACGATGATCCAATTATTTATAATTATGGCACCCAGACCTCGCTGATTGAATACAACCATTTCACCAATTGCAACCCCGGCAAAGCACTTATTGTTTATGAAGATGCCGTACGGGCAAAGCACCTGTTGCGCAAAAATGTAATTACAGGTTCGGGCAAGGTAATAACTGATAAGTTTGTAGTGGAGGGGGAATAACGAAGACAAACCATTTAAAAAATATATCCTTCGCAAACCTCAAAAAAGTTCCTGCCACCATTTTATTGTGCAGTTATGTTAACTGCGGCGATCCCTTTAATTTACTTGAAGCCTAATTGTTATAGCCGGTGGCTATTCTAATGTAAAGTCTGTTAATGTGTAGCTGGCGTTTCGTCCTCCTTCGCTTGTTTGTTGCAAGATGTCTTTTTCTACCAGGTCTTTTATATCCCGTAAGGCGGTGGCGGTAGTGGTTTTGGCAATTTTAGCCCATTGCACCTGAAACCACTTGCATGTCACCTGCGCGGTATCTGCCCGCTTCTATTTCGTAAGGTCCGCTGTATCCCATAGGGAAAAGCGCTGCATGCCAGCCAATCAAACGTTTTTCGGTTAAGGGCATGGTATGGCGTTGGGTGGCATCGAGCATCATTTCTACCACGCCTTCTATGTGGCGGCTGCCCGGCACAAGTCCTGCGGTGTTTATACCCAAACGCCTTGCAATAGACGGACGCACCTGGTCTTAATGTAACGTTCCGGGCAACCCCGTCTTCCTTCAACAGATTGTGCTTTATAGGTTTGCTTAAAAAATAATATGGAAGGATTTGCTTTGGAGGGCAAAGCCCGGCAGATGTTCGTATTGATAGAAAAATGGCAGCAAAGCGGAAGCAGTCGGCAGCAATTCTGCAAAGCCCTGGGTATTGCTTATAGCAAATTTCATTACTGGTATAAACGTTACCGTAAGCAGCAATCGGGAACATTCGTTGGTGCAGAATTTAAGAAAATTGAGATAGCCGGGCAAATAGACACCCATGCAACTGATGGTGCATGGGTGGTTGTACGGTATGCCGATGGCAGGCATTTTAGATTTTATCAACCAATATTTTCCTGTACATATTCCATCAACACCCAAAAATTGATACACCAGTCAACTAAGTAATAGCCCGAGTAGGCTTCGTTTCCAGCCAGCAATTCGAATTCCCAAATGGCTTGCTGCAAAATAGCTTCCGCATTGGCTGACGTAATATGTTGAAATTCTTCGGTGAGTGAAGAACGGATATTCGAATGGGTTAGCAAAACAGGATAGGCGATTGGGAAAGGGGCCTTGGTAATCGGGAAGCATAGGTGAATTTTACGGCAGAGTATTCTCTATATTTGTTTTTGAACAGGGTCAATGGCAAACGGCTTCGAAACAACCCCATCAATCGCCTGCTTCACCAAATCATTCAAGGTCATTTTCCGTATGCTCGCATAGTTCGCCGCTTTCCGGTGCAGCTCGGGTGGAATCCGCACATTAAAACTACCTTTATATATTTTCTCGGGGTCTTTACCCAGTTCTTCACAAGTAATAAGGTAATCTTCAACAGCTTCATGAAATGCCTTCTTTAAATCGGTAACGCTGGAGCCTTCAAAACTTACCAAATCGCTTATTCCCAAAAGTTTTCCGTAGAAAACATCATCATCGGCGCTGAAATGAACTTCGGCGTAGTAACCCTTGAATTGTAAAATGTCATTCATCTTTTATATTCCCATTTTCTTTCAAAACTTCAATAACCTGATCTATCATGTATCGCTTCACAATATTTCCTGGGTGAGGCTTGTGCAGATTTATAATACGCTTATCTTCATTTGCAAATTTCCTTCTATAACCACCCGTTTTTCCCTTTTTCAACTCATGATAACCAAAGTAATTTAAACCATGTATCAACTCCCCCCATGTAAAATCAGCAGGCCTCAGTAAAAGCCTGGCTATGAGTTTATCATTTTTTGCCATTTACTATAATTATCCCTGGTAAATAAATCCTTCATTCCTTCGACTTTCATTTAAAATTTTAACTTCAGAAAACAATTGCAACTACATTTCAGTTGCAGAAATAGGAATTTGTTTGTTGATGTCAATGGCCAAAGTTCTTGGGGTCGCCGTAGAATTTCTATGACGATTTTTTTGTAAACATGCTTACAGAAAATATCAATCGCCTCTATTCTTGTAAACGTATGTACAAGTTTGCGTTATTTGCAGCATGCTGAAACAGGAAGGCAAAACGCAATACCGTTTTTATAGGCCCCGCCGCCCGGGTGGTATGGGCGAAGGGCTCAGGCTTGAAGGAATGAGCTCTTTATTTGGGCTGATGGGTATTGGCCTGCTGATATTTGTAGGTGGTTTCATGTTGGTGGTTTCCAATATCCCTACTGAAAAAGATATGACCGCAGTTGATATTGAGTTGACAGCCCCACCCTACCGCTCTCCCCGCAACGGTGTTTTACTGCCCATTACCCGTGCCCGGGTAATGGCGCTCAGCCAGGCAAGTTTTGCAGCCGCTGATAGCGCTAAACTTTTTTCGCTGGTAAAAGGCGATGTGCTGAAAGCGTGGCTAAAAGCCCCCGAAGCCCAAAAATGGAACGAAGGGGTTGGCCGAAAGGACTTTTACCACACGCTGCTGTTGCAGAAAAAAAATGGCGATTGGCTGGTGGATTATAAAAGCTACCGCCGCAAAGCAGGAAAATTCAGCAGCCAGGGTTGGTGGATCATCTTGTTTGGCCTGATGCTGATTCCTTACCAACTGATCCGCAAACCCCAAATCCCCGTTTGGGCAGCTATTGGTGGGTTTATCCTCGTAATTATCCTTTGGAATTTTTTATTGTAAACCGGCATCGAGCTATTAACAAGCCTCCTACCCCTCATGCACACTATCGTACACCCAAAGCAACACCGGTTCTTCCGAAGCATCAATAACCTGTTGCAGGCGTTTTAAAAAATTGGGGGAAACCGTAGGGCAGCCCCAACTTTGGCATAGGGGGTAAGTGGTTTCGTAGTCGGTTACACAGGAATGGCCGTGCAGCACAATAGCCCGGCTATAGGCATTGCTATTGGTTTTTTCGAGCCCGAATAATTTATAAGCCAGCCCAAACTTACCATAATAGGATTGCCCGGTTTTATACTTTCCGAGCGAAGACAGCAAACTGCCCCCGGTATTGGAATATTTGCGTTCGCCCACATCCAGCCCGGCAATATTGGTTCCGCTACCGTGGCTAACCAAACCTTTCATTTTGATGTATCTGTCGTTGAGCCCCACCACCCAGCAGCGGCTGTAGCCGCTGTGCAACCCAAGATCAATTAATATGGCCACTTTGGTATTGAGGTTGTTCTCCCGGCAAAACCCAATGGCTTCATCCACTTTTAGCCCCAGCACTTCCGGGTCGGGGCGTTTTGGCCCATCGGCGTATTCGGTTGGCATGGCCGCTTCTGGGGCTAAAATAACAGCCGGTTCAATCTTCTTTTCCCCTAAAAAAGCGAAAGGAACCATTAAACCGGCCAGTGTGACCGAAAAAAATAACTTTTGCATGATTGAATAGTGTGTAGACTACAAACGTTGGGGATTCCATAATATTAGGTTATAAAAATCTTAAAAAAAGTGCGCCGGAAGAGCCCGAAACAGTTCGAAAAATTCTTTTGATTAGCCCACCCGCACCCCTTACTTTTGCAGCCTGAAAATTCAGGGGTATTCTCTATTTTTCAGGCTCATTCAAAATTTTCAACAGATATATTCTATGGTGGACATTAAGCCGGATGAAATTTCAGCGATTTTACGCCAGCAACTTGGCAATGTAAATGCCGAAGCAAGCCTTCAGGAAATTGGTACCGTACTCCAGGTGGGTGACGGCATTGCCCGCATTTACGGCCTCAACAACGTACAGAGTGGTGAACTGGTAGAGTTTGAAAATGGCGTGCAAGCCATTGCCCTCAACCTTGAAGAAGATAACGTAGGGGTGGTACTGATGGGCGAAAGCTCTGAAATTAAAGAAGGCGACAAGGCTAAGCGTACCGGCAAAATCGCTTCTATTAATGTAGGTAACGGTCTTTTGGGCCGGGTAATCAACACCCTCGGACAGCCTATTGATGGTAAAGGCCCAATACAGGGCGAATTGTTTGAAATGCCGCTGGAACGTAAGGCGCCCGGCGTAATTTACCGTGAACCTGTAAAAGAACCGCTTCAAACCGGTATCAAGGCCATTGATGCCATGATCCCCATTGGCCGCGGCCAGCGCGAACTGATCATTGGCGACCGCCAGACAGGTAAAACCGCCATTGCTATCGACACCATTATCAACCAGAAAGAATTTTTTGAAGCCGGCAAACCGGTATTCTGTATATATGTTGCCATCGGGCAAAAAGCCAGCACCATTGCCGGGGTTATGAAAACCCTGGAAGACAATGGTGCTATGCAGTATAGCGTAATTGTAGCGGCCAGCGCAAGCGACCCCGCTCCTCTCCAGTTCTATGCTCCTTTTGCCGGTGCAGCCATCGGCGAATTTATCCGCGATACCGGGCGCCCCGCTTTGATCATTTACGATGACCTGAGCAAGCAGGCTGTAGCCTACCGCGAAGTTTCGCTCCTGTTGCGTCGCCCGCCCGGCCGCGAAGCCTATCCCGGTGACGTATTCTATCTCCATAGCCGTTTGCTGGAACGTGCGGCCAAAATCATTGGCAACGATGACATTGCCCGCCAGATGAATGATCTGCCTGACAATATTAAGCACTTAGTTAAAGGTGGCGGCAGCTTAACCGCTCTTCCCATTATTGAAACACAGGCAGGTGACGTATCTGCCTACATCCCTACCAACGTAATTTCTATTACCGACGGACAGATATTCCTTGAGAACAACCTGTTCAACTCGGGTATCCGTCCCGCCATCAACGTAGGTATTTCGGTAAGCCGGGTGGGTGGTAATGCACAGATCAAATCCATGAAGAAAGTGGCCGGTACCCTGAAACTTGACCAGGCACTGTACCGCGAAATGGAAGCTTTCTCCAAGTTTGGTGGCGACCTTGATGCCGCTACTAAAGTGGTATTGGACAAAGGCGCGCGTAACGTGGAAATATTGAAGCAGCCCCAGTACAGCCCTATGAAGGTTGAAAAGCAGGTTGCCATTATTTACCTGGGCACCCAGGGTCTTCTTCGCGATGTACCTGTAAACCGTGTAAAAGAATTTGAAGAGCACCTGTTGAACCAGTTGGAAATTCGTCATCCCGAAATTCTTGCTGAATTTAAAAAAGGCGTATTGAATGATGACAGCCTGAAGAAACTGACTGATACAGCTAAGGAGCTGATGGGCGCTTACAAAAAGTAATCTCTAAGTTTTTTATATTAAAATCCCCGTTCAGCTATGAACGGGGATTTTTTGTGCCACTCCCATAGACAGTCCCTACGTGACTGAGGCAAAACTTTCTTGTTTTTGCAATCACTTTCCCCTCTACCTTACCAGGGTAATGCTCCCGCTTCTTTTCACCTCGGTGCCATCAATCAATGTGGCGCTAAGGGTATATCCATAGGCATCCATGGGTTGCGGTTTTCCTTTGTAGCGGCCATCCCAACCCTGTTTAAAATTGTTGGTTTCAAATACCAGTTCGCCCCAACGGTTATAAATACGGAATACCATATCGGTAACACCGAAACCAAAAACAACGGCCTTGTCATTGGTACCGTCGTTATTGGGCGTAAAGGCCGACACCACATCAATCAGCGGGGTTACCTGTACAGGAATTACCGTGCAGGCAGTATCGGTGCAGCCAAATTCATTGATAGCAACAAGGCATATATTATAGGTATCGGTCCTGGGGTATTGATGCCTCACCAGGGTATCGCGCCTGAGGGTCCAAAGCGAATCGCCGTCGCCAAAATACCATTTATAAAGCACCGCCGTACCCGAAGTGTTGGTAAAAGTTGTGGGAATGTTTTCCATGGAAGGGCGGGGTGAATAATCAAAGCCCACCGGGGGTGAGCCCGAAACGGTAATATTAAAGAATGACGAATCAAGCAGGTTGCAGGTGCCGGGGTCATTGGCTGTCATTTTTACCCGGTAAATGCCGGGTTGCTGAAAAACAACAGAGGGGTTTGCATCTGTGGAAGTTAATCCGTTTCCAAAATCCCACAAGAATGAGGCGCCGCCAAGACTGGTATTATTAAAAGTAACAGCCAGCGGGGCGCAACCTGAAAGCGGCGCTTCGAACCGGGCGCTTACATTGGGATTCACCCTAACTGTCAGCGGGAAAGTATCGGGGGCATTGCAGTAGTTGGTATCGGCCAGCACCAGCCGGATATTATAGGTCCCGGGGCCGGGAAACTTATGGGTAACCGATTCGAGCCCGGCCCGCACCGGTGCGCTGTTATCGCCAAAAAGCCAAATAAACGAACTGTCTTTGAAAGGCTTGCCGGGAAAAGGAATGCTTTTGTTATTAAACCGGTAATTCAGGTCATGGCAGGGCGGCAAACCAACGGCCTCAGCATTCAGCTGAACTTTGTCAATGCGTACCCTTACGGTAGTATAAGCCGTATCCCGCGGAATGCACTTCTCATTATCAATAGCAATTAGCCGTACCTGGTAAATGCCCTCTTTGCTAAAAGTATGGAAGATGGCGGGTGTATCGGTGGCAGCACCCGCCGATCCGTCACCAAAGCTCCATTCAAAGCTTTTACCCACCGCAATGCTGTCCCTGAATTCAATGGTAGCCGGTACGCAAAAGCTGGAGTCCCGCCGGATTCCATCCACAAATGACTGAACACCGGTACGAACACCTGAGAGGTCAAAATTAATTTTTACAATGGCAAGGTTACACCTGGAAGAAGGATTGGACGGGCTAACCGTGCCCGGGGTGGTGGGAAATTGCCCGCCCCCGCAGTTGGCGCAAATACCCTGGAAAATGATCCCGTTTTGATCGAACCGGCTGGTACCTCCATCCACATGGTCGTGCGAAGAAGGATTACCCTGCTGCCCGAAAAACGACCCGTACAATTGGGTTTTGGCGTCCTTTTCCAGCACGAAAAAGTAAAAATCCATGCCGTCGGTAAGGCTTTTTATAGCATCAGGAGTTACGGTAAGCCCGGTGGTAGGCGAAATGGCGTAATTCGATCCGGCAGCAATATTTCCGCCCCAACCGCTCACGTACACATTTTCGCAGTTATCCACCAGGAAGGCGGTAGGCGAAATGTTGGGGTTTGGATTATTGGTTCCAAAAACAGTGGAATATATGTAGGCAGAAAAATCAGGTTGCATTTTGGCAATAAACTGCTTGCCGCCGGTTTGGCTGAAAGCGGCATTCCTGACCGGGAAGTTGCCGGTACTGGTACCCATCACGTACACATTTCCCTGCTTATCCCGTTGAATACCATACAGTTGGTCATTACCCGAAGTCCCAATAAAAGCCGATTCAATAATGGAACTTCCGGTGGCATTAATATGGGCCACAAATCCATCAAGCTGCCCGCCTTCAAAATTGGGGCCTACCGTTCCCGTTTTTACCCCCGGAAAATCAGCGCTCATAGTACCACCGGCCACCACCACATTTCCATTCGGCCCTGCAATTAATACATAAGCCGCATCGTAGTTGGTTCCCCCAAGATAGGTGGCATACTCAAGGTTCGATAAGGTGGAATTCAGCTTCAGCACTACCGCATCCTGAACGCCAAGAAGGCTTGCCTGCACGTTATTGGCCGTAACCGGAAAGTCGCTGCTTTTTGTACAACCGGCAAGGAAAACATTACCGGCAGCATCCGTAATCACTTCGCTTCGGGCATCATCACCATAATTCCGGTTGGTAAAGGCTGCGGTAGGGTTTGGATATTTATTCGCCACATTTACCCCGTCATCGTCCGAACCTCCAATCTTTACCGATCCTATTAAATTGGTACCGCTTGGATTGAATTTGGTAACCACTATATCCCATTGCCCGCCGGTTCCTATATTGCCCGCCCCCCGCGTGGGGTAATTGGTTGATAATGTTCTGCCTGCCACTACCAGGTTCCCCAGTGGGTCCACCACCAGGCTATGCGGCTGTTCGTTTGAGCTGCCCCCGAGAAAGGTTGAAAATATCCGTGTACGTCCAAGCGGATCGAGCTTGACAATATTTATGTCGAAGCCGGTTGCTCCTTCGGTGCCGGAGGTACCGCCACCAAAACTGGTTTGAAACGCGCCTGTGGTAACCGGGTAATTGGAGCCGATAATGATTCCTCCACCGTAAGCATTTCCCTCCACATCAAAAGTGGCAGAGTAACCCCAATTGTCTGAAACACTGCCCGCAAATGTGCTGAACACAAAGGTCGGGTCAATTACAAGCGTTTTTGTGGGATCGTAACCCGACAATTTAAAACTGACCTCATTGCCCTTTACCACAAACTGGCAGGAAACCTGCCGACGCCCCGATTCAGTAAGCTGGTAGCTGTAAGGCGCTTTTTCCCTGGTTTCACCTACCGATGTTTTTACAACCAGCTCGCCTTTTTCCAGACTCAATGATTCGGCCCCGTCGTAAACCAGCTTTATTTGGCTGAAAGCCCCGCCGGGCGAAATAATCCATTCGTATTTTACATACCCGTTATCCGAAAAAAAACGGGTATCCACACCCCGATACACCGAGCGGTAATTGATAAGCGAATAGCTGTTTACCCCGCTTGCCCATTGGGTGGAATCGTTACCTATAAAATAATTGGAATACCCGGGCAACTTTTTCTCGGGCAATACTTGCGGCTGCAGTGAGGCCCCTGCAAACCTAACCGTATAGGCATGTGCATGCACGGTTTGATTATCATCGCTTATTGTATTGCTTTCGATTGTTTGCCCGTTTAAAAAACCGTGCCCGGTAGTTTGGTTAATGACCTTTTTAAATTCATCGGGCTGGTATTGCAAAACCTTATAGCCATCATTCAACAGGAAGAGCGCACCGGCTGACAACCTGCCCATAAAACGGACATCGGCATGCCATTGCCCCTTATTCTCCGTATATTCAAGCGATTGCGCGTGCAAGGTCTGTACATAAAACAAAAAGGCCGAACCCATTATCAGCATCATCCGGCATAACACCCCAGTCCTGGTATTTTTCAGTAAGCAGTTCAAGCAATGCTGTTTTTTTGTTAAGGTCAGGAAAACTTAAAACGAAGGGCAACGTGACTGTCGTGGCGTACCGGAACCAAATGCCCCAAATTTAATCAGCGAAAATTCAATGGCGCCATTACCATTATTGTAATTTTTTACATTACTTATGGTAGCATCATAGCTAAAAGTAAGCCTGGTAGCATTCCATTCAACCCCAACCATGCCAATAGCGGCATCGCCCGGCCTGAAATAAGCGCCGCCCAATACCTGGGTTTCGCCACCGCCCGAAAGGTTGTACTGCGCCATTAAACCTCCCATTATTTCGGTAGCCCCCGCCTGTGTGCTGTAATACACATTGGGGCTTACTATCCATTGGGCATTTGCCTTAATGGACATGTTTGCAAAAGCAGTGTACCTCGGCTCAACCCGGTTATTGGATACATCTTCAGAAAAAAACGATTCGCGGGGTGTATTCAGGTGCATGATGCTTACCCCCGCATTGAAGTACACATTTTCATTAGGGAAATAAGCATAGTTTAGCCCGGCCTGCACATCGAGGTAGCCTACCTGTGAATAAGCAAAGGTTTCGCCGCTGGGTACATTACTGTCAAAAAATTTACCATTCCACTGGTTCTCCCATTTAAAACTCTGGATATCAATCCGCTTGGTGGCAAAGCCAATATTAAACCCCGCCGAAAGCAAATGCGCCTCTCCCAATTCCTGGTGATAGGCAATGCTGCCATACATTTTGGTGCTGGTAAGGCCGCCCGAACCCGCCACATCATTCAGCAATACCCCTCCAATACCAAGCCATCCGTTTGGAATGCTTTCGCGGCTTATTTGCATATCGCCCCAAAGGCTTACGGTTTTGTAAGGTACCGGCAACGACCACCATTGATTGCGATAACTGCCCCCAACCCTGTAATCATGATCAGGGTTAAAGCCGGTATTGGCCGGGTTGGTGAGCAATGGATTATGCATAAACTGGCTGAAATGCAAATCCTGTGCTTGCAGGTATCCAAAAGACCCGAGCGCCAGTAGCAGGGCCAGGTATCTTTTTGGATTCTTTATGTTCATAAAATTGGTTTTTCTGTAGTTCATTTCATCATCCCTATTACCTTATCAGCGTTATACTTCCTGATTTTCTGATCGTTTGACCCGAAAGCAATTCTGCTTCAATCGTATATCCATAAGCATCCATGGGCTGCGGTTTACCTTTATATTTTCCATCCCACCCAAATCTTACATCATTGGTTTCAAACATCATTTCGCCCCAACGGTTGAATATTTTAAAATTAAGCTTTATCACTCCAAAACCAATAATGACCGCCCTGTCGTTTTTACCATCGTTGTTCGGGGTAAACGCTGTAACCACGTCTATCATAGGGTCAACAAGCGCTTCAATAGGGCGGCACAAAGTATCGTTGCACCCAATATCATTAAAGGTAATCAGGCATACATTGTACGTTCCTGTTGTATTGTACTGATGCTTAACCAGCGTATCCCGGCTGATGGTTACCAGGCTATCCCCATCGCCAAAAATCCACTTATACTTCACCGCAGGCTGCGATAAATTGGTGAAGGTGGTAGGAATATTTTCTTCGGAAGGATTGGGCGAAAAGCTGAATGAAGCAATTGGCTTGGATAGTACCTCGATGGTTTTAAATGTAGTATCCACCAGGTTACAGGTAGTGGGGTCCTGCGCAATCAGGCGTATGGTGTAGGTTCCCGGAGTGGGGTATAAAGTCGTGGGGTTGATGGCAGTGCTTGTTTGCCCGTTACCAAAATCCCATTGAAAGGTTTGCCCGCCTGCCGAGGTATTATTGAACACTGCCTGGTAAGGAGCGCAACCCGGGGAATGCACTTCAAAAGCTGCATCCACCTGCGGGCTTACCCTCAGCGTCATGGTAAACGAATCGGGGGCATTGCAGTAATTGGTATCCGTTAAAATAAGCTTGACAGTATAAGTACCTGCAGCAGGAAACTGGTGGGTAACCGAATTACGGTTGGCTTTTACCGGGTTGCTGTTATCGCCGAAAATCCAGGTAAACGAAGTATCGCTGAAAGGTTTGGCGGGAATGATGGTAGATACATTATCGAAGCGATAGGTATTTGATTGACAGGGATCAAGCTTGTTGGCAAGTGCGCTTACGGTTACACGGTCGGTCCTCACCCTGATGTTTACATACGAAGTGTCGCGGGGGAAACACCTGGTGAGGTCAACGGCAATAAGCCTTACACGGTAAGTACCCGAAACGGAGTATGTATATGAGGCTTCGGGAACCGTGGTAGTTAGCTCAGGAGAACCATCCCCAAAGCTCCATTGGTAAGTTTGTGCAATCCCGATGGTATCCCTGAAATTCACCAGGGCTGGGGCACAGGCGCTGGTATCCCCGTCAACCCCGTCTATCGAAGATTTGATGCCGCCTGCCACCCCCGACAGGTCGAAATTTATTTTGATAACTGCGAGGTTGCAAAGCGCCGAGGAAGGTTTTGAGGGCGCCACCACTCCGGGAGTAGTAGGAAATTGCCCGGGGCTGCAATTGGCACAAATACCCTGGTATATTACCCCCTGCGGGTCAAACCGGCTAGTACCGCCATCCACATGGTCGGGGGTGCCGCTGTTTGGCGGATCCTGCTGACCAAAAAAAGTGCCGTATAACTGCCTCGTTGCATCCTTTTCCAATACAAAAAAGTAAAAATCCTTACCATCGGTATTGTTGTCAATGGCATCAGGGGTTATGGGCAGACTGGCGGTGCCGGAACTCTGGTAGCTCTCCCCCATCCTGCCGCCCCATCCGCTTACATATACGTTTTCGCAGCGGTCAACCAGGAAGGCTGTAGGCGAAATATTGGGGTAAGCGCTATTGGTTCCAAAAACAGTTGAATACACATAAGCCGAAAAATCGGGTTGCAGCTTTGCAATAAATTGTTTGCCCCCAACCTGGCCATAGGCTGCATTCCTGATTGGAAAATTCGTACCCGACATCCCTGTATTGGTGCCCATTACATACACAAATCCATTCCTGTCTTCCTGTATGCCGTACACCTGGTCAATGCCGCTGGTGCCTATATACATTGATTTTATAATAGCGCTGCCGTCGTTCCGGATTTTAGCAATAAACCCATCGCAGGTAAAGCCGGTATTGGGTGGTGTGGTCGGGGTAAAGCTTGGCCCCACCGTATTGGTTTTATCGCCCGGAAAATCGGCAGAAGCTGTTCCACCCGCCACCAGCAGGGTGTTGTCGTCATCAATATACAGCACATATGCCGCATCATCTGCGCTTCCGCCCATCAGGGTAGCAAAGCTTAAATCCATATTTGGCGTAAACTTCAGGACGAGCGCATCCTGTTCGCCGCCAAGGACAGACTGAAAAACCCCGGGGGTAGTGGGAAAATTTGTGCTGCGGGTGCAGGATGCCACATAAATATTTCCGCTTTTGTCAGCTAAAACTTCGCTGCGGGCATCATCGCCATAGTTTTGATAAAGCCTAAGCGGCCCGGTAGGGCTGGCTGTTTTATGCTTAATATTTACCCCATCATCTAAAGTACCGCCTATTTGTACGGAACCTAACAAGGCCGTACCTGATGCATTAAATTTGGTAACAATGATATCCCATCCTCCACCAACACCAATTTTACCACCAGCGGTAACCGGGAAATTGGCGGAGGAAGTCGTTCTTCCTGAAACAATCAGGTTGCCCAAGCCATCCACTACAAGACTATGCGGCTGCTCATTATTGCTTCCCCCCAAATACGTAGAAAAAATCCTTGCCGTTCCCCTGGGGTTAAATTTCGTAATGCCAATATCATACCCTGTTTGATCACTGTTGTCGGGAGTTCCCCCTCCAAAAACAGTTTGAAAGGCCCCGGGGGTAGTTGGCCAGCCACTGCCAAAAACTATTCCGCCTCCATAGGCATTCCCAAAACCATCGTAGGTAGCTGTATAACCCCAATTATCGGCTGTACTTCCTGAAAATGTAGAAAAAACCAGCGTGGGATCAATCACCAATACCTCATTTTTGTTGTATTCGCCTAATTTGAATGAAACCCGGTTGCCTCTTACAACGTATTCACAACTTACCTGTTTTCTTACCCCATTTACCAACTGGTACACATAGGGTACTTTTTCCACCACCTCATTTACGGAAGTTTTAATCAGCAAATCACCGTTCTTCAACCGGGTAATCCCCGCGCTGTCGTATCTAAGCACAATAGCGGCTACATTGGCGTTGGGCTTAACAACCAGGTCATATTTGAGGTAACCGGCTTCGGAGTAAAATATGGCATCTACCCCATTATACAAACCGGCATATCGTAATGTACCGTAGGATTTTACTCCGCTCTTCCATTTGGTTGAATCGCTCCCTATATAATAGTTGGAATATCCCTGCATTTCCTTTTCAGGAAAAATCTTAACGGATGGATTGCTTCCTTCAAAAATAACGTCGTAAGAATGGCTCCTGACAGAAGGGGCCGCCTCAAGTTCCATCCCGTTTGATGAGCCCTGGCCCGGATCTTTAATATCTACAACTGATCTTTTCTCCTTGTTTGTTTCATTGACGTACACATGCTTGCCTGCTAAATATTCAATGGCAGTTGCATAATCTTCAGGATGGTGCTGAAGCACCCGGTAACCGTTATCCTTTAAAAAAAATGCCCCTGCAGACAGCTCACCTTTAAATAGCACCGCTTTGTTCCACTGTCCCTTGTTTTCGGTTAATTCGAAGGTTTGGGCGGCCAATGACCCGGTCAAAAGGATGGAAATGAATGCGCAAAAGAAATTCCTGTTCAAAATGCCTGATTTTCGTGATTAAAAGTACTACTTAAACGTTTGCAGGAATGTGAAAATTATCATGTTTCAAATTAAGATATATTGCTCCACTGGGTTTTTCCCTTTTGGTTTAACAAGTAGTACCGTAATGCGTGGTTCTCATTGGACATCAATTCAATATCTTTTTCCAATATCTGCAAGGCCATACGCTGTGCCTGTTCCATCAGCGCACTGTCATTTACGAGAGAAGCGAGTTTAAAGTTCAGCAACCCGCTTTGCCTGGTGCCTTCAATATCGCCGGGCCCGCGCAGTTCCATATCCTTCTCCGCAATCTTAAACCCATCGTTTGTCTGGCACATAATGTTGATCTTTTCCCTTGCATCCGGCGTAATCCTGGGGCCGGTCATCAGGATGCAATAGCTTTTATCGCTTCCCCGCCCTACCCGGCCGCGCAATTGGTGCAACTGGCTCAATCCAAACTTTTCCGAGCTTTCAATGATCATCACCGAAGCATTGGGCACATTCACCCCCACTTCAATAACGGTAGTGCTCACCATTATCTGGGTGTCGCCATCCTTAAAACGTTGCATGTTGGTATCCTTTTCATCAGCCGCCATCCGGCCATGCAGCATGCTTATCCAATATTTCGGCTCGGGAAAAAATGCCTTCACGTTCTCATATCCCCTCATCAGGTTTTCAAAAGCCAGCATCTTTTCACTTTCTTCAATCAGCGGAAAAATCACGTACACCTGCCGCCCCTCCTCAATTTGCTGCCGGGCAAACTCCATCACATTGTGGCGCGCGCTTTCAATGCGGTGCACGGTGGTAACCGGTTTACGGCCAGGGGGCAGCTCATCCATCACGCTGCAATCAAGGTCGCCGAACAGCGTCATGCTCAGCGTGCGCGGGATAGGCGTGGCGGTCATCACCAGCACATGTGGGGGAATACCGGCCTTTTGCCAAAGCTTAGCCCGCTGCTCCACGCCAAACCGGTGCTGCTCATCAATCACCACAAACCCCAGCTTCTTAAACTGCACCGTGTCTTCAATCAGCGCATGGGTGCCCAGCAATATCGGCAGGCTTCCATCCAAAGCAGATTGCAGCAACTCCCTTCGTTCAGCAGTGCGGGTGCTTCCTGTTAATATTCCCACGCGGATACCCATTGGTTGCAGCAACCCGCTGATACCCTCGTAATGCTGACGGGCCAGGATTTCAGTGGGCGCCATCAGGCAGCACTGGTAGCCATTGTCAAGCGCTATCAGCATACACAGCAGCGCCACAATGGTTTTGCCGCTACCCACATCGCCCTGCAACAGGCGGTTCATTTGGTGACCACGAGCGGTATCGGCCCGTATTTCTTTGATCACCCTTTTCTGAGCACCTGTTAGCGGGAAAGGTAGGTATTGGTTGTAAAAATTGTTGAAATGGTCGCCAACGGTTTGGAACACCACGCCCCGGCTGGTGCGATGGCGTTTTATTTTCACCTCGTTCAGCCTGAGTTGCACCATAAAAAGCTCCTCAAACTTTAGCCTCCGGAGCGCTTCATCGGATAAAGCAAGATTGGGCGGAAAATGGATATGGCGGATGGCGTCGAACCGCTGCATCAAATTCATTTGCTGCAATACTGAAGTTGGTAAAAATTCAGGCAAATCGGCAGGACTGAGTTGCGGTATCAGCGCAGCCACCATTTTACCAATGGCCCGTCCTGTAATAAATTTCTGTTTGAGTTTTTCGGTAGTAGGGTAAACCGGTTCAAGAAAATTTTTACCCGCCACATTTTCGGTATCCACGGGCTCAATTTCGGGATGGGTGATCTGTGGCCGGTTTTTAAACCAGGTGACTTTTCCAAACACCAGGTACTCGCCGCCTTTTGTGAGTCCGCGTTTGGCCCATTGCACCCCCTGGAACCAGGTCAGCTCAAGTGTGCCTGTTTCATCCTGCAGCGAGCCACTCATGCGCCGGGCTTTCATAGCGCCGGTTTCCTCAAGTTCAACCAGCCGGCCGCGCACCTGAACCGTATCCATTTGCGGGGTAATGGCCGAAATGGGAAACACACGGGTTTTATCTACGTAGCGATAGGGAAAATGCTGCAGCAAGTCGCCAAACGTATGGATATTAAGTTCCTTCCGCAACAGGTCTGCCCGCTGAGGGCCAACACCCTTCAGGTATTCAATGGGAGAAAGCAGGATGGAATCGGCGGGCATGGGGTCAAAGATAGGGGATGGATGGCAGTGTAGGAGTACCCCGGCTTGTGGCTAAATTGAAACCCACTATTACCTTTAAAATCATATTTTGTTGGGTTTGCCGACTTACCCGCATTTCCTGTTTTGCCGCTTTCCGAAACTTGTAGTTTCGGAACCCTATTTTGCCGGCTTTGCCGACTTACACTATTAATGCAATTGAAGGCCGGTCGCCAAAGGCGACATAATATCAATTCGAAACGGGACATTTCGAATAACACGAATAGCAGCAATAGCAAGATAAACCTACCTTAGCACTAGCTAATATGCACCCAATATGACAGATGAAAAACTTGCAGTACTAATAGACGCCGACAATGTACCTTATGCTAAGGTGAAGGAAATGCTTGAAGAAATAGCCAAAAATGGCACGCCCACCATCAAAAGGATTTATGCCGACTGGACAAAACCTACCGTTTCAGGCTGGAAAACGGTTCTGCTGGAAAATGCCATCACACCTATTCAGCAATACAGTTATACTACCGGCAAAAATTCAAGCGACAGCGCCCTGATTATTGATGCTATGGACATTTTGTATTCCGGGCGGGTGAATGGTTTTTGCATAGTTTCGAGTGATAGTGACTTTACAAGATTAGCCACCCGGCTAAGGGAGGCAGGCATGACGGTAATCGGTTTCGGCGAAAAGAAAACGCCGCAACCTTTCATCTCCGCATGCGACAAGTTTATTTACTTCGAAATCCTGAAAACTGAAAAAGCAGCGGAAAGCATTGCCACCGATACGGCTTTAAAAACCAAACCAAAGTCAGAACCCATTAACAAAATGGATGCCAAGATCATTAAACTGATCATCCAAAGTGTAAATGACCTTGCAGATGAAAGCGGCTGGACTTTTTTGGGAAACCTCGGAAATTTCATCTTAAAAAGAAAACCGGATTTTGACGCCAGGAATTATGGATTCACCAAGCTGTTACCCTTGATAAAAAGTATCAATAAATTTGAAATTGATGAACGGGATTCAGGTGTAAACAACATCAGGCATATTTATATCAGGCAAAAATGAAAACAAATTTAAAAAACAATATTTCAGTGGTAACTGAAGCCTTTATTTCGCAATTGCTTCATTTTGAATGCAAGTGGGAAATTGATCCTTATTGGAATGTAATATTCCAGGTATCGGCAAATAAATGGTGCGAACTTCATGTTTCCAAATACGAGGGAGTTTTCTATGTGAATGAATCCATCAGTGGATTATCGCTTGAAATAGAACCTTCAAAAGCCAGGGTCGAAAAAGGGCGAAAAATATTCGCGCCTAACTACGATAGCTATTCTGATATTAAGGAATGGATTCCAATATTGAATGCAGCCATCCAATGGCTTAAAAAGGCAGAAAAGAATTGGACAGCTACGTATAAATCGCTTTTGGAACAATTTCCTTTGAAATACAGAAAAGGCATTGTGCCTGCATCAGTCGTTGCACATTATTTTCCCGAATTCAAACATTTACAGAAGCATTTGGGTATCCGAAATACCAAAAAAATGATTTCCCTTGTTGAAAATGGAAAGCTAAAGGGTTACGATACCGGCGTGGTGGAAACTTTAACTGCTTCGCAATACTTTGAATATTGCAAACTTGCCTATATAGCTGTTGGAAAGGCCAAACAGGTGGAAAACGGCAAAGAGCTGTATGAAAGATTTGCCGATGGCAGGCATGAAGGCTTATTGGAGATTGACCCTGATTCTGAAAAGGAATTTGCTGACTGGATAGATGAAATTCATCCTAAAAGAGAGAGGGGTGGGCATCCATGGGAAATTCTTAGGGGAGGAAATACTTCTAATATCCAACTTCGGGTTTCCAGGCCAAATTCATTTGATAAAAAAGGTTTTAAAATTGAAATATCCCCCACCGGGTTAAGTCGGCTTGCTGAATCCGTAAAAATTTTCCTGTCCATTTTTAAAACAGGCAAACCCATTGCCATTCCAAACCCCGAAACCATCCGGGAGCAGTTGCTTTTACAGGATAATATTGGAGTTCTGCCGGATCATTACAGCTTACACCGTGGGAACCAATTATTTGAAGAGTCGGAAAATGTTCATGGGGTGATCCAGCTTTATCATTTGCGTAAACATGCAGCTAAAATAAAGCCATTTATTACCTGGGAACCGCTGCCGTTAATGCCACTGAAATCACTCCCATAATTGGCGCTTTCCGAAACTTGTAGTTTTGAAACCCCTGCTTTGCCGCTTTCCGAAACTTGCAGTTTCGGAATCCTATTTTGTCGGCTCTGCCGACTTACAACTTCATTCAAATGTAGTATGGTCGCCAAAGGCGACAAAATATGAATTCGAAACGGGACGTTTCGAATAACAACCCTAACCCGCCCTGGTGCGAGTCTCCTCGCACCAAATCGCAAACCCTCAACCCCACCGCCCTGGTGCGAATCCCCTCGCACCAAACTTATTCAAACCCCACCGCCCTGGTGCGAGTCCCCTCGCGCCAAACTTACACCGCCCTGGTGCGAGTCCCCTCGCACCAAACTTATTCAAACCTTCAATGTTTCCTGTACAAACTCCCGTTCCCCGTTTGCAAAAACGCTTCCAGCGAAATCTCTTCCTGTTTAATGAAACCCTGTTGGGGCAAGGTTCCCCGCGCTACCATTTCCACCACGGCGGCAACACTGGCTGCGGTTGTCCAACTGATGGCACGCCAGGTTTTACCTTTATGCTCAATGGGATGGTAGGCATTGAAAAACTCTTCCCTTGCCAGTTGTTCGCCCTGCCAGCCTTCTACCGCAGCATACACATACACTACATCTTCAGCAACCGGGGGCTTAGCCTCAGTAAGAATTTTCTCGGATAAGCTCCTGTCGTTTTTCATACATAATTCATATAAAAAGAAACGCATCAGCTTGCAGTGACCGGGATAACGAATGGTTTTATAATTCAATGTATCTACTTCCCCCTCCAGCGTTTCACACATAGTGCCCAACCCGCCGCTGGTGGTAAAAGCCTCAAATTCCTGCCCTTCTATGTTGATGATTTCGAGCCCATCAAGCGAAGGAACCATTTTTCGGGCGCCGTTATGGATGGCTTCAGCATCGTTGATATACTCATTTATAACCCCTGCCGGCGACCAGGTGAAAGAGTAACCTAATTGTCCGTTCGGGTATCGGGGCAACGCTCCCACCCTCAGTTCAACATCCCTAAGCCGGGTAAACCGTTTATACAAATCAGCGCCTACAATGCCAATAAAACCCGGGGCCAGTCCGCATTGCGGGGCCATTACACCTTTGCCGGTTTCAGCCATGTTGCGGATGGCAGCGGTGGTGGCCACATCTTCCGTAAGATCGAAGTAATGAATGCCAAGCGAGTATGCTATTTCAGCCACCTGGAGGTTGAGGTTATAGGGCAGGCAGCTTACCACCGCATCCTGCCCCGACAATAGAGAGAACAGGAAAGTCTTGTCAGACACATCACCGGAAATAACATCAAAAGGAAGATCAACGGCAGGTGTTTGACGATCCAATCCTTGTACCCGGAATATCTCACTTAATAAAGTTCCCACCAAAGAGCCAACCTTTCCAAGCCCGACCACCGTTACATTACGCATATAATAAAATTTTTTACCCGAACCGGGTAATAAAAAAGATGAAAATTAAATGAATTTGAACCGGGGGAAGGAATTGTATCAGGGCACATTGGCACAGGCGCTCCTAAGGAAGGCCATGTAAGACTGCAGAATTTTTACGCTGTTATTCATTTTGATATGGATTCAAATATACAGGAACAACCTATCAAACCGGTTGATTTATTTACCAAAAACCAGGCAAACAGGTGTTGGAAGGTTCAGTTGAACACCGGCATCCGTTAATAAACCGGTTTCCAAATCCCGCCTGAACACAGCAATATTATTGCTATTTTGGTTGGCTACCAGCAGCCATTTCCCCGATGGATGTATCACAAAATTGCGGGGCACGAGACCCTTTGCCGGCTGGCTGCCAATAAATTTCAACCTGCCATCAGACTGGTTAATGCTGTAAATGGTAATATTATTGGCATCAGCCCGGTTGCTGGCATATAAAAATTTACCGTCGGGGCTTACATGTATATCGGCGCTGCCGGGTTGAGCGCTGATAGTGTCGGACTCAATGGTTTGCAACCAGGCAATCCGTTTTTTACCAAAAACATGAACGCTAACCCTGCCGCTCATTTCGCCCATCACATAAAAGAACGGTTTTAAAGGATGAAACGCAAGGTGGCGGGGCCCGGAACCGGGCGTCAAATGAATTTTTTTAACCTTGTTAGTATCAAGTAAGAGTGCTTTCTTTTTTTTGGTATTCATTGGATAGGCTACCACTTCATCGGTTCCCAGGTCGTTAATCACCACATGGGTTTGCGATGGGCTGAATTGTGCCTGGTGTACATGGCTTTTTTCCTGCCGTTGGGTATTGGGACCGCCTCCAAATCGTTGTATTACCTGTACAGCAGGCTTAAGCGTACCCATTTTATCAACGGGTAAAATAGCAAGCGATCCCCCAGTATAATTAGCCACCACCACATAATTCCCCAGGTTATTAATACCCACATAGCAGGGGTGGTCGCCTCCCGAAGATTGAACATTGAGCAATTTCATGCCACCCGTTTCTACATTAAAATCAAAGGCCAAAACGCTCCCGGGTTTATCGGATGCCGTTTCAGATACCGCATACAGGTTCCGTCCGTTGGGCGCCAGGCACAGGTAAGAAGGGTTGCTCGCAGAAACAGAATCCAGGAGGGAGATATTTCCGGTAAGCGTGTCAAAAGCTGCAGAATAAATGCCATGGCTGCCGGTTTGGGTATAGGTTCCAATCACCAGGGTTCCGGGCGATTGGGCAAAAGAAAGGGCTGATAAACAGGAGGCTATAACAAAAAAAATAATTTTCATGCAGGCAATTTGGGGTAAAAATACAGGTTATGTAATCGAAGTTCTTTAGCATCTTAACACCTGTAGAAAAATATTTGCAAGCCTGCAACGTTTCGGCAAACAGCAGGCCAGTACCTTTACCACAAGCCATTAAGTATATGCAGGTAGCATTTGAAAAGGAAAAGAACATGAAAGCCGGGGGATATACAGCCCTTGTGCTATCGGTTATCATTTTTTTATTGCTGGTTATCAGTTGGAAAAGCCCGGTGCAGGAAGAAGCCCTGCTGGATGAAGGCATTGAAGTGAACCTCGGCAACAGCGATCTTGGTTTGGGAGATATTCCTCCTATGGTGCCCGGCGATCCTGCACCCGAGGCAGGAGAACCCATTGCTTCTGCTCCCAAAAGCAGTCCCCCTCCGCCGGAACCTGTTACCAGTGAGGACGACAACAACGATCCCGATGCCGTGGATGTGCCGCGTAAACCGGCCATTACAAACAACAAACCCAAACCTGTAACCAATCAAACGGTGACCACCACCAAACCAAAGCCTGAACCTCCAGCCCCTGCCCCAGCCAAACCAAAGGCTCAAATGGGTAGTTATAGCGGCGGTAAAGGCACTGGTGGCAATAGTCAGGATGCTTTTAACAACACACGCAACCAGGGCGTTGCAGGAGGGCAGGGCGACCAGGGCAAGCCAAACGGGAATATAAACAGTGACAATTACAATGGTAATGGGGGAACGGGTAAAAGCGGTGTAGCTATTACCAAGGGCCTTACCGGCAGAAAGATATTAACCTTCCCAAGCTTTGAAGATGATTTTAATGAAAATGCCAAAATTGCCATGAACCTAAGGGTGGATGAAACAGGCAAAGTACTTAGCGCCGAGTACAGCACAGCCGGCAGCACCAGCAGCAGCAGCAAACTAAAGGATATTGCACGGAGAAAAGCGATGGGATTAAAATTCAACCCGGGTGAAGGTGAATCGTTAGGAACAGTTGTATTTAATTTCAGGTTAAAAGACTAATTAGATACATATTGCTTATCGAAGCCCAACTTCCTTATTATTTATTCCTTATTAATTATTTCTTATTTCAAATTTGAATTACCAGCAAACGCTTGATTTCCTCTACGAACGCCTGCCCATGTTCACCCGCATTGGCGCGGCGGCTTATAAAAAGGATTTGCACAATACCATTATCCTGCTTGAAGCCTTAGGCAATCCGCATCAATTATTCAAAAGCATTCATATTGCCGGTACCAATGGTAAAGGCAGTACAAGCCATATGCTTGCTGCAGTTTTTCATAAAGCCGGCTATAAAACAGGCTTATACACTTCCCCGCATCTTTATGATTTCAGGGAGCGGATCAGAGTATCAGGTGGCCAGCAACTCGACATGATCAGCAAGGATTTTGTGGTGGATTTCACCGAACGGATAAACCCTTTAATTGAAGAAATAGAACCCAGCTTTTTTGAAGTGACCGTTGCTATGGCATTTGCCTGGTTTGCCCATCGGGAAATTGATATAGCCATCATTGAAACCGGTTTGGGCGGCAGGCTCGACAGTACCAATATTATTACTCCGGAACTTAGCATTATAACCAATATTGGTTGGGACCATATGAACCTGTTGGGTGATTCAATTGATAAGATTGCCTGGGAAAAAGCCGGCATTATTAAAAAAGGGATTCCGGTGGTGATTGGTGAAACATTGCCTGAAACCAAACCCGTATTTGAGCAAAAAGCCGATGATTGCCGGGCCGAAGTTTTATATGCCGAAAATAAATACGAGATACAAAATATCCAACCCGGTATTGAACAAATTTCACTGACGCTTCAAAACAACACCACCGGGCAGGCTGAAACGTTTTTTTGCGATCTGCCGGGCATTTATCAGCAGTTTAATTTGCGCACCGTTATTACCGCGCTTAACCAATTGCGCAAACAAGGCTGGAAGCTAAGCAATGACCATATTCATGAAGCTTTACAACAGGTTAAATCACTTACCGGGCTTGGAGGCCGCTGGCAGGTAATTGGCCGGAACCCCTATGTAGTACTTGATGTAGCGCACAACGAGGCCGGCATGCAGCAATTGCTAAAACAAATGGCGACCCTGCAGAAGGAAATTGGATTTGAAAAAATTCATATGGTGATTGGCATGGTAAAGGATAAGGATATTGATAAAGTGCTTGGTTTGCTTCCCCCGGCTTACCATTATTATTTTACGCAGGCCCAACTGCCAAGGGCTATGCCCTATGCCGAATTAAAGGCAAAGGCCGGTAAATTTAATTTATCAGGTGAAGCATTTCCAACACCTGACATAGCGTTAGAATATGCACGATCTATTGCTTCGGAGAATGATCTCATCATTGTTTGCGGGAGTGTATTTGTGGTGGCAGAAGTTAGTTTGGAATGAGGAAGCCTTTCTTCGCGTTTCTGAAAAATTCCGGTACCTTCACATTAAAATAAACACTTATGAAGAAATGGATTTGCCTCGTTGTTCTTTCAATTGCTTATTGCCAGCTCAATGCACAAAAACTGGAAAAACTCTGGACCAGCAACAGTGTACTGAAAGTACCTGAATCGGTACTGCTTGATGAAAAGGTTTTGTATGTGACCAATATTGACGGCGCTCCTGCGGGCAAAGACGGAAAAGGGTTTATAAGCAAACTGGCCCAGGATGGTAAAATTATTGAATTGGAATGGGTAAAAGGGCTTAATGCACCAAAGGGCATGGCAACCTCCAATGGATTTTTGTATGTGGCGGACATCGACACGCTGGTAATGATTGATAAAAAAGTATCCATTCTACCAACCCCATATTTGATAGCCGGTATTTAGTCATCACCTTTGCGTTATGCAAGACGAAAATAAAGACATGGCTGGTCAAATGCGCCAGCATATGGAAGCCTGCAAGGCAAGCGGTATGTTTGTGGAAGAATACTGCAAGTTGCACAAGCTAAAAACCTCCATTTATTATTACTGGCGTAAAAAACTTTTAGGTGCAGCCAAAGCGGATACTGGATCTTTTATACAATTGCAGGCACCACCAGCAGTCGGTAGTGTAGAAATTGTTTTTACAAATGGAGTAAGAATGCATTTTGCAAATCTGGTGCCAGCTGATTATTTAAAGCAATTGGTAAGTTGATATGCTATACCTAAGTGCAAGTATCCGATACTACTTTTATGCCAATACGGTAGATATGCGCAAGGGTTGTTATGGTTTGTGCGGCCTGGTAACCAACGATATGAAAAAGAATATTTTGAGTGGCGATGTATTTGTGTTTATGAACCGGCGGCACAATCAGGTTAAGCTCTTGCAGTGGGACAAGGATGGCTTTGCCATATATGAGAAAAGGCTACAGAAAGGGACCTTTGAACAACCTGACATTATGCAGCAAGACAATGACATATTGCTATCCCATGTACAACTTCAACTGATATTACAGGGCATTATATTGCAATCTGTCAGGCAACGAAAAAGATTTTCGATAAAGGCCTGAAAATAAGTTAGAATAATATTTTCTGGCACGATAGTTGTGTTATATTAATTATTAATATAATTATCCCACATATCGATTATAAAAGCTTACACGAGCAGGCATTGTTAGAAAACAATGCTTTAAAAATTAAGTATGATGAACTACTCAAAATAAACGAGGAGCAAGCTATTGAGATCAACCTATTGAAACTTCAGTTGATAGAACTCCGGAAATTTATTTTTAGCGGCAAGCAGGAAAAATTTAAACCCGCAGCAAACGCTAATGCCGCGCAACCCGACCTTTTTCCTGATGATAAGATAGCCGGGGTAATTGTATCGACCACTGTTGAAACTAAAGAAGTAACTACTAAAAAGAAAAGCATCCGTGTAAAGCATCCGGGACGCAATCCTTTACCAGCGCATTTACGCAGAGAAGAGATTGTGCTTCATCCAAGCGAAGATGTAACAGGACTATCCCCTGTTAGCCAGGAAATTACAGAAGTACTTGAATACAAGGTGGGCGAGCTGTTTATTAAAAAATATATTCGTCCTCAATACATAAAGCCTACCGAAGAAAACACCAATGCCAGGCGTGTAATAGCAGCATTGCCAGGCATGCCTATCGACAAATGCATTGCAGGCCCATCGCTCCTTGCCTACCTGATGGTAAGCAAGTTTATGGATCACCTGCCCATACACAGACTGCTTCAAATATTCCTTCGCCAAAAGGTGGTAATAGATGCTACCACCGTTAGTGGATGGCTTAAGGCAGTGGGGCGATTAATAGAACTACTTTACGATGCGCTCCGGCAAGAAGTTTTAAACACACCTTCGCTGGGCATAGACGAAACCCCACTTAAAGTAATAGACCGAAACAAAAAGGGTACCACCCACCAAGGGTATTACTGGGTGTATTACAATACATTAAATAAACTCGTAATGTTTAAATACGAGCCGGGCAGAGATGGGAAATGCCCCAGGGATATGCTGCGTGATTATAAGGGGCATATCCATGTGGATGGCTTTAGTGCGTACACACAGTTTGAAAATACGGATGACATTATTGTATCTAACTGTTGGGCACATGCACGGCGTAAATTTATTGATGCACAAAGTTTTGATAATGACAGGGCAAGCGAGGCGCTTACCCTTATTGCCCGGTTGTATGGTGTAGAAAAACATTGCAGGGAGCAGAATCTTAATGTTACTCAAATAAAAGAAGCACGTCAGGCCGAATCGGCGCCCATATTGGAGGCGCTACATCTTGTGCTAATAAATCAACAAGCAACTTCGTTGCCCGACAGTCCTCTTGGTAAAGCCATAAATTACACCTTAAAGCGGTGGACCAAACTGACTGTATATACACAGGAAGGCTATTTGCCAATTGATAACAATCTGGTGGAAAATAGCATCAGACCGGTTGCAATAGGCAGAAAAAACTGGTTATTTGCAGGAAGCCACGAGGCTGCCCAACGCAGTGCCATGCTGTATAGCCTTTTTGCAACATGTAGACTCCACAATATTGAACCTATGAAATGGCTCACCGAAGTACTTTCTATAATAAAAGACCACCCCATCAACAAAATCAAAGATCTGCTGCCGCAAAATTACTATACCAGACCCGCCTAGGAAGGATGGGGTTCGTAGAATGCTTACAT
>CAYUGH010000058.1:0-29167 GCA_964444195.1 uncultured Chitinophagaceae bacterium
CATAATAATTTGTTTAGCACAAATGTACTACTTATTTCTTAACAGTTACTTAGTGCAATATTGAAATGATTGTGAAGCTTCTGTTCATCCCTGGCCATGCAGTCTTCCAACCCGGCATGTTGCTTGGCATCCCTTATCAGAAATTCTACCTGGAACCTGAGACCATAGTATGTGCAAAGCGTCATCACATCTAAATCGCCATTGAACTTAAGCGTAATTAAGGGTCCTATAATAAGTTTGCTTAACAAATTATCTTTCTCCAGGCTAAACGGGCAGTTTGCAACAGTGAAATCGGCGGTTAGGTCAATTTCATGCCGGATATACACAGCATCCCCGCTAACCGGCGGCACTAAAGCAGGCTCCCATGCATCATCCGGACTATGTCTTTTTTCCCAAATGCCGATGCTATGAAAAAAACCACTTCCAGTGGTGCGATACTCCGTGCAAATAAGTGTTTGGGAGGTGAAAGTCTCCACGCGGTTGTTTGCAGGCAGATCACCATTTATATTATCGGGGAGGACCCCAAGAGCAGTGAACCCTATATCGGCCAAACCCAGCGGTAAAGCACTAATAGATTGCAGTGGCAGATTGGCTATTTCGAGATTATATGGTATTGCTCCTGTAAAATCCCCCCATCCTTCATTTTTCCGATATACTGATTAGTTAATGGGTTATACTCCCAATCCAATTTATCGGCTAAAGTACCCGTCGGAACTATTAGGTCACTACCCTGTAACCTGCTAAGAGAAATGGTAACCAAAGTCACTCCAACACTTGACCCATTAGGGGCATACTTATCCTGGAAAGTAAGCGAAAATTGGATAGTTTCAGTGGATGGAAAAGAGGCCCCTTTTGGAGTGATATCATTATTCCCCAAAACAATATCAGTGTTAGTCGTTTCATCCTGACCAAATGCCGAGTTGAAGTAAAATATGACACCCAAGACAATAATACTCTTAAAATAATCTTTCATGTATTAAAAATATTTATACTATTTATGCGTGTAAAAAGCAGGCTTATTAAAGGTTGTTAAAATAATCTTTGCAGGAAAAATTTCATAGGCCATAATACAATTTGTCACTCGTTCCCGGCATTGGCTCCATTGTAAAGGAAAACTTTGCGTATGCTTTTGTCTCTACACTTCTTTCTCCAAATTCTCCAGCATATCCCTCGTCATGGCCTCGAGGTCGTAGGCTGTCTTCCAGCCCCAGTCTTTCCTTGCCACGCTGTCGTCAATGCTTTGGGGCCAGCCATCGGCAATCTGCTGCCGGTAATCGGGTTTGTACGAAATGGTGAATTCAGGGATATGGCTCTGAATGGTGGCGGCAATTTCTTTCGGTGAAAAGCTCATGCCCCCAAGGTTGTAAGAATGCCTGATAGAGATTTTTTCGGCCGGCGCTTCCATCAGTTCAATGGTGGCGCGGATGGCGTCGGGCATATACATCATGGGCAGGTAGGTATCTTCTTTCAGAAAGCACTCGTATTTTTTTTCTTCGAGGGCTTCGAGGTAAATCTCCACTGCGTAATCGGTGGTACCCCCGCCCGGCGCCGATTTGTAGGAAATCAACCCCGGGTAACGGAGGCTGCGCACATCTACCCCATATCGCTGAAAATAATAGTTGCACCAGAATTCACCCGCGTATTTGCTGATGCCGTACACGGTAACCGGTTCAATAATGGTTTGCTGCGGGCAATTTTGGCGGGGCGAAGTGGGCCCGAAAACGGCAATGCTCGAAGGCCAGTACACTTTGTGCAGCTTTTCTTCGCGGGCAATATCCAGCACATTCAGCAGCCCCTGCATGTTCAGGTGCCAGGCCAGCCCGGGATTTTTTTCGCCCGTGGCGCTCAATATGGCCGCCAGCAGGTATATCTGGGTAATGCCCTGGCGTATCACCTGCACATGCAGCATTTCCTTATTCATTACATCCAGCGCTACATAGGGGCCGGTTCCTTCCAGCAAGGGGTTTTGCTCGCGCAGGTCGCTGGCTATTACATTGTTGTTGCCGTATATTTTGCGCAAGGCGAGGGTAAGCTCCACTCCTATCTGGCCCGAAGCCCCGATGACCAATATTTTTTCTTTAATCATAGCAAGAATTCATTATTAAAAAGCAGGCGGCAAATGTAAGCAGCCGCTGCAAATTTGACGCACTACCCCGGTTAACGTTTTCGGAATAACCGTGAAATGGTTTTACCAATATCGTCGAGCACCGCAAGGTTTTCCTGGAAGGGCTCCAGCACGCCCGGATTTTTCAGGTCGCTGCTTTCTCCTTCCTGTATGCCGGTTTGCATTGGGTAAACCAGCACAAAGCTGAACTCCTTAAAATAGGTATGCAAGTAAGATGGGATCCGCGCCATAGAAGCCGTGTAGGACGGGTGATTTCTGCGGCTCATAATTATATACAGGTTATCGTCCACCCTTAGGTCGCGGCTGATAATGAGGAAATCTTCCCAATCGGTAAACTTTTTAAATTCAATGGAAACG
The DNA here is from genome assembly GCA_964444195.1 of uncultured Chitinophagaceae bacterium. GTDB lineage: Bacteria > Bacteroidota > Bacteroidia > Chitinophagales > Chitinophagaceae > Phnomibacter. The sequence goes on from CAYUGH010000058.1 coordinate 2,483, forward strand.
GGGTGTTTTTCAGCAATCTTTTTCATGAGCGCAATCACCGGTTCGCCCGCATATACTATCAACCTGCTCCCCGTATTGCGGCTTACATTCCACAATTTCACCAGCCAGAAAGGGAACCCGATCTCCATTTCAGCGTTTTCGGGAACCACTACCAGGTTACGCTTGATGGTACCCAATGGTTGGGTGGGCTTATAAATAAGCATGGTGGCGTTGCATTTTGCCAGTACGCCGCCCAGCAAATCGCCTACAAAGGTATCGGAACTGTCAAGGTAATCGGGGTAACCCATCACGAGGTCGGTAATGGAATGTTCCTTAATAACGCTGGTAATTCCATTCACTAAGTTCAGGTCGTAGCGCTTAAGCTGGTGAACAAATGTATCGGTGGCCGCTGCCGCATCACCGGCCAGCTTCAATATTTTCTGCGCGTTTTTTTCATCCTGCGGTTTGGGGTTGCCGGTGTTCACAATATTCAGCGCATAAATGCCCGATTTATTGGTTTTCGATTTGATGGAAATGCAAAAATCCATAATTGTATTTACCCTTTCTTCGAGGTTAATGGCTACCAGTATCCTTTCATCAATATCCGTATCATCGCTTATTTCGTTGGTATTGTCCATCAGCGCAATATTGCGGGCGCCTTTTTGCGCCACAAACGAAGCGATGGTACAGGTTACCATGATGAGCACAATGGAACCATTCAGAACACTTTCATTCAGCAGCCTGACCGGCTCACCCGCCGCGTTGGTTCCGGTTATGGTGTTGTATCCCACCAGCACCACCGCAAGCGCGGCTGCCACGTGGGCATTGCTCAGCCCAAAAATAAGCCTTCGTTCATCGGTTGTAAACCTGAAGGTTTTTTGCGCCAGCCATGCGGCGGCATATTTTGACACTATAGCCACAATGGTAATTACCGATGCTACTTTGATGGTATCCATGTCTTCATAAAACACCTTGTAATCAATCAGCATGCCCACCCCAATCAGGAAAAAAGGAATAAACAATGCGCTGCCCACAAACTCGATCCTGTTCATTAAAGCGCTGGTATGAGGAATAAGGCGATTCAGCGCGAGCCCGGCCAAAAACGCTCCGATAATAGCATCCACCCCGGCCAGCTCAGAAAGAAATGCTGCGAGGAAAACCATGCCCAGAACGAAAATATATTGTGAAACATTATCATCGAACCGTTTAAAAAACCAACGCCCGATGATTGGGAAACCCCACATAACAAAGGCGCCCATGGCAAAAACGGAAAGCCCGAGCTGCGCCCAGAAATGGTCCTTTACTCCCTCGGTGTACATACCCGCCACCCCGGCAAGCACCAGCAGCGCCAGGGTATCTGTAATCAGGGTTCCCCCGATGGTTACATTTACCGCGCGGTTTTTGGCCACCCCCAATTTGCTGATGATGGGATACGCAATCAGGGTATGCGAGGCGAAAATACTGGCCAGTAAAATGGAAGAAGGAATTGAAAATTCAAGCAAATACCTGCCGGCAAGAAAACCCAGCGACATGGGGATGAGGAAAGTGTACATGCCGAACAGCAGGCTTTTCCCGCTGTTCTTTTTAAATTCGGCAAGATCAATTTCCAAACCTGCCAGGAACATAATGTACAACAGCCCAACCTGGCCGAAAAGCTTGAAAGAGCTATCGCGGTCCATTATAAAAAATCCATGCGGGCCAATAAGCGCCCCTGCTATAATAAGCCCGATCAGGTGAGGGATGCGAAACTTATTAAGAACAATCGGGGCAAAAAGGATGATAAACAGGATGGTAGAAAATATCAGGATGGGACTTTTGAGCGGGAGTGAAAAGTCGGTGATATGGAGAAATGTAAAAAGCATGAAAAGAAATTGGTGAGTAAAAAAATAAACCTGGGATGGCTGTAAAGATAACCGGGTGGGTTGAAACTGGAGTTTTGCCAGGATTATCTTTACATTCTTTTGTAACTTGCAAGTATGATTTTAAAATTACCGGTAAGGTTCGAAGGCGCAAAAGGCGAAAAAATTTTGTACACCCTTTTTGATAGCGGCGCTACTTTTAGCTGCATACATCCTGATTATGCGGAGGAAATTGCTGAACCGCAAAAAATGATTACCCCATTGGAAGTAGCAACTGCAAGCCAGGGAACGTACCTGAAGATTTCTGAAAAAATTGTAAGTGAATTTTATATTGATGATATCCGAATGTCGGATGAATTTGCTGTAGTTCCTAACCTGAGCGAGGATGCGATCATTGGCGTAACCACCCTTCAAAAATGGCGGATCAAGCTTGATTTTGAGCATGATACAGTGATCATTGATCCCAAAATTGCCAAAGCCATTTTGAAGGATTTAAAATAAGCGAACCGGTTTACCCATTCGCTTTATTTTTGGCCCATGATTCCAGCCTACCTGAATAACCTGTTTGCAGGCCAAACATACAATCCAAGCAACTTCTTTTTGATTGCAGGCCCATGCGTGGTAGAAAGCGAAGGGCTTGTGATGGAAATTGCCGAAACCGTTAGCGGTATTTGTAAGAAACTGGAAATACCTTATGTATTTAAAGCCAGTTACCGCAAGGCCAACCGTACCAGCGCTTCCAGCTTTACCGGGTTGGGCGATGAGTTGGGGCTTTCACTCATAAAAAAGGTTGGCGCCAAATACGGCCTGCCTACCACCAGCGATGTGCATGCCCACGATGAATGTGCCGAAGCCGCCAAATACATTGACATTCTCCAGGTACCCGCCTTTCTTTGCCGCCAGACCGATTTGCTGGAGGCCGCCGCCGTTACCGGCAAAGTGGTGAATGTAAAAAAAGGTCAATTCCTGAGCGGTCCCTCGATGAAGTTTGCCGTTGAAAAGATCAGGAAAGCGGGTAATGAACAGATCATGCTTACCGAGCGCGGCACTACTTTTGGCTACCAGGACCTGGTGGTGGATTACCGCAACATCCCCTGGATGAAGGAACATGGATGCCCGGTGGTTATGGATTGCACCCATAGTTTGCAGCAACCCAACCAAACTACAGGTGTTACAGGAGGCAATCCCCAACTGATTGGTACCATTGCCAAAGCAGCCATTGCCACGGGCGCAGACGGCCTTTTTATTGAAACCCACCCCAACCCTGCGGTGGCTAAAAGCGACGGCGCCAATATGTTGCGGCTTGATTTACTGGAACCCTTGCTGGAACAACTGGCTGCCCTGCGTACAACAGTACACTCATTCAATGAATAACGCAGCCAGCCTTTTTCAAAATTATTTATCAACCATTCACTTATACCAAAGCGGATTTCGTTTTCCGTAAACAATGTATTGCTTTATATTCATCCAGAAGGCAATGAAAAAATAAATGATCACCGGGCTTCCGAAGGTGAAAAAGGAGAGGTAAATAAAGTACAGGCGGATTTTGGAGGTTGCTATGTTAAACCTTTCTCCCAGGTAGGTACAAACCCCAAAAACATTCATTTCAATATAGGTTCTGAACTTTTCCGGCATATAAAGATAGTTTTCACTTGCACCACAAAAATATCTGATTAATGTTTACGGAATTTTAAATTTTTAGGAACGGCCTTTGCAAACCCCGGTACTTTTTTGCCAATGTTTATTTGATATTATATGGAAACCTGCTTTTTACCTTGGCAAGGAACCTGTAATTTCGCGGCCTGATTATATCACATCGCAATAATTTCCTGTATTATGTTCGATTTATCCATGATCAAGGCGCTGTACGAGCGCTTTCCGGCCCGGGTAGCCGCAGCCCGCAAGGCAGTAGGCCGTCCGCTTACGCTTACTGAAAAAATTCTTTACGCCCACCTTACCCAGGGCAATGCTACTACCCCTTATGGTCGTGGAAAAGACTACGTGGACTTTGCGCCTGACCGTGTAGCCATGCAGGATGCCACCGCGCAAATGGCGCTGCTGCAGTTTATGCAGGCTGGCCGCACCAAGGTTGCCGTACCCAGTACCGTGCATTGCGATCACCTGATTGTAGCTAAAGACAACAGCAAGGTTGACCTTGACAGGGCTGTGCATGAAAGCAGCGAAGTGTATGATTTCCTCGCCTCAGTATCAAATAAATACGGCATTGGTTTCTGGAAACCCGGCGCGGGTATTATCCACCAGGTTGTATTGGAAAACTACGCATTCCCCGGCGGCATGATGATTGGAACAGATAGCCATACAGTGAACGCAGGCGGCCTGGGTATGATTGCCATTGGTGTGGGTGGCGCTGATGCCTGCGATGTAATGGCAGGACTGCCCTGGGAACTGAAAATGCCCAAACTGATTGGGGTGAAACTTACCGGCAAACTGAACGGCTGGACCGCTCCCAAAGACGTAATCCTGAAAGTAGCCGGCATATTGACCGTAAAAGGCGGAACCGGCGCTGTGGTTGAATATTTCGGTGAAGGCGCGGTAGCCATGAGCTGTACGGGTAAAGGCACTATTTGCAATATGGGTGCTGAAATTGGCGCCACTACTTCAACCTTTGGCTACGACCAAAGCATGAGCCGCTACCTGCAGGCCACCGGCCGCGAAGAGGTAGCCACTCTTGCCGACGGTATTGCCGAACACCTGACCGGTGATGCAGAAGTATATGCAAACCCTGAAGCCTATTTCGACCAGGTAATTGAAATTAACCTGAGCGAACTGGAACCTCACCTGAACGGACCTTTTACGCCCGACCTGGCCACTCCTATCAGCAAAATGAAAGAGGCTGCCGCAGCCAACAACTGGCCTACTAAGGTGGAAGTGGGTTTGATTGGAAGTTGTACAAACTCTTCTTATGAAGACATCAGCCGCGCGGTAAGCCTGGCCAAACAAGTAGCCGAAAAGGGCTTGAAAACAAAGGCAGAATTTACCATAACACCTGGTTCTGAGCAAGTTAGATATACTATTGAACGCGATGGTTTCCTGGATACTTTTGCCCAGATTGGCGCTACCGTTTTTGCCAATGCCTGTGGGCCCTGCATAGGAATGTGGGAGCGCGTAGGAGCCGAAAAGCAGGAGCGCAATACCATTGTACACAGCTTCAACCGCAATTTTGCCAAGCGCGCCGATGGCAACCCGAACACTATGGCCTTTGTGGCAAGTCCTGAACTGGTAACCGCTTTAGCCATTGCAGGCGACCTTACCTTCAACCCGATTACCGACACGCTAACCAACGAAAATGGCGAGCAGGTAAAACTCGATCCGCCTACCGGGTACGAATTACCCATACGTGGGTTTGCCGTGGAAGATGCAGGTTTCCAGGCCCCTGCCGAAGATGGAAGCAGCGTAACTGTAGCGGTAAGCCCTACCAGTAACCGTCTTCAATTGCTCGATCCCTTTGCCGCATGGGAAGGCAGTGACCTTAAAGGTCTGAAACTCCTCATAAAAGCAAAAGGCAAGTGTACCACCGATCATATTAGCATGGCAGGTCCATGGTTGAAGTTTCGGGGTCACCTCGATAATATCAGCAACAACATGCTGATTGGTGCCGTGAATTTTTTTAATGAAAAAACCGACAATATTAAAAGCCAGCTAACGGGCGAGCATGGTCCCGTTCCTGCCACCCAGCGCGCCTATAAAGCTGCCGGTATAGGTACCATTGTGGTAGGTGATGAAAACTACGGGGAAGGCAGCAGCCGCGAGCATGCTGCCATGGAACCCCGCCACCTTGGTGTTCGTGCCGTTTTGGTAAAAAGCTTTGCACGCATCCACGAAACCAACCTGAAAAAGCAGGGCATGTTGGCGCTAACCTTTGCAGATAAGGCCGACTACGATAAAATTCAGGAAGATGATAGCATTGATATTATCGGACTCACCGCGTTTGCCCCAGGCAAGCCGCTTACATTGGTATTGAACCATGCTGATGGAACCTCAGATTCAATTTTGGTGAACCATACGTACAATGAGCAGCAGATTGAGTGGTTTAAAGAAGGCGCTGCGTTGAATATTATCAGAAAGCAGTTTGCAGGATAAATTATTGGTTTACAAGTTGAAAGGTTAACCGGTTGACAAGTTTGTATCCCGTCATTAAAAATGGCGGGATTTTTTATTTTCATCTATTGAAAAGGAAATTCAATTGGCTACCTCGTCCGCGCCCAAATGGCTTCCAGCGCACCTGTAACAAAAACCAGCGGACCGTTCCAGTTAATGGCTACTTCGTTGGTTGAATAACTGCACCAATTATCAAGGTAAGCAATGGCCCGGTAAGTGGATGAAGGATATAATGCAGCCCCACAATCGTTTTGCGCATTTGTATTGGGGCCGCCAACCACCCATCCGGGAACAGGGTCGGCAATTCCATCGGCAAATGATTGGCGGTGATGAGGATTTTTTACACGCATGTTGCCAAAACCCGTTACAAAACAATAAGCAGTTGCATTTCTTCCTAACACATAATCTAATGAAGAAAGGGTAACATACAGATGCGCCTTATCCCCAGTTAATAAAAAGGCAGAAATATTTACCATTCCATAGTTTAATGCGTTTGAATTTCCGCCCCAGTTAAAGTCTCCATTTCCATTAGTACCCATACTTGTACCATAGGGAGAGTTGATCTTATGCAGCTTACTTTTATTAGCCAGTGAAATAAGTTTGGCATTCATGGACAGGGTATCATTTTTACCTAAGGCAGTTAATTCTTTGCGATGAAGTACCAGCGATATTAATCCCAGGGTACGAACATTCGGCCATCCGGGTAACCCGTAGGTTTCACTGCTTTTAAAGCTTTGGGCATAATAAACATCACTTCCGGTACTAATGTAAAGTTCAGTGGCTGCCCATTCTTTTTCATCAGTAGTATTGCCATCTCCATAACCACCTGTGGTAATTCCGGCAGGGTTTTTAAAATAAACATTTGGGTTGGCGCTCCCCCATTGGTATGCCAATTTTGCCGCACTCAGGCATTTGTCAGCATACGAAGGATCAAACTTTTTATAAATACGATAAGCCATGGCCATAACCGCTGCAAAATCGAAGGTTGCAGCACTGCCTTTTGCAACAAGATAGCGGGTAGCTGTGTCGTCGGCAGGCATTACAGCACCACAAAAGCTGGCAGTGGTTTTTTTATTATACACTCCACCATCGTTTGGGTCTTGCATGGTAAGCATCCAATCAAGGTTCCATTTTGCTTCATCCAACAGATCGGGTATCTGGTTTTTACTTTCCGGAATATTTAGCGATAAGGTGTCGTAATAAGATGGAAAATGCTCATAAGCAGAAAGCAGGTTATGCATTGTAATTCCGGAATTAACCACATAACAATTGTAGTCCCCTGCATCGTACCAGCCTTTGGGTGACGAAACTATAGTTCCGGCGGGCCTTGCATCCGTTGCTGCCGATGCATGAATCAGCACTTTATCATCGGGGTGACCTGCCTTACGCTGCCACACTCCTGCAAAAACAGGTTGCAGTGAGGTAGAAGCCCTGTTATAGTAAAAAGCCTTTACAGAGGCCCTGGCTAATTGATCGTTCACTTTTGGAAGAATAGAAAAGGGGGGAGATTTTTCGGCAAGGCCTTCCACCGTTATTACAAATTGCCCTGGTGTTGTAAAAGCGGAAAAATCAGCCACTGTTACAAATTCGTTGCTATACTCCCAGGTAGCTACAGTGCTAAGGTTGCCTTTAAAATAGGTATTGCGCAGGTCGGGGCTTTTTACATAAAAAACCTGGCCGGAAACATTTCCTTCGACAATTGCCAATTTTTCCCATGATGGGTAAAATCCAACCTGGTTAAGCCGTATTTTGTTTTTTGCTGCGGGTGCTGATGACACTTGTTGGGCATACATAACATTGACTTGCATGAACAGCAAGCCATACAAAAAAAATTCAGCCAATTTATTCATAGTGCATTATTCCCTTATAAACAACAAGGGGAATGAAATTACAGCAAAACAGATCGAATATTGAGATCAGATAAAATAAGATTAAAAAATGCCAATTATTTATTAGCCATGCACCATCAGCGGAAACAAGCCCACATGCATACCCCGCTACCACCAAAAAATGACCATTCCTGCGGCAGCATTATGATAGTAACAACCGCCTGAACCGGGAAGCGTGGGCGGGCCGGGACTTAGTACAGCCCAGATCAAAACACCGTTTTCGTAATAGATGGTATTTCCGTTGTTTATGGAGGTATTGAGCATGCCTACCGGTGCGCCACCGGAAGCGAGATAAGTGGTTTGTGTATAGATGGTGGAACTCTTTTGTCCAAAATCATAACGGGTAGTGGTGCCCCTGTTGCCCGGCATATAAAACGCAGCCATGCTACCTGCCGGATTTATATTATTGACGCCGTATTGCTCGTTGCCGCCTGAAAGGGTAATCGCATTTGCGCCAAGCGCCGTTAAAGTTCCGCCAGGCAGGGTTACGGTAGTGTTGCCACCGGCCCCTTTATAGGCGCCGCCGCTACCAATGGTATAATTAATACTGCTTCCGCCGGCAGTTCCGGCAACACCATTCACTTTCAGAGCGCCGCTGAGATATCCATTTACGTCCAACGCCTCTGTGGGATTGGTTTTATTAATACCAACTTTTTGTGCAGAAAGAAGGCAGCAATAGCCGGAAAATACCAGCATCAATATGGATTTGCTTATCATATTTTTTGTTTAAAAGATACTTGCTTTTTGTTTTGCCGCTGTATTGTTCCCCACTCGTTTGTTTTGCCGGGAGAATCAACTAACTTATTTAATTCAATGCTCTTTCCAGGGCCAACAACCTATCCATCAATTCCCTTTTTTCTTTTTCCAAGGCATTTAGCTGCTCCTGCTGCTCCTGCAAAGCTTTTATGGCGAGGACGCCAAAGCTGCTGTAATCCATCACCAAAGCATTGGGGAGGGCCTGGTTATTTCCACTAGGGTCGGATACCTGCCGCACCATCAGTGGAAACAAGGGCTTTACCTCCTGGGCTATCATACCAATAGCTTTTTCGTGCTGGGGATTGTTGCGGGTCATTTCGTAGCGTACCGTGCGTAGCTTATTTACGTTTTCCAGCACAGGCGGCATGGGTTCAATATCCTTTTTTAGCTTGCCATCGCTTAGCACCACATAGGCTCCGTTCCAGAATTGAAAGCGGCCACGCCCCACATTGTTGTAGTAAAAATCGAGGGCTACACCGTTTCCATTATTTACCGTGTTAATATAATTGCAGGCCATTGCCCAGCGGTTATTGACCGCATCCACCAGTGTAAATGCTTTTTGCCCACTGGGTTGGTAAACTTCAATGGTAAAAAAAGGATTGGAATTATTGATGCCGATATGGGAGGATGTAGTGCCCACCAAGATGGAGCCGGTAGGTATCCTGTTGATATAAACGGTACCGCCTTCCATACCGGCACGTATATAAGTGTCTTCGTTAGTGCTGTAATTAAAATGCGAGTAATAGTTGCTGGGAGCTGCAAAGGCTGCTGTACCATCTACTCCGTCGCCACGGGCTACGGAAAGGGTAGCGTTTGTACCGGCGCCCCGAATACCCGTATTGCCATTATTGGCAATGGTAATGGCCCGCACACCGGCCGGGGTACTGGCATTGGCATTGCCGCCGGCAAACATATCAATGGCAAAAGTGCCCGAGCCGGGATATATATACTGGATGGCGGCAAACCCGTTGCTTATGTATTTGCCCTGGCTGCCGGGGATAATATTGTCGCGGTATTGGTTAAAGCCAATAGTAGGCCAGTTGCGCTGCAGCGAAATGCCGGCGCTGTTGGATCCAAAAAGCCCGCTGGTGGAGCCCCCGCTGACTACACCTATCACTTCCAGTTTGGCGCGGGTGGCCGTATTGGTACCTATGCCCACATTTTGCGCATTTGCCTGCTGGTAAATGGCGGTGGTAATTCCAACCGCTCCATTAACTTCAAGTCTTGCTTTTGTGGGGCTTATTCCAATTCCAACATTTTGCGCAACGCAGTTTGCCTTCAAAAAAAAACAGGGTAAAAAGAATTTTAAGCATGCCGGTAGATTTTAGGAAAAAAAGCCGTTCCTAAAATAGTAAAATATTACGGAAAACCAGGACGGTGTGCACAAAGGGTTACAATTATTACCCAAAAGCGAAAAGGAACCTTACAGCTTGAAAATGAGAGAACCAACCAGTATCAAAGGTTTATGGCGGCCGGGAGGAAAAATCATTTGTTTTCAAACTCCTCCCATATAACGGTAAATTGCTTCCTGCGACCGAACCGGTGTACCTTCTTTTAAGATCGGCTTGTTGCGGCCTTCCGCATCCACCCAAACAGCCTGAACATTATCGCTGAACTGAATATCAAGGATATCCATCAGTTCCTTTTTCAAGGGTTCATGGTAAATGGGAAAGCAGACCTCGATCCGCCGGTAAATATTCCTGACCATCCAATCGGAAGACCCCATGAAGATTTCAGGATTTCCGTTATTCTCAAACCTGAATACGCGGCCATGTTCCAGGTACCGGTCCACAATCCGTTTGACACGTATGTTTTCACTCAGCCCCGGCACACCGGGTTTAAGGCAGCAAATACCCCGTATGATCAAATCTATTTTTACCCCGGCTTTAGAAGCTTTGTACAATTTCTCTATCAGCTTTTCCTCCTCCAGGTTGTTGAGCTTGATCATGATGCCGGACTTTTTACCTGCGACGGCATTGGACATCTCCCTTTCAACCAGGTTGAAAAATTTTTTCCGGAGATTGAATTGCGAAACAAGCAGGTGAGAAAAATTCAAACGGTCAGCCAGGTCGGGCTTTTGCTTTTTAACAAGAAAGTCAAACAGCATTTTTAATTCCAGCAGCATTGGATAATTGGCTGTCAATAAAATATGATCGGTATAATACCGCGCCGTGCCTTCATTTAAATTGCCCGTGGCCAATAGGCCTAATAATGGTTTTGAGGGATGACTCCTTTTAACCAACGCCACTTTTGCATGAATCTTAATATTATTACTGCTGTATATGATCTTTACTCCCGCGTCCTTCATGCGTTTGGACCAGCGTAAATTATTGGCCTCATCAAACCTGGCCTTTAACTCTACCAGCACCGTAACTTTTTTGCCATTGCAGGCAGCGCTGATCAGCGCATAAGCAATCCTTGAATCAGCCGCTACCCGGTATAATGTGGTAAAAATTTCCTCCACTGCGAGGTCAATAGCTGCTTCATTAAAAAACCTAAGCACGGTATTGAAATGCCGGTAGGGCGTGTGCACCATTACATCCTGCACCGTAATTTCTTCAAATAATGTTGCACGGTTTATCCTTGTAATAACAGGTTTCCATGCAGGATAATTCAACGCTTCATCCTTCACCGGAAAGTACGCAAGATCCTTCAAACCATGATGCACCCCACCCTCTACCAGGCTGCTTTTTTGCAGGTTGAATGTTGCCAGGATTTCGGGCCAATGTTGTTCGGGTATGCCGGGTTGATATAAAAAACGCGTGGCTAACCCATAATCCCTCTTTTGAAGCTGCTTTTCAATTTTTACGGCAACATCTTCGTTATAATCATCTGCCAGGTTCAGTTCAGCATCACGGGTTATTTTTATATTGAAAACTGATTTTATTTTCTTCCCCGGAAAAATGGCCTTCATATTGTCCCGGATAATATCATCAAGGAATACAATAAATCTTTTATCTTCTTTATTGATTGTATAAAAACGGGGCAATACCTGGGTTGGAATATTTACAATACCAGGTTTCTCCCGGCCATCTTCCCCTTCAAGTATGACCAATGCATACAACTGGTTGTTTCCGGCAAAAAAATTTTGTGTATGCTCAAAAAGAACAGGCTGCAGCAAACCCGCCACTTCCGTAAAAAAAATATCGCGTACCTGTTCGTCCAGGGTGGGAGGAATAGGTTCTGTATTCAAAAAATGAATATTGATCTCTTTCAATTTCGGAATGACCAGGTCATCGAGGATATATCCGAATCTTTTTTGCTGTTCCAGTACCGTGGCATTCACATAGCTTAGAACAGTTGAACGTTTCTTTTTAATTTTTTGCAAAGCCAGCAAGGGCGGCATTTTCACGCGATAAAACTCATCGAGGTTGGAAGAAAAGATAGATAGGAATTTTAATCGTTCAAGCAAGGGGACAGACTCTGAAGCTGCTTCTTCCAATACCCGCCCGTTAAAGGATAACCAGCTCAAATCCTTATTGGTCAAATATTTTTTATCCATACCGTAATCAATATTCCCTGCTTTAAAATCCGCCGGTTTCTCCCCTATTTCTTTCGCGCCTTGTCGATAAATATTTTTTTAATATTGGCTTCATCCTTTATGATGGTAAAGAACTCCCGGATAAAAGCAACCATTTCTTCTTTTGGCTTTTTCTTTAAAAGCGGGAAATCAAGTATGGTTTTGAAAACATCATTTTCCTTTTGCAGGAACAATGAAATCACAGGCTTCAACTCGGCCTCTGTCCTGGGAAAACCCTGGTATAGCCGGTCGGTAACTTTTGCAATACCCAGGTATGGCGCAGGCTCGGCATATAAAGCATTTACCGCGCCGCTATAATCAAAATCATATGGAACAATGTATGGTTTGGCCTTTGCTGAATCTTCGTGCCTGATAAGCTTTACATTTTGGCGGGCAGGAACATTCCAATCGGAATTGGAGACCATATATTCAAACATACTCACCATAGTGGTATGCTGGCGGTTGGTTTCTTCAGTCATTATTTTTTCATCACCCGTCTCTTTACAATCATTTCGTTTGGCAAGGTCATCCACATCTTCGAGAAAAAAACCATATTGCTTATAAGGCTTTATCGAATCGCTGTTATCATCGAAAGTGAATTTTGCCAGCCTTACCCTGAAACTTTTCTCTGTAAACAATTGATACAATTTATAAATCAGGTATTCTTTAATCAGCCATTGCTCATCATCCGAGCCCCACTCGCAGGGCACCACCACTTTTAATTCTTTGAAGTTGTACAACCTGGATGTTTTGGTGGTATCGGAAAAATCGAAAAACAGCGAGGCAAATGAGCAATTGACCCTTCGGAACTTGCCGCGGAGCTTTACCCTGATGGGTTCGGTTAATGGCCCGGAAGAGTCGAGGTTTTTAAAAGTTACGGAAGCCGGCTGGTACACAGGTTCCTTTCGTTGATTCATCAAATCCTTATAGCTTGTAGTAAGGGTAGCATGAAGCAAAAAGCTATCTTCAAAAAACTGTTTTCGACTGACAATTTTTTGGCCGTAAATAAAACCGGAGATTAAAACTAATAACCCCGCATACAAAAATCGTTTTATCATTAAGCGTAGCTCCTGGCTATTAAAAGAGTTCATAGATCACATTACCAACAGAACCGCTTGGTTCCTGTATATGAAGTAAAGCAGCCAAAGTAGGCGCAATATCCGACATGGAAATTTTTCGCACGGATTGCCCTTTTTTTATGCCCCATCCGTACCACAATAGCGGGATATGGGTATCGTAATTATATCCCGAACCATGCGTGGACCCGCCGTTTGCAAAACCTTCGATATAACCTGATTTATAAAAAATCTGGACATGACCGCATCGTGAAGGAAAATACCCGTTTTTTACCAGGTTGGCTACATATTCAGGAAGCGCCGATCTCGACACATCTTCCATCCTGACAGCCCGGCTTACACCATCCTGCTTTTCAAGCCATGCAATCACAAAATCCGCGACGTCTGACTTCCCCAGCTTCTTGGTTTTTTTTATTAAATCTATATTAAAGATTACCTGCTCATTAAGAACTCCTTTTATCAGGTTATCCACTCCAAATTGTTGTTTGAGCGCTTCATTTAGCTGTGTGTTTAGTTTTTCATCGTCAATCAACCCGCCTGGCAATTTATTAAACCTCATAAAACCCGGAACATGCGCCTGGCCATGGTCCGATGAAAGAAAAACCATCCATTCACCCTTGCCCACCTGCTTATCTATGAAATCGAACAAATGGCCCAAATCCATATCCAGCCTAAGATATGTGTCTTCTAATTCAAGAGAATTGGGGCCATAGGCATGGCCTACATAATCGGTGGATGAATAGCTGACGGCTAAAAAATCGGGGATACTGTCTGCCCCAAGCTGCTCCCCAAGAATAGTCGCTTCTGCAAACTGGGTGGTGAGGGTATTGCCATGCGGCGTGGCCGAAATGATGGAATAATTTGTACCGGCATTCTTTTTTAGCCCATAAGGAAATTTTCTTTCGGGTGAACCAAAAGTACGTACATCGTAACCCCTCCTGTCGGGGATGCTTTGAACATAGGTTTCTACTGGATACAGCAGGTGCCAGTCGAGCTTATACAAACTATCCACTTTGGCGGGGGTATTGAATTTTTTAACCCAGGCTGGTAGTTCAGGCATATAGTAAGTGGATGTTATCCATTGCCCCGCTTCAGGATCGTACCAATAGGCGGCATTGGCGTTGTGACCGGCAGGAATAATTCCACCCCGGTCTTTCAGCGCTATCCCGATTGTTTTATTCCTGAAATTATGCGCCAGTTTCAATTCATCGCAAATGGTAGTGGTCAACAGGTTAACCGGGCTCATTTGCCCCGCATCGGTGTTGCTGCCAACGGTTTTCACACTATCGTCCTCGGTGCAATACACATATTCCTGCTTATTATTATCCCACCAGTTATTGCCTGTAATGCCATGCATGGCAGGCGCTGCCCCTGTATAAATGCCTGCATGGCCGCAAGCTGTAAAACTTGGCAGGTACATGATTTGTGTGTTGTTGCACGAAAAGCCATCCTGCATCAAACGCCTGATCCCTCCCTGTGCGCTCCAGCGATCGCGAAAGCGGTACAAATAATCCCAGCGCATCTGGTCAATCGTAATACCCACCACAAGTTTGGGATTAGATTGAGCCTGCAGGGTTGAATGGGAAACGATGGCCAAAATAGCCATAAGCAAACGGGCTAATGAAGTTTTTCGTAGTACCATATAGTAAAGATAACCAAATGAAGATACTGAAAGCCCATGCTTCATGAAATCTTTGATACAGCAATTCGTGCCCCGTTTCATGGCATTGTTCAATGACAATCTTAATCCTGCCCGGCGCCTTGCTTCCTTACATACTTAGTCAGTATCACAATCAATTGATTCTCTACCCTGCCCTCAATCTGTTCGGTATTGTTTTCTACAAGGCGGATATTTTTCACCACCGTACCCATTCGGGCGTTCAGTGTGCTGCCTTTTACGTCAAGTGATTTTATGAGCACCACGGAATCGCCATGAAACAATTGGTGCCCGTTGCAATCGCGGTGCAGTTCTACCGTACCATCACTTTCGTGGTCGCCCGTTTTTTTAGCCCATTCCAGGTTTTCGTCGGTCAGGTACATCATATCAAGGTTGTCCATAGCCCAGCTTTCGTGGCGCAGGCGGTTCAGCATCCGCCAGCTTAGCACCTGTATGCCCGGCACTTCGCTCCACATGGTTTCTTCTAAAATTTTCCAATGCCCGCTATCCAGTTCGGCCTTCTTTTCTATCTGCGCCAGGCAGGTATCACAAACCATTATGCAATTGTCGGCGTACCGACTGTCCACCGGCTCCACTTCATACAGGTTGAGTTTTGTTTCCGCGTGGCACAGCTCGCATTTTCCTTCACTTCTTTTGGCAATTAATTCTTCTACTTTCATTTGGATTGTATTTAAGGGCGGTACACAAAATACATGTCAATTTCGCCCTTGTTTTTGGCATGCAGCTTTCCCCGCGCTTCGGTGCGGAAATTATCTTTTACAAGTTGCCAGGTTTGGCTTGAAATATTCACTTTACCGCCCAGGCTGTTTTGCTCCATGCGCGCAGCCAAGTTAACGGTATCGCCCCAAATATCGTAGGCAAATTTTTTGATGCCGACAATGCCTGCCACCAATGAGCCCGAGTGGATACCCGCACGAAATTGGAAATAAGGCCTATTGGCGCCCCGGCGCTCTTTTCCGTACTTTTCAAGGGCATCCATCATATCCAGCGCTGTATTCACGGCAATTTCAGCATGGTTGGGATGCTCGGTAGGCAGGCCCGATACGGCAATATAAGCATCGCCTACCGTCTTAATTTTTTCCATCTGGTTTTTGGTGACTAAGTTGTCAAACAGCGTAAAACAGTGGTTAAGTTCGTTCACCAGTTCCTGCGGCGACAAATGCTCCCCAATCAGCGTAAAATCTACAATATCAAGAAAGAGTACCGAAACGTTTTCAAAAAGTCCTGCCTTGGAGCCACCCGTTTCCTTGAGTTCTTCGGCTACGCTTGACGGCAATATGTTAAGCAGCAAATCGTCCGACTTCTTTTTCTCTTTCGCCAGTTCAGCATTTTTGGTTTCCAGGTTTTGCAGCGCCTGGTCCTTGGCATTTTCAAAAACAAAAGCAATCCAGTACAGGATAAATACAAGCCCGAGGCTTGTGGCCAGGTAAAATCCATCAGCCAGGTTCGGTTTTATCTGGTTAGGGAAAACAAAATTCTTTTGTTGCAAATAGAAAAAGCCTATCTCTATACACACCACCACCACCAATGAAAGCAGGCTGCCGCGTTTGCTCCATACCAGCAGCGCCACAATGGGCGTGGTAGCCAGCCAGGCAAAAAGTTCAGACGTAAAGCCACCTGTATAAAAAACAGTGATGGCAATACTGACGGAACAAAAAATAAAATACACCAGCAACAGGATAAAGTTGGGTACCCCCTGGCGGTATAGAAAAAGCGTGGTAAGCCCGAGGAGAAAAAGCGGCGCCTGCGACATCAGCCCGCCCGGATAATCGATAAACCACGAAAACGCTGTATAATTTAGGTTGAAGATGGTAATGATCAATAAGGTACCAACCGTAAGCCGCGCCTTACGCTGAACTTCCTCATTATCCGGCAAAGCGGAAGGCATGAAGTATCTTACGATTTTATTCATTTACCAAATATCAGGTATCCAATATAATATGCCGCAAAAATCCAAAGCCCCAGCAAAATGCCCATGATGGCCGAACCAAGCCAGGTTTTACGTACAACCTTGTGAAAAACCAGCGGCAGCGCGGCACAAATAAGCCCCTCTCCCAAAATGATATACCAGGGAGTTTCCAAAAATTTGGTGTTTGATTGATAGTACCACCAGCCGGCATACTTGGCGCAGGTTTCAAACACCGGGATAAACATCATGCCAATTACAAAACTGATCCCAACACTTACAGGAAGGGATTTTCGCATACCCAACAGCCCGCCAAGGTAACCAACCTGTATCAATATAACGGCCCATGCCAGCGGCATATAAAAAGGCGATGCCCAAATACGTGCCTGCTGTGCGGGGTAAACCAAAGATTGAATGCCATTCACCAGCCAGTTGTCGGCGGCCAGTTCGGTAACCCCGGCAAACAAGCCAAACACCAATAACTTCTGAAGAAATGCATCCTGGCTTTTATTTGCATGGATAGCAATAACGGTAAACATACCAATGGCAAGCAGGCTTGCCGATGCGTAACCAAGGTGTAACCATGCATCCAAAAGTGCAAAGGATAGCGTAAAAACCATCGTCAGCAGAATAAACAACACTTCCTTTTTGTAAGGGAAATAAGGTATCCTGTTCAGAATGGGATTAATAAGCTTGCTTTTTATAAACCCGGAAACAATACCCCAAACCAGGTACAATATTCCGAGCAGTGCGGTAAGGGCTGTAAGCCACCAGGGCTTTTTGGCCGACCAGGGTAAGCCGGCATTGTAACGGGTTTGATCGAACCAGCGCATAGGCGCAAAGCACCACGGCTCCTTCAATTTCCAAATCTTGCACTTTTCTTCGCAACTGCCCGATGCATCGAGTATGCAGTTTACCGCCCTGCGGGCTGCTTCATTGGCGCCCTCCATCGTGGCCAGGTCGGTATTGGTTTGCACATAATCCGAAGCAAAAAACAGGTTGGGAATATAACAATCGGCATCGGGGCGCAAGCTCCAGGTGTTTACCTGGTTCACCAGCAGCGGTTCGGCATCGGTTAGGTCTTCATTCGTAAGTTGAGAGGCAGGTTTTTCCTGAATGTCCCGGTCGAGGTAAAAATCAATCACCATATCATCCCTGAGTAATTCTACCGGGTGGTTGAGGGTGTGCTTGAGCTGCGCCCAAACTTCTTTTTGCACTTCGTCCAGCGTACAATCGTTGGCGCATTTGGTGGTGGTGAATTTACCGGGGGTTGTCCAATCGCTTATATCTACGCTGATGATACCTTTTACTTTGCCATTTCCATGTTTTGAAATATCATAATCCTTCCAGAACTGAATTTGCGAAATAACCGTGAGCGCCCATTGGGAATCGCTGCAAATAATATGGCCCTGGTTAAGGGTAACATTTTCAGTCAGGTAGTATTGAATGCCGTTCATCCAGGCCGTGCTGGGGGCCAGTTCTTTAATGTATTTCAGGCCTCCATCAAGGCTTATCATTTCATTTGTGATCAGGGGTGCGGCGCGCTCAACCGGCATGGCCATTACATAATAATCGCCCTTTACTATTTTTTGCGCGTTTTTGTCACCCACCACCACGTGATCAATCTTGCCGTCTTTCAGTACCAGGTTCAACGCCTCCACACCCTGGTTCATACCAACCTTTTTGCTTTCCAGGTATTCTTTCCAGGCATAAAGCCAACGGTCGTTGGTGGGGCCATCCAGCACACGGTCGGTGTTTACCGAAGGGTCGGTCATGGTAAACAGGAGTTGAAGGAAAATATCGCCACCGGTTTTGGTGCTTGCTATTTCGGCCTTTGCCGCCACAAGCGTACGGGTTAAACCATCCACCAAAAGGGTTTGGTAAGCCTTTCCAAAACGGTCGGCCTGCATATATTGCCACCATCCAAGCCTTTCGTATTCGTCGTCCCTTCGTTCATAGCAACTGGTTATCAACTGCCAAACCCGTTCGGCAAAAAACATTTCCTCCTCATGGGTAAGCCCTGTTTGCAGGTTGGCGGTAAGATCGTGAATGATCAGTTTAAGATCGCCAAAATTGCGTGGAAAAGAAGCGACCGCTACAATAGGCGGCAACTTGTACCTGGCAATCATTGTACGGCTGGTGGGAACAAGGTTTTGAAATACCACTTTTTTACCATCGGGCGAATAAGGGATATTCGCCATGGTATCGGTTATATGCTTGTAAAACCCGGGGAAAAACCGGAAGCCATGCTCACCTGGCAACGGAATTTGGTATGCCCCATCGTGGTTGTATTCAATACTCCTGGCCTTACCTCCAAAGTATTTGGGGTTTCGTTCATAAATCTCCACTTCAAAACCCCGGTTCACCAGTTCGTGGGCAGCGCTCATGCCTGCTACGCCACCCCCAAGTACTACAACTTTTGGCATATTGTCTGTTTTACAAATACTTTTTCCGGTCATTTCCCGGCCCGTAAAGCGGGCAGAAAAAGTTCAATTTACATGTACCAGGATCAGGCACAGCGCTCTACAAGTCTTTTACTCCAGCATTTTTTGAAGTTCAACCAATCTTGCCTCTCCCAAATCGGGTTTAATAATACCTCTTAACGGCCTGCCGAGATCAATTGAAATAAAAATAATGCAGGTAGCCAGCAGTGCAAACCCCAAAATAACCAGCCACTCTTTGATTTTAAGGTCCGGGGTGGTAAACCCGCCAATAAAACTGATGGTCATGCCCAGGAAAAAGAGCATGTATTGAATGGGTTCAGGAATGCCTGAAAGTAACAAAGCATCCCTTTTTGATGCGTTATCCATAATGCCCGACAGGGTATTAAGCATATTGTTTGTGTGCACGTTCAAGTTAGGGCTAGCTGACGCCAGCACTGTTCTATGCCATAATGAATTAAGAATGTGTATTGATTTTTCTCTTAATTTAATTATTGTTTCAACATTGGACGGATCATTAAAATAATCAATCCTCGTATCAATGTATTCCTTCAGGTCGTACCGTAAACCGGCCCTGACCGAGTCTGGAAAAACATCTGAGCGCAAAATGGCGCTTCTCAACCCATTGGTTTCCTCCACCATAATATTTCTTACATTTTCAAACCTTGAAGATGAGTTACCAAAGGTAAATGCCAACAAAAATGCCCATAAGCCAAACAAGGCACCCAATAGGGAGTTAACCCCTCCCCTTGAATCACTTTCGTCTTCCCTCACAAATTTACCCCGCAGGTATTTTCCAATAACAACCATTAAAATACATCCTGCGAATAGCAGCAGGCAAATTACCCATGCTTCAGTTCGGAGTAATAAAGAATACTTCATTTAGTTTCGGCAATTAAAGTAGGGTTGAAAGGTAGAGTTTTGAGTTGAATTGCACAAACTGATTACTGAATTATGAAGCTTGAAAAATCCCTGTTTCAAAGAAGTTATATATATTTTATCATTTTCTTTCTTTTTATGATTTGGGGTTTCTGGCGCACCTATTTTGTAAAAATACACGACCAGGAAAATTACAGGATGCATGCCCATGGAGTTACCCTGATCCTTTGGACCCTGATGCTGATTGTGCAACCCTACCTCATTCGCACCAAAAGAAGACCATTGCACAGGGCAATTGGAAAATTTTCGTACCTGCTGGTTCCGCTGATGGTTTTTACCACGCTGAGTTTGCTGAATTACCGCCTGCCAACCATACGATAGTTACCTCCCACCCCACCAACGGATGCATTTAACTGCCATTGCTTTTTTTCACCCACTGCATAATAAACGCCTGGAGTTAGAAACAATGATAGGCAGGCAGTTGACATGTGAATATTACCAGGTTTGTAAAATGATTAACAGTCGCTTACACATTCATGCTTTTCCCTACATTAGCACGATGAACCAAACTACCCCTGCCAATTCGTTAATGCTTAACCTTTCCACTCCTACAAAGGCGATAAACCCCGCTTACCGTAAGGAAAAAGTGGGCAGGCAGGCGGTTGAAACTTTTAAAGATCAACTGATTTTATTATTTGAGAAGGCTGACCCCGCACTTTCAGAAGAAACCCTGAAAGGACTTATCAGCACCCTTCTCCAGCATCATGGCTACCTTCCGGCTTTCCATATAAGTGTAAATAACGAGCGGCAGGACCTGAGCATCCATCTTGGTAAAAACAATGCCGCTCCTGTTGGGGTAATTGTAGAAACAAAGCGCCCCCGCAGCAACGAAATGATAACTGCCGCAAAACCCAACACCAAAGCGTTGCACGAATTGGTTTTGTATTACCTGCGCGAACGGATTGAAAACAACAATATCGAACTGAAATACTTGGTCGCCACAGACATTTTTGACTGGATAGTATTTGATGCCAATGAATTTGACAAAAAAATTTATCGCAATGCGGCCATCCGTAAGTTGTATGATGTGTACAGGCAGGATGGCAAGGACAATGGCTTTTTCTACCATGAATTAAAGATCCTTTTCGACAAAACAGATGAAACGCTGAATGGCGCATTTTTTTCGCTGGAAAAGCTGAAAGCCATTGTAACCAATCCCAATAAGGCAGATGATAAATTATTGCTCCCTGTTTATAAAATCCTCAGCCCTGCGCATTTGCTGAAACAACCCTTTGCCAACGACAGCAATTCGCTCGACAAAGGTTTTTATACCGAACTATTGCACATTATAGGGCTGGAAGAAACCAAAGCTGACAATAAAAAAGTAATCAGGCGAAAGCCGGCAGGTCAACGGCAGGAGGCAAGTTTACTGGAGAATACCTTGCTGAAGCTACAGGAAAAGGAAGCCCTGCGTAACCTTGACCAGGTAAGCCAATGGGGCGATACGCAGGATGAACAGTATTTTGGCCTGGCGCTTGAACTTTGTATCACCTGGATTAACCGCATCCTGTTTTTAAAACTGCTTGAAGCCCAATTGGTTAGCTATCATCCAGGAAAGGATAAATATAAATTTTTACATACAGGCCTTGTACACGATTTTGATGAACTCGCCAACCTGTTTTTTGCCGTGCTGGCCGAATGGCCCGACAAGCGAAAGGAAAGGTTGCAGCAAAAATTTTCGCTGGTACCCTACCTGAACAGCAGCCTGTTTGAACGCACCGAACTGGAACGACGCACCATAGATATTGGCGCACTTGATAACCAATTGGCGCTGCCCTTTGAAAAAAATACCATTCTTGCAGGGCCCGGCCGTGCAACCCTGCAAGGCGGCGGCCCTACCCTCGATTATTGTTTCCGCTTTTTAAACGCTTACGATTTTGGCAGCGAAGGGCAGGGCGAAATTCAGGAAGAAAACAAACGCCTGATAAACGCAAGCGTGCTGGGGTTGATTTTTGAAAAACTGAACGGCTATAAGGACGGCAGTTATTTTACCCCGGGTTTTATAACCATGTACATGTGCAGCCAAACCCTGCGGGCCGCCGTGGTACAAAAGTTTAATGAAGCAAAACGATGGAACTGCCAAAACCTGGATGAGGTGTACAATAAAATAGAAGACCGTAACGAGGCCAATACCATTGTAAACAGCCTGCGGGTTTGCGATCCTGCTGTGGGCAGCGGCCATTTTTTGGTAAGTGCACTCAATGAAATTTTACTGATAAAGCACGAACTGCGCATTTTACAGGACGCCAACGGCAAACGGCTGAAAGAATACACCATACAAGTGGTTAATGATGAATTGATTATAACAGATGAAGACGGCGAACCATTTGCCTATCGGCCGGGCCACGCTGAAAGCCAAAGAGTACAGGAAACATTTTTTAGAGAAAAGCAAACCCTGATTGAAAATTGCCTGTTTGGGGCCGATATAAACCCTAATTCGGTAAAAATCTGCAGGCTGCGGCTATGGATTGAATTACTGAAACATGCGTATTACGTGGCACCAGCCGTAGGTTCGGACGGCCGTCCGAACCTACGGCTGGAAACCCTTCCCAACATTGACATAAATATTCAGACCGGCAACAGCCTTGTAGGCCGTTTTGCCCTTGATGCCGACCTGGCGCCTGCCCTGCAGCAAAGCCGCTGGAACATTGAAAGCTACCGGCTGGCCGTGCGGCAATACAAACATGCTCAAACCAAAACAGAAAAACGAGCGCTGGAAGACCTGATTGACAGCATTAAAAAGGATTTTAAAAGCGAAGTAGCCACTTACGATCCCATCAATAAATCGCTTGCCAAAATGCGTGGCAAAATGCTTGACCTCAGCAACCGCGAAGGATTGTTTGGCGCCGATGCCAAAACCCGGAAAGCCACCCAAAAACAATTGGAAGCGCTGAGCGCCGGAATAGAAGCGCTGGAAAAAGAAAAGCAGGAGATAAGGGACAACAGCATTTACCTCGATGCGCTGGAATGGCGTTTTGTGTTTCCTGAAGTGCTGGACGATGCAGGCGGGTTTACCGGGTTTGATGTGGTGATTGGCAACCCGCCCTATATACGGCAGGAGGAACTTGGCCGCCTGAAAGATTACCTGAAAAAGCATTACCAAACCTTTGCGGGTACCGCCGACCTGTACGTGTATTTTGTGGAAAGGGGCATGCAACTGCTGAAACCCGGCGGCCGGTTTGGCTATATTTTGCCCAATAAATGGATGAAGGGCAGCTACGGAAAACCTCTGCGCCAATGGGCGCAAGACCGGCATACCGAAAAAATGGTGGATTTTGGCGACCTGCCTGTGTTTGACGAAGCCACTACCTACCCAAGTATATGGCTGATGCAGAAAAAACAGGTTGCAAACCCCGGTTTTGCTGCCGCTAAAGTAGATACGCTAAGTTATCCCGACGGCCTGACAGCCTACCTGCAAAACCGCTGGATACAGGTGGATGCCGAAAGCCTGCAACCCGGTAGCTGGAACTTAGTGGACAGCCGGGTGCAAAAGCTGTTGGACAAAATAAAGGCAGCCGGCAAACCACTTGGCGAATATGTGAAGGGGAATATATTCTATGGGATAAAAACAGGGTTGAACGAAGCCTTTGTGATAGACGCCGCTACCCGCGAAAGGCTGATAGCCGAAGATGCCCGCAGCGCGGAGATCATCAAACCGTTTTTGGCGGGGCGGGATATTAAAAGATATCAACAGCCGGTGAGTGATAAGTATTTGTTGTTTATACCCTGGCATTTCCCTCTTCACCATGACAATTCAATCTCGGGTGCGTCCTTGCAAGCAGAGGATGCATTTCAAAGGGAATATCCTGCTATTTATAACCACCTTTTGAAGTTTAAAGAACAATTACTTTCCAGAAATAAGGCAGAAACTGGAGTTAGATATGAATGGTATGCCTTGCAAAGATGTGCTGCTACATATTTTGAAGAATTTGATAAGCCTAAAATTATAATTCCAGCCATTGTCCAATCTGCATCTTATGGATATGATGACAAAGGTTACTATTCAAATGATAAGACCAGCATAATCCCAACTGAAGATTTATATCTACTAGGTGTTTTAAATAGCAAGGTGACTGATTTTTATTTGAAGAATATTGCTTCAACCAAACAAAATGGGTATTATGAATATAAGCCGCTTTATGTAAGTCAATTACCGATAGTAATTCCTGATGTTGAAACAATTCAGAAAACAAGTGAACTTATATCAAAAATAATATTGCCTGAAATTGACCCAGGTCTAAAGACAATTTTAGATATAGAAATCGATGAAATAATTTTCAAACTTTATAATGTTACTGACTTTGAAAGGACAATTATTCAAAACTATTAGTAAATGGCACATATAACATATTTACTTGGAGCTGGGGCTAGCGCGAATGCATTACCCACCTATGCAAATTTTCGGTCACGATTCATAGAATTTGAAAATTTTATATGCCCTTATTTAAAACAAAAAATTGAGAGCAATGATAACTTAAAAAGAGATTATATACCAATGGTTGATGCAATAGAAAACTTATCAGCAGAATTAAGATTCCACAGATCACCAGATACCGTGGCAAAAAAATATTTTCATACAAGTGAGAATAAAGCCCTATTACATTTAAAAGCAATTATAATTGTATTCTTCATTTTTGAACAATCCATCAATCAAAAATTAGAATATGAAACAGAAAAAGAGATTTTTGGTGAGCCCTTTTTTAAAAATAAAAGAGTTATTGATGATCGATATGATGCATTTATTGCATCAATTTTAAAACCAAAAAAGGGTTTTGAATTTTTAGAAAATATATCAATATTATCCTGGAATTATGATTTCCAACTTGAGCTTTGTTATAAACATTATGCAGGATGCTATTGGGATGTTGTACAAGAAAGAATTAATTCCATACCTTACTTTGGAGCAGATACAAAAGATTTGGATCCTAATAAAACTTACAGATTAATTCACTTAAATGGCGTTGCATTAAGTTTTCCTGAGGAACCCTCAACTAATAATGGAAGGAACCTATTAAGAAAAGCTATTGGAATAAATGAATATCCTAAAGATGATTTATTCTATATTTTTTCTTCAATAATTAACCAAAAAAACGGGATAACTAATTACCCTGATAAGTATCTATTTTTTGGATGGGAAAATGTTGATGAAAATGGGAAACCAAACAAAGATTTTATTATTTATAAAAAATCCTTAGAAATAGCAGAAAAAACTGATGTATTAGTTGTTATTGGTTATTCGTTCCCAACTTTTAATAATGAAATTGACAGCATGATTCTAAATAAAATGAAAAATCTAAGCAAAATTGTTGTTCAATCACATCAACCTGAGCTTATTGCTGATGCAATTATTAGTTTATTGAACGAAGATAATTTTCCAAAAAATCAACTTGAAAAATTATTCAAATTCGTTTCGCCTGATTTAGGATTTTATTTACCTAATACGAGTATTGTAAATACTGGAGTTATTCATCCAACTTTTGGATTATTGTAAATTTATAACAATGGCCGAACTCCTCCACGATTCCACCCTTGTAGCTGCTATTGAAAAATTTCTTAAGCCATGACCAAAACCAATTTCCTCCATCAAATCATGAATGTAAATTTCAATATTTCCATTGATGCCGATGATTTTATGGTCGTCATGAAAAGTAATGAAATTGAAGCGTTAAACCTTTGCGGGGGAATTCCATGGGATGGACTGGAAAGCATTTTATTTTCCGCAGATTATGATTACCCATCCAAATCCCTTTATGTCAGCAGAGAGTCTGAGCTTTTTGAAGCAAACCGGTCACTATACTGGAATGATAGGTTTATTGACAATACTTACCTGAATGTGTTTTCAACAGGTACCGGTTTAGGCGTCTATATTTTTATCAACCAAATTATTCAGGCACAGAAATTAGGCATTGAATATTTTACCGTGTCAGCAGCAAAAAGCAATAAATATAATGGGTATTATACTTGGGCAAGATTTGGATATTCTATGGATAACCCAATGGACGAAAAAACGCTGAAAGAATTGTTAACACGGGAAGGAAGACAAGAAATGGATTTATTCGAACTGATGAAAACCAGAAATGGCAGGAATTTCTGGAAAGAAAAGGGATTTTGGTGGCAGGGGAAATTTAATGTATTGCCAGGCAGCATTAATATTCAGGCTTTCAATGATTATTTGCATCAAGCCGGAATTAACCTTTCACTTTGAGCATTGAGTTGCTCTGTTAGTATATCAGTAACCTCCTCGAGAGTTTTTTCCTGATTCTTTTTTACAAACAAAACGCAATCAGGGTAAAGCCGTTCTACTTCCTCTATTCCCTTATTGAGGAATAAAGCAAAAGCTGTCCTGTTCTGTAAAATAGAAGCCTCTGCGCTTAATACTCTTGCCATAGTAAACCCATTTGATAATGCAAGCTACAAAAGTTGCCGGAAATGAGCAAAAATGTCAAAACCTGAAAAAAATGAAAAGCCTTTTTGTAACTATTCAGGCCAATAATTTCTTTGGATGGCCCATTATAGCATCTTC
>CAYUGH010000059.1:0-17063 GCA_964444195.1 uncultured Chitinophagaceae bacterium
TGATAAATGGCAAAATTCTTTACCCCGTTCCCTGCAAAATCCTGTAACAGCGCCCAGTCGTCAATATCAAAGGCGGCCCTGTTACTTGTAGCGTGTGTAGTGGGCAGAATGGATATGGCGGCTGGTGAAAACTGGCCTGGGCCTGAAGCTACCTGGAGAGGCGTAGTGGGATTGGTAACACCGATACCCACATTTTGGGCTAATCCCGTGTGGGCAATCCCAGCCAAAAATATTGCACAGCCGTGCAAGACCGCTTTGTTCATACAGCTTGTTTTAATGAGATTTTCGAAAAAAAATGACACCTGATGCAGAAACCAACGAACGGCAAGATACGCTATTTGGCGAATGGAGGGCGCTCATTCATTGCAACACTATATCAGCAAAACAGTATATATGTAAAAGCATTTATTCAGCATGAAATGCCCCGGGTCATGCGCATAAAAAATGCTGAACCAGGTTCTTTAGTTAATGCCAGGGGAAACCCTATTTCGCCGGTGCAGGTTTGGTCCACCCGCTCACATCCAATGGCCTTACTGTTGGGTAAATTTCATCGAGGGTGCTCCCATCATACAGCCTGCCGTTCTTCACTACATAACGAATGGTATTTGTATTGCGTATATTATCCAATGGGTTGGCATCCATAATTACCATGTCGGCAAGCTTGCCGGGCTCAATACTGCCAAGGTCCTTATCCAGCCCCAGGGCTGCAAGCATGCAGTTGTTCAATGGGTCCGCTGCAGTTCGTGGCAAACCCATTACATAGGTATAATCATCATGCGCTTCCTGCATTTCATTTTCATGACCATGGTGTTCAGGTTCAGCCCCAAAACCATAGGTGGTAATACCCGTTATGCGGGCATGTATTTGTTCATCAAATCCATCCCAGCGAATGCTGAGCAGCGCTCCGCCCGGCCCATTCAGGTACACCCTCGTTGTATCTTTTGTAAAATGAATATTACCCCGGTTGCCTGCCATGTCAATTCGGTTCATAGCTCCTCCCGAAGGACTGATCCACATCAATTCCGCCTCCGAGCCGCTGTAAAACGGGTCTTCGGCATCCTTAAAAATTCTTTTCGGGGTCTTAAAAAAAGCGATCCGGTTATTATAACTCCATGCCTGTTGGGCATAAAAAGCAGCTTCAGAGCTAAGTTTGGTAACAGTGTTGGTGGCTCCAATGGCTGCTTTGTGCAAATGGCCGCCTTCCTTTTCATCCCAGGTTACAAACACAATCTGTTGTCCATCGGGGCTCCAGGCAGGCATGGCTTCTGTAAAATTGTTGCTGGTTACCCGGCGTGGCGAACCTTTAGGGTAATCCATTACATACAATCGATTGAGCACGGTGAACGCCAGTTGCTTGCCATCGGGGCTTGGCACGGCATCGCGTATTTGCGTAGCCAGCGCATGGCTGGTATCTTTAACCCCATAGCTAAAATACAGTCGTGGCCCGGCTTCCAGCCGCACATCCGCTTCAAATGCAATTTCTTTTGCGGCGCCCGAATCAACCGGTATCTGCCATATTTTTCCGCCATAGCTGGCAATAAGCGCCTTGCTATCGGGGGTAAACCTGGGATGAGTTTCCCAGGCAAGACCTTTTGTTACAGGGGTTGCTTTGCCCCCGGTAACGGGCACCAGGTAAATATCGCCCATCAGGTCGAAGGCTATCTGCTTGCCATCCGGGCTTATATCAACGCTCATCCAGGTGCCTTCTTTGGTATTAAATTTTATTTCGCGCTCGGGTTTCAGCGGCAAATCTTTAAAGGTCGAATACACAAGAGTGTCCTTTTTGGTGCTGTCTGCTGCGGGTAAATCATTGGTAAACTGTGCTTTTGCAGAACCCATTACCAATACTGCAAAAAACGATAAGTGGATGGAAGTGATGGTGCATATGTTAGTTTTTCAACCGAAAAGTAAAGCAATCCGCATTTTTTATGCAAACCATTTACATAAAAGCCTGAAATAAACCGCTCATTATGAATTTCGGCTGAAATACCCGAAGTTATCCACTAAAAGCCCTGTTACATGGAGCGGGCCTGCAAATCGTGCTTTGGTTCCTTACTTTTGCGCACCGGCAACTAGCGTTGAAATTGCCCTTTATCTTTTAAAATGGACTGGTTAAATATACTTCACACATATGGCCCGGCCATGGCATTCGGTATCCTGATTGTCGCGGCCGTTACCCAGGTTTTCTATTATTTATACTTTTTTATACGGGTGGCGCTGTACAAAACAGGCGATAAATTTCAATCGCAAACACATCCTGTGTCGGTAATTATTTGCACCCGCGATGAGGCCCATAATCTCGAATTGAATGCCCCCGAGGTACTTACCCAAAAATATAATACCACCCACGAAGTGGTTATTGTGAATGATAATTCATTCGACGATACCAAGTATTTCCTCGAAGAGCTGCAAAAGGTTTTCAGGCACCTGAACTCCATCACGCTTACCCAGGAGGCAAAACATATCCCGGGAAAAAAGTGGCCGCTCAGTGTGGGCATTAAATCGAGCAAATACGAAGTGATGCTGCTTACCGATGCCGATTGCCGACCGGCCAGCGAATGGTGGATCCAGAAAATGCAGGATGCCTACCACGATGGAAAGGAACTGGTGCTTGGATATGGCGCTTACGATAAAAAACCCGGGCTGCTGAATAAGCTGGTACGCTGGGAAACCTACCTCACCGCGTTGCAATACATGAGCTACACGCTTGCAGGCATCCCCTACATGGGGGTTGGCCGGAACCTGAGCTACCGCAAGGACCTGTTCTACAGGATGAAAGGATTCAGCAGCCTCAACCATATTCCCGGCGGCGATGACGACCTGTTTATAAATAAGGTGGCCACTAAGGAAAATACAGCTATTGTGCTCGACCCCGACGCGTTTACCATCAGCGTACCGCCTGCTGATTTCGGCGCCTGGTGGAGGCAAAAAGCAAGACATTATTCTACAGCCAGGTACTACAAACCGCTTCATCAATATTTGCTGGCAGCATTTTCGGTAAGCCACCTGCTTTTTTATCCCACCCTGGTAATTGCCGCAGTTTTTTTTAGCTGGCAGGCAGCGCTGATCGTTTTTGGTGTAAGGTTCCTCGTTCAGGGCACAGTGATGTATGTAACCATGAAACGCTTTAACGAGAAAGACCTTGCCCCTTTCTTCTGGCTGCTCGATATCTGGCAGTGGTTTTACTATATTATTTTTTCCTTTGCACTTGCCAAAAAACCGGCCACTACATGGAAATAGGCATTGCTATCATAGAAAAATATTTTACAGAGCTAACCGCCGAACAAAAGCGCCAGTTTGAAGCCATTGGCGCTTTGTATGAGGAATGGAACAGCAAAATAAATGTGATCAGCCGCAAGGATATTGAG
The DNA here is from genome assembly GCA_964444195.1 of uncultured Chitinophagaceae bacterium. Classification (GTDB taxonomy): domain Bacteria; phylum Bacteroidota; class Bacteroidia; order Chitinophagales; family Chitinophagaceae; genus Phnomibacter. The sequence goes on from CAYUGH010000059.1 coordinate 3,369, forward strand.
AGCCTGTACTCCAAGCATGTGCTTCATTCGCTTGCGCTGGCAGCCGTTTTCGATTTTAAACCAGGCATGCAGGTGATGGATATTGGCGCAGGCGGCGGGTTTCCCAGTATCCCGCTGGCCATCATGTTTCCTGAAGTTGATTTCCTCGCAGTAGATAGCATCCGCAAAAAATTATCGGTAATTGAAGCCGTTGCCGATGGAGCGGGAATAGTAAACATTCAAACCCTGCATAGCCGTGCCGAAGATATCCGTAACCGGAAGTTTGATTGTGTGGTTAGCCGTGCAGTGGCGCCGTTAAAAGATCTCTGGCAGTGGACGCATCGCTCAATCAGGGTCGGCTCGGTAGTTAAAAAGCAGTTTATGACCCCGGGCTCCGATGAAACCATCCCGCTGGGGCTTATTTGCCTGAAAGGCGGCGACCTGGCGCAGGAAATTTCGGACAGCGGTCTGCGGCCCAGGGTTTGGGAAATTGAAAAGCTTTTTGAGGAAGCTGATTTTAAGGAAAAGTTTGTGTTGCAGGTTGTTGTTTAGGGATCACTTAAAAAGTGCCTCGATCACTTTCGACTTTATAAGGTCAAAAAGAGTTTTTGAAACCCGTCCCCGCCTTTTTATTACGTCCGAATTTGAAAATGATTCAATCAATTGACATTTTACGAAACTGGTTTTGGGTAGCGGAATTGAAATTTCACCAGGCACCAATTCAACGGAAAACTCTTCATTATAATTCTTTGAAGATATCATAACAGCGTAATAGGCATCTTCTGATTCATAGTAATTCAGTGCTGAGATGATCAGAGCCGGATGAATTTTTATGCTGCCGTCAGGCAAATCAAAAGCGACATCAATAATATCACGCTGATTATATTTCATCGCCTATCAGTCGATTCAGGATTGCGGGATTCTTACGGGTTTTAATAATTTCCCTCAATTGATTATAATCCTGTTCAGTTTCCTCTTCGTCCTCCCAGTTCCAAACCCTTTTTACCTGAATATTATAACCAAGATTTTCCAAATCCTTTTGAAGCACATCCGCTTCGATGTCATTTTGGCTTACAAGAAAAAATCTGGACATAGTCCTTAATTAGTTGAGTATGCAAATTAAGAAAAACCTACCACTTAATATCGAGGCGGTTATTTCGCCGCTCAATATCAGCCATTCGTTGCGAAGGGTCAATTTCAACGATTCTTAATTCATTCAGGTTTCTTTTGGAAGTAATAACGATGTTACGGTGTGTCCAGCGCTGTTCGGGGTAGGTAATCCAATCGCCTGCGCCTTCTTTCGGTTTGGAACCGTACATCAGGTTGAGTGGCACATAATGCGTTTCGCGGGTGCTATCCTTAAAATCAAGCACAACCTCAACCGGCATGGGCATAGCGCCAACCCGCGCTATCCTCACTTTGGTGGTGGAATCCTCCTGCCAAACGCTGTCAATTTTATAGTCAATGGTTTTGGTGGTGTACACCCAATATTCCTTGTACCAATCCAGTTCCATGCCGCTTACCTTTTCGGCCACCCTTATAAAGTCATCGGCATTGGGGCTTTTAAACTTCCATTGCTTATAGTATTCATGCAAAATTTTCTGCAAGTTGTCTTCGCCGGTTATATACCCCAACTGCCCAATCATAACCGCCCCTTTTGAATAGGCCGCTGCTGAATAAGCAAAGTTGGTATTGAAATGATCGGCATGGGTGCTCATGGGTTCTTCCATCCGGCTACGCGCCAGGTTAAAATAACTCCTGTAATTGCCGGCAAGCGCCCATTCGGCATCCTTTCTTATATGGTGCATGGTATTCGATTCGGCATAGCTGGTGAAACCCTCGTCCATCCAGGGGTACAGGCTTTCGTTGGTACCCATCAGGTGCTGGTACCAGCTATGCATCCATTCGTGCAGCGCGGTACCCAGGCTATGGCTGCGCACCATGGTAGCCATAGCATATTCCATGCCGCCATCGCCACCCTGTATAAAGCTGTACACCGGCCAGGGGTAGGCCCCATAATGATCGCGAATAAAATCATAGGCCAACACGCAGCTATCGGCAGTTGCATTCCAAAGACCGTCGGCGCCGGGCTTACCTAAGTAAATAAAATGCAGCAAAGGACCACCTCCATTGGTTTGGCGGGTAATATGCTTATAGGTTGGATCGGCTGCCCAGGCAAAATCATGTACGTTCTCGGCTTTAAACTTCCAGGTACGTAGAGCAGATGCCACAGGTTTCAGTTCGGTGCCTGCCTTATCGTACCCCCAGCCAATTTCGGCGGCATTTTGCAATACCCCGCTTGAGCCGATCTTATATGTTTTATCCATCGCAATGCTCACTTCATAATCGCCCCAAACCCCGTAAAATTCACGGGCTATGTATGGGTTTGGATGCCAACCATCTTTATCGTAGGCTGCCATTTTGGGGTACCATTGGGTCATGGTAAACCGCACACCTTCGGCATTATCGCGGCCGCTGCGGCGGATCTGTATGGGTACCTGGCTTTCCCATTTGGTAAGAAGGACAACCGTTTGGCCGGGCAGAATGGGTTTGTCGAGATCAATTTCAGCAATGGTTTCATGCTCCTTAATGGTTTGTTCTTTCCCGCCGATTGTTAGCGAAAGAATTTTGGTGTACCCTATTTCTTCAGGCTTCAACTCGCCAATCCGGTCCTTTACGCGGGCATCCCAATCCCAGCGGGGCGTGCCATCACGGTTGGTTCCCACTTGTGTTTTACCCAGTTCCTGGCTGCGTGTATCCATGCTGCTGCCGGGCTGAAAGGCGTTCCAGTAGGTATGAAAAAACAACCTCGGCAGGGTATCGGGTGAATTATTGGTGTATTTTATTTCCTGCGTGCCCTTTAGAATATTGGTGGCCACATCAAGCTCCACATTCATTTTATAGCCAATCCTTTGCTGCCAGCGGCCAGGTTGCGCCCAGGCCCCCAGGGAAACCAGCAGGAAGAATACGCCTGCCCAAACGCCCGATAACCGGCTATTCTGCCCGGATAGTTTTTTCAAACCCATATCAATTCTATTATTGATTACGAAAAGTTGCCGCAAAGCTAACCGTATGGCCCATTCAAAAATTGTTAAAGCCCCCTCTAACTCCCCCGCAGGGTGAGGACTGCTACGACCTTAGATATATGCCTACGACCCAATAACTCACCCTCTTTGAATTTTGTACATGCAACCCATTTTCGGAACCTCCGTACATTAGCTCTTGAAACACCCGGTAGTCCCATTATTTTGGACGATTACAAAGCCAGGAAAATTGCTGAACACCCTGGTATAATTGTTACCGGCACAATTGGCGTAATTATCAAAGCCAAACTCAATGGCATTATTCCCGCCATTAAACCTCTTCTTGAAAAGATAAAACAAACTGACTTCCGTTTGTCGGCTGACATCGAATTACAAGCCCTGAAGGAAGCTAACGAATGAATACTTGAAATTCCTTCATATAACAACAAATGGGCTTAGCCCTGCACAACCCGCCAATCCCGAAACTTCGGGAAAGTCAAATATCCGACGCGGATTAAGGGCGACAGCCCGTTGTACGAAGAAATCGTACAACAGAAGTTTGATATTTTGTGGCAGGTTATTTTTTTCAATTATGGGCAGGGTATGGAAAGCCAATGCAGGTTCTGTTTACAGCAACGGCTCCTCATAATCATCCAGTTCCTGGCTGCTTTCTGGCAAATGCGCATAATCGCCATGAAAGCTGTACCTGCCGAAAATGAAAAACCCGGCACATATCGGGATGAAAACCATCAGGATAATGATCCACTGAAGCGCTGTATTGGTTTTGGCGGGACCGGTGGCCGCTTCTATTTTTGCCATGGCCTGCCATATCATAAAAACAACAAGCAGTGGCGACATAGCCATCCAAACAAGACCGAGGTATTTTTTTAAAGCATTCATTTTTTTTTATTTAATATTTTAGTTTGAAGATTTAATATTTTGTGTGGGTTCTGTGGGGTGAATAGTCAATAGTGAATGGGGTTTGAGTTTGTATGGATGTTTGAGGGTCTTTAGCCAACCCAAACCTTACGCCCCGATCCAACACTCTATTCACTACTCACTATTCACTTATTCACCAACTGACTAATTCACTTCTTGCCTAATCCATCACATTCTCATCAATTTTATTAGGCAGGTAAACACAGCCAATAATAAAGCAGACTACAGCCACGCCAATAGGGTACCAAAGCCCTGCCAGCGGATTGCCTTCCGGGTTTTCGGGTGTTTTGGTAAATTCAACAATCAGCGTGGCGAGGAAGGGAACCAATCCGCCAAAAACGCCATTGCCAATATGATACGGCAAGCTCATGGAAGTGTAGCGGATTTTGGTTGGGAACAGCTCCACCAGGAATGCGGCTATTGGCCCGTACACCATGGTTACAAATAAAATTTGCAGGAATACCAGGAATACAATTCCCCAATAGGTATTGCTGCCAACTTTTTTCTCTATCAAAACTCCCGGCTTCAGGCTTTTCGAATGCAAAACGAGTTCGGTTGTTGCTGAAACCAGGCTTTCCTTTTTGGGGTTGTGGATTTCCGCCATTTTTTCCTCCCCGGTTCCGGGTGTTTTGTAGCTTATAAACCTGTTTCCCGGGGTAAAAAATCCTGCAAGGTTCAGCGTATCTGTTTGGGTATATTTATAATGTGCCCCGTCAGTGTAGGCGGTGTCGTAAATGGTTTTTACCAGCAACCTGTCTGGGTGTTTGGCATCATAAAAAGCCTCGGGGTTACTCACTTTAGTGGCGGCTGCGTCAACTATTTCAGCACGTAGCGAAGGATTGGTCCAGTTGATAAAGGCTTTGTAAATGGGCATATACGCTATAATACCCGCCAGCATGCCGAGCATCATGATCCATTTGCGGCCAATCTTATCGCTTAATCCGCCAAAAACCACAAAGAAGGGGGTTGCAAAAAGAATAGCTACCAAAATAATATTGCGCGATTGCAGGAAATCGAGCTTGCACACATTTTCGAGGAAGCTTTGGGCATAGAACTGGCCCGTGTACCAGATAACGCCTTGCCCCATAACCGCGCCAAACAGCGCCAGCAATACCATTTTAAAATTGGCTTTATGGCCAAAGCTTTCTTTAAGCGGGTTGGTGGAAGTTTTGCCTTCTTTTTTGAGTTTGGAGAAAAGCGGCGACTCGCTCATCTTCATGCGGATGACGATGGAAACAATCACCAGCACAAGCGATATCCAGAAGGGGTAACGCCAGCCGCCCCATTCGCTGCTGAATTTTTCAACTCCCTGCGATTGCCGGATGAGGATGATGACACCGAGCGCCAGGAATAGCCCGAGCGTGGCGGTTGTTTGGATCCAGCTTGTCCAGAAACCGCGCCTTCCGGCAGGGGCATGTTCTGCCACATAGGTGGCTGCGCCTCCGTATTCGCCGCCCAGGGCAAGCCCTTGCACCAGCCTGAGCAACAGTACCAGTATAGGCGCCGCCCACCCTATGGTTGCATAGCCCGGAACCAACCCTATGAGAAAAGTGGACCCGCCCATCAGCACCAGCGTAAGCAGGAAAGTGTATTTGCGGCCAATGAGGTCGCCAAGCCGCCCGAAAACCAATGCCCCGAATGGCCTTACAATAAAACCGGCTGCAAAAATGGCCAGGGTACTCAGCAGCGCAGAAGCGCCTGCTCCTTCGGGGAAAAACTGAACCGAAATAATGGTGGCCAGCATGCCGAAAATGTAAAAATCGTACCATTCAATCAGGGTGCCTACGCTCGATGCGCCAATGATAAACCCGATTTTTTGGGGACTGTCCTCTTTAGCTGAATCCTTTGCCTTTTCATTAAACATTTGATTACCTGTCAATTTATTCGATTCCATCTCTGCCTTTTATTTTCGGGGGGTGAAAATAGCTAAACAAAAAATTATTCGGGATTTAATTGCCCTGACTACTTTCGCAACCAGAAATAATTTGAATTTTTCTTAAAAAGATTGCAATATGTCCGTTCCCTACCAAATAAGGTCGCTTGATCAGTATAATATGGCTTATTCCTACAGCCTTTCACACCCGGAGGAATTTTGGGCCGGGGTGGCCGAGCATTTTGTTTGGCGGAAAAAGTGGGATAAAGTGCTGGATTGGAATTTTACCGACCCATCCATTAAATGGTTTGAAGGAGGTAAATTGAATATTGCTGAAAATTGCCTCGACCGCCATATTGCCACCATGGGCGATAAGCCTGCCATTATCTGGGAACCCAACGATCCCGAAGATTCCCACCGCATCCTTTCTTATAAAGAGTTGCTGAACAAAGTGATGCAGTTTTCGAATGTGCTGAAAAACAACGGTGTAAAAAAGGGTGACCGGGTATGCATTTACATGGGCATGATTCCCGAGCTCGCCATTGCCGTACTTGCCTGTGCGCGCATTGGAGCGGTTCATTCGGTTATTTTCGGAGGGTTCAGCGCGCAAAGCATTGCCGACCGTATCCAGGATGCCCAGGCTTCGGTAGTCATTACCTGCGACGGCGCTTTCCGTGGCAATAAAACCATTCCGCTGAAAAGCGTGATTGATGATGCCATGATGGGATGTCCCTCGGTTAAAAAGATCATTGTATGCACACATACGCGTACCCCTGTAAGTATGATCAAGGGGCGCGATGTTTGGTGGGAGGATGAAATAAAGAAAGTGGAAACACAGGGAAACCCTTTTGTAGAGCCCGAAGAAATGGATGCCGAAGATATACTTTTCATTTTATATACAAGTGGAAGTACAGGCAAGCCCAAGGGCGTGGTGCACACCTGCGCAGGGTATTTGATCTGGGCCAACTACACTTTCCTTAATGTGTTCCAGTACAAGAGAGGCCAGATCCATTTTTGCACCGCCGATATTGGCTGGATAACAGGGCATACCTATATTTTGTATGGTCCGTTGAGCGCAGGCGCCACATCCCTGATGTTTGAAGGCATACCCACCTGGCCCGATGCAGGCCGTTTTTGGGATATTGTGCAGAAGTTTGGCGTGGATATTTTGTACACCGCCCCCACCGCCATCCGCAGCCTGATGGGTTTTGGCGAAGGTCCGCTGCATGGTAAAAGATTGGATTCCTTGAAGGTGCTTGGGACCGTAGGAGAACCTATTAATGTGGAAGCCTGGAACTGGTACAACGAGAATGTGGGCAAAAACCGGTGCCCGATTGTGGATACCTGGTGGCAAACCGAAACCGGCGCCACGCTTATCAGCAATATGGCCGGGGTTACACCCGCTAAACCCACTTTTGCCACCAAACCATTGCCGGGTGTACAACCATTATTGGTAGATGATAAGGGGGTGGAAATTGAAGGCAATGGGGTAAGCGGCAATCTTTGCATTAAGTTTCCCTGGCCGGGCATGCTGCGTACCACTTATGGCGACCATGAGCGTTGCCGCCAAACCTATTTCAGCACTTACCCAAATTTATACTTTACCGGCGATGGTTGCCTGCGCGATGAAGACGGCGATTACCGTATTACCGGCCGCGTGGATGATGTGCTCAATGTAAGCGGCCACCGGATAGGCACGGCCGAAGTGGAGAATGCCATCAACATGCACAGCGGCGTAGTAGAAAGCGCCGTGGTGGGTTATCCCCACGATATTAAAGGGCAGGGCATTTATGCCTTTGTTATTTTTAATGGTTTCCACGAAGATGAAAACCTTACCCGGCAGGATATTCTTCAAACGGTTACCCGCATCATCGGCGCCATTGCCAAACCCGATAAAATCCAGTTTGTAAGCGGGTTACCCAAAACAAGAAGCGGTAAGATCATGCGGCGGATATTGCGGAAAATAGCGGAGGGCGAAACGGCGAATCTGGGCGATACATCAACTTTGCTCGATCCGGGTATTGTAGAGGAGATTAAAGACGGGAAACTGTGAAAACAATAGAGATGAATCCTATTATTTGAATAACTCCCCGATCTTGTTTTGCATAAGTTCTTGGTTTTGTGTTGTAAATATTATTTCATTGTCCTTTCCTGTTAGTACATAGTGGGGGTAGCACGCTTACAGGGGTTATTTTTATATCATGTTCGAGTTTCAGCCTGTTCATACTGCTCACCTGTTTCCCGGGTTACATATTTTGCTTATTGACCTGTTAAGTTCGCTTTCTCCTGCAGATTGGAAAAAAAACACCCTTGCACCCAAATGGACCGTAAAGGATATTGCCGCCCATTTACTTGACACTAACATGCGTGCCATTTCAACCCAAAGGGATGCGTATTTGGAAAAACCATCCGTTGAAATGGATTCTTACCGGGACCTGGTTAGTTTTCTGAATCAATTGAATGCTGACTGGGTGCAGGCTTTTAAAAGGGTTAGCCCGTTGTTGCTGATTGAATTATTGCAAATAACCGGGAAGGAGTTTAATGAGGCGATGGCATTATTGCCGCCCAATGAACCGGCCGTTTTTGGCGTGGCATGGGCCGGACAGGAGCAATCCCCCAATTGGTTTCATATCGCCCGTGAATATTCTGAAAAATGGCATCACCAGCAGCAGATAAGGGCGGCCGTCGGGTTGGAATCCCCTTTGTATGTTAAGGAGTTGTACCAACCTTTTCTACAGGCATCTATGTATGCTTTACCCTTTCAGTACAAGAATGTGGAGGCAGAGGAAGGCCAATGCCTCAAAATAACGGTGGAAGGCGATGGTGGCGGTGATTGGTTTTTGAAAAAGGAAAACAATTCCTGGCATTTGGCTGCGGAAGCCAATGAGGATATTTCATGTGAAATAATCGTAGAAGAAGCCTGGGCCTGGCGGATTTTTATGAATGCTACCAGCCCGGAAGAGGCCCGGCTACATGTAATCATTGCAGGTAAAAAGGAATTGGCGTTGCCTTTCTTCGAGGTAAGAGCAGTTATGGTATAAGTTGAAAAGTTGACGAGTTGGAAGGTTGATGAGTTGGAAAGTAGAGAACCCCAGGATACTATCCGTTATAATTTTTTTTCAAACCCCAAACCAACCGGTTAACCAATCAACCAGTCAACTAATTAACCCTTCTTCACTCCCGGTTTCGCCGGTGCAACCGGTTTCTTCAATTCCTCCAGGTTTTGCTTTGCAATTACAAATTGGGGGAAAACAACCAGCGCTTTTGCGTACCAGTCAGCCGCAGCGGCTTTATCTTTTTCCTTGTAGGCAATGGCACCCATCATATTCATGGCGGCGGCCAGTACAGGCACATCTTCGCCGTAACCTTCGCCAATGTCGAGTCGTACCTTTTGCTCTTTAGCCTGCGCACTGTCGGCTAATACTTTCTGCAGGCTTTGCTTGCATTCAAGGTTCCGCTCGAGTATAAATTGCTTGGTGGCCAACTGGTAATGGTTGTAGGGCGAAGGAGCAATTGCCACCAGTTCTTCATACCATTCGAGGCTCTTTTTTACCTCACCGGCCCTGCCAGTAATATCGGCGAGCAACGTAAGCGCGGTAACATTTTGGGGGTCTTTTTCATTGATCTCCCCGGCCAGCTTAAAAGCCCCCCCCAGGTTGTTCATGTTATAATAAACCAGCGCCAGCGTATCATTATACTTGGGTTCGCCGCCATAATACAGGTAACCGGTCAGCGAATAGGAAGCGCTGCCCAGGTCGTTGTATTCTATCGCGCGCTGGTAAAGCGCAAGGTGCTCCTTTTGTTTGGCAGTATCGGTATTTTGGGCAAAAAGACCCGTACCAAAAAAGAGCAGAGAGAGAAAGAGTGAACTATGTTTCATGGGCAGTTTTTATGGAGCGAATATGAGAAATAAATTTCGTTTCCGCGCATTGCGCTGCCAAAGTAGCCATCAAAGTGTTCAGGTAAAAAAAACCGGAATCCACCCGGCCTGCTTTAGTTTCGCACACTATGTCCTTCTTTACTTCCGCTTCTTCCATATTTATTACCTGCAACAAAAGGCTGGCGCCTTACCTGGCGCAGGAAGTTGTTGCGCTTGGGTATGTTCCTGTGGCGGTGCTGCCCACCGGGGTGTGGCTTACCGGTACCATGGCCGATTGCATCCGGCTGAATGTAAACCTGCGCTGCGCCAGCCAGGTTATGTATTCTTTAAAAAAATTCATCTGCCGCGGACCTGACGACCTGTACCGCCAGCTTCACCGGATGCCATGGGAAACTATTTTGCCGGAAGGCGGCTATTTATCTATCAACAGTAATGTGTACCACCATTCCATCCGCACCGATATGTTTGCCAATGTAAAAGTGAAGGATGCCATTGTGGACCGTATCCGCGATAAAACCGGCAAGCGCCCCGATGCCGGACCCACGCTCGAAGGCACCGTGGTGTACCTGTTCTGGAAAGATGAGGATGCCGAAATTTTTATAGATACCACCGGCGAAACGCTTGCCAAACATAACTATCGTAAAATTCCGGGCAAGGCGCCCATGCTGGAAGCGCTTGCCGCTGCCACGCTGCTGGCCACCAAATGGGACCGGCAATCGCCCTTTGTAAACCCCATGTGCGGCTCAGGAACGCTTGCCATTGAGGCGGCGCTGCTGGCTACCCAACGTGTTCCGGGTCTGCTGCGGGATAACTATGCCTTTAAGCACGTGCAGGGCTACGATGAACAGCCTTATAATGATGCCCTTGATGAAATTAAAAACAAAGTGAAGGAAGTGCCGGGTCTGCGGATAATAGCCACCGATATCAGTGATGATGCAGTGAATATAGCCAAAATAAATGCAGGCATTGCCGGGGTAGAAAACTATATTGAATGGGCGGTTTGCGATTTTGCCAAAACGACTGTGCCCGAAGATGTTTCGGGGGTAGTGATGTTTAATCCCGAATACGGCGAACGGCTTGGCGAGGTAGATGAACTGGAAGGAACCTATGCCCGCATCGGCGATTTTATGAAGAAAAATTGCAAGGGCTATACCGGCTATATTTTTACCGGCAACCTTGAACTGGCGCGAAAAATAGGGCTGAAAGCAAACAGGCGGATCGAATTTTACACGGGTAAAATTGATTGCCGCCTGCTTGAATATGAGTTGTATGCCGGCACCCGGAGATTGGATGCAACGTAAGATACAGGCACATCCGGTACTTTCCTCTTAAAGTTGAGAGCCAATTGAAAATTGACCTTAAAGCTCTCCGGCCGAAATAGTTTTTATTTTTTCGATCCAGATCAAACTTTCATTTTTTTCCTTTATCCTGTTATTTACCATTTCAATGGCCGCAGGGGGTAAAGGTTTTCCAGCGCTACTCTTAGTTGAATTGTCTAATAGTGGCACATTGGCACCTGAAACAGATGCGTAGCTTTTTATGGAATTATAAATATGGAGGATATCTTGACTTGAAATCGCTTGGTTGTCAGCCAAATACTGGGTACAATAATATACAAGCTGATAACCCTTATACTCCGCATCAATGAGTTCATTCAATAAGTAATTTACCTGACTGATGTTTTTTGAATTCCCTAACAGGTCATAATGCGTTATTAAAAGCCATGACTCGAATTGTTTAAAAAAACCTATATACTTATTTTGCGAATTAGCCTGAACAAATGACTTATAAATCTCCAGTGATTGATTAATATCATGAACCGATTGCCACTCAAAAAAGGCAGAAGATTTTGGCATTCCCGATGTGGTTATAAAAGCATTGTGTGCATGGATATCGGGAACTTTTTCATTGGGTTCAATATATAAATCAACAGATGCGCTCAATTGTTGATATTCTTTGTCTCTTGTTTCCTGAAGCTTTTTGTTTTGTACAATAGATTGCTGCAAATTATTGGTATCAGGCGGCAATACTGAAACTTCTTTTTCACTCTTGCAGGAGAATAGAATAAGATTGAGAATTGAAACTATAATTAACTGTTTCATAAAAGTTGGGGGTTAATATGGATGTTATGCAAAATTATCACAGGACAAATAATCATTAATATTATTACCATAGGCGGGACTAAAATAAGTTGTTCCCATATATTGGCCATCATAATAAATATCCGCTGATCCAAAATTATAAGTATTGCTACCCGAAGGCATACAGTTACCGTTGTTGCTGGCATAATGATAATTTATGCTAATCCAACCCGAACTTGTTCAAGCGGAGGCATAACATTCACAGTTTCTTAAAGCCCACGAAAAAAAGGGCATTACAAGGATAATTACGAGGGAAAGAATTGATTTTTTATGTTAATGATTTTAGTCTTGAATCAAATTTATTAACATTTTTTTATTGTACACAGTTCTTTTTATAATTTTATCCACAAATTATTAAGGTTCGTAAAGCTGCCTTTTAGCGGAACCCTTACTGGTAAAAGTTGAATACCGTAACACGCAGAGTGTACAAAAAACCTTAAGACCTTTAAAACGGAAGTTTCCAGCTCCACCTTCTACATAACATCACCAGCCTTAATAGCATCCAAAACTTCCAAACTACTGCCGCCGAAGCGTGTCTTATGACCTGCATATTCTACATTTTTCACTGAAGCTGGTATTGTTAGAAATGGCTTAGAAAGCCCTCAGCCAGCTGATACCACTGAACCTTACGCCTCCGTCGAATCCAACTCCACCTTTTCCATCACATCGCCACCCTTAATAGCGTCCAAAACCTCCAGTCCACTGGTAATTTTGCCAAAACAGGTATGTACCCCATCAAGGTGTTGGGTAGATTGGCGGGTATGGCAAATGAAAAACTGGCTTCCACCCGTATTCTTACCGCGGTGCGCCATGGAGATCACGCCCCGGTCGTGGTATTGTTTAGGTGCGCTTGTTTCGCAGGGGATGGAATAGCCCGGTCCGCCTGCGCCTGTTCCGTTGGGGCATCCGCCCTGTACCATAAAGTTTGGAATTACGCGGTGAAATTTTAACCCGTCGTAATACCCGCTGGTTACCAGCTTTTTAAAATTTCCTACGGCAATGGGTGTTGCATCATCGTATAATTCAAATTCCATGATGCCCTTGTTGGTATGAATTTTGCCCCTGGTAAGTTGTGTAGTGCCCATCGCTGATTGGTTTTTATGTTTCTTTGTGCGGGCGCAAAAATAGCCATTCGCACAATAGCCTGCACCAGCACATGAGCATTCACCGGTATTTCGTGGTACATAAGCCGCCCAATATGGTTTCGCAGTTTGTAAGCTCGCACAACGTGGGGCTGCTGGGTGAGCTTGATTTTCCTTTTCCCGAGGGCACCCATGCCATTGGCAGGCTCGATTCGCATTCGGAAGGATTATTGCTTTGCACCACCGATAAAAGGATCACCCGCCTGCTTTTCCAGGGCGAAGAACCGCACCTGCGCACCTACCTGGTAATGGTAAAAGGAATTGTTACCCCTGAAGCCCTGTTGAACTGGGAACAGGGGGTTAATATTTCGGCAAAAATGGGTGGCACCTATTTTACCCAACCTTGCCGGGCATTACTTTTTGATATGGAAAGGGCCGCTGATTTTTACCCGGAACTTATCAGCTTGCCAGAATTTGGAACATTTACCTGGGTGCAATTATCGCTTACCGAAGGCAAATTTCACCAGGTGCGCAAAATGACAAAAGCACTTGGGCACAAAACCATCCGGCTGATCCGTATTTCCATTGAAGACATCAAACTGGGGCACCTACCACCTGGGGGAGTTTTGGAATTGGATGAGACAACTTTTTTTGAAAAGTTACGACTGTAAAGCGCCACGTCCCTCCCTCTGGTCGGAGACATGGCTTGAAACAAGCGCCAAGTTACGACTGTAAAGCGCCACGTCCCTCCCTCCGGTCGGAGACATGGCTTGAAACA
>CAYUGH010000059.1:17163-28931 GCA_964444195.1 uncultured Chitinophagaceae bacterium
TTACGACTGTAAAGCGCCACGTCCCTCCCTCCGGTCGGAGACATGGCTTGAAACAAAAGCGCCACGTCCCTCCCTCTGGTCGGAGACATGGCTTGAAACATAATAAACCACAAATAATAAACAACAAACTCTAAACCTAAACCCAACTTCAAACACGAAACAATAAACCACAAATAATAAACAACAAACTCTAAACCTCCACCCCAAATTCAAACTGCATTTCGTTCAGCCTGCGGTAGAGCCCGTCGTTTTGCATCAGTTGAGCATGTGTACCCCGTTCCTCTACGCGGCCATGGTCAATCAATACAATACTGTCGGCGTTGCGGATGGTGCTTAGGCGGTGCGCAATTACAAAGCTTGTACGGCCCTGCATCAGGTAATCAAGCGCTTCCTGTACAAGCTGTTCGCTTTCGCTGTCGAGCGATGAAGTGGCTTCATCAAGGATGAGTATGGATGGGTTTTTCAGGATGGCGCGGGCAATGGCTATCCGCTGACGCTGCCCTCCGCTTAGTTTTATGCCCCGCTCGCCCACAATGGTCTGGTATCCTTCCGGAAATTTTTCAATAAAAGAATGGGCATTGGCTTTTTCGGCCGCAGCCTGTATGTCGGCATCGGTAGCCCCGGGTTTACCATACGAAATATTTTCCTGTATAGTGCCGCCAAACAGCACCACATCCTGCGGAACATACCCAATCTGGGCCCTTAGTTGCGAAAGCGGGAAGTCGGCAGCAGGTTTTTCATCAAACAATATATCGCCGCTGTTGGGTTTGTAAAATTGCAGCAACAGTGCGGCAAGCGTACTTTTCCCCGATCCGCTTGGCCCAACAATAGCAATCTGTTCCCCGGGTTTGGCTTCAAGCGTAATGCCTTTCAGCACGGGAACATCGGGCCTGCCGGGATAGCTGAATTCCACATTACGGAACCGAACCTGCCCTTTCACTTCGTAAGCGGGTTCAATGTGTACCGCATCCAGCGACACGGGTTCGCCATCGCCGCGCAATATTTCGCGCACACTTTGGGTGGCGCCAAGTGTTTTTTGCAACTGGCTGAACATATCGGCAAAACCGGCAAAAGTGGCGCCTACAAACATGGAAAAAATAACAAACATGGTAAGCGCGCCAATGGTCATTTCACCGGTTTGTATCATGGTAGCGCCCACCCACATCACAAAAGCAATGGCGCCAAACACACTGAAGATCATGAACGAAATAAAGGCCCCTCGGTACCGCGCATTGGAGATGGCTGTTTGAACCACTTCGCGGATGCTTTTTACATACCGGCCAATTTCGTGGTATTCGCCGGTAAATGATTTTACCACGCTTATTCCCTGGAAGGTTTCCTGCACAATGGTTCCGCTATCGGCAAGCTGATCCTGCGCCTTCCGCGACATTTTACGGATACGCTTTCCAAAAATAACCGCCACCACGGCAATAACGGGTACCACGGCCAGCATAATAAGCGCCAGTTTGGCACTGATCCAGAAAATAAAAGCCAACCCGATGGCCAGCGTGAAAATGCCACGCAGAAATTCGGCCAGCGTATAGCTGATGGCATCCTGTATGCTTTGCAGGTCGCTTGAAATACGGTTGCTTAATTCACCCACCCGCTTTTCGCTGAAAAAAGCCATGGGCATGCTGATCAGTTTGGTGTACACATCGCGGCGCATATCGGCCAGCGATTTTTCGCCCGCCTCGGTAAGCAGGTACACCCGCATAAAAGAGAAGATGATCTGAAAACCCAACTGGATAAAAATGAGCAGGAGCGTAGTGTTGAGGCTCCAATGGATATTTTTTAAATTCCAGCCGCCCATGGGGGTATTTTCCATGCCGCCCATAACGGGGATGGAAGTTCCCGGCGCTGCAGCATCAATCATTTTACCCAGGAAAAGTGGGAACAGGCTGGTGGTAAAGGCTGAAAGCGCAATAAAAACCAATCCCCCGAAAAATTTATTCCGGTAGGGTTTCAGGTAGGTAAACAGGATAAGCGCCTGTTTCAGGTTTTCCTTTGTTACCGGGGCCTTGGGTGTTTCTTCCCCCTTTGTTCCGTTGCTGTTGTATCCTCCGCGTCGTGCCATGTATGATGAAATACCTTTTTTGAAATTGAGGGTGCAAAGGTAGGTGGGTGGGGGATTGAAAAGCAAGGACATGGGAATCACATTGACAGGTAACGACTTTACTCAAACGGACAAAGCTGCCGGACACGGACAAAGAGGGGCATCTGCCAATCAAGTAAGGCAGGGGAATTTATGCAGTACATTTTTATTTTATTTTAGCCTGCATGATTTTCAATTCACCCCGGCCTCCTCGCAGAACCGTGCTTGAAACAGGGCAAGGCGTTGAAGCAGCCGGGCAATTAAAAATGATTGGCAAGCCCGCGAAGGTAAAAACCAGTAGCGGCAGACTGATCCTGAATTTTTACCTCCCCGGGCAGGGGTTTCGCTGTGGAAAATGGATGGGTGATATTTAGATGTTCCCCTTGGGCATTAACGGGATAAGTTCAACATTAAATCGAAAAACCAAACTTACACCATGGTGCAACCGGATGCATTCACACAAGTGTAAAGATTGGTAAGCCTGTTGGATGATTTGTGGAAAAAGGTTAATATTGACTGGTAAAAATAAATTTTGAAAAGCGTATTGGCGACACCCACAATAAATAAAACGCCCTATGCAAGTATAGAATATCAATGGGTTTTATTTTTGTAAATGGTTCGCCCAATACCTAAAGCGAATCGTTAGTCAGAAGCTTAAAGCAACTTTCCTCTAAAACTAAATGTCATTTTATAAAGACTATATGCAACGACAACCATTATATCCTCTTTTTGCTTTCATTTTAGCTTTGACAATTATTTCATGCGACCCATGTGATAATTTAGATTGTATTTCAGACAATCACTTTGGACAATTTCACATAGTTAGCAAAACCGACGGCAAAGATTTAGTTTTCGGACCTAATGCTATATATGACCCGTCAAAAATTAAATTTTATTCTCTAAATGGAACTGACACAACATTTTTTCAATATACCCCAATAAAATTTCCGGGCAATGGTTACGACAGCATACTATATGTAAGGTTTTATCCTGAAACATCAACACCTGCATACATGAAGTTAGACAACTTAGATACAGACACCCTGGCAATAACATATAACACATTCAAAACAAAATGTTGTGGGACGATAACTGAAATTACCAAATTTAGATACAATAATAGCATTGATATACCTGGCAACCAAGGGACACAAGAAATTAGAAAATGATAATCGGGTTCAACATAATTCAGTTGACTATAAAGCCAGCCACCAACATTCGGTTGGGCTATATGGCGGGGCGATGAATATATTCTCAACTTTTTGTTCGCCCTGATTGTTTCCTGTTATATTAGCATGACAACTAAACAAATGGAAATTATGGATCAAGTTTTAAATTACAAGACGTCATACTTTAGCGACAGCTATCAAATCCTAAAAGACAGATTGCAAATTGGAAAGTTATATAAAACTGAATGGTTGGGTAATTCTATTGACACGGTTCTAAACGAACAGAAGTATAGATTTATTTCAAAAGGTCTTCTGAAACCAACAATATCAATTCTTAATATTTCCACCAACGCAATAGTTGGAACAATCAGAATTCAACATTTATTAAACTGGTATCAAAATGCAATTTTGACCTTATCAAATGGGACAGAATATAATTGGACCTGTAATAAATTTTTTGCAAATGATTGGCAATGGACTGACTTGAATAATAATGAGACTATTGTCATGTCTAAAGAGCCGTTAGACATATTCAAACAAAATGGGACAATAATGTTTAACGACAAAACCCAGGACAAAGAATTATTTATTACACTCGGTATTCATTTGAGAAATGTCGCAAAAAGAAAATCTCATTTGACTAAAATACTTGGACTTTTCATTTTGATTAGCTTGTTGCCTAAACTGTTTAACTAGAAAAACACAGCAGCTAACAACTAAGACTTCGCCGGGCTTGCCTGTTGGCAAGCAGGCGTATCGCGCCTCCAATGAAACTCATTGCCTGTGTACCGGCAGGTAGATTGCACCATTCCTTTGCCAGGGTAAACTCAACCTTGGGTAGCCGGACTTTTAATTACGGGGGTTTATTCGTTAACGCCCACCCTTTCAATGATGTTGCTTTCACTGTTTTTGTGTGCAAGGCACAAAGCTAACCTGGGCCGTATTACACAGCCTTTGTTTCGAGTGTGTTCATATGGCAAAATTCCTTCCATTAATAATTTCAGTGATAATTTCCGCCTTTGAGCTATAAGCGGGCCCGGGCAGTATTAAAACTTTGGCAAAAAGAAAATATTATGCCCGACCAGTCTGTTTGTGAAATTCAGGTTGCAGGTTCAGGAACAGGAGGAATAAGAAGGTTTCCACGGATTGAAGAAATGCAGAACCGGTAAAAATCAACTATACAATGGTTATGACTGTTCCGCCAAATGTGAAATACGCAGACGAACCTGTAAAGCCCCGGCAGTAAACAAGGGAAGATAATAGAGGACTTTGGGCTGTAACAGAAGGATAAGCAACTAAAAATGTCAAGTATTCTGTTCCGTTTACTTGACATATTGATGAAATGCTTACCTTTGCAAAGCAATGGGAGTTACGCAAAAGATACAGAAGCAAATCAGCAAGTTAGCTGAAGGAACTACGTTTAAATACGAACAGTTGTCGGTTGAGTCACAGGAATTTGTTGCGGCAGCTAAAGCCATTGAACGGCTTATTGTAAAAGGCGTTATCAAGCGGGTTTCAACAGGTGTTTTTTACAAACCCAAGAAAACCGTTTTTGGTGAACTGAAACCCAGCGAAGAAGAACTTTTAAAACCTTACTTGTTTGATAAAGGCAAACGAATTGCCTACATCACAGGAACATCGCTTTACAATCGTATTGGTTTAACAACGCAAATTCCCAAGAGCGTAAAAATTGCAAGCCGGGTTAAACGTATTACCGTTTCAAATGGCAACATAAAAGCAACGCCTGTAAAAAGTTATGTGGACGTAACAGACAGCAATTTTTATTTATTGGAATTGTTAGACGCATTAAAAGACTTTAAACAAATTCCTGATTTGGATAAAAGTTCAGCAATCAAAATCCTTTCAAAAAAATTAAAAGAACTCAATCCGACAGAAACAAAACTATTGGTAAAATGCAGTTTGGCTTATCCGCCAAGAGTGCGAAGTTTTTTAGGTGCTTTGTTGGAAAGCATAAAAACACCAACTGACTTAACAGAATTGAAAAAGAGTTTGAATCCGCTTTCGGAATACGAATACGGAATTGAAAACAGTTTATCAACTGCGAAAAATTGGAATATAAAATGAGATTACACGAAAATAAAGTGATGTTTCAAGATGCAGTAATTGCCACATCACAGCAAAAAGGCATACGAGAAATTTACATTGAAAAAGATTATTGGGTAACATTCGCTTTGCATAACATTTTCAAAAACGAAATTGGAAAAGAAACTGTTTTCAAAGGTGGAACAGCATTATCAAAATGTTTTGGATTGATACAACGTTTTTCGGAAGATATTGATTTGGTTGTGTTGCGAAAAGAAACTGAAACTGCAAACCAACTTAAAAACAAAATCAAGAAAATTTCCAAATGCGTTTCTGATGTGCTTCCCGAAATAGACATTGACGGCATTACCAACAAAGTTGGAATGATACGCAAAACAGCACACAACTATCCACGAATTTTTACAGGGCATTTCGGACAGGTTCGGGATATAATCATTGTTGAATCTACTTGGTTGGGGCACTTTGAACCATACACTACGGCAAATGTAAATTCTTTCATTTACGAAATGATGTTGCAGAGCAACCAACAAACACTTATTGACGAATACGGAATGAATCCGTTTGAAGTGTTGGTGTTGAACCCGAAAAGAACTTTATGCGAAAAAATAATGAGTTTGGTTCGCTTTTCTCAAACACAAGCCCCGATTGACGATTTGCGAAATAAAATCAGACACACTTACGACATACATCTAATGTTAAAAGACGGAAATCTAAATTCTTTCCTTCAGTCAGACGAATTTGAAACAATGCTTTTGCGTGTAGCGACTGACGACATTGCAAGTTTCAAAAACAACAACGAATGGTTAGCCAATCACCCAACAACAGCAATCATTTTTTCAGAAACAGCAGACACCTGGAATAAAATCAAAGACGTTTACACAGGCAGCTTCAGCGAATTAGTTTTTGGCGAAGTTCCACCCGAAACAGAAATACTGAAAACATTAACGACCGTAGCCGACAGGTTGAAACCAATAAAATGGAACATAAAACCGTAAGTAACTCAACGCACAAAAGCATACACATTTTGCAGCCGCTACAAGCCGACACACAAACCAAAGCTGCAAAAAGAGTATGCTTTTCGACAACCTAAAGAAGAATTTCAAAATTTTCCTTCCGCCCTTCTGAAAAAATTAAAACACCCACACACAACCCACGACTGACAGGTAACGACTTTGCTCAAACAGACACAGCTACCGGACACGGACAAAGAAGGGCATCTGTCAACCGAGTAAGCTAATATTGGGCCTGACCGAATTTTATTTGGCTTTTATTTGTTAACTTCGTCATCAGCTTTCAATCAGCTTCCGTTGCAGCGCCGGCAGTTATAAAATACCGGCTCTTCGGCAAGCATCGAACCCCGGCATCACAATACGACGCAACCATCACGAACAGAAAGCATCTTAATTGAGAAAAAACAAGTATATGAAAAACATAATACTATTTTTACTAACGGTTTTTATTTCATTGACCTCTTGTAAAAAATCAAATGAAATTTCATACCAAAACATTAACACAGATTTTAACACCAAAATCCTGGACGGATATTTTGTAACATCCATCACATTTGACAATCTTGGTAATGCCTGGATTGGCACATTTAAACAAGGACTTATTAAATACAATTCAAGCGGGGTAACAATTTATAATTCGGGCAATTCAATAATACCTGATGCTTCTGTAATGTATGATTTGGCAATTGACAGTAAAAACAATGTTTGGATAGCATGTGAAGGATTGATTAAATTTGATGGGAATAATTTTACACATTACAACTCTTCAAATACACCGATGCCCGAAGATTTTGTGAGTTCTATTGCAATTGACTCTAAAGATAATATTTGGTTTTCATCAAGTAGATTCCGGCAAGGAGGTGTTGTAAAATATAATGGTTCAGAGTGGTCTGTTTATACGCCGGATAATTCAGCTTTACCTGCAAATCTCGTAAAAAGCATTGCGATTGATAAAAATGATAATGTTTGGTTAGCCCTGAATGAAATAGTTAATAATTCATACCTGGTAAAAATAACAGGAAACAATTGGACCGTTTATAGTAAATCAGACATAGGATTTGCACCATACTATTTTGGAAATATTCAGCTAAACAGTAAGAATAAGCTATGTGGCGCAGTTGACTACTCATTATCCAGTGCGATTTATAATAGTGGCCCTCAGGCTTTCATCTTTGATGGAAATTCATCGGTTAGTTTACAGTTTGATAATAGCACAAACATTAAATTCTTAACAGTAGATAAGAAAGATAATATTTGGTGTGGGACTTATGGTGGATATGCAGTTTATAATGGTAAAGACTGGACGATTGATGATTCGAAATTTAAAGAGGTTGGAGTTTTTGCAATCGAACAATCATTTGATAATAAAATATGGATTGGAACAGGCAGTGGCATATATATAAACAATTGATATTAAACAATGTACTGCTGCCGGCATGGGGTTTCCTGAAGAATATGTACTCATCAATATACCGCTTATCATCTACAGTCCGGGCTGAACGAATAAAGCCGGGCAACAGAATATAACATCAACGGCATGACTCAACTTCGGTTCGGGCTGAAGAATCACCGGGCAAATGAGGGGCAGGGCGCGGTAAAGTTTTGGGTTCCGGTAAAGGCTTCCTATCCAAACAACCTTAAAAAATGACTCGACAAATGCTGATGCATGCTTTCCCTGAACTCAGCGGATGTGCCCTTCTCCAGGATATCAATCAGCATGCTGTGCGAAACAAAAGGATGTTCCGTGTCCAGCTTTTTCAGCATCCCGCTGTGATGAACATAGTCGAAAATGGGCAGTAAAAGCTTCTGGAACTTCCGCATGGTATTATTTCCCGTTATTTCATAAAGCTTGCCATGAAAGCGAATTTCATGCTCAATATTGAACAAAAAGAACCGGGTAACGGGAGGCTCCTCCTTTACAATCTCCCTTAACTCCCGTATATCGCCGGGTTTTATGCGGCTATAAAGCAAATCAGCCATCCCAATTTCAAGCACCAGCCTGATCTCAAACATATCGCGCAGGGTTTCTTCCGATAAAATATGCGGATTGAGGCTCCTGCTCATAATGCCGAAAATATCGGGGTTGGTAATTACAGCGCCGCGCTTTTTCCTGCTTTCAACAAGTCCCATTACCCTCAGCCGGAGAAGCGCCTCCCTTACTACCGTACGGCTTACCCCCAACGCCTCGGTTAATTCCATCTCCGTAGGGATTGAATCCCCGGGGCGAAGCTTGCGCTCCTGCAATAATCTTACCAATTTCTGCTCAACCCGGTCAACCAGCGAACTCGTATCTACCATTTTAATGTCTTCCAACAGTTTTTCCATATGCTTACAAAATTATGTATTACATAAAAAATATGCTTTTTCAGCCAAAATTTCTTTTCCCCCAAAAAAATATTTAATTGAAAATCAAACCATTAATTAAAAATTGAAAAAAAAGATTTGGTTACAAATGTATGACATAATACTTTTGTTATGTCATACATAATAATTTTTTAAAAAAGAAGCTTATGAAACTTGCTACTATGAGAACTACGTTGCTGACAATGCTAATCAGTTGCGTATTGGCTGCACAGGGTCAGAACAAAACAATCACCGGAACGGTTAGGGCCTCAACCGGGAATGAGGTCCTCGATGGTGTCAGCATTACCATTAAAGGAACAAGCACCGGTACCCAAACAAATGCCGAAGGAAAATTCAGCATTGAAGCTCAGCCTCAAAATATCCTGGTAGTCAGCTTTTCAGGGTACAAAACCATTGAAAGGCTGGTTGGAGAGCAAAGTGAGATTGAAATTTTCCTGGACGAATCTTCTTCAAACCTTGATGAAGTAGTGGTAATTGGCTATGGTACGCAGGCGCGCGATAAAATTACCAGCGCGGTGGGAAAGCTGGATAATACCATCCTGAAAAGCGCACCGAGGGCCAATGTGGGGAGCGCCTTGCAAGGCTCAATTGCCGGGCTTAACGTGGTGAATAATTCCGGGGCGCCCGGGGCTTCGCCAACCATTCTTTTAAGGGGAGGCGCCTCCATCAATAATCCCGGATCCCCGCTCGTAGTGGTTGATGGGATCATTCGGGCATATAATGATATTTCACCGGACGATATTGAATCCATGGAGGTATTGAAGGATGCCGCGGCCACCGCTATCTATGGGGCAAGGGCTAATAACGGCGTTATATTAATTACCACAAAACATGGAAAAAGCGGAAAATCGGAAGTTTCATACAAATATGTAGGCGGCTATAATACAGACAGGCCCGATTATACGTATTTAAATGCCAAAGATTATATCCACTACACCAGGTTAGGCCACCTGAATTCCCAAAGAACCCTTGCAGAGGCAAATTCGCAGCTTGGGTTTGGGCTATCCACCGCAGCAGCCAACCTGGCTACGTTCGATATCAGGCCGTTCAATGAATCGAACAGGCACCTGTTGCAGGCCGGCTGGGATACCGTTGGCGACCCCTATGGCGGAACCATTATTTTTAAAGACCATGGAGGCGAGGTAAAAGACCTGGTTTTTCAGAATACCCGCACCAACGACCATTATATCAATGTAACGGGGGGAAATGATAAGGGCAAATATTTTGCCAGCTTCAACTACTACGATGAAGATGGGGTAATTGTCGGCTCCGACTATCAGCGGTACACGGCCAGCCTGAACGGATCCTATAAAATAAAGAAAAACCTGGAAATTTCAACCGGAACCCAATTATCTACCGCCACCGGTTTTGGATTGCTTGGAGGCGATATAAATACCCTTTACCGGAATGTGTCGTTATGGCCAACTTTTAATCCCTGGTTAGATTCCGCAAAAACCAAACCCAACCCGGGCAACGGTGTTACGGATGGCAACCCACAGTATTGGCTGGATAAAAATCACAGGAAAAATGCGGTAACCCGGATCACGGTAAACGGGTCGGTTAATTATGATATTACAAAGGAATTATATGTAAGGCTTACCGGCAATGCGTACTACTTCAAATCGGACAACGAAACCTTTACAAAAGCTACCCAAACGTTTACCCAGGTTTTTGCCGGGGCATTTAATACCAACCGGCCGGCAACCTTTGCCAGTTCAGAATTATTTCAACAGCAGTATAACGGCATTGTAGGCTATAAAAAGCGTTTTGGCCTCGACCACAATCTGAATGCCATGCTGGGTGTTGAATCTTTCAGCCAGAAAACTTTGTCGGCACAGGTTTCAGGCACAGGCGCGCCTACCGATGATATAGTTACTGTAAATGCCTCTACCATTTTTACCCCGGGAAACAATTTCAGCACACGCGGCGAATTTCGCATTATTTCAAATTTCGGACGGCTGAACTATGACTACGACAATAAATATTTATTGTCACTTGTATATCGCTATGATGGAATTTCGAGCCTTGCAGAAGAAAACAGGTGGGGATTCTTCCCCGGAATGTCTGCCGGATGGAATATCCACAGGGAAAAATTCTTTGAATCCGGTTCACTTTCATCATTCATCAGTACGCTGAAGCCAAGGATAAGCTATGGTGAAAATGGTAACGTGGCAGGCATTGGCAACTACGAGGTTCAGGGCAGCTACGGATCGCAGGGCAATTACAATAACAGCCTTGGTTTTTTAAATACCGGCATTATTAATGAAGGGCTCACCTGGGAAACAAGTAAAACGACAGACATAGGAATTGATGTGGGTTTTTTCAAAAACAGGCTGACCTTTATGTTTGACTATTACAACAGGATCACCAGCAACCTCCTCACCAATTTAACCTTGCCAAGCTATACCGGTTTTGGTTCGGTAAGAACCAACCTCGGCACTTTTCAGAACCAGGGATATGAATTGACCGTCAATGGAAATATTCTTAATTCGAAAAGCGGCGTCAGGTTCGATGCAAGCGCCAACATTTCATTCAATAAAAACAAAATAACCGAACTGCCCTTTAACGGAAATGAAAATAACCGGCAGGGTGGCTTCCAGGTATATGACCCCCAATCGGGAAAAGTAATCTGGGTTGGCGGATTGCAGGAAGGACAACCGCTTGGCGCTGTTTATGGATTCAGGCAACTCTCCATTTTTCAAAATGAAGGAGAAATAAGCAAGGAGGCCAACACAAGAATTGACCTGATCGGGCTGATCTCGGGCCCCGGGATAACGTATGGACAAGGTAAAATTACCCCCGGCGACGTGAACTGGCAGGACGTGGATAAAAATGATACCATTGATACAAGGGACCAGGTCTATCTTGGAAATATCAATCCGAAATTCTTCGGCGGATTCACCACTTCACTTTCCTATAAGGGCTTTTCATTATTTACCCGGTGGGATTTCGCCGTAGGCCATATCCTCTACAACGACCTGGTAGCAAGGGTACTTGGAAATTACCAGGGCACTTTTAACCACATGGACCTGGTGAAAAAAGGATTTTCCGGCGACAACTCAAGACCGG
>CAYUGH010000060.1:0-28809 GCA_964444195.1 uncultured Chitinophagaceae bacterium
TGTTGGACTTCTGATTTGCAAATTTTGGCCACAAAAAAACCTGCCACCAAATAAATGGAGGCAGTAATGTTGGTGGCAAGTAATTTTTTTTGCCATATATGCCTCACGGTGCTTTCTACGTTTCACATTCCCTCACTTCCTTATTCCTTATTAATTATTTCTTATTCCCCTGCATTCCCGGTAAAAAACCTCCCCAAAAATTTATTCCCCCGCCTTATATTTGAACTATGGAAAAAACCATACACCAGGGCCGAAACGTAAAACGATTCCGCGAAATGCTTGGCATTAAACAGAATCCGCTTGCCATAGTCCTCAATTTAAGCGAAATTTGTAGACTGCAGATGCCGTAGAGAAATCTCAAGATATTTTGGGTTAGAAAAAAATGTACGCTTTCGGTCGCTCCATTTTTCTAAACCTTTTGAAATAATTAGCTTGTCGAAAGTTTTTTCTTCTGTTGAAATATAGTCTATTGAGGATAGCAACTCCAACGCAAAGTCAGAATAAAAACCTCTTAGGAAGATAATGGTTTTATTTGCTATATGTATCAGCTCATTGTTGCTTTCCACATGATTTTTTACAGTTTCGTAAGCGTCAGGCACTAAAGTTAAAGGCTCAAAAGGTTTCTTGTTCATATCGCTGTAGCCCATCAAATAACTTCCATTAATTGCATTTAAAACATACCGTACTTTGCCGGAGTATGGCCCGTAAAATTTTGGTTCAAACTCCAACTTAAAATATTTTTTTGCTCCAAACTTTTGCAGGAAGTAGCAAACCTTCTCACTTGAAAACTCGGAAACATATTCGCCATTTCTAACCAAATCATATAGAACATATAATAATAAAGCCCGGGCATCAGTAAGTTTTACTCTTTCCTTCATTAAATTTTCCTGAATTTGCATGGTCGGTTCGTACACATAAATAGTAATATTTAAATGTCCAAGCTTTTGCTCGATTAACTGTTTAACTTTCTGCCAGTTCAAACCTCCATTTCCTGCTCCGAGTGGTGGTATGGCTATACTTTTTATTTGTTTTTCATTTATTACTTCCACAAGATTATCCAAACCAGCCTCAATAAATTCATATTCCGAGGGTTTCCTCCAACTTGTTTTTGTCGGGAAGTTAATAATAATCCTTTCTCCCGTGGTTGTGTTACTATCTCTGGTGACAAACATTCTGCCCACGCTTACTTCATTTTTTTTAGATGCTTTTTCGTAAGCTTTAAAGTTATTCGGGTATGCTTTTTTAAATTGTAAAGCAATACCTTTCCCCATAACGCCCATTGTATTTACTGTATTAACAAGCGCCTGAGCGTCGCTATCCAAAATATTACCCGTAATATATCGTATCATATCTGTTTTGTTAATAGTATGCGTTAGGTATTATTTTGATTTTTTCTTCTTTAATTCCTAAACCCGTTAACCTTTTTTTCGCATCATCATTATAACAGCCAAAGCCAATGATTAAATTCGGAGATAAATCGCCCGCAACTAAAAATTCAGCCTGTTTTTTACGCTTTATGTTTAAGTTTTCTTGTCCGCCCCCAATAAGCAGCTTTAACAGCATTCCAATCAATAATCGCTGCTAAATCGTTCACTTTTGTTCTGTCGAAAAATGAAGTTAAGTTATCTGTTGCGTGCCCATCTGAAAAATAATATTCCTGATGTTGTTTCACTATTCTGCTAACTGAACAAACCAGGTAAATAATTTCTGAGGCGGGCGTAGATTTTGTTACAAAACAACCTCCATGCTGGATGACATATAACATGGGCATTTTTACTCCGAAATAGAATGGAATTAAATCTCCAAGGGATATTTTAGTAGCTTCAAAATCAAGGAAATCCCCATTGTCAACAATAATTTGCCTGGTATTTCTTGTCTCTATCAGGCTAACATCACCTATTGCAATATAGTCAGGATTGTGGTTCGGCGAGTTTTTATGCGTAATTCCATATTGCAATATATGGTCAATATTGTCAATATGCGTCATGCGATAAACCTTGATTTCGGCCAAATCCATTGGAATTCTTTAATTATAGCATCAAATATAACCATTTCAACCTTTGAAGGGTTTCTGGTCCAATATCACCTAACTACCTGAAAGCCAAACCCCTCACCCCGGCAGATTCACTGTCCTGCAAATGTAAGCGGCGCACATCATGTTTCGAATAACTCTTCCCCGGGTTCCCGGAAAATTTACCGGATGGCTAACGGGCATCCGGTGCGCAAGCCCTGGAAAAACGCAGGTGGTTTTGCTACACAGCTTCAGGCGTAAACCTGCAGGCAGCCGAAAAAATTGGAAATTGCCTAACCTTTATGGAACCTGAACCCGAATGCTGAAGGGGTCAGTATGCTCCGGAACAACCCCGTTGCACAAAAAAAATACTATTGTCACCACTTTTTCTGTCACCCATTTTGTCCGGTGCCATTTATTTCGGTGACAAGCGAAGTTTTTTATGAGGGTTGGAACCCGTTAAGAAATTAAATTCGGTTTGGGGATATTTCCCAGCCAATCACCTCTTCCTTTTAACCGGAATTCCCCGCAGCACCTGTGCCACAAAATATCCTGCCACCAAAAAAATGGAGGCAGTAATGTTGGTGGCAAGTAATTTTTTTTGCCATATAAATGCCTCACGGTGCTTTCTACGTTTCACAATCCCCCTCTTTCTTATTCCCCTTTCCCGTTTCTCCACTTCCTTATTTCTTATTTCTTATTCCTTATTAATTATTTCTTATTCCCCTGCATTCCCGGTAAAAAACCTCCCCAAAAATTTATTCCCCCGCCTTATATTTGAACTATGGAAAAAACCATACACCAGGGCCGCAACGTAAAACGATTCCGCGAAATGCCAGGCATTAAGCAGGATGCGCTTGCCATTGACCTCGGGTTAAATCGTTGAAAATGAACAAGTTAATAACCTTTTCCTGAGGTATTGGCGATACTTTCATTGTGTGTATTGGTTTTGCAACCATGTTAAATTCATAAAAACATTTGTTTATTCAATGCTGAGTTGTAAATTTGTATCGCGTCTGGTACGAGTCGCTAAGCGTCTCAATTCGGAGATACTTCTCCAAACCCAGTCGCTTTTTTTATGCCCCTAACTTGCCAAAATGATTTTTTGCTACATTGACGAATCAGGAACTCCCGATATTCCAGGAAACACATCTCATTATGTTCTGGCAGGCTTAGCCATTCCAATTAATAAATGGAAGCATTGTGAAATTGAAATTCAAAAACTTAAGAATAAATATAATTTAGCCCATTCAGAAATACATACCGGGTGGCTACTGTGGCCATACCTGGAGCAATCTAAAGTCGTTGGATTTGAAGCAATGAGCTATGCTGATAGAAAGTATGAAGTGGAAAAATACCGGAATACAGAATTATTAAGATTACAGGGTCCAAAAACACAGAAGCAATACCATAAAACAAAAAAGAATTATAAGGCCACAAGTAGTTATGTCCATTTAACCTTTGATGAACGCAAGCAATTCGTTAAGGAGATTGCAACGTTAATAGGCAGTTGGAGTTTTTGCAGATTGTTTGCTGAATGTATTGATAAAATTCATTTTAATCCGGCTGTTACTAATCTGACGGTTGACGAACAGGCCTTTGAACAACTTGTGTCAAGATTTGAGCAATACCTAAAAATATATGGTAAAACCAGTGGGGAGAGGAAATATGGGCTATTAATACATGATAACAATGATACAGTAAAGAAAAAGCATACAGAACTGATGAAAGGTTTCCATAGAAGCGGTACGCTTTGGACCACCATCAATAGTATCATTGAAACCCCCATGTTTGTTGACTCCCAATTAACAAGCATGGTTCAAATTGCTGATGTTTGTAGTTATGCAATTAGAAGGTACCTGGAGAAAAAGGAAGACTATTTATTTGATGAAGTTTTTAAAACAGCAGATAAAAAGGATGGCCGTGTGGTTGGTGTCCGCCATTTTACCGCCAATAATTGTATTTGTAAAGTTTGTGTAGCACATAGGTAGTTTTGCAACAAAACGGCCTGCCACCAAATAAAATGGAGGCCTTAGGGTAACTCCCGCAAGGGCAGAAATTGTTTTGCATCTGCGCCAATATTTATTAACTGGTAGGTATGTGGAGATTACTATTTTACGAAGGCAAATATGAACGTGTATTGAGGCTGATTTTAATATTATAATGGCATAGTCGTACTAATAAAGAAATTATCGACAATTTTAGAAAAAAACAAGTCATAATCATTAAAAACCTTTCTCACTTTATTAAAGGTTTCAAATGTTGGAATAATAATGTCGTCAATTTCTTTGGGATGAGTCAACTTATCTCGAAAGTCTTTTAATTCTTTCAGGTCCACAAGCTTACTTGCAAAATATTCTTTTTGCAGTTCTTGTCTGTTCCAAGTCTTACAAATTTGTTTGAATGTTTTTTTAAATTTTTCAAAAAACTTATCTCTGTCATCATAACCTTGATAACAATCAAAAATGTTGTAGTAATAAATATCTGCTTCAATTAGAGAAAATAAATTCTTTCGGCCGTTACTTCCGATTTAAACGGCAGATTCACCCTTTCCTTTACCGGCAGCGCATCCATATCAGCGCGAAGTGCCACCACTGGCCCCGGTTTGCCACCTTTCAGTACGCCTACAACGCCCGTTACGCCTACTTTTTCCCGAACCTCAATTCCCAGTGATCTCAGGTGTTTGGCCACCATTTCAGCCGTTTTAAATTCACGGTTGCCCAGTTCGGGGTGTTGATGGAGATAACGGCGCCATTCCACCACTTTGGGGTTAACCCCGGTTACAAGGGCTGCATAATCCGTTGTGGCTTTTTGGGTAACACCCAAAACCGGTATGCAGCAGGCCATTCCTATCCAAATCTTCCTCATGCAGTTTTTATTTTTGGTAAATATAGAGGAATCAGTCGCTATCAGATTATCCGTTATCCTTAGCGCTATAAATACAAACAATGTCTATGATGCGGTGTACAAAACCGCGTTGCTTAACCTGCCCGGCAGCAAAAGGGCAGCATTGACTATTTTATAACCGACCACTAAGGTTTACCTTTGTATCAAATTCGCTTGCCGACCTTGCCATGCAGGCGGGGCTGCTGCCAAGGGTTGTTGAGGAAAAGATTTATCATATTACCGTTGCCAAAGCCATTGAATCCATGAAAGCCACCGGTGAATTGAAAGCCGGTTCGCTGGAAACAGAAGGATTTATTCATTGCAGTGAAGCCTGGCAATTGCCTGGCGTGATGGAACGCTTCTACAAGGGCGCAGCCGGCCTAACAGTAGTAGAAATTGCACCCTCCGGATTAACTTCCAAACTGGTGTATGAAAAGGCTGCTGATGTGGAAGATTGGTTTCCGCATGTGTATGGGTCGGTGAATATTGAATCCATAAATAAGATTACAGTGATTTGATCTGGTTTGTTTCAATGGTGAATCTATGAAAACCAAAAAACTCTTAAATAGGTTTTGGGAAAGCCTGCATCCGGTTTTTAAAGTAGTCCTGGTAAGCTTATTTTATTTCTATGTTTTTTTATTGTATTTGTTTTTAGATTTTAAGAAGTTTGATTAGCTGAATGAAAAGGAAAAATTTAAAAGGAATGATTTTGTAGCTTTATCGAGGGAACAATATTTAATTGATCAGGAATAAAACTGAAACCTAATTTTGAAATAATAGTCTTTTGGATTATTGAATCTAATTAAAAGTTGCTGTCCATGAACATTCATGTAAACGGGAAGGATTATACCATTGATGCAGCCGACAATACCTCCCTGCTTGATGCGCTACGAATTCATTTGAATTTGACCGGCACTAAATATGGCTGTGGCGAAGCGGTTTGTGGTGCATGCAAAGTGCTGATTGATGGAAGGGCTGTACCTGCATGTATTACACCTGTAGCTAATGTGCAGCATAAGAGCATAGTCACCATCGAAGGGTTATCAAAAAATGGAGCATTGCACCCCATGCAACAGGCATTTTTAGATGCTGATGCTTTTCAATGCGGCTATTGTACTTCGGGCATGATTATAGCTGCGGTTTCCCTGAAAAATCAAAACCCCAATGCTACCCACCAGGAAATTATAGATGCCATGCAGGGCAATATTTGCAGGTGTTGCGTGTATCCCCGCATTGTTCAGGCCATCAGCAATGCATAAATCCTTTTCACATAAATTAAAACGCCATGGAAAAAATTGACCTGATAACATCCGCCGCAGATACCATAGAACAAAATACTATACCGGTAAAGCCATTAAAGCATGCTGTAACCCGGCGAAATTTTTTCAGGCTGATGGGAGGAGGCGTAGCCATTTTACTTACCTGGCGTGATTTGCTGGCAACACCTGGAGGTTTAAATACCTTCATTGATGAAAACATGATTGGCGCCTGGATACATATTAAGGAAAATAATACTGTCGCTGTCTTTACGGGTAAGGTAGAAGTTGGGCAAAATATACGCACCTCGCTGGCGCAGGTAGTGGCGGAAGAATTGGGGGCAAGCATGGATCAGATGGAATTGGTGATGGGCGACACTTTATTAACTCCATACGATAGGGGAACATTTGGCAGCCGCACCACGCCTTATATGGGTCCTCAATTACGCAAGGCTGCGGCCTCGCTTAAGGCCTCATTGTTCGGGATGGCAGCTACCCTTTGGAAAACCAACGATTCAGCCATTTCTATTAAAGA
This sequence comes from uncultured Chitinophagaceae bacterium, assembly GCA_964444195.1. Taxonomy (GTDB): domain Bacteria; phylum Bacteroidota; class Bacteroidia; order Chitinophagales; family Chitinophagaceae; genus Phnomibacter. The sequence continues at coordinate 6,689 of CAYUGH010000060.1, forward strand.
AGGGGTGCTTAGGAACAACAACAGCAACGATACAATAACCATGGGTGCCCTTACCAAAGGCAAACAATTGCTGGTGCCTATCAATCAAAATATACCCCTTACCCCTGTATCTGAATGGAAGATTGCCGGCACCCCGGTTCCTAAAGTAAATGGCAAAAATTTTGTAACCGGCAAGCACCGGTATGTTTCAGATATGGTGATGCCGGGCATGGTGTATGGAAAAATGCTGAGGGCTCCGTCAATGGGAGCTACGTTGGTATCTGCAGATGTATCCAAAGTTCCGCAAACCGATGGCATAAAATTGGTGCAGGACGGTAGTTTTATTGGGATAACAGCGCCTACCCCACAAGCAGCAACCAATGCCCTGCTAAAAATAAATGCGCATTGGAAATTTGATCCCCTGCCTTCCAATGATAATATTTTTACTTACCTCAAAGAAAAATCGGGGTTTAAGCAAACGGTGTTAAAAGGGGTAAAAGGCACGACTGTATCGGGGGAAGGGTTTAGCATCAACCAAAGTTTTGAAGTAAATTATATTGCGCATGTACCACTTGAACCGAGGGCCGCACTTGCCCATTGGAATGGAACCGATTTAACAGTGTACACAGGCACCCAACGGCCCTTTGGCGTGCAGGAAGAACTTGCAAACGTTTTTAAAATTTCAAAGGATAAAGTCAGGGTGATTATGCCTGATACAGGTTCGGCATACGGAGGCAAGCATAGTGGTGAAGCAGCTATTGAAGCCTCTAAACTGGCAAAGGCAGTGGGCAAGCCTGTAAAATTGGTTTGGACACGCGAAGAAGAATTTAAATGGGCATACCTGAGGCCTGCTGCGTTTATTGAGGCAAGTGCCGGCACTACTTCGGATGGCGCTATTCAGGCGTGGAATTTTCACAACTACAATTCGGGTAATGCAGGGCTTGAACTCATGTATGAAGCCCAAAACAAAGACATTAAATTCCATCCTTCTGATAGCCCGTTCAACCAGGGAAGCTACCGGGCATTGGCTGCAACCGCAAATATTTTTGCCATTGAAAGCCTGGTGGATGATATAGCCATTGCAATCAAACAAGATCCCCTGGTTTACCGGTTAAGCCAACTGAAAGATGAGCGGATGAAAACAGTTTTACAAGCGGCTGCCGATAAATTTGGATGGAATAAACCCAAAGCGAATAACCATGGTTATGGCATTGCAGGCGGGTTTGTAAAAAACTCCTACATAGCAACCTGTGCAGAAGTTGTTTATGAGGTTGCCACCGAGGAGCTCAAGGTATTACGGCTTGTATCAGCATACGATTGCGGCGCCATCATCAATCCCCTTCATTTGGAAAACCAGGTACTGGGCTGCATTTTACAGGGACTTGGCGGCGCGCTGTTCGAAGCCATAGATTTCAAAGATGGCCGCATACTCAATCCGGTACTTTCCGGTTACAGGGTACCCCGCTTTGCAGACATTCCTGCCATGGAGATAGCGTTGCTGAACCGACCCGACCTTGAACCCGCAGGTGCAGGCGAAACGGCGATTGTAGCTGTGGCGCCCGCCATCAGGAATGCGATACACAATGCAACGGGTATTGCTTTATATCAATTGCCGTTGATACCTAATGGGTTGAAAAAATAGAACCTGCTTAAAAATTTGATGCTATTGCCAGGCGAATTTTATAACAATTGTTGCCAATTGATGTTTCTTGTTGTGGATTTTCCTTTAGGGTTTGTACAAGAGCCAGGATTTCATTTTTTAAAGATGCATATTTTTTGAAAGCCTTCATTATTTCAGTATCGGATAAACCAATTGCCATAGGTTAATTTAAATATGTAGTAAAGCTGCCTTTTTTTTGACAATAAAAAAATGGGCAGAGAAGCCCTGCCCATCTGTCTGCAAAATTATTTCAGCTACTTCAACTCCCCAACCATTTCGGCAGGAACCACCCAGGCATCAAATTCTTCAGGCGTAACATAACCCAGCTTAACCGCCATTTCCTTTAAAGTAGTACCTTCCTTATGGGCTGTCTGTGCAATTTCAGCGGCTTTGTAATAGCCTATTTTGGTATTCAGGCTGGTTACCAGCATCAGGCTGTTGTCCACATGCTTTTTAATGTTGGCTTCTATGGGCTCAATACCCACCGCGCATTTATCATTAAAGCTTACGCAACCATCGCCAACCAGGCGGGCGCTGTGCAAAAAGTTGTAAATCATCATGGGCTTGAAAACATTCAGCTCAAAATGACCCGTGGCGCCGCCAATATTGATGGCCACATCATTACCCAGCACCTGCGCGGCAATCATGGTAAGCGCTTCGCATTGGGTGGGGTTCACCTTGCCGGGCATGATGGATGATCCGGGTTCATTGTCGGGGATATGGATTTCACCGATACCGCTGCGGGGGCCGCTGCTCAGCATGCGTATATCATTGGCAATTTTCATCAGGCTTACGGCAACTGTTTTTAATGCACCATGCGCTTCCACAATAGCATCGTGGGCTGCGAGGGATTCAAACTTGTTTTCAGCCGTAACAAAGGGAAGACCTGTAAGGTTTGCAATATGCTTCGCTACATTTTCGGAATAACCTTTCGGGGTATTGATACCCGTTCCAACGGCGGTGCCGCCCAGCGCTAATTCGCTTACATGTTCCAGCGTGTTTTTGATCGCTTTCAATCCATGGTTCAACTGGCTAACATACCCGCTGAACTCCTGCCCGAGCGTAAGCGGGGTGGCATCCATAAAATGGGTACGGCCAATTTTTACCACCTGCAAAAAGGCTTTGCTTTTTGCTGCGAGCGTGTCGCGCAATTTTTCAATGCCGGGGATGGTGGTTTCAACCAGCATTTTATAGGCCGCAATATGCATGGCCGTGGGAAAGGTATCGTTGCTGCTCTGGCTCTTGTTCACATCATCGTTGGGGTGCAGCACTTTTTCTTTATCCGTAAGCTGCCCTCCATTCAGTACATGTCCGCGATAGGCCACTACCTCGTTTACGTTCATGTTGCTTTGGGTGCCGCTGCCGGTTTGCCAAACCACCAGCGGAAAAGCATCTTCATGCCGGCCTTCAAGAATTTCATCGCAAACCCGGCCAATCAGGTCGCATTTTTCTTTAGCAAGTATGCCCGCATCAAAGTTGGTGAGCGCAGCGGCTTTTTTCAGGTAGGCAAATGCTTTTATGATTTCCTTAGGCATGCGGTTGATGTCCTGCGCAATTTTAAAATTGTCCACGCTGCGTTGGGTTTGCGCGCCGTAAATGGCGTCAATGGGCACCTGAACTTCACCCATGGTGTCTTTTTCAATACGATAAGCCATAGTTATTTAATATTTATTATTTCAAATTTCAAATTCCATATTCATAATTCCCTTTGACAGATTAGGGCATCGCCTCATTCATCATTGCCCATTCATAAATCATCATTCAAACCTTCCTTCTTTCCAGTGTGCGAAAATATCTATTCAAGTGGTAGGGCGATATGACTTTGGTTATTTTTTGCTTTTCCACTAAAAAAAGTGCGGGTGCATAACTATTTGAACAACCCATTTGATAGGCAGGTACCTTAGTGATGCGCTTACTTTCCCGTAGTACCAAATTTTAAAAAACCGGATCGCCCACGGCCAATACCGTGGGCGGGTTTTATTTACCTGTAAAATTTGCTTTCCTTTTTTCGAGAAAGGCAGTGGCCCCTTCCTTCATATCTTCTGTTCCAAATAACTCACCGAAAGCTTCTATTTCTTTTTTCAATCCATCGTGCGAACCAACGGCGGCAATATTTACCAGTTCAATTACTTTGGCTACTGCCAGCGGCGCTTTGGAAATGATCACACCCAAAAGTTCCTTAGCTTTTTCCAGCAATCCACCTGGGTCAATAACATAGTTTACCAGCCCGAGCCTGAGCGCTTCCTGCGCATCAATTATGGCGCCGGTCATCATCAGTTCCATGGCTTTTCCTTTGCCAACCAACTGTGTAAGCCGCTGTGTGCCGCCATAACCCGGAATCAGCCCCAGGTTTACTTCGGGTTGCCCGAATTTGGCATTGGAAGAAGCCAGCCTGAAATGGCAGGCCATGGCCAGCTCGCAACCACCGCCAAGCGCAAAGCCGTTGACTGCTGCAATAATGGGTTTTGTACTGTTCTCAATCCGGTTGAATACGGTGTCCTGTCCTTTGTCGGCAAGTTCCCTGCCACCCGCAGCATCCAGCGAAGTAAACTCGCTTATATCGGCCCCGGCCACAAAAGCCTTAGGCCCCGCACCGGTTATAATGCCGGCTTTAATATCCGGGTTGGTTTCTATTTCAAAAATAACTTCGCCCAGTTCGCCAATCACATCCCGGTTCAGGGCGTTGAGCTTTTCGGGCCGGTTAACGGTAACCGTCATGATTCCACCCGATAGGTCAGTCAGTAAAGTTTTAAACATAATAATGACAGGTATTTGGATTGGGCGCAAACCTAATGCATTTGTTTTTTAGGTGTGAAGTTCCCTTTTAGAGGTAATAAGAGTATCTTTTCAATGGTTTGTCGTGTTAAACAGATTATTTAACAATCAGGCTGATTTCCAGCTTATTATTTTTGCCTGAGAAGTAGAAATTAGAAATTAGATTTGCATAGTTTTTATGCGCTCAAATTCGGCCACACCTTCTAAGCGTTTCCCATAAGATATTTATAATCAATGAGATAGGTAAAATATGACACAATCCAAAACATTTGATCATGTACATTGTGCACAATGCGAAAAGAAAGGCGACTCGGTTTTCTGTTGCATGCAAGGTGATTCTCTTGATGAAATAAGCGACAGTAAAACCTGTTCCGTTTACCGCAAAGGCCAGGTACTGTTTAATGAAGGCGGTCATCCTTTTGGAGTGTATTGTGTAAATAAGGGAAAAATAAAAGTTTCGATTATTGGCGATGAGGGTAAGGAGCAAATTGTAAGGCTGGCAAAAGATGGCGATGTGTTGGGATACCGCAGCATGATAGCAAGCGAACGATATAATGCCACAGCCACAGCGCTCGAAGATTCGCAGGTTTGCTTTATTCCCAAAGATATTTTCCTGAATACCCTGAAAAAAGATGGCTCGCTCAGCGTGGAAATAATGAAACTGTTGAGCAGCCAATTGAAGGAAGCTGAAATAAAATTAACCCACCTGGCACAAAAGCCGGTAAGGGAAAGGCTTGCGGAAACACTTCTTTTTCTGAAAGAAACCTATGGTTTTGAGCCTGGTAGCGATATATTGTCGGTTCAATTGTCGAGGGAGGAAATTGCCAACCTGGTGGGAACCGCCACTGAAACCGCCATTCGCCTGTTAAGTGAACTGAACAAGGAAAAAATAATTGAACTGCTCGGTAAAAAGATCAAAATAACCAATCTGAAAGCCCTGATTCGTACTGCCAACCTGAGTGATTATTGACTTCCCCCTGCCGGATTGCCGGAAAATATTGCAAGCACCTGATTTTCAATTAGAAACTCAGGCCTTTTTTTTTTGCAGAAAAACCGTAACATTTTTCCTGATAAAAATCATGTTTGTCATTGAGTGCTATCATTAAACGAGGTAGTAAACCAATATAGTTTCGCTTTTGTAAAACTATACTTATGCTTGAGCCACATCTGGTTGAAATTAATGAATTGCCACCGGGAAAATTGTGCACCTATATAGATAATAAGCATTATCAACCTGTTCGCAGACTTTTGGAAACCCTCACTGATTATATTGAAGAATGGACAGACGAAAGTACGGATAGTGAAAAGGTTCAATTGCTAAGCATCCTTTTTTACCGCTTAAAGGATGAAATTGATCAGCTAATCCGTAACGATACTTTGATTATCTTTCCGCTTATTAAGCAGGATGATAAGGCGAAGGATTGTAAGGGTCGTAAGCTACCCGTTGAAATGATACATTCCAAGAATAAAAAGATTATGTACCTGCTTGAAAAAATGAAACAAATGGCCAACGGGTATATAGCCAAACCTACGTGGACGCCCCATTTCAGGTTATTATGCGATGAGCTTCATAACCTTGACCAGCAGGTGCTGCAAACCATTTACCTCAAAGAAAATGTGTTGTTGCCAAAGGTTGATAAGCTGTTTAACCAGCCATGCGAAAAGGATTGTAACCACGAATAAAACCAGCTTCAGCATTGGCCGTATCATCAGTAGCAAACAAAACAACCTGTTATCATTGTGGCGAACCTGCCGGAAACAGCCCGCTCATGTTTGATGAGAAGGCTTTTTGCTGTGCGGGTTGCAAAACTGTTTTCCAGGTGCTGAACAAAAACGGGCTTTGCGAATATTACAGCCTGAACGACGCGCCCGGTCAAAGCAGGAAAATAGAAGTGCGGCCTGAAAAATTTGCTTTCCTGGAAGATGCATCCATCGCAGATCAATTTATCAGGTTTAGGGATGGAAACCTGGCACAGGCAACTTTTTACCTGCCTCAAATGCATTGCAGCAGTTGCCTGTGGCTGCTGGAGCACCTGCATCAGTTGAACAACGGAGTTATCAGCAGCCGGGTAAATTTTGCCCATAAGGAAGCCGCCATCTCGTTTGAAAAAGATAAAATTACGCTGAAAGCGGTTGCAGAACTGCTGACGGAGATTGGATATGAGCCCTATATAAGCCTGAACGAACTGAATAAAAAGCCCGGTAAATATTATAACCGGCAGCGGCTTTACAGGTTGGGGGTTGCGGGGTTTTGCCTGGGAAACATTATGCTGCTTGCCTTTCCCGAATACCTCAGTATTGCCGATGACCCGGAACAACTGGCGTTGACCCCCTGGTTCCGTTTGCTCAACCTTAGCCTGGCTTTGCCTGTATTTTTTTACTGTGCGCAGGAGTTCTTTGTTCAGGGTTGGAAAAGTTTGCGGAAGGGATTTCTGAATATTGATGCCCCGATAGCATTGGCCATCCTCATCACTTTTTTGCGAAGCGTGTACGAAGTGGCTTCTCAAACGGGTGGGGGGTATTTCGACAGCATGGCAGGTATTGTTTTTTTCATGCTGGTTGGGCGCGTGCTCCAGGATAAAACCCGGCAATCGCTGACTTTCGACCGCGATTACACCAGTTATTTTCCCATAGCCGTCAATAAAATTGAGGGCGAAAAAGAGGTTCCTGTTGCGCTTCCAGCGCTTAAATCGGGCGATACCGTGGTTATTCATCACCAGGAAATTATTCCGGCAGACGGCATGCTGGTGCGCGGGCAGGCGGCTATTGATTACAGTTTTGTAACCGGCGAAAGCGTACCGGTAACTAAAAATATCAGCGAGCTGATTTATGCCGGGGGGCGGCAAACAGGCGGAAAAATTGAATTGCTGCTGGTTAAAGATGTGTCGCAGAGCTACCTGACCGGGCTTTGGAATAAAGCTTCACAAGCCGGGGATAATCAGGAGCAGCAATCCTTTTTGCATCCGCTGGCCCGGTATTTTACCATTGTCCTTTTTTCACTTACAGCTTTAGCAGCTCTTTATTGGGCAAAAACAGACCCCGCCAAAATCTGGCCGGTGGTAACTGCCATGCTGATCGTTGCCTGCCCATGCGCCTTGTTGCTTTCGGCCACTTTTACCAACGGGCATGTGGTAAGGGCGCTCGACCGGGCAGGAATGTACCTGCGCAATTATGCCGTGCTGGAAAAATTTATTCCTGTTAGTCATATTGTTTTTGATAAAACAGGAACCATTACCACCAATAACCGGTTTGAAATAACGTATAGTGGAGATGTGCTGGCGCCCGGTGAAAAAAGCCTGCTTGCCTCAGTGGCAGCCCAAAGCAACCACCCGTTGAGCAAAGCGGTAAAAACCTGGCTGAATGTTCCTGAATTCCAGGTTCCGGATGTAAAGGAAATTCCGGGAATGGGGATTGAAGCCTGGTTTGAAGATAAACTTGTAAAATTCGGGAGCCCCGAATTTGTTTGGGGCCGCAATCCTTCAAAACATACAGGCTCGCTGGTTGCTTTCCGGATTGATGAAGACCGGGAAGGTGTTTTTATCCTGCGCAATAATTACCGCCCCGGGCTAAAGGAAGAATTGAAAAAGCTGGCAACCCTGTTTAAAGTTTCGCTGATTAGCGGTGATAATGATGCGGAACGTGAGAACCTTGCAGAAATTACCGGGCATACCGCTGAGTTGAAATTTAACCAAACCCCATTTGATAAACTGGCCCATATTAAATCTTTGCAGGAAAAAGGCGATGTGGTGGCAATGGTAGGCGATGGGCTAAACGATGCAGCGGCTTTAAGCCAAAGCAATGTGGGGATAGCGGTTTCGGATAATGTAAATAACTTTTCACCGGCCTGCGATGCCATCCTGGAAGCCGGAAGGTTGAAGCACCTCCATGCTTTTTTGCTGATGGCCAAAAGGGGCAGGCAGGTTATTTATTTTTCATTTATTATTTCAATTGTATATAACATTGTTGGGTTAAGTTTTGCCGCCATGGGATTACTTACGCCAATGATAGCTGCTATACTGATGCCGGCGAGCAGCCTGAGTATTTTATTGATCACATGGTTCGGGGTTTGGGTTTCTGCATACCTGCTTTTGCCTGTTAAAGGCGGTAAAAGTTAAACCATAGGGCAAGTTATTGCCTGAACGGTTGAGAAAACCTTATAAAACATGATAAAAATCATGCGCCCCGGTGAGTGTAATCATGGAGGGGGTTTTGTGTGCCAATTAGTTTTGGCAAAAATTTTTTTAACAATTAATTTAGCCCGATGTCCGTCATAATTATCCTGATGATTGCAAGCATTTTAATGGCCGGAGGCTTTTTAATTGCCTTTTTGGTAAGCGCCAAAAACGGGCAGTTTGATGATGATTTTGGCCCACCGGTACGGATGCTTTTTGATGATACCATTCCCGACGAAAACAAACAACCAAAATAAATATGCAACCAACGCAACAACCACTTGAAAGATTTCATTACGACAACAAGCTTCCATTGGCGTTTCTGTATGTTACCATCCTTTGGGGGGTGGTGGGTATGCTGGTTGGGCTTTTAATCGCCTTTCAGATAGCTTTCCCGGCGCTGAATTTCGACATTGCCTATACCACTTTCGGGCGTATAAGACCCGTGCATACCAATGCCGTGATTTTTGCTTTTGTGGGCAACGGCATTTTTATGGGCGTTTATTATGCCTTGCCAAGGCTGATGAAAGCCTCTATGTTCAGCGAAAAGCTTGGATGGATCCATTTTTGGGGATGGCAATCCATTATTGTGGCCGCAGCGGTTACACTCGTTTTGGGTTATACCACCGGCAAAGAATACGCAGAGCTTGAATGGCCGATTGATATAGCTATTACCCTGGTATGGGTGGTGTTTGGCATCAATATGTTTATGACCATCATTCAGCGAAGGGAAAGGCACCTGTATGTAGCAGCCTGGTTTTGGATAGCTACCTGGGTTACGGTAGCCATGCTGCATATTGTAAACTCATTTGAAATACCGGTATCGCTTTTTAAAAGCTATAGCTGGTATGCAGGTGTGCAGGATGCGCTGGTACAGTGGTGGTACGGGCATAATGCGGTTGCCTTTTTCCTGACCACTCCATATATAGGGCTTATGTATTATTTTGTGCCCAAGGCTGCCAACAGGCCGGTGTACAGCTACCGTTGGAGCATCATTCACTTTTGGGCGCTGATTTTTCTGTATATATGGGCCGGCCCGCACCACCTGTTGTACACGTCGCTGCCCGATTGGGCCCAAAGCCTCGGAACAGTATTCAGTGTTATGCTCCTGTTTCCTTCCTGGGCAGGTATGCTGAATGGTTTGATGACCCTGCGTGGCGCCTGGGATAAGGTTCGCGAAGATCCCATCCTCAAATTTTTTGTGGTGGCGCTTACCTGCTACGGCATGAGCACATTTGAAGGGCCCATGCTAAGCCTGAAAAATGTAAATGCCATCTCGCATTTTACCGATTGGACTGTTGCCCATGTGCACGTTGGCGCGCTGGGATGGAATGGCTTCCTCACTTTCGGCGCTATTTATTACCTGGTGCCAAGGCTTTTCGGAACCACATTGTATAGCAAAAAGCTGGCTGCCAATCACTTTTGGATTGGAACCCTCGGGATTATTTTATATGCCATCCCCTTGTATTGGGCCGGGTTTACGCAGGCTTTAATGTGGAAAGAATTTACACCCGAAGGAACGCTTCAATACCAGTTCCTGCAAACCGTAACCAATATCCGCCCCATGTATATCCTCAGGGGCGTAGGGGGCTTATTATATATATCCGGCGTTTTCATGATGGTGTATAATGTTTGGAAAACAGTGAAAGCAGGCAGGTTTATTCCAACCGAATATGCTGAAGCGCCCGCGCTTTCGAAAGTATATGCACCTGCGCACGCCAACAATTATTGGCATTCGTGGATTGAAAGAAGGCCAATCCAAATGCTGGTGCTCAGTCTTATAGTGGTAGGCATAGGGGGTATCATTGAGTTGGTTCCAACCTTCTTAATCAAATCAAATGTTCCCACCATTTCATCGGTAAAGCCATATACACCGCTCGAGTTGGAAGGACGTGATATTTATATCCGTGAAGGCTGCTATACCTGTCACTCACAAATGGTTCGTCCTTTCCGCGACGAAGTGGCCCGGTATGGCGAATACAGCAAGGCAGGCGAATTTGTGTACGACCACCCCTTTCAATGGGGCAGCAAGCGCACGGGACCCGATTTGCACAGGGTAGGTGGCAAATACCCCGATAGCTGGCACTACAACCACATGTGGAAACCTACCACCATGAGCCCCGGCAGCATTATGCCTAATTATCCCTGGCTGCTTGATGATGACCTCGATCTTTCCCATACAGCAGGAAAAATAAGGGCCATGCAAACCTTAGGGGTGCCATACCAAAAGGGATACGACCAGATAGCCGTGGCCGACCTGAAAAAGCAGGCTTCGTCTATTGCTGAAAACCTGAAAAAGGATAAGATAAAGACATCGCCCGATAAGGAAATTATTGCGCTGATTGCCTATTTGCAAAGGCTTGGGACTGATATTAAAGCCGAAAAGCAAAATACAGTTACTAAAAACTAAGTGGTTATGAAATTCATTAATTATCTCGAAAGTATTACCGGTATTAGCATTTTTCCTTTGATATCGCTGGTCATTTTCACCATATTCTTTTCAATTGTAACGGCCTATGTTTTAACTGCCGATAAAAAGAAAATGGAGAGCAATGGAAACCTGCCTTTAGAGCCATAAAAATTATCATAACCACATGAAATTTAATCATATGTTTTCAAAAATCTTACATAATAAAATTCTTTTACTGTTGGCTGTTTTTATGGCTGCAGGCGTGGATGTAATGGCGCAACCCAAACCGCCGAGTACCATGAGTAACCCGCTTGCGCAGGCGCTGGTGGTGATTATGGTGTTATTGGCGCTTTGCATTGCCATACTGGCAAATGTGGTAAACAATGCCGCCGCGCTTTACCGCGAAAAGTTGCGCAAAGACCGTGCATCAAAAGCCGGTGCCGTTTCGGCATTGATTATCGGCGGGTTATTGCTGGCAAGTCCGTTAGGCGCACTGGCGCAGGCCGCTGCCACTGCCGCTCCTTCAACCATTAATGGACTTTCACCCCTTATTTTTTACCTGATGATTGGCGTGATTGCGGTGGAAATTCTTATTATGGTAGCGCTGGTGTACCAATTGCGGTTTTTAATGGGGCTTGAAAAGGAAAGGATTCTCAAACCTGCCGGTGAACCGGTTGCTGCAGGGCCCAAAGAAAACTGGTGGTGGAAATTCAATAAGTCAACCGATATTTCGCAAGAGAAAGATATTGACCTGAGCCACGACTACGATGGCATCAGCGAACTGGATAATAAGCTGCCACCCTGGTGGATCATGGCGTTTGGAGTAACCATTTTATTTTCAGTGGTGTATATGTACAGGTACCATGTATCGCACTCGGCCCCCCTGCAAATAGAAGAACTGGAACTGGCTATTAAGCAGGGAGAAGCTGAAAAAGCCGCCTACCTGGCTAAAAATGCAAGCAATGTGGATGAAAATACCGTGACCATGCTGGATGAAGCAGGAATAGCCGTCGGCAAAGCCAGTTTTGCCCAGAATTGTACGCCTTGTCATGGGGCTGCGGGCGAGGGCAATGCGGTAGGGCCCAATCTCACCGATAATTATTGGCTGCACGGTGGTACAATCAATGATATTTTTAAGACCATTAAATATGGGGTAACAGAAAAAGGCATGCGTAGCTGGAAAGATGATTTGTCGCCCATGCAAATTGCACAATTGGCCAGTTATATTAAGTCGCTCAAAGGCTCTAATCCGGCAAATGCCAGGGAGCCGCAGGGTGAGCTTTTTAAAGAGGATGGCGCAGCGCCTGCAGCTCAAACGGACAGCAGCGGCACGTCAACTACCAAGCTATAAACGTACAAAATGGAGAGGATCTGTTGAAAAATTATGAACGAAGCCAATTTTGACCATCATGAGTCGTTCCGCGACCGGATGCCATCCGTATCGGAAAAGGGAAAAAGAAACTGGATTTATGCCTGGAAGCCGGAGGGAAAATGGTATAATCGCAGGACAGCGTTGAGCATTATTTATATCGTCCTTTTTTTTACCCTCCCTTTTATAAAGATCAACGGCAACCCGGCGCTGATGTTTAATATAGTAGAAGGGAAATTCTCCATTCTCGGGGCGCTTTTCTGGCCCCAGGATTTTTTCATTTTCGGGGTGGGCATGGTTACCATGGTCATTTTTGTGTACCTGTTTACCATGATCTATGGGCGGATTTTTTGCGGATGGGCCTGCCCGCAAACCATTTTTATGGAAATGATATTCCGTAAAATTGAATGGCTGATTGAGGGAAACCCGAATAAGCAAAGGGCTTTGAAAAAGGGGCCATGGAATTCGGAGAAAATCTTAAAGACAGGTATCAAGCATATTGTATTCTTCGGGCTGTCTTTCATTATCGCCAATACCTTTTTATCCTATGTGATTGGCTACCAGGACCTGTTCAAGATTATCAGGGAACCGGTCAGCGAGCATTTTGGGGGGTTCGTGGCGCTGGTACTGTTTACGTTTGCCTTTTATACGGTGTACGCATTTGCCCGCGAAATTGTATGCACCATTATTTGCCCATACGGAAGGCTGCAGGGTGTTTTGCTTGATAAAGATTCCATCATTGTAGCTTACGATTACATTAGAGGCGAACCAAAAGGAAAAGGGAAGCGCCCGGGCGACAAGGGGCTTGGCGATTGTATTGACTGCAACCAATGCGTGGTAGTATGCCCAACGGGTATTGATATCCGCAATGGAACACAGTTGGAGTGCGTGAATTGCACCGCCTGCATTGATGCCTGCAACAATGTAATGGACAAGGTAGGTTTGCCCCGCGGGCTTATCAGGTATGCCAGCGAAAACCAGATTGCCGAAAAAAGGCCTTTCAGTTTTACCGCAAGAATGAAAGCCTATTCGGTGGTTTTGCTTTTGTTGGTTACAGGGCTTAGCTTTATGCTTGCTACCCGCGAGGATATTGATTTAACAGTGATGCGGGCAAAAGGAATGTTGTTCCAGGAAGTAGGAACCGATAGCCTGAGCAATCTGTACCAAATGACTATGGTAAACAAAACGCATAAGGACATTACCGTTGAAATAAAGGTTGAAAACTTTCCGGCCACCATTAAGTTTATCGGCCACAACGAATTGAAAACACCGGCGGAAGGCCAGGCGGAATCAACATTTTTTATTGTGCTGCCAAAATCGGCCATTAAGCAAAGAGACAGCCAGTTGGAACTGGCAATTTACAAGGGCGGTAAAAAAATTACGACCAAAAAAACAAGCTTTTTAGGGTACACGGAATAAGGTTAAAGCAATTATTATGACAATCAAATGGAATTGGGGAACCGGAATAGCATTGGTGTACATTGGCTTCGTGGTTTTTATGCTGGGCATGGTGTACATGTGTACCCAACAGGATTATGACCTTGTTTCTTCAGATTATTATGAACAGGAACTGAAATTTCAGAAAGTTATTGACGGAAAGGAAAATGAAAATTTGCTGGGAAAAGCGACTACTGTTACCCTTGACGCGACACAGGTTACCGTGGTTATACCCATGGAAAAGGTTGATGCAGAAGGCTCTGTAACCTTTTACCGGCCCGATAATGCGAAATTTGATTTGACTGTTCCATTGCTGGGAAAAAGTTCGGTGACGGTGCCGGTGGAGAAGCTCCAAAGCGGGTTGTATAAGGTAAAATCTGCCTGGCAGCACAATGGGAAGCCTTACTACAACGAACAATCCTTATTTGTTCCATAGCAAACAACCATGCCTCTTTTTGTAATATATAGCGCTTTGTTACTGGGCTTTGCCGGCAGTTTTCATTGCATTGGCATGTGCGGCCCTATTGCGCTCAGTATTTCGGGCAGGCCGGGTGCGGGAACCAGTATGGTTGGTAAAATGGGAGGGTATCTTTCCTATTTTTTGGGGAAGACTTTAACTTACGGCATTTTGGGAATGATTTTTGGCTTGTTTGGACAAGGGTTGGTGCTGGCCGGATTTCAACAGGCGCTTTCGGTGGCAATGGGTTCGGTAATGTTGCTGCTGGTTATCATTTCGCTTGTAAAAACCAGTTGGTTTCATAGCAATAAGGCTACTGTTTTTCTTCAAAACAAACTCATCCCCGCGTTTGGATATTTGCTTAAAAAACCGGGGAGTTTCACACCTTTTTTACTTGGATTGGTAAACGGTTTATTGCCTTGCGGGCTGGTGTATATCGGGTTAACCGCGGCGGTAGCTACCGGGCATGCGCTCCAGGCATCTTTGTATATGCTGTTGTTTGGTGCGGGTACCATACCCACCATGCTTGCCTTTACGGTTTTTGCAGGCCAGCTAAGTTTTTCCTGGCGTACAAAGCTGCGGCAATTAACCCCGGTTTTGATGGCGATTGTAGGATCAATTTTAATACTGCGTGGATTAAACCTTGGGATTCCCTATGTATCTCCTTTACTTGACTCCCTGATGATAACCGGTAACAGGGGTTCAGAGGGGGTAGAGTGCCATCCCTAAAAGTCGCGGTTTTCTGCCACCCAATTTTTTATATAATCAGCAATTTCGTGGGTTTTGGCGCCGGGTGCAAATAATTTACCCACCCCCAGGTTGTTCAGCGCTTTCATATCGTCTTCCGGGATAATTCCACCACCGGTAACCAGCACATCGGTTATGCTTTTTTCTTTCATCAGGTACATAATCCTTGGGAAAACGGTCATGTGCGCGCCGCTTAGGATGCTTACCCCAATGGCGTCGGCGTCTTCCTGCAAGGCAGCATTTACAACCATTTCAGGTGTTTGTCGCAACCCGGTATAGATCACTTCCATGCCTGCATCGCGCAGCGCGGTGGCAATTACTTTTGCACCCCGGTCGTGCCCGTCGAGACCCACTTTTGCAACCAGTACCCGTATGGGACGTTCCCTCATATAAAGTTGAATTTTATCTGGATAACCGTTCAAAAGTAAGCGGAATGACCATAAAAAGAGATGATTTTTGCCATACAGGGTAAGCGCATTATGTTTGTTCATTGCAGGCCAAACCAAATTTGCCTAAAAATGGATGGAAACCACTGTTTAAAATGCCGGGGATGCCGGGGCAAATTATTTTTATCCTCAAATCATTGAATGTTCACTGATGAAAATTTTAATCAGACTTCCTAACTGGCTTGGCGACCTGGTAATGAGTACGGCTTTTGTACGGGCGTTGGAGGAAGCATATCCAACTGCGGCCATCGAGGTGATCATTAAAAAAGGAATTGACCCGGTGGTGGATTACCTGCCCGGCATTCAAAAGAAATGGGTGTTCAGCAAAGAAGAATATCCGGGTTTGAAGGGTGCCTGGAAGTTTGGTAAAATGGTTGGGCAATCTTTTAAGCCCGATATCATGTATTGTTTGCCCGATTCATTTTCGAGCGCAGTTATGGCCAAAGCAACCGGGGCGCGGGTAATTGTAGGGTACAAAGGTGAATTGCGGTCCTTTTTACTAACAAAAACCGCTGTTAAAAACCGTGAATTGCATAGGGTTGACCAGTATTTGCAATTGCTGGTGGCGGCAGGTGTTCCTATGCCAAAGCATCCGGCTGTGTATTTGCAAAACAGGAGCGCGCTTATCCCAAACCGGGTGATTGTGAATGTAAACTCGGAGGCCGATGCCCGCAGGCTGCCTGTACCCAAAGCGATTGCTGTGTTGAATCTGCTCAGGGCTTCCATGGATGCAGAGTTGGTATTGGTAGGCAGCCCTAAGGAAGTGCCGCATGTGCAGCAGGTGTATGATGGGCTTGCCAACAAAACCAATGTTTTATTTATGGCAGGAAAAACTAATCTTTCGCAGTTGATGGATTTGTTTGGAACTGCGCCGGTAATGCTTACCACCGATAGCGGCCCCATGCACCTTGCCAATGCCTTGGGTGTGCATACGGTGGCGCTTGAAGGCGCTAGCGATGAAAAGAATACCGCTCCTTACAATGCCGACAAAAGGACTTTGATCCGAAGCGGGTTATTGCCCTGTGAGCCTTGCGTAAAGAATGTTTGTAAGTTTGGAATACCCAAATGCCTGATGAATATGGAGGATAAATTAATTGTACAAGCTGTATTGCATGCAATGGCAGGGTTCAAACCATAATATAGATCCATGGAAGCATTGAAGACCGGTCTTTCGGTAGTAATTATTACTTTTAATGAGGAACGCAATATTGGTGATTGCCTGGATTCGGTAAAGGAGGTGGCAGATGAAATTGTGGTTGTTGATTCATTAAGTACGGATCAAACGGGGACAGTTTGCCGGCAATATGGGGTAAGGTGGGTCGAACAGCCTTTTCCTGGGCATATTGAACAGAAAAACCTTGCTGCTTCGCTGGCTTCATATTCCCATATCCTCAGCCTCGATGCAGATGAAAGACTGAGTGACGGTTTACGTCAATCCATACTCCGTGAGAAGGAATTGGGGTTCCCGGCTCCGGGTTACCGAATGAACAGGTTTAATAACTATTGCGGTCAATGGATAAGACATGGTGGATGGTACCCCGAGCCTAAACTGCGGTTATGGAAAAAGGATAGCGGAAAATGGCAGGGCGATAATCCGCATGATAAGTTCGAACTTTTTGGAGGAGAGCAACCCGCGCATCTAAAAGGTGACTTGTTGCATTATTCATTCCGTTCTTTCAGCGAGCATCTGAACCAGATGAATAAGTTTAGCAGCATTGCCGCCCAAACACTTTATAAAAAAGGCCGTAAACCTTCTTTTGTAAAGCCGTTCCTTAGCGGGTTCTGGACCTTTTTCAACGGCTATTTCATCCAGCTTGGATTTCTTGACGGCTTTTATGGATTTGTAATTGCGCGGAACAATGCCATGTATTCTTTTTTTAAATACGCTAAACTGAATGAACTGCACAAAGGAAACAATCCATGAATTTTTATCAGGGGGAAGTTTATTCCTCTATTTTACAGGGGTTGCAATAAACGAAAGATTAGTTCCAATTTTCAGGAACCTGTGATAAAATCTTGCAAATGGGTTGCTATCCGATACGATGTCCTTTCGGCTATAGGTGAAATAATCCAGCACCCTGAAATTATTCTGCCTGATCAATTGAAGAAAACTTTTAATGGTTGGTTCGTACAGGTGGTCTGGTGTGCGTGCAGGGTCTTTCCAGGAGCTTGAGTATTGTTTAATTAATCCCAGTTTGTAATACCAATGCTTTAGCCTCCTTGAAAATGACATCTTGTTTGGAACATTTATTACCAATATACCTTCAGGGTGAAGTAATTTCATGGCATGCTGCATCCAGGTATTTGGGTTGGGGATATGTTCAAGTACATGGCTCATGTGTATCAGGCTGTATGGTTCTGCACTTTCATGGTCCTGAAACTGTTCAAGCAGAACATTCACCCCAACTTTTGTCCGTACGAAATTTGCCATTTTTTCTGAAACATCAAGCCCCGTAAGTTTCTTATAATAGGGCTTAGCTGCATAAAGAAAAGTCCCCATCCCGCTGCCAATATCCAGCACATTGGTCCTGAGTTTTTCGAATTTCATAATGTTGGCTATTTCCTTTTCAAACATAGTTTTGGAGGAGGTATGAATTTTATCCAGGTCCTCAAGCCCTGCGTCTTCAAAGAACTGGTAGGTGGTATAGCAACTGTCAATAAAGTCCTGGTTGTATTTTGGACGTGGGGAGGAATAAATCAGCGAACAATCTAAGCACTCCACATAAGTGTACTGCATTTTGCTGCCGAATTTTTCATACTCTTTGAAACGGCTGCTGTTGCAAACAGGGCAAGTCACGGTTTCCCATTCTAATACAATATATTCGTTTGTATTCGGATCTCTCATCGTTGATTTCTTTGAATGTTTATTTATTTTGGTACAGGTCCCTGTATAGCTCTGCTGTTTTTTCAATAGTATCACTGTTGTTTAAAACCGTTTCAATCCGTTCTTTTGATTTCTCCCCGAAATGTTTGCATAAGTCCGGGTTTTGGTAAAGTTTTAAAATAGCCTCCGCCAGCGCCTTTGAATTTTTTCGCGGAACTACTAATCCGTTTACTCCATGATCAACCAATTCGGTATTACCGGGAATATCCGTTATAACCGGGGCTATTCCAAGTGACATGGCTTCCAATACCGATTTTGTAATGGATTCGCCATAAATGGATGGCAGTACGAATACGTTTGAGGAGGCAACCAGTTTTAATACATCTTCCCTGTACCCGAAAAAATAGACCTTATTGCTATAATTACCCTCCCTGATCGTGCGGAGATTTTGCTTTGTTTCCATATTTCTTCCCACCAATACCAGGTGAAGCGGGATATCTTTCGGCAGGTATTTAAGGGCGCCAAGTAAGTAGGGCAGCCCCTTCATGCGGCGGTTGTTACACACGCACATCACCACAAAAGCATCTGTTGGAAGACCCTCATTTTGCCAATTTACCGGTTCATATTGTTCGTACCACTCGGTTTTGTGGCCTTTATTAATGGTGATGCATTTATTGGCATTGAATATTGAATTTCGGCGAATGAGCTTTTCCACCCCAATTGAATTACAAACAATCTTGTCAACCCTTGGATGCAGGAATTTTAGATAGGCAGTCGGATCCCACCAATGGATGTTGCCGGTATAACCCCTGTAAAGAACAACTTTTACAGGCAATCTGCGGGCTGCTTTTATACCGGCCACTATAGACTTACTGTTGAATAAGTGCAAAATATCATAGCCTCCATCCATCAATTCTTTTCTTATACATGCAATTTCTTTTCTATCAAATTTGCTTTCGGGATGAAAGTCAATTACCCTCATTCCTTTTTGCTCAAAAAGGTTGGCATAATATGAACCTTTGTAAGTCATGACTGTAATCTCGAATTCTTTTGGATCAAGCCCAAGAAACACTTCAGCTTCAGGGCGGGCTGAAAGCATGTGTCTATAATCGCTTATAACAAGTATTTTAATGGGCATTCCTTAATTCGCTTTAATTCAATAATAGTATTCTTTAAGGCAAAATCTTCAAAATTCGGGATAATTAATTGATTACCCTATAAATAATATGTCAAGGTCAAAGTTCGTCCACCAGGTATTCTACAAGATAATGGTTGGGCTGAAATTGTGAAGCCCATCGGTAAAGTACTTTATGCGGCCGTTGAATCATGGTTGCTGAATCAGTTACATACACTGCATTTTTCCACAGGGTATCTGTAATGGGCAAAATCCTCTTCTGAACCAGGGAAATATTAAACGACAGCCCGTCGGAATTACCGTGGTCGGCTCCTTTTTCCAGGAAAATAGGTCGCCCGTCGGCCAGTTGCATAACCTTTTCCGCCGCATGCCTTTGTTCGATACTGAATTGTCCGCGCTGTTCCACCACAAACCAATTGAATCCAAAACGACTGCAGATGATGGCAAGTACGATCAGCGATAACCTGAGCGACGGCATCCTGAAGGCTAAATATCCGCAGGCGATCAACAGGGCGCTTACCAGTACAGCCTTCCATGCAATGCCTGGTAAGTGCGAAGTAAAGGATAAGAAGGGTAGCGCCAGGCATCCAATGCCTACAAGCATAATGACTGATATTAATATATAATCAATGATCCTTTTCAGGGTTTCATTGGATTGTCCCTGCTTTTCATGGTAATAAGCGCCCACGGTAAAGCATAAAGGCAATAACATGAACATATATCGCGCAATGATATAGGGCGAAAACCAGTAAATGAAAATACAGGCAAAAAAGAGCAGGGCATTAAAAAAGATGAATGTATTTTGCTTTAACGCAGGCAAATAATTTTTTCTGATGACGAGTAAAAGGAGCAATGTCCAGGGAGCATAATGGTAGGCAAACACCAGGGGGTACGAAAAAAAATGAAGGGTAAAATCTTTCAACCAGTTCGATTCTTCCTTGAAAGTGCGTATGGTGCTTTCGGTGATTATCCGTGAAAACAATGCAGAGGGCGGGAGATTTACCTGCCTGAAATAGATGTAGTAATAGGCGCCCAGCAATCCTGTCATAATGCCGATGCCGGCAAAGTGTGCTTTATGAAATAAGATTTTCCACCTGCGTTCCATTAAAAAATACACCATCAGTACAAAGCCCTGGTAAACGAGCGAAGGAAGCCCCTTCATCAGGTAACCAATCACCACAAGCAGGTAAGTGGAGATAAATAAATGGTACCACTTTTCTTTTTTACCATAGTAAAATACCAGCATGAAGCTCATATACACCAGGCTGCTGTACAGGATATCAATAAGCCCAACCAATGAATCGTAAATCAGTATCCTGCCATTGGTTATAAACAGGAGGGCGGCCAGGGTCGCAATCCTTTTATCAATGTACCGTGAGGTAAATTTGTAAATGATCCAACCGTACCAAAATATGGCCACGATAACAGGCATGCGCAGGGCAAATTCATTGATGCCAAAGGTTTTATAACTGAGGGCCAGCAACCAGTTATACAACGGAGGTTTGTTCAGGTAAAGTTCGCCGTTCAGGGTGGGCACCCAATAGCTATCCCTCAGCATCATTTCGAGCGTTACCAGCGCGCGGCGTATCTCATCCAGCCGCGGATCAATTTCCAACACCGTAAGATGGGTGGAATAGGCAATGGCCAGCAGGATAACAGAAAGTATTGATATCCACCTGAAATATTTCTGTTCCTGTTCGGCGTACACCTTTGCTTCGATCATACCGGCTTACATTTTAAATACCTCATCGAAAATTTCAGCAAAATTGCGGAAAAGGGTTTTTAAATGTCATTTTATTAAAAGAGTAACCGTAAATTTGCAGCCCGGCAGGTCTTACACGGCCAGCTCCTGCTGAACTCCCCCAGGACCGGAAGGTAGCAAGGGTAGGCGGTTGTAGCGGCGCGATGTAAATAGCCTGTCGGATTTTTTTATTTAATATTTGTCATTTTAGGTTTCAAATTTAAAATATGAAATTCTTCATTGATACTGCGAACCTCGCACAAATCTCAGAAGCAAACGATCTTGGAATACTGGATGGGGTAACAACCAATCCCTCGTTGATGGCAAAAGAAGGCATTAAAGGCGACGATGCTATCCTGAAACATTACAAGGACATTTGTGAGCTGGTTGATGGCGATGTAAGCGCCGAAGTATTCTCCGTTGATTTTAAGGGCATGGTGGAAGAAGGCCAGAAACTGGCAGCTATCCATCCCAATATTGTGGTAAAAGTCCCCATGATCAAAGAAGGCGTAAAAGCCATCAAGTGGTTCACCGAGAATAATATCCGCACCAACTGCACCCTGATTTTTTCGGCCGGGCAGGCTATCTTGGCTGCCAAAGCAGGAGCAAGCTATCTTTCACCATTCCTCGGCCGTATTGATGACGGCAACTGGGACGGTATTGAACTGATCTCTCAAATCAGGCATATTTACGATATCCAGGGTTTCCGTACCGAAATCCTTGCTGCATCCATCCGCAGCTCATTGCACATTGTAAGGGCTGCCGAGGCTGGCGCTGATATTGTTACCTGTCCCCTTCCTTCCATCCTTGGTTTGTTGAAACATCCGCTTACCGATATTGGCCTCGCACAGTTCCTGGCGGATGCGAAAAAGACGGAAGCTTAGTTTTTAAGTTGACCGGTTGATAGGTTGACTGGTTGAAAAGTTTACGGGTTGATAAGTTGACAAGATTGTTGTCAGTTTATCAACC
>CAYUGH010000061.1:0-28676 GCA_964444195.1 uncultured Chitinophagaceae bacterium
ATAAATATTGCCACCGGTAGTTTGCAGAAGGAAGAAATGATTGTGGGAATTGACCTCGGAACAACGAATAGCCTTGTTGCTATTATCCATCCGGAGTCGAAAAAAGCTACTGCCCTCAAAGAGCATAACAGTAGCAGCCTGGTTCCTTCGGTTATTCATTTTAATGAAACAGGGAATATAAGCGTTGGCGAAGAAGCCAAAAACTTCCTCGTTACCGAACCTCAAAATACTATTTTCAGCGCCAAAAGGCTGATGGGCAAAAGCTATAAGGATTTGGCCGATCATGCTGATTTTTTTACGTACAAAATAATTGACGATAATACCGAAAGCCTGGTAAAGGTTCAGGTGGGCAATAAATTTTATTCCCCTGTCGAGCTTTCTTCTTTTATTCTAAAGGAATTGAAGGCAAGGGCTGAACATATCCTTAAAACCCCGGTAACCAGGACTGTTATAACGGTGCCTGCTTATTTTAACGATGCCCAACGCCAGGCTACCAGGGATGCAGGAAAATTAGCCGGTCTTGATGTTTTGCGGATTGTAAATGAACCAACTGCGGCCAGCCTTGCTTATGGAATTGGCCTTGATACCAATGAGGAGAAAACCATTGCCGTGTATGACCTTGGTGGTGGCACGTTTGATGTATCTATTTTAAGAATCAGCCATGGGGTGTTTGATGTATTGAGCACGCATGGGGATACCTACCTTGGCGGAGATGATTTTGACAAAGCCATTGTAAACTTCTGGTTGCAGAAGGCTGGAATTAAAATGGAAGAGATTAGCCAAAGCAAAGAGTTACTGCAAACGCTCAGGTTGGAGGCAGAACGTGCAAAAAAAGTATTGAGTAGTGAAGATCATTTCACTTCAACCATTAACGGAGATGAGGTTTCCATTTCACGAACAGAATTTGAAGCGCTCATTCAGCCGTTTGTAGAAAAGACATTGGATTGTTGCAAAAATGCCCTGAAAGATGCGGGTCTTTCCAATAAGGAAATTGATGAAGTGGTAATGGTAGGCGGAAGTACAAGAGTGCCGCTCGTGATATCATCCGTAGAAAATTTATTCGGAAGATATGTTCACAATGAATTGAACCCCGATGAAGTGGTAGCGCTTGGCGCTGCCATACAGGCCGATATTTTAGCCGGGAATAACAAGGATTTGTTATTGCTGGATATAAGCCCGCTTAGTTTGGGAATAGAAACCATGGGAGGATTAATGGATGTTCTGATTCCACGGAACTCTAAAATTCCAACCAAGGCCGCGCGGCAATATACCACCCAAAAGGATGGGCAAAGTGGCATGCGGATCAGCGTGTTCCAGGGCGAAAGGGACCTGGTAAAGGATAACCGTAAACTTGGAGAGTTTAATCTCAGTGGAATTCCCGGCATGCCGGCAGGTCTTCCCAAGGTTGAAGTTTCTTTCCTGGTAAATGCCGATGGAATATTGCAGGTGAATGCAAAAGAACTCCGCAGCGGCGTAGCGCAATCCATTGAAATATTACCACAATACGGATTGACCGATTCGGAGGTGGAAAGAATGTTGCTGGAAAGCATTACCCATGCCAAGGATGATATTGCTACCCGCGCGCTTGTGGAAGCACGCACCGAAGGTCAGCAACTGCTGGAAACAACTGAAAGGTTTATTTCAAAAAACAATAGCCAGCTTACTTTAACTGAACTTACTGATACAGCATTGGCTATGCAGGCGCTTCAATTGGCTTTAACCATGGAGGATAAAAATTTGGTACAGCAAAAAATAGAGGAATTGAATGAGATCAGCAGGCCTTATGCCGAAAGAATAATGGACCAGGCCATCAGTTTGAAAATGGTTGGGACTACTTTATAATGTAGATTTGTATATCAGTTTATCTGCCATAATCCGCCCCCCCCATACCAAAGTAACAAGGGAGAATCCCCTCCTGATTGATGCAGAAATGTTTGCAGGCTTTGCACAAAGGCCTCACCCTTTTCCATTTTCAGTTCCTGCATGGTTTTGAATCCGGTTTTGAACCCGCCTTCCTTTTGAATGTTGCGGGTATGACTGTACACCAAAACCGTATCGGGCTTGTTTTTTGGGCATAACCAATCTATTGCTTCAGGAAGCGAGGTTCTAAAGATCAATGCTCCATGATATCTTTCAGGCACATCAATAAACACTAACCGCTTACCCGTTGGCAATTTATTTACCAATTCAATAGTACCTCTTGTAAACGAAGATGAGTATGCATAATCCCGTTGTAAAAAATAAAAACCAACCAGGAAAGATACACAAACCGAAATTGAAACCACCTGCCGTATGCTCGGCGAAGTGAAAGACTGGCACAGAATAGCAATAAACAAGCAAAAGAAAAATGAGGCATAATAAAGGTACCGGTCGCTCTCATGAAAATGAGTGTCTATACCCAAAGGCGACGCGGTAAAAACGCCTGTAATCATGGATACCCATAGAATTACCATGAATATTCCCGTGGCTCGATTCGCTTTAAATTGCCTGTAAACAATAATAATAATAGCCAGTGCTCCCATTAAAAATAATCCGGTGAATATTTTAGGGTCATTAATGGCTGGAGTAAATAACCTTGCTGTCAATTTTATTAAATTCCCTGAAACAAGCTTCAGGTCTTTCATGTTGTCTTCAAGATCTTCATAACCATCACCTACAAGCGAATTCAGCAGTAAAAAACGGATGGCAAGGTAAATGGCAAAGGTTGCAGCCATTATCCCGGATTGAAGCATTGCCATCTTCTTTTTGATAATCCTTTCTTTGGTTTTATACCATGCAACCAGTATAAACAGTGGGATCACATTCCACATGGACTCATAGCTAAACAATGCCAGCAATAACCAAACCCAGGATGACCAGAATATCTTTTTCAGGTCATCAGCCTTAACAAAACATGCTAGGCTGAATAAAGTAAAGGCTGTAGTCATAATACTTCCCCTTGCAATCGTCCACATGATTGACTCTGCATGAAAGGGATACAACAGGAAAAATAATGCAACCCAAAAGGGAAGTTCTTTAAATTTCTGCAAGAGCTTTAATTTGCTTTGAATAGTATCTGCCAAAAAGTAAACACTGAAAACGGCAAGGCCATGCAATAAAATAGTGGTAATAAAAAAGCCTAAAGGGCTGTTTCCATAGAGTTGCTTATCAACCCATAGAAACATATTTGGAACCGGCCGGAAAAACCCCGAACGCAGGACAAGCCTTGCATCAGGAATATGCATAAAATCATCATTCAAAAAGAACAATTGCCAGGGCTTAACGATATTGACGCTGAATAAAACCCATATTACCGCCAATACTATAAGCTGGTATCTATGCGATTGAATAAAGCGCCTCATGCCCGGAATTTATACATGGAGAATTTCTTCATCCCTTTTACAAAATAATCCCAAACAACGCTGCCTGAATAAACAGTCTTAAAAATGGCAGGTTTGGATTGGGGAAGGATAGAGTTATTTGGATCTTTTATAAACAACATGTAACGTATAAATGCGAAGTAGCCTTTCACAACAGCCCAAAAGTTTCCAAAATCACCCGATAATAAAAATCTAACCCCAGCCGCTCCATCCAATGCAAGCCTGAATGGAAAAACAGCTAACCGGTACGATGGCTTTGAATTTCGCCAGAGCATCACCAGGTTATTGCGAAAATTGTAAAAAGTTTTCCGTGGAGATTGATAAGAAAGTGAACCGCCGCCCACATGATAAACCTTTGATCCGCTATGGCAATATACCTTATACCCAGCCCGGTGAAATCGCCAGCATAAATCTACTTCCTCAAAATGCATGAAATAATAGTCATACATCCCGTTGATCTCCCAATAGCAAGCCCTCCTGATTAACCCGCATGAACCCCCGGCCCAGAAAACTTCAGCCGTTGGATACTGGTCTTTGTCTTCTTCAACAGTTTCAAATATCCTGCCGCGGCAAAATGAATATCCAAGCCAGTCGATGAACCCACCTGCGGCCCCGCCATATTCAAAATGGGTTCTGTCCTGGTATGAAAGCAGCACAGGCTGGCACATGGCGATAGATTGATCCTCCTCCATCAGTTCAACAAGCGGCTCCAAAAACCCGGGCTGAACCTCAATATCCGAATTCATCATAAGCAGGTATTTCTCCTGCATTTCCATAAACCCGATATTGTATCCGCCAGCTACCCCAAAGTTTCCCTTAGTTTCAATGATGCGTACATCGGGGTGATCATTTCTAAGATAGTTCAGCGAATCATCAGTGCTGCTGTTATCAATTACATATATGGTGTAATTTGGATAGCTAATATTCTCCAGGATTGGCAAAAACTTTTCAAGGAAAGGCTTTCCATTCCAGTTTAATATCCCAATACCAACTGCTGGATATGCTTGCATCTTCCAAATTAACTACTTATAAATGATATTCTCCACCAGGAGAATTGTTAAGCGCTGCTACAGTTGCATGAGGCATTGCTTCAAACCTGCTTCCCAGGGCTTTAACTCTACCCCAAAGGTATTCACTATCTTTTCGCAATTCATTACGGTATAAAATGGCCTTTGTGCCGCTACCGGAAACTCACCGGTAGTAATGGGCCTAAGCTCACAATTAAATCCACGGTTTTTTTTAATGGCTTCTGCAAACCGGAACCAGGTTATGTTCCCAATATTTGAATAATGATAAATTCCGGGTGACCAGGCTTCCTGATTCGTTCCTATTTGCAATAAAACAGATGCCAGGTCGTAAGCATAGGTCGGTGACCCGGTTTGGTCATTTACCACAGACAATGAATCGCGCGAGGACATTAACCTGAGCATGGTTTTTACAAAATTGGTCCCGAACGGGCTGTACACCCAGGATGTTCTAACCACAATTGCACCTGGGTGCTCATGTAAAGCAAGCTGTTCGCCAAGCAGTTTTGATTTGCCATACACATTGAGCGGATCAACCGGGTCTGTTTCTACATAAGGTGTATTATGCTTCCCATCGAAAACATAATCTGTGCTGATGTGAATGAACCTGGCCCGGCTCTTTCGGGCCGCAGCGGCAAGATTGCCCACTGCATAACCATTTATACGGGTTGCTGCTTCCGTTTCTTCTTCTGCCCTGTCAACGGCTGTATAAGCCGCTGCATTTATGATTATTTCAGGCTTAATAGTTTCAATAACCTCATCAACAAGCCTGAAATCATGTATGGGCAGATGTTCTCTGCCCATACAATGAAACCGGTAGTTAGGATAGGATGACTCAAGATGTTGCAAACACCTGCCCACCTGCCCATTAGAACCTGTTATTAAAATAGAAGGTTCAATCATACTCAGGATTTAAACTCCTTGGGAAGCTTATACCACTCTTCCTGCGGAAGGTTTTTAAAGTAATCATAAGTATGCTTCAGACCTTCGGCCCTTCCAATTGTGGGTTCCCACCCAAGAAGGGTCCTGGCCCTGGTAATATCAGGCTTGCGTTGCTTGGGGTCATCGGCCGGAAGTGGCTTATAAATAATTTTCTGGCTGGCCCCTGTAAGTTTTAAGACCTCTTCGGCAAAATCCTTCAGCGATATTTCATCGGGGTTGCCAATATTTACCGGGTAAGCATAATCACTCATCAATAAACGGTAAATACCTTCGATAAGATCCGAAACATAACAAAAGCTACGGGTTTGGCTGCCATCGCCAAAAACAGTCAGGTCTTCTCCCCGTAATGCCTGGCCAATAAAAGCAGGTAATGCACGTCCATCATTCAACCGCATGCGCGGGCCATAGGTATTAAAAATTCTGATGATCCTGGTTTCCACCCCATGAAAAGTATGGTATGCCATGGTAATGGATTCAAGATACCTTTTGGCTTCATCATACACCCCGCGTGGGCCTACCGGGTTAACATTTCCCCAATAATCCTCGGTTTGCGGATGCACAAGCGGATCCCCGTACACCTCGCTGGTTGAAGCTACCAGCATCCTCGCCTTTTTAACTTTTGCCAAACCAAGACAATTATGCGTTCCCATAGCGCCCACTTTAAGCGTTTGTATGGGAATTTTTAAATAGTCAATCGGGCTGGCAGGTGAAGCAAAATGAAGAATATAATCAAGCGGGCCTGAAATATGGATAAACTTGGTTACATCATGATGATGAAACTCAAATTTTTCCAGTCTAAAAAGGTGTTCAATATTTTTAAGATCGCCTGTTATCAGGTTATCCATGCCAATAACGGAATAGCCCTTGTTAATAAACTTATCGCATAAATGTGAACCTAAAAAACCTGCAGCGCCTGTAATTAAAACACGTTTGCCTGTACCTTCCATAAAATCCTGAGTTATATTTTAGTTTGCATTAATTGTTTCCCTTCCGATACTGCAATAGTAATACCCAAGCTGATTCATTTGTTGCAAATCAAACAGGTTACGGCCATCAAATATTACCTTATTCTTCAATAATTCACTCACCTTTGAAAAATCCGGTGTGCGGAATTCATTCCACTCCGTAGCAATGATCAGTGCGTCAGCATTTTCAAGCGCCTGGTATTGGGATTCTACAAATTGAATGGTATCACCCACTATGGCCTTTACATTTGGCATTGCTTCGGGGTCATAGGTTGATACAGTGGCTCCTTCATTCAAAAGCGCCTGAATGATGTACAGCGCAGGAGCTTCACGTATATCATCCGTATTGGGTTTGAAGGCCAGCCCCCAAAGCGCAAAATGCCTGCCATTCAAATTGCCGCCGAAGAACTTCTTTATTTTAGGAACAATGTAAACCTTTTGCTCCTCGTTCACATTCATTACCGCTTCAAGTATCCTGAAATCATAGCTGACTTCTTCGGCTGATTTGGCAAGCGCCTGCACATCTTTTGGAAAGCAACTGCCGCCATAACCAATACCGGGAAACAGGAATCGCTTACCGATACGCTCATCGCTGCCCATTCCTTTCCTAACCATATCCACATCTGCACCAAGCAGTTCGCAAATACGGGCTATTTCATTCATAAAAGTGATCTTGGTAGCCAAAAAACTGTTGGCGGCATATTTGGTCAGTTCGGCACTCCTTTTATCCATATTGATAATTGGATTGCCCTGCCTTACATAGGGCGCATACAATTGCCCCATTACCTGCTTTGCCATTTCAGTGGCGGCGCCAATCACTACCCTGTCGGGCTTCATAAAATCCTCAACCGCAACTCCTTCACGCAGAAATTCAGGATTGCTTATCACTTCAAAATCAACCCCATCGGTTAACGCTCCATTGCTGTTATCCACAATGGTTTTTGTTACTTTATCTGCGGTGCCTACGGGTACTGTGCTCTTGTCAACAATTACTGTAAACGAACCAGGTAGTAACAAAGAACCAAGGTCTTTGGCAACACCCAATACATATTTAAGGTCTGCGCTGCCATCTTCTCCGGGCGGAGTAGGTAGGGCGAGAAAAATAATTTGAGCATTTTGAATGCCTTCGGCGAGTGAGGTTGTGAACTTTAGTCTTCCTTCCTTCAGGTTACGCTCAAAAAGCTTTTCCAAGCCGGGCTCATAAATGGTAATCACCCCCGAAGACAATTTGTCAATCTTATTTTTATCAATATCAATACAGGTTACATTGTTTCCGGTTTCTGCAAAACATGTTCCTGATACCAGGCCTACATACCCGGTTCCTACAACTGCAATGTTCATACTACTGTTTGGTTTAATTTAGTTGGGTGTACATTTTATTTTTCAACGTAATTCATTACTTCACCAGTTATGAATTTCAATTGCTCTTCGGTAAATTCGGAGTGCATGGGCAGGCTGATGACCCTTTCCGTTAACCAATCGGTAACAGGAAGATCAAAGGAACTGCCCCCAAAATTTTCAAATGCTTTTTGCCGGTGCGAAGGAACCGGATAGTAAATCATGGATGGTATGCCCTTTGAAGCAAGGTGCTCATTCAGCCCATCCCTGCTTACCCCTTCCAGCTTTAAAGTGTATTGATGAAAAACATGGTTTGTAAAAGGAGCCCTGAAAGGAGTGGTTATTTTATCGGTTCCGGCAAAAGCCTTGTCGTAATAATCCGCAGCGGCTCTTCGCGCCGTGTTGTATTCATCAAGCCATTTCAATTTAATATCCAATATAGCTGCCTGAATGGTATCCAAGCGACTATTGCAGCCAATCAGGTCGTGGTAGTACCTTGTCTTCTGCCCATGGTTGGCCACCATCCTTAATTTTTCAGCAAGCGCATCATCATTAGTGCACATAGCGCCCCCATCTCCATAGCAACCAAGATTTTTGCTCGGAAAAAATGAAGTGCAGCCTACATGGCCCATACTGCCCACCTTAGCGATCATGCCATCAGGAAAGATATAATCGGCGCCCATGGCCTGCGCGGTATCTTCAATCACAAAAAGGTTATGTTTTTCAGCGATAGCCAGAATTTCCTGCATGGGTGCGGCGTGCCCATACAAATGAACCGGCACAATGGCTTTTGTTTTTGGGGTAATGGCCGCTTCCAGTTTTTGGGAGTCCATGCAAAAAGTATCAGGGTCCACTTCTACAAAAACCGGCTTTAGCCTTAACAGTGCCACTACTTCGGTGGTGGCTATATAGGTAAACGATGGTGTAATTACCTCGTCACCGGGCTGAAGATCAAGCGCCATCATAGCTATCTGGAGGGCATCGGTTCCGTTTGCGCAAGGTATTACGTGTTTTACCCCCCAATACCTTGCAAGGTTTTCAGCAAACACCTGCACGGATTTCCCGTTGATAAATGCGGCAGAATTGATTACATCCAGAACCGCAGTGTCAATTTCAGGCTTTATTTTTTGATACTGTTTCTTAAGATCAACCATTTGAATGGCATCCATAGTTCCCAATTTTTAAGGCCGCAAACCTACATTAATTAAAGCATAAAATAAGGTGGAATGAAAGCAGGGAGAACAATTGCAGACCATTTAATTCGCTGAAAATGTGTTTGTTTGCGTATGGTTGGCCGTTTTTTTTACACGATCGCAATATACCTGCTTGGATTGCTTATCAGAATCCTTGCCAATTTTAATCCGCAGATCCGGAAATGGGTTGACGGAAGAAAAAACTGGGAGGAAAAATTAAAGCGTCTGTATTCGGAAAAGATAACCGGCATGGAAAAAATTATCTGGCTCCATGCAGCATCAACGGGGGAATTTGAGCAGGGAAAGCCAGTACTTGAAGCCCTGAAAGCGCAATACCCTTCCATTAAAATTGTTGTCAGCTTTTTTTCGCCCTCGGGGTTCGAAGCCAGCCAAAAGGGTACCCTGGCTGACATTATTTGCTATCTCCCATTGGATACCCCGGCCAGGGCAAACCGTTTTATTTCGATTATTAAACCCGACCTGGTTCTCTGGATTAAATATGAATATTGGTGGAACCACCTTGCTGAACTAAAAAAGAAAAAGATACCCGTCCTTTTGGTTTCGGCTATTTTGCAAAAGCGCCACCCTATTACCAAGTGGTATGGTGGCTGGTACCGGACAATGCTTGGTATATTCACCCATGTTTTTGTACAGGATACGGATACAGCACAGGTTTTATCCCCCATTATCCCCAATGAAAAGGTTACAGTTGCCGGCGATACAAGGTTCGACAGGGTATTAACCATCACCCGCAACTGGAGCTCATTACCGCTAATTGAGCAATGGATTGGAGAAACCCGGCAGGTAATTGTGGCCGGAAGTACCTGGTTGGATGACATACAGCTTCTTCAGCCTTCCATTGCCAAACGAAAGGGAGTGAAATGGATTATCGTACCGCATAAAATTGATGAAAGATCCCTGTCAGAAAGTTTGGCAAATCTTCTCAAGTGCTTAAAATTCAGTGAATTGAATAAAAACCATTCCCTCGCCAATCAGCCGGGAAATGTATTGATCATGGATGCGATGGGATTTCTATCGAAGCTGTACAAGTATGCCAGCATTTGCTTTATTGGCGGAGGATTTACCCCCACAGGAATCCATAATTCACTCGAAGCGGCTGTTTACGCAAAACCCCTGATTTGGGGTCCCCGGTACAACCGTTATGTGGAAGCGATGGATTTGGTTGAAAGAAAAGGGGCTTTTCCCGTAAACACAAACGAAGAACTGGAAGCTGTTTTAGACCTGCTGTTCCAGGGGAAAGAAACGTATGAAAAAAGCGCTTCGGCTGCCGGAAGCTATGTTCAGGAAAAGGCAGGGGCCACAAAAAAAGTAACCGATTTTATTTACAAAAACCGCCTGCTTACCAGCGAATAAAATTGTTGAACCAATTCATCCTCATCGTTCCAGCCAAGTTTAATAACCAGTTCCCTTTGAATCCAATATTGCGCTTCTGCAAGAATATTAAAGTTATTGATTGTTTTTATAGATCGCTCAAACAGCGTTTCATCGCCCCTGAACAAGGATTTTATATAGCGAAAACGATCATTTACCGCAATCCCTTTTCTAAGATCGGTGATCCGGGTACTTCCCAGGGTATCACCCAGCATTTTTTTACCCTCCGTTAATCCCGAAGGAGTGGCCACTACCCTGGCTGCCAAAATCTCATGAAGTTCTTTGGGCTTTTCCTGTTCCCGGGGCATTTCAAGGATAACTACCTCTTCAAAATGTTCCTTTTCATGCGGCCCTTCTGTTGCGGACTGAAAGTCATTATGTACCTCCCCGGCTTTCAGGTCTAATTCAAAAACGAGTGGTTTCTCCCCTGTTTCTTCTTTTTCTTCAGAAAAAGCAAGAGGTGATTCTCTTTTTTCGGGTTTGGGAAATTTAAGGAAACCTAAAATATCATCCATGACCGAAGGCTCGTGAACTTCTTCTTTTACCGGAATATCCGTTAGTTGGTAAATTTCCTCTGCTACCGGAGCTTCTATTTGTTGGTGAATTTCTTCTTTTACAGCAAGTATTTCATTTTGTTGCTGAATCTCGTCATTTACCACAGGCGTTTGAATTTGTTGAATAACTTCTTCTTCAATAACCGTGACTGTTGGGGGGCGCAACACCGTAAAAGCAGGTCTTGGCAAAGGCGGCATCTTCTTTTCAATGGTATTTTCCTGCAGGCTTGGCGGTTCCCCATTAATTATACCTTCCTTCAGGTTGGTGGAGGTTATATCTTCGATTTTTCCATTTACCGGTAATTCATTCACTTTAGCCCCTGGTACCTGGGTGCCTGCCGCTATTGGGGCATAGCCCACTGGCATCATAACCGAAACCACGGGTGACGGATGCTCAAAAGAATTAAAGGGGCCGGTTAATTCATTTTTCAACCGGTCAACAAGCAACAAAAGCTCTTCATTGGAGCAACCGGCCTCATGCCTTTCTTTTAACCTGTTAATAAGTGCTGACAACCTTTCCATAGCCGAATATTATTTTTACAAAAAATATTAGATAAAGGTACATCCGTACAAACGGCCTGAACCTTCCTTAATTATGCACAGATGTTTATTGAGCCAAATTTAACAGGTGAAAGACGGGGCTGGATCGAGGTGATTTGCGGAAGTATGTTCAGCGGAAAAACCGAAGAATTGATCAGGCGGTTGAAAAGGGCACGGATTGCTAACCTGAAAGTGGAGATATTTAAGCCCGCCATTGATGTGAGGTACGATGAAATTAAGATTGTTAGCCACGATGAAAATGC
This sequence comes from uncultured Chitinophagaceae bacterium, assembly GCA_964444195.1. Lineage (GTDB taxonomy): Bacteria > Bacteroidota > Bacteroidia > Chitinophagales > Chitinophagaceae > Phnomibacter. The sequence goes on from CAYUGH010000061.1 coordinate 11,572, forward strand.
TATCCTCAGTACACCGGTAGATAATTCGCAAAAAATATTGTTTTTTGCCGAAGGGGTGGATGTAGTTGGGATTGATGAAGCCCAGTTTTTTGATGCTGAAATAACAAGGGTTTGCCAGGTACTAGCGCATAAAGGCATCCGTGTGATAGTTGCCGGGCTCGATATGGACTATTTGGGTAAGCCCTTTGGGCAAATGCCCAATCTATTGTCCATAGCAGATTATATAACCAAACTGCATGCTATTTGTGTTAAATGCGGCAACATAGCCAGTTTCAGCCATAGAAAAAGTTCGGAACAAGGACAGGTGCTGCTGGGTGAAAAAGATGTTTATGAGCCGCTATGCAGGCTGCACTATTTTGAGGAAAATAAAAATATGCATCCCTGAGCATGAATATGTCAACCACCTGGGCGTTGTTTGTAAAGGATTTCAAGCTCGAATTGCGATCACTTCAAAACCTGTATGGCATAATTATTTATGCGCTTAGCACGGTTTTTATTATTTACATGGCAGTGGGCCAGCCTCCCTCCGATCAATGGAATGCGCTATTCTGGATTACCCAGCTTTTTATTGTGGTAAATGCAGTGGTTAAGAGTTTTGTGGGGGAGCCGCACGGGCGTTATTTGTATTATACAGGCATGGTTAAGCCCAATGAGTACCTTTTTTCCAAGATATTCATCAATGTACTGTACATGCTTATTTTAAGCAGCTTTTCATTGCTGATATTTATATTTTTGCTGGGAAACCCCGTACTGAATGGCTTGCCATTCTGGGGCATTTCAGTGTTGGGAGGCTTTGGTTTATCGCTCGTTTTCACCATGCTAAGCGCGGTAGCCTCCAAGGCCCGACAGCAATCAAGCCTTATTGCCATCCTCGGCATTCCGCTCATCATACCGCAAATCACGCTTTTATTAAGGCTTTCCAAATACGGATTCGGGGAGGTATTCAAAGAAGGGGCTGTTCTTCAGTTAACCCTGCTGTTAATTGGGCTTGATCTGCTTGTGCTGGTAATGTCTTCCATATTATTCCCTTTCATTTGGAAAGATTAGGAATGGAAAATTTCCCGCTGTTAAACTAATTGTATCGAAGGTTAATTTTCCATTAAGCAACAATTTAAAATCTTTACTTTTGATTGTATCTCAATTAATTGATTAAGTATGGTTAAGGAACTCAGGGAAAAATTCAACCGTGATTTTACTGTAGAAAAATATGAATCCTACTTCAAAGACCTCGATAGTTTTCACCCGGGTGAAATTGAGTTCCGGGTGGCCGAAACGCCCATATTCGTGGATAAAATATTTACGAATAAAGTAATTGAAGCATGTGAAAGTATTGTGGATGTTATAGTAAGACCCGATTTTAAGGAATTGACGGAAAAAGCCATCCCTGAAAACCTGAGAATGCATGGCGAAAATGAGCACACCGAATTTATTGCATTCGACTTTGGCATTTGCCTTGATAAAGACGGAAGCTATTCTCCGCAACTCATTGAAATGCAGGGATTCCCAACTATTTTCACCTACGAGATATTGCATACTGAAATGACCAAAAAGCATTTCGCGGTTCCGGATAATTACGATGCGTACCTGGGCGGATATAACCCTGAAAGCTATATTAAAATGCTGAAGGAGATAATAATTGGCAATCATAATCCTGCGGAAGTTGTATTGCTTGAAGTGTATCCCGACCTGCAAAAAACAAGGATAGATTTCAGGACAACAAAGGATTACGTAGGGATTGAAACGGTTTGCATAACCTCTTTAAGGGCAGATGGAAAGAAATTGTATTATGAAACCAACGGCGAAAAGCAATATATCAGCCGTATTTACAACAGGGTGATTTTTGATGATCTTGACAAGCAGGAATTGCCCGAAGGAACCGTTGATATCCGGCTGGATTGGGATGTGGAATGGTGCCCTCACCCGCATTGGTTTTATAGGATAAGCAAATACACGCTTCCTTTTATAAATAGCCCGTTTGTACCTGCCACTTATTTCTTACATACCCTTGAAACCATTCCGGCTGATTTGGAAAACTATGTTCTTAAACCGCTTTTTTCTTTTGCCGGGCAGGGTGTAATAATTGATGTGACCCCCGAAGATATAAAGGCAATAAAGGAGCCTGAAAACTGGATCCTGCAAAAGAAGGTTCAATATGCCGATGCTATTTTAACCCCGGATATACCGGCAAAAGCTGAAATCAGGATATTTTATTTTTGGCCACAAGGCAGTCCCAGGCCATTTCCCGTGCAAAACCTGGCCAGGCTTAGTAAAGGAAAAATGATTGGCGTACGGTATAACGCAGATAAAGAATGGGTGGGTGGAAGCCTCGTGTTCTTTGAGCAATAAAACCTGTCAAACCAATCAAACAGCATCAAACCAAAGTGGCTGCCAATCGTCCCAGCCGGCCGAATAGTTAATGGTCAGTTCCTCCCCGGCATGTACATTCCTCATGGTTTGAATGGTGATGGTTTGGTTTTCATAGTCCATAACATATTCGCAGTTGCTTGGCGACTCGTGGTTGTACATGCTTATATATCCCAGCCCAACTGCACCGTGATCAATATTTTCGCCCCACTCAAATATGTAGTAGTGAAGCAGGGTTTCTTCAATCTTCTTACGGTCTTGGGGGTTTAGCACAATAACCGGTGATTCTTCCACTATTGTATTTGCTGGGATATCAACGGAGGTATAAACCCCTCTTCCCTTGGCGCCCGCATCATCAATGTATAAATGGTTTTTCACAAAGCCTTTATTTTCAATGGAAAAATAAGTAAGAAATTGTGATGGCGGCAATAACCCCTGCCAATTCAGCCAATAGCGCGGCAGGAACCGCATGCCTCGATTTTTTTATGGCCACCGACCCAAAATATACGGCCAGCACATAAAAAGTAGTTTCGGTACTTCCCTGGATAACGCAGGCTACCCGCGAGGCAAAACTGTCTGCGCCGTTTTTTTCCATCAGTTCCACCATCAGCCCCCGTGCCCCGCTGCCGCTGAGTGGCTTCATAAGGGCAACAGGAATGGCAGGTACAAAATCGGTATTCACCCCGGTAAGCGAAAACATTGCGGAAAGGCCCTGCATAATGTAATCCAAAGCCCCCGAACTCCTTAGCACACCTACTGCAACCAAAATACCCACCAGGTAAGGAATAATCTTAATAGCCACTTCAAACCCCTCTTTCGCCCCTTCAATAAAGGTCTCGAAAACATTTACCTTCCTGAATAATGCAAGTGTAATAAAGGCGACGATCACGCCAAAAAGGATAACATTGCTAACCACTTTGGTCACTACAGATATCTTTTCGGGCGGCAATTGGCTGAAATAATACAATGCCCCGCCTACTACCAGCACAAGTGTTCCCAGGTATGCCAGGATAACTTTGTTGAATAGGTTTATTTTTTGGTAGAGCGCCGTAACCACCAGCCCGGTCATGGTGCTGAAAAAAGTGGCCAGCAGGATAGGTACAAATACATCAGAGGCGTCAGCAGCCCCCAATTGGTCCCTGTAGTTCATTATGGAAATGGGTAACAGTGTAAGGCTTGAGGCATTTAATACCAGGAACATTATTTGGGCATTGCTGGCCTTTTCTTTATCCGGGTTCAGTTCCTGCAGTTCCTTCATGGCTTTTAGCCCCATGGGGGTTGCCGCATTGTCAAGCCCAAGCATATTGGCTGAAAAGTTCATGAGGATGGAACCATAAGCAGGGTGGTTTTTTGGAATTTCAGGGAATAGTTTGGCAAAAAACGGTCCCACCGCCCTGGCAAAAATGTTGATCATTCCACCCCTTTCCCCCACTTTCATAATACCCAGCCAAAAGCTCATTAACCCCACCAGGCCAATGGATATTTCAGCCCCTGTTTTGGCGCTGTCAAATGTCCCCGACACGATTTTCTGAAAAATTTCATAGTCGTGAAAGAATATCAGTTTGACCAGCGCCGCAAAAAAAGCTACCAGGAAAAAGGCAATCCAAAGATAGTTTAGAGCCATTTATTGACAGTTAAGTTGATTATTAACGATTAAATACAGGGAATTATCCGCTTACTTAGACCTAATAAGGGGGTATGCACCTACCTTTGCAGCCCAATTTTTAATTTTTACAATGCAGCATTGGCAAATATGCTGCATTAACTACTGAATAAAAAAAATTTATGGCGCTCAAAGCAGGAATAGTTGGTTTACCAAATGTAGGAAAATCCACCCTTTTCAACGCAGTAAGTAACAGTGCTAAAGCGCAGGCCAGTAATTACCGGTTTTGTACCATTGATCCCAATGTTGGATTGGTAGATGTACCGGACACCAGGCTCGACAAGTTGAAAGAGTTGGTCATCCCCCAGAGAGTAGTGCCTACGCAGATTGAAATTGTTGACATTGCCGGGCTTGTGCGCGGCGCCAGCAAGGGAGAAGGGCTGGGAAATAAATTCTTAGCCAATATAAGGGAGGTTGATGCCATTATTCATGTTATCAGGTGTTTTGAGGATGAGAATGTATTACGTGATGAAGGCGCGATAAATCCCGTTTCTGATAAGGAGATTATAGATACGGAACTTCAGCTAAAAGACCTTGACAGTGTTGAAAAGAAATTGTCACGGATTGAAAAGCAGGCCAGGGTTGGCGATGCCAAAATGAAAGCGGAACTTGAAGTAGTCCTCAGGTGCAAAGCCCATCTTGAACAGGGAAAGAATATCCGAGAGCTTAACCTGGAAGGGGAAGATGCAGCAGCCATTTATGATATGTTTCTCCTGACCAACAAACCCGTTCTGTATGTGGCCAATGTGGATGAACCCAGCATGCATACCGGCAATGCCTATAGCCAAAAGCTGGCTGAAGTGGCTAAAGCAGAGGGTGCTGAAATTATCATTATGAATAATTCCATTGAAGCCCAGATAAGTGAAATGGAGGAGCCGGATGATAAGGCATTATTTATGGAGGAATATCATATGGAAGAGCCGGCGCTTCACAGGTTAATCAGGTCTGTATATAAGTTATTGCGACTGCAAACATACTTTACAGCCGGTGAAAAAGAAGTAAGGGCATGGACTATTGAAGGTGGCTGGAAAGCTCCGAAAGCCGCTTCGGTTATTCATACCGACTTTGAAAAGGGATTTATTAAGGCTGAAGTGATCAGCTATGAAGACTTCGTGAAATTTGGTTCAGAAGCCGCCTGCCGTGAAAACGGAAGGTTAAGAATTGAAGGGAAAGAATACCTGGTAAAGGATGGTGATATTATGCATTTCAGGTTTAATGTGTAGTTCAGGGCATTACAATATCCTGGTTCCATAAATTCCGGATTTTACCGATATTATTCATCGCTTTTTTATCAACGGCAAGTTGCTTCAGCGCCTCGAGGTGGTTGGCATGGTGCATATCGGTACCTACCCAATTTACCAGTTCCTTTTCAATAAGCTTTTCCGCAGCCTGTTTAATGCTCTTGCCATAATAACCTCCCAAAGAAAGCAGGTTAACCTGCAAACTACACCCGGCATCATATAATTCCTGGTAAACGGAAAACCTGTGATGGTAAAAAGCATAACGCTCAGGGTGGGCCAAAATAGGCGTATAACCATTGGTAAGCAGGTTAAAGATCACCAGCTTTATATTCGGCGATTCTACCAGGTAACTCATTTCAATCAGGATATGCTTTTCCTTTCCAAAAGGAAGCAGGGAGTTAGAATCAATGAGCTTCTCAAAATCATAATCCACCATGTATTCCGCTGAAAAACCAAGCCTAACCGAAGGGAATATTGCAGTAACCGATGGTTTCAGCACATTGTATGCTGCGGAAATGGTTTCAGGCGTATTGGGATGCACTTCGGCCAGCACATGCGGTGTACAGATAAAATTTTCAAACCCCAGTTCTGTTAACCCTTCCAGGAGCCGCAGCGAAGTTTCATTATCCGGGCTACCATCGTCAATACCGGGTAACAGGTGGTTATGAATATCGTTTCCAATGAATGTAAACGCATTTTTAGAAGAAGAATTCTTCCTTGAAAAAAAAGAAAACATATTTATCACCCTATCTTTTACCAAAAGTCCATTGGGTTGTCGCTGTCAAAAAAATAAAGGCCCGTTTAGCTTGCAGCAATTTTTTCGTTTTCAGACAGTACTTTATCAATGGCGCTATAAACTGAATTATTGCTGATATACTCCGGTATTATTTTTTTCATCTGCCTTACCACATCCTCATCATTGCTTTGCAGCGCAATATCCAAAAGGGTATCTATTGATTTGTTTACATTGTAGAAGTCGTACTCCATCACTTTAGCAATCAAAATCTTCTTATGGTGCGTCGGCACAACCTGTTCTTTGTCGTTCAATAGTTCCTCATATAGCTTTTCACCCGGCCTCAAACCCGTAAACTTAATTTCAATATCCTTGCCGGGTGCAAAGCCTGCCAACCGGATCATTTTTTTTGCGAGGTCAACAATTTTAACCGGCGCTCCCATATCAAACAGGAAAACCTCCCCCCCGCTACCCATGGCCGAGGCTTCCAGCACCAGCGAACAAGCCTCGGCAATGGTCATAAAGTAACGGATAATTTCGGGATGGGTTACCGTAACCGGCCCTCCCCTGCTGATCTGCTCCTTAAACCTGGGAATAACCGAACCATTGGAACCAAGTACATTGCCGAACCTTGTAGTAATAAACTTTGTGGCATGGCTTTCTTTCGAATACATTTCTGCCTTTGTGGAATGGTTGAGATGTATTACCTTTTTTTCCCTGTTGCCAAGCGCCTGCACATAAATTTCAGCCACCCTTTTTGAAGCCCCCATTACATTGGTTGGGTTAATGGCTTTATCCGTTGAGATAAGCAGGAACCTTTCCACCCCAAACTCCACTGAAAGGTCGGCCAGTATCTTGGTACCCATCACATTATTCCTGACGGCCTCGGAGGAATGGGCTTCCATCATGGGTACATGCTTATAGGCTGCCGCATGATACACAATATTGGGCCTGAACCTTTCAAAGAGGGTTTCCATACAAATGGCTTCCCTTACGTTTCCAATATACACCACTACATTGTCACAGGTAGGAATTTCGGTTCGTATCTGGTACTCAAGCTCATACAAACCGCTCTCATCCTGGTCGCAAAGAATCAAAAGACCTGGGTTTATTGTGGCCACCTGCCTGGCTATTTCACTGCCAATGGAACCCGAAGCCCCGGTAACCAATACACTTTTGCCGGTAAGCAATTCTTCTACCTTCCTGTTCTGGATTGTTATTTGCTGCCTGCCAAGCAATTCTTCAATATTTACTTTTTCAAGCTGGTTAATTTTGGCATTGCCGTTTATCCAGTCTTCAATGGCAGGAATATTCCTTACTTCAATATTATGTTCGTGGGCAAACTCCACCACGAGGTTTTTCTCCGTGGCCGGCAGATCGTTTTTTGCAAAAATGAGCATCCCTATTTCCCAGCTATCCAAAATGCTTACAATCTGGCTGAACGAAAAAATCCGGACATTGTCAATTGCCTTACCAATAAAATTAACATCATCATCGAGGAAAGCCACTACCTTGTACTTATGGTTTGACCCTTGTTCAATTGCCTGTTTCAGTTTGGAGCCGTACATGCCTCCACCGTATATAATCACATTTATCGCCTTTCCGGTTAAAATAGCATTCCTGTAAATGTTTTTTACAACCAGCCGGTAGCCAACCATTAAAAAGGACGATGTGAACAGGTTGATGGTCAAAATAGATAATGGGACCAGCATTCTCCCTCCAAGAATGTGTGAGCAGAAACCAAGCAGAAGCAGCGAAAAAAAGGATGCGAACAACGCCCCGGTAACCCTTACCAATTCTGCAAACCCCGAAAACCTGATGATCCCTTCATAAGTTTTAAACACATAAAAGAAAAGGATATTGGTAACAAAAATGGATAATACAATTAGCTGGGTTTTTTGAGTAAAAAGGGAATGAAAATTAAAATGCCTCATTAGGAGTATGGCAACCAAAATAGCAAAAAGGCAAATCAGGTTATCAAATATAAAAACTGACCATTTAGGAGCAATATGATTATTGAGCAAAATCCGACGGATACTCTTGGCCCCTAATTTCTCAATTTTTGACATGTTAAGCAATACTATTAGTTTTAAGGTAAATTACAATTTCTCAAATGGTGAGTGTAGGGTTCCTACAAATATAATTTAAAATCCGACTTTTTTAAAGATTCTTTTATTTAACTACCCCCCGAATTTTTTCTTTCAAGAAATAATTTAATAACCATCTATAAATGTTAGATATTATTTATTAGACAATGAGTCTTGAAATCTGGCTTCAAGAATTTCAATATCAAATACCAGGTTACTATACGGAGGTAATTTGGGGCCGGACCCCTGAATCCCATAACCCAACATAGATGGGACAAATATTTTGGCCTTAGCCCCTGTTTTCAACTTCATAACACCAATGTCCCAACCAGGAATCACCTGCCTGGCTCCCACTGTAAATGCAAAAGGCTCTTTGTGACCAAAGGTTGTATCCAGGTTGGAATCAAAAACCGCCCCATTCATTAACCTTCCTGTATAATTTACTTTTACATTCATGCCACTATCCACAGCCTGGCCTGCACCCTCCTTTTCAATGGCTACAAATACCCCTTCGGGCGATTTGACAACGTTTTTAAGGTTTTGCCCGTTAATATATTTTTCCAGCGCGGCCACTTCGCTTTTCTTATACTTCTCTATTTCCATCACCCGGTCATTTTCAAGCTCCTGCTCTGTTTTCATGGATCCTAAAACCTTCACTACAACCTTAATTACACCCCCTTTTTTAAACACCTCGTTTATTTGCAGTTGGCCTCGTTTGGCAAGTGTATCTATAGAACGTATCACAATGGCAGAGTCTCCAACAGCCATTTCATCAAGTATATCCAAAAAGTCATGTGCGGGGGCCGACAAAGAATCAAAAAAACCGTATGCAGGTACTTTGCCAAAAGAAGTGAAGAATACCGAATCGCCCATGGTGGCTTCCTGGTGAATTTTCAGGTAGGTTTTAGGTTTGATGAGATCACCTTTTCCTGTGTGGTAAACCCGGTAAATCAAACCATCGGCATTTCTTTCGTACCCGGCATTTCCGCAGGAAACTAAAAGGCTTGCCAGGCTAAAGGCAAAAAACGCAAACAAGATGTTCTTCATAAATCTAACCAGTATTAAATATCTATTCTGCTGATAAATATTCTGTTGAAAGTTCCCCGGCGAGCGTAGGCAATACCTTGTTGAAATAGGTAACACATTCCTCCAAACTCAATGAAGACCGCCCGCCGGATGCATTCTTATGTCCGCCACCGTTAAAATGAAGGCGTGCAAATGTATTCACATCAACATCACCTTTACTCCTGAACGACCATTTTCTTTCTTCATCCCGGTCAATTACAATGGCTGCAAGCTTAATGCCAAGCATGGTCAAAGGATAATTTACCAACCCTTCGGTATCCCCGGTTTTTATATCAAATCTCAGCAGGTCGGCTTTGGGGATTGCAATCAACACCGTGTTCATTTCATAATTCACGTCCATCCTGTTTAGCAAAACATGCCCAAAAAATCGCAACCTGTTTTCCAGGAAGGTGTCGAATAATTTGTCATGGACCAGGTAATGCTCAAACCCGGTTGACATAAGGTCGGCTACCATCCGGTGAGCGCTTTCGGTGGTGGAAGGGAACCTGAATGAACCGGTATCCGTCATTACACCCGCATACAGGCAATTGGCTACATCCTGATCAATAAATGCACGGTTTCCGCTTTCAATAATAAAATCATACACCAATTCGGCCGTTGAGCCTTTTGAATTATCGCTGATCCCAAAATCAAAAGATGCTGTATCCGGTTCCTGGTGATGGTCAATCAATATTCTTTTCGCTTTCGATTCCCGGATAGGATTTTCAAGCCCCTTAACCCGGGCAAGGTTATTGAAATCGAGGCAAAAGATAAAATCAGCATGTAAAATGATCTTTGCTGAATATTCTCTTTTCGATTCATAATCAATTACTTGTGAGCAGTTTGGGAGCCAGTTTAAAAACCCCGGCCAGTTGGTAGGCGATATTACGGTAACCTTGTTTCCCAACTTTTCAAGAACTACTTTCAGACCCAGTGACGAACCCAACGCGTCTGCATCAGGTTTCTGATGCATGGTGATTACAATATTGGAAGAATTTTTTAGGCCGGCAAAGATTTCCTGTATTTTCCTCATAACTCGGTACAAAAATGCGGCCCAGATTCCAAATCATCAAATCAAATCGTCGCTTACCAACATAAGGCGCTCAAATTATGAGGCATTCCCTGTAGATTTTTGGGTACCCCCGACCCTGATAAATTTCGGACTGAAATCAATATTAGTTGCCTTTGGGGGCTGACTATAACAATTCCATTTGTTCTGAAGAAAGACTTTTCCGCTTAGCTTTAAAAAGGTAAAAAATTATGGATGAAATGGAGATCAAGATCAGGCTTAGGCACAATAACCAAACACCCCGCATCAACGAATAATTGCCGGAGAACACCAAATAAAATGAGCCCCCCATATTAAAAATCAGGCCAAAAAGCAAAGGAAACAGGTTCAGGAGAAATTTCCCCCCGGCCGACTGCCGGTAGGTAATAATTAAATAATAACTGTAAAACCCGAGGCCGGGAAGCATGACAAACAGGTATTGCTTCATCCCGGCAAACCCCTTTCCAAAGAGCTGGGTCCAAAACGAATCGGGCAACAACGCAAGAATAACCAGACCCATCCCCATAAAAAAACCATTGTATAAAACCGCCATCCTGAATGCTTTGCCGGGATTGACTTTGTTATCCCTTGATGCCAATTGGGAATACAAAATTTGCCCCAGACTGCCGGGTACCATAAGAATTGATTCAGCTACTGTAAGCGCATTTGACCAAAGCCCGAGTTGGATGGCAGGCAGCATAAAAAAAATAAGCCTGTTATTTACCAGGGAAACAATGTGCGCAGCCTGGTTGAGGATTCCCGGCCTCATTAAATCCATGAATGCCGGCATGCAGGGTGAAACCCTGGAGAATTTTGAAAATTCGATCTTTAAAAAATAGCTGGTTACTACGAACAGGAAGACCCAGGAAAGTACAAGCGACAGCAAATAGCTGAACCTCGAAGCAAATCCAGCCATCCAGAAAATGCCGAAAAACACAATGGCAAGTAAAGGCGACAATACAATGGAAATATTAAACCTGTTATAATGATGCAGGGCCAGTATGGTGTGCTGTTGCATATTCCAGCGGCAATAAAACCACCCTCCCAGCCCCAGCAGGAGCATTTCGGGCCACGAAATGGTTTTACATACATAAAACAGGATGGGGATTAAAACTACCGGGACAATGGTCCACCGGGCATGCAGCTTTAAAATTGCCTGCGGGCTGAACCGCTGCATCAGGTAGGCGGTGGTGGCGCCCCCGGCTATTTCGGAAATACCCACCATAACCACAATGATAATGAGAAAAAATGCACATTTTCCACGCTCTCCGGGCCCCAATACATTTGAAATCAAGATTATTAACCCAAAGTTTAACGCCGCACTGATCAGTTTGCTGAAAAAGGTAAATCCGGCCGTTTTTAACATACCCGGCAATATTACCAAAACTGGCTCCATTTGCCCGTGTATTGTGCAGTTTTTGAAACTTTCAGATATTGATAATTATATTGCAGCGTTCATTAAATTAATAAATTATGTGTGGAATTGTAGGATATATTGGTCACCGCCAAGCCTATCCGGTAGTGCTAAAAGGTCTGAAAAGGCTGGAATACCGCGGATATGACAGTGCAGGAGTGGCTTTGCTTAACCATGGCTCATTAAATGTATTCAAAAAAAAGGGTAAGGTGGAAGCGCTTGAAGAATTCACCATCGGGGCCAACCTGGAAGGAACGGCAGGAATCGGTCATACAAGGTGGGCCACCCATGGAGAACCCAGCGACAGGAATGCTCACCCGCACCAATCATCGAGTTCGGAGCTTGCCATTATCCATAACGGAATCATTGAAAACTATTCCAGTATCAAGGAAGATTTGAAAGCAAAGGGGTACACGTTTACAAGCGATACCGATACCGAGGTTTTATTGAATTTCATTGAAGACATCCGTAAAAATAATAATTGCCCGCTTGAAGAAGCGCTCAGGATTGCTTTGCGCCGGATAGTGGGCGCGTATTGCATACTGCTTATGGATAAAAACGACCCCGATACCATTTTGGCTGCCCGAAAAGGTTCTCCGCTTGTAATAGGTATTGGTAAAGGAGAACATTTCCTGGCTTCGGATGCTACCCCCATTATTGAATATACCAAGGAAGTGGTGTATGTAAACGATTACCAGATAGCCATTGTAAAAAGGGATGAGCTTGTTTTAAAGAACCTGGGCAACGAAACCGAAACCCCGTTTATTACAAAGCTCGATATGGAACTGGCCGCTATTGAAAAAGGCGGCTATCAACACTTCATGCTCAAGGAAATATTTGAGCAGCCCGGAACCATTCATGACAGCCTCAGGGGACGACTGAACCCCGAACAGGGTACTATTACAATGGGAGGCGTGGAAGCGAATATTGACAAGCTGATCAATGCCCCAAGGATTATAATTGTGGCCTGCGGCACAAGCTGGCATGCAGGTTTGGTGGCCGAATACCTGATTGAGGAGTATTGCCGCATACCGGTTGAAGTAGAATATGCAAGCGAATTCAGGTACCGCAACCCGGTTATTCACCAGGGCGACGTTATCATTGCCATTTCGCAAAGCGGCGAAACCGCCGATACCATTGTGGCCTTAGAAAATGCAAAGGAAAAAGGCGCGGTTATTTTCGGCGTGGTAAATGCAGTGGGCAGCTCCATTGCCCGGATGAGCCATGCCGGCGCGTACACCCATAGCGGACCCGAAATTGGGGTAGCCAGCACAAAAGCTTTTACCGGTCAACTGGCTGTTTTAACCATGATGGCGCTGAAAATAGCCAAAGCCAAAAATACTATTGACCACGACCAATATATTCAGTTGCTCCAGCAATTGAACCTGGTTCCCGAGAAAGTGGCTGAAATATTGAAGAATACCGATGAAATTAAGCGGATTGCGGAGAAATATGCCCAATCTTCCGACTTCCTGTTTTTAGGCAGGGGGTACAATTTCCCGGTTGCACTGGAAGGCGCGCTTAAGCTGAAAGAGATTTCATATATCCATGCCGAGGGATACCCGGCTGCCGAAATGAAACACGGCCCCATTGCGCTGGTTGACGAGCGCCTGCCGGTGGTATTTGTTGCTACCCGCGACCGGTATTACGAAAAAATTGTGTCGAACGTTCAGGAAATTAAGGCCAGGAAAGGGAAAATAATTTGTGTGGTTACTGAGGGAGACACCCATATTCCGCAGATGGCCGATGATGTCATTTTTGTACCGGATATCCCGGAAGCCTTAGGCCCGATGCTGAGCGTAATTCCTTTACAGTTACTGAGTTATTATGTTGGTTTGGCAAAAGGGATTGATGTGGATAAACCCAGGAACCTTGCCAAAAGCGTGACTGTTGAGTAGTAACCCCTATCCTTTTCAACAGGTGTTACTAACAAAAATCGGGCTTAGCTATTTGAAAACTCTTTTTTTGGTGTTTAAAAACTTACTTTCGCAACGCAAAACGCATAATAAACCTCAAAAAATAGCGTTTCGTTACTATAATAATTAAGAAAGGCAATTATGAAATTGACCAATTACAGTTTGATTATCGTAGCCCTGATAGGTTTTGCTTCCTGCAAAAACGGTAGTGTTTTCAAAAAGAAACCCGATAAGAGCGGGGCTACAGGCTGGAATTACAATGATAAAAACCAGGGCGGTTTCAGCGTAACCAAACCAAAGGATATTAAGGCCGGGCCGGGTTTGGTTTTTGTTCAGGGTGGCACTTTTGTTATGGGCGCTACGCAGGAAGACGTAATGGGTGACTGGAACAATGTTCCAAAGCGCGTTACCGTGAACTCTTTCTTTATTGATAAAACGGAGGTTTCAAACCTTCATTACCGCGAATATTTATTTTGGCTGAACCGGGTATTCGACCCCTCTTCTACCCCCGAATACCGGAACCTGATTGATGCTGCATACCCCGATACATTGGTTTGGCGTGCAGCGCTCGCCAACAACGAGCCTTATGTGGAATATTATTTCCGTCACCCGAGTTTCAATAATTACCCGGTAGTAGGGGTAAACTGGCAGCAGGCACATGACTACGCCCTGTGGAGAACAGACAGGGTAAACGAGCTTGAACTGGTAAAGGGCGGCTATATTAACAAAAATGAATTGAAGACCCTCGATGGAAAGGCCGACGAAGCTTTTAATACCAAAGCTTACCTGATGGGGCTTACTACGCCTCCTCCGGGCACCGCAGCCAAAAGCAAAAAGAATGACCTGAAGACTGTACAGGGTAAACCGAGGACCCAGGTTACTTTTGAAGATGGAATCTTAACACCTGATTATCGCCTGCCTACCGAAGCGGAATGGGAATATGCTGCGCTTGCCTATATTGCTCAAAACCCGCAGCCCCGCAAAAAGGAAAAACAAAGGGGCGAAGAGGTTATTATGAACAAGCAGGTATATAGCTGGAGCAATAACTTTAACGGATTGCGTGAAAATCGCCGTGGTTCATGGCAGGGTGAAATGCTCGCCAATTTTAAGCGCGGCTCTGGCGATATGATGGGTGTTGCAGGCGGTTTGAATGACCGTTCTGCAGTTCCGGCGCCTGTTGAAAGCTACTACCCCAATGGTTTCGGCTTGTATAATATGAGCGGAAACGTAAGCGAATGGGTTGGCGATGTGTACAGGCCAACTTCCAACCAAACCGGCGATGACTTTAATTTTTACCGTGGTAACGAGTTTAAAAAATACACCATTAAAGACCCGAATGCGCCGGATCCAATAGACAGGTTCGAAAAAGATTCAATGGGCCGTGTAAAAATGGAGCTTGAAAATGATGACGACCTTGCCAAGCGCAGGAATTACAATAAGGCCTTTGCTATTGATTACCTGGATGGCGACAGCTTGAGCGGCGCCAGTTATAATTATGGTATTACCACGCTTGTAAGCAATAAAAGCAGGGTAATTAAAGGTGGAAGCTGGATGGATTACGCTTATTGGCTCAGCCCCGGCACCCGCCGCACGCTGGAGCAAGACCAATCCAGCAGCACGGTTGGTTTCCGTTGCGCCATGACCTACTTTGGCTCACCTGAAGGAAATGGGACAAAAACCGGTAACCATTGGCCTACAAAGCGTCAGCGCAGATAATAATTTTAAAATACTTTTGAAGCCTGTCCTAACCGGACAGGCTTTTTTTTGCCATAAAAAGCCATTGAATACCAATTTATTCTTTTAAAACTAATGCCAAAGGTTTCAATTAAAGAACTGTATAATTTTTTCAAATTGCACCGGGGTGTTACCACCGATACAAGGAAAATCAGCAAGGGCGATCTTTTTTTTGCCCTGAAAGGCCCCAACTTCGATGGAAACAAATTTGCAGAAAAAGCCATTGAGGATGGGGCTGCTTTTGCAGTGGTGGACGCCCCTACCCTTGCTGTAAATGACAAATGCTTGGTGGTGGATGATGTATTAACCGAGCTTCAAAACCTCGCTGGTTTTTACCGCAATACACTTTCCATACCCGTTATTGCCATTACAGGGAGCAATGGAAAAACAACTACCAAGGAGCTTGTTCATACGGTACTTTCTTCCAAATTTAAAACATCAACCACCAAAGGAAACCTGAACAACCATATCGGCATACCGCTTACTATTCTTCGTATTCCGCCCGATGCTGAAATGGCTGTGATAGAAATGGGGGCCAACCACCTCCATGAAATTGAAGGTTACTGCCAGTATGCCAATCCAACCCATGGAATGATCACCAACTGCGGCAAGGCCCACCTGGAGGGCTTTGGAAGTGTAGAAGGCATTCGCAAAGGCAAGGGCGAATTATTTGACCATCTTGCCAAAACCGGCGGCCCCGCCTTTGTTTGCAGCGATTTCGGATACTTCCAGCAAATGGTTCAATCCCGGCAAATGCATTCAATTGACTGGTACGGAACCGGGGAAAATGCGGATGTTATGGGAAAAGTTAAACAGGCTGAACCTTTTCTTGAAGTTGAAATTTCTGCCGGTTTTGAGGAGCCCTTTGCCATTCAAACACAATTAGTTGGTGATTATAATTTGTACAATGTGTTGGCGGCTATTACTATTGGCAGACATTTTGGGGTTCCCGCTTCCCGCATGAAGGAGGCCATTGAAAACTATTTGCCGGATAACAGCCGCAGCCAACTGGTGCAAAAAGATGGCCTGACGGTTATTTCAGACGCCTATAACGCCAACCCGTCAAGCATGGCTGCAGCTATCCAAAATTTTGCAGCGCTAAAATCTGAAAAGAAAGTTTTGATGCTGGGCTCTATGGCCGAATTAGGGATTGAAAGTGTACAGGAGCATCAAAATGTTATTTCGCTGATTGACAGGTTTACCTGGGAGAAAGTGATATTGGTGGGTGCCGAATTTGAAAAAGTAAATACAGTTCACCCTGTATTTCCAACGGCTTTGGATGCCAGGAAATGGTGGGAAGCGAATAAGATTGAAGGAGCGAATATTTTATTGAAGGGAAGCAGGAGTACGGGAATGGAGAAGGTGCTGGATTTTTAAACGGTATTAAGGCAATTAAAGGGCTAATCCTTCGCAGGGGTTTGGGAGCTGTTGGTCGACAAACCTACCTACCGATAGGCAGGGACCAGACGGCGGCGGGTTGAGAGGGGGCACTTTACTACAACACCAAAGCGGGCGAAAAAATATATCCTATCCGCGTCATGATAGGATTTGCGATGAGTGTAAAGCATGGGGAAAGCTAAGAAATTTTCATTTGAATGTGTAAGGGTAGGTGCCGTTTCGTGTGCCACGAACCGAGGCGGGGGCTGTGCGCCCACAGTTGGGTAATAGTATTGAACCGATGTGTGGATACGATCGCCTGCCATTACTTTAATGAGCTTGCCCGCACCTACCTTGCCTGTACTGCTGCGTACCAGCAGGGCATTGCCAAGCGGCGGCGGGGTCAGGCCACTGTTCTGCAATGGGCCTGGCGAAGTTGTTCGTACACTTGCTACATTTATCG
>CAYUGH010000062.1:0-28195 GCA_964444195.1 uncultured Chitinophagaceae bacterium
CGATTTATTCAAACAACTCAAAATAGACTACCTAACTTAACGGAGTTAGGGTTTAGTAAGTCCGCAATTGTGTCAATACGTGTTCGTCATACTTTCATCCACGCAAATAATAAAATCAGCCTTGCCAAGATTTTCCTTTTCCAGTTTGCTGATGTCTTTTTGCGAAACGGTTGAAATGGTGCCAATCTTCAGTGCTGGGTTTGCCCTCTTCAGGTACCAGTTTATACCATCATAATAATCAGAATGATATGCACCATTGTAATGGATCAGTAATTTACCCGGTTGCCAGGCCTTCAGCATAAAATAGGCCATGGTAGCGTCTTTAATTGCCTGGGCCTTGGGCATATTGGCGCTTGCATGCACCCCCATCATTTCAATCATTTTTACATAGCCGGGTAGGGTTGAATCGTAAGCAATAGGTAAGGGTGCTATCCAGGCCTTCTCTGACAGGCTTAAATTGTCGAGTGCTTCAAACCCGCCTTTGGCAACCAGGGAAGCATACCTGCGGGGAATATTGCTTGCCACAAAGGCCAGCTTATTTTCTTTGGCAAAATTTACCAGCGGTGCATAATCGGTTTTGTAATTAGGCCAAAGCCTTACAGTGCTGTCGGGCGATTTTACTTTGGCATCGCTTTGCAAAAACCTGTTCAATCCCTCCTGGTTATCCTGCTCAAACATTTCGGCAGCAAGCACCAGTTCTCTTTTGGCATGAAGTTCCTTTGTAACCACCAATTGCAGCCAGTGCGAAATGGGATTGTTGTGAAACTCGCCAAACAGCACAATGTCCTGTTTTGCCAGCATTTTCATCATCTGTTTATGACTGGCTTTTTTGCCATTGGCGTTGTACAAAACATAAGCGGGCTTTTGCTGTGCATTTGCCATAAAAAAAGAAAAAATGAGCGATGCTGCAAATAGTAAATTTTTCATGACCACAATAGTACAGCACAAGGCTCAAAATACAGCTGATCAATGAAAATTGCTAATAAAGCCTGCAAACAGAATTTTGTCAATCCATTTTTTTAGGGTCTTAATATATATGCCTTGTATTGAAAATTCAGCTTTATGCAACTGGCGACCCGGCTATTTGGTTAGCCCGGATAAAAACATTATGTACTGCAAGGTACTTGCCGGCAAGTTGTACAATTTCCAACTGGTCATGTTCAGGAAACATTTGCAAATCAATACTTTTCAGGAAACTGCTTCCCCAATACAAATCAAGATACCGGCCATTGTACCGTGCCATTTTTATATCTATCCAATCAAGGTATTTATCGCTCTCTGCATTATTCAACTTTAAACCGGCATGATCCATCTCAAGTGTAACAGGTTTCTTGTTGATAGGGGAAAGCAGGCTGATACCATTAGATACTAAAAGAATTGAAAATATAAAAATTTTAAATTTATTTCCATCAATGATGGATAAAATTACCAAAAGAACAGACACTACAAAACCGGCTACATAGAGCATCTGCATGCGTTTTCGTTTGCTAAAAGCAGCGGACTCGACGGCACTAAAAACATATGAATCATGCTGCATAGGTTATGGCTTTTCAGGACATTTAACAAAAGTATGAATCTAAAATTAGTAAAACGTTTTCAACAAATTGTACGCGCTGTTTAGATTATCCCAACCGATTTCAATTCCGTTTCGAGGTCCAGGAAAACCTCAGCCACCTTTTTATCAAATTCCAGGCAAATAATGCCCCCGAGGTCAGATGGCATGGCGGTACCTTTCTGTTTCAGGATGCAAAGGTTTTTCCGTCCGTACCTTCCATAAAACCAGCCCATTTCAAACAATACATTGGGTCTTGCCTGGAAAAAATGTTTGCCCTCTTGTTTAATCATGTCATCGGGGCTGAGAATGGCAATGGCATACCCGCATTCTCCGCCGAAACGTTCAAATTTTTCAATCACCGAATCACCCAGGTTGCCTTCGGATTTCAGGATAATGCATTCAAGTTTAAACCGCTTTTCAAGCAGGTCGCGCAGCTCAAGCAGGAGGGCTTCACCATGCCCATGCACCAGGAATATTTTTTTGCTTTTCATAGGCAGGTGCTTCAGCACACCTGCACTTTTGGCCACCCGTTCAGCTTTGTCGTCTTTAATATCCGCCAGCCGGTTCAGCATTTTTATAAGTGCCGGAATAGTAGGGTTTTCGTCATTGTAATTTAATTCAACCTCATTGATCTGCCTGTATTTTTCTGCCGCTTCTTTTAAAACCTCTGCGGGATCGGAAAATCCACCTTTTTCTATTTTGATTTCATGCTCCATTTCAATGGCCTCTCCTTCGCAAAAGCAACTGAAAAAGCTGAATAGAAAATCATAAATTAAAAGCACGGGCTCCCATTCAGCCTCCTTTTGATTAAACAGGCTCCTTATCAAATCTTTTCCATCCGTACATACCTTAATGGCCTGCCTTACATCCGAAAGCGCCTGCTCAAACCTTTCCTCAAGTTTTGAATAGGTTGCCTTTACGGTAAGATAGCTTGCCTGCAGGTTAAACAGGCACATTTGCATAATGCCCAATTCATAAGCATCTTTCCCGTATTCAATTTCTGCTTTCTTATACAGCGATTTGCCTTTTTGCAGGATGATGGTAATTTCCTGGAGGTCCTGTGTTTGGATGGTGCTTACCGCAGTGCCCAGCAGGTTAAGCATCGGCGTTATATAATCTGCCGGCTCATTTACATGAGTAGTTACCTGGTTTTCATCGCCCATAATTGCTTTATTTATTGGTTTAAAAAAATAGCCCTACGCGCCGCTCATTTCTTTTTGCAAAGCATCCTTTATCTGCGCTACTTCCTTTGCAAGATTATCAGCCGTTTCATTTGAAATTAATCCCAACGAAAACTCAATCAGTTCGAGATGCTCAATTTCCTTTGCCCGGTTATTATTGTTGCCGCCCCATGCCCAAAGGTCTTTATAGGCTTTGGTTACTTTTTTTACATCAGTGCCTTTTATACCCAGCAAAAACCTGGTCAGCACCAGGTTGGGTAAAGTTGCCCGGTCCCAGAAATTATTTATAAGCGCTTTCCCCTCTTCATACTTATCCACCTGGGCTTTAATAGCAGGTAACGATGTTTTTACAAATTCTGCAAACTCATCCTTTTTGGTTCCAACCGTAGGCAGCAGTGTAATAGCATTCAATTGCAACCAATTTGTTAGCGGGTAGGCGCCACCTTTCATTTTATATGCTTGCATGTATGCTTTAGCCGAGGCCATCAACGCCTCAAGCGCTTTTGGCTTTTGCTTAATGCCGTAAATAAGTATTTGCCGTTTATAGGCACTGCCGAGTAAGCTTAGCCTTTCAGCCGTTTTTCCAATCCGTATAAGCGCTTTATGGTCTTCAATGGCGTTTTCCATCTCCTCCGAAGCCCAATCGCTTCCCTTTTCCTCCATTTGGCTGATAATATGTTTTATCCGGATATTAGAGTATTGCTCAAGCGCAGAAACCATAAAATCAGCGTTTTCCGTATCCCTTAATTTTTCAAATTTCTTAATGGCTTCTTCATACCTGTTCAGCATTACAAGAATCCTTGCTTCGCGCTCCATAATGGTGGCATTAAGGATGCCAACCCTTTTAACCGCCTGCATAATTTTTTTCAGCGATTTCAGCGCCACTTCGTTATCCTCACGCCCCTTATCAAGTTTATTAATGAGGTTAATAAGCATGATCTCGGCTTCTTCGGCCATTACAAAATCGTAGGCTTCGTCGTTGTAAGCAGTATTACCATTATCCAGCTTAAAAAACGGGTCGCCATAGCATTGGTAAGCGCCCCAGGTATTAGATCGGCTTCCATGCTCTTCATATACTTTTTTCCTGGCTTTTTTAACGGCTTCGCCAAAACTATTTCCTGCAAACATTTGCCTGTAAAATACTTCTGCAAAAGTTAAAGCTGCTATATCATCAACCGCCCAGCCTGCCGCCACAACGGCTTTTACCCCGTTTTCAATCAGTTGGGTGCCTATATTGGCAGCCAGCTTGTAGCGGCTTTGGGTAAGTTCTTCGGTTTCAGAATCCATTTGGCCCAAAAAACAGCAGTTAACAAATACCAGTTCGGGTACGGTGCCCATTTGGGCAATTTCGGCCACTGTAAGAAAAGAATCCTTGCCTAATACCATGCCCGTTGCTGAAGGATCATCGGCATTAAACACGCCATGTCCTGCGAGGTGAATGATCTTATAGTCGTTGCACATCAAGGCTTTAAAAATATCAGCGGCTGTACTGCTGAACAGCTTGCCGGTCTTATAATTATAAGTCGTAAGCAAATCAAAAACCTGCTTGCCCTCTTCAAGCGCGCCGGGTAATTGTGCATAATATCCTTTTAAATCAGGGTCTGCCACTACAAGCGCACGCTTTTCGCCTGAAGGGTATATGCGCAACCGGTAATCCTGCGTGGCCAACTGGCGGATCATACCCGCATGCACACACAATGGCAGGTCGTTGTCCGCAGTATCCTGCATCAGTTCCCATGGTATGCCCGCGGCATATTTATCAATGATCCAGTTAATATTTCCCTGGCGTTTTACCTGGTCTTTAAAGTCGGTAGGAATAAGTAATTCAAACAGGGTTTTGCCATGGCAGGCCGACCATTGATTTTTGGCGCTCATATCTTCCACCAACTGTAACAAGGTTTCGCTTGCCGTTAAAAGCGTTCTTTTTTCCTCCCTTGCCCCGTTGGTAGAAAGGGTCATCACCAATGCGCGACGTTTTGGTTTCTTTCCTTTTTCTTCTGCATTTTCATCCTCTCTCCTTACCGTGATCCTGCTCCACCAATCGGCAGTAACATCCATTTGAATCCGTTGCTGCTGCCCCAGTTTTCCTTGTGTTTTTTTATCGGTAAGTATAATATTCAACGAACGGTTTTCATCGCGTTCAAAAGACCTTACAGCAGTAATAGCGCTCAGCGCCCGGTCGCTGTATAATTCAATGATTTCCACCTCTTCAATCAGCCTTACCTCGGGGCCATACGTGTTACGTACATTCCGGTTTGCATTTTGTATGCCAAGTATTACCGACCTTATTGAGGTTTCAATGGATAGGCCGCCATAAGAACCGCCAATCACCAGCGGTGAAATGCCAATCCTCGGACGTTTTTCAAGCCATGCAGGATTTGCCCCCCGTACATTTATAACGGACAGGTATTTGGCAATCCCCTTTTCAATGGTTTGCATCAGGGTATATCCTGTTAATTCACCCTGGTTACCAAGTCCCACAATAAGCGCGCCCTGGAAATCAATATCCGGTTCCTTATCTGTCAAAATCAATTCATTGTCGCCCACCATGCCGGGATGAAGACCCAGCTTGTGCCGCCGTGCTATTTCACCCCCAAGGTATTTGTCAATAACCGTTTCGGCAGAAACAATACCATCGTTGGCAAAATGGCCTACCAGTACAGGGTAACGCGCATAACGCAGGTCGCCATTGGTTACCACCACTTTGAGCGGGGGTTCAAACGGCCGGTATTCTCCGACGCCCGACAAGCCGAGCAATGTTTTTTCCACGCCTTCTTCGCTTGTATCCAGGTCGGCAACGGTTCGTGTGATAAATAATTTTTCGGTACTCCTAACGGCAGGAGGTGTGGTGCGCAGGCGCGTTGTTTCACCCCGTTGAAGCACTTCGCTTATAACAGGGAACAAACTGGCATCGTTAGCTAACTCACCATGGGTAATATTGGAGTAATATACTTTACCGTTTTGAGTAAGTTCGGATGGAATACCCGAAGCCCAGGTTACGCTTTCATCGCCTTCGGTAGTGCTTAAAAACTTGAGCTCATTATTTTCAATTACATAGCCACAGGGTGTTGATTTGCCTTTGCGGCAGCCACCTGCTATGTACACAACATTTGTATAATCGATCTCTTTTGCTTCCTTCAATATATTGTCCCTGTACTTACCAAAATGTTTCAACACTTCATTGGCCGGTATAGGCCAATCGGTATCTCCCAATGCGGCGCTCAGTTTTTTCCAAACATCCGTTTTGGCAAAATCATTTTCAGCATCGGTTGTAAGCGGAAGCAGGCTGAGTAACCCGGGCATATTGCTGAATACAGTTAGCAGTTCCTTCTTCGAATTCCTGATATCAATGGTGGCCAGTTTTTTAATGATATCATCAAAACCATACAGCACAAAAGGAATGCGGAACGAGCCGCCAAGCGGAGAGCCGAGAAAAACCAGCCTGAAGCCGGGTTGTTTATTCAGTTGCTCCCAGGTGTCTTTATGCGCAAGAATAAAATCGCGTACCAATACCCCACCCATGGAATGACCGATGATCCGGATAGGCTGATTGAACTTCATCAGTTCCTTCAATTTAAAATTAAAAGCATCGGTACATTCATCAAGCGGCTTTCGCCAATCGAATGGAAAGGTTACCACATCATAGGAAGTAGAAAGATAATCAGCCAGCTTTTTATATGATGTTTTAATGAGTGAGTCTGCCTTTACATGGCGGTTATTATCATCATTATAAACAAGCCTGGTAAGTTCGCCACCAAGGAACCTGAAATAATTTATCCAAACCCTCTCATCTTTCACCTGCAGGTTGCTTCCCATAATGCCGGGTAGCATAACCACAATTGGTTTTTTGCCCGAAACTTCGTCGAGGAAAAATTTGCCGCCATCCAGGCCGAGCACTGCATTGCGATCCGATTTGGAAAGCATATTTGGCCGCAAGGGTTCAAATCCCGGTAGCCGCCCTTCACCCGAATAATTAAGCGCGGTTTTCAAGGCCAACCGGCTGCTTTCGTTCTTAAAATAAGCAAGGTGATGCGTGTCGCCTGTTTGCTCAAGATAATAAAACCCTTTTCCCTCCTGCCTCCTGGCGCCCTGGTACATGCTGGCTGTATTTACCACCAGGTCATTTCCTTCCAGGAAAAAAAGTTTGCCCGCAATAATGAGCAAACCTTTGAGTTGTAAACTTACCCGGCTGTTTCCTGCCACAATCATTAAAGTGGTGGGAACAATAATGCTGCTGCCCGGGTAATTAAGCGCCTTGATAAAGGGCGATTCGGGGTTCATGGCTTCTATGCCTGGCAAAGCTTTGGTATTGTCCTTGGTTTCAATTACGGCAAGGATCAATTCTTTAAAAGCAGTATAGGCAGGGTTCGCATGGTGGCCAACCGTTAACCCTACAAGGTTCAGGGTAATATTAAACAGGTCGTGTATCCTTCTTCCCGCAAGGATGGTTCCTCTTGAAGGAGATGCTACCCTGATCTGTTTACGGACCGTAATTTTTTTAACGCGGATCAATTCTTCGATGGCGCTAATAAGGGTGAGTTCGTCACCCCGTCCTTCTTTTTCGAGGCATAAGCGTTCGTCGCTGTCAAACCCCCTTGGGTCGGCGGCAAAACGGCAAAGCAGGTCTGCCACAAGCCCCCCGCGTGAGTGGCTCACGAGGTCGAGTATGGCGGTGGACGGCAATTGCTCCACCAGTTTTTTAACGTTGGCAAGCGGGCTTTCGGTGAGCGTACGGTGCTGCAAAGCCAGTACATGGCCTTCTTTGTACAAGGTATGTATATGCGTCCATAACCCGGAAGGGTTCAGTTCTTCGAAAGATCCCCTTGATGAAGAACCGGTGCCGTGCAAAAACAAAAGGTATTCACCGGTCTCGGGCGGAGTGGTCACCAGGTGCATGCCGAAATCTTTTCCTACCGTGTACAATCCTTCCTTTTCGGCGCCAAATTGTTTGTCTTCCAGTTTTTTGGCAATAGCCCCGATTGATTCGCCGAGCTTGGTTTCCAGTTGCTTTTTTACAAAAATGTTTACAAGCTTAAGCGCTACTTTTTTAATAATGTTCCTGTCGGTAGTATCATCGCTCAGTTCTGACGGCAGTGTCCATTCGCCTGAATCGCCGCGATGCAGGGGGCTTGCTTCGGGAAATAATTCTTCGAGCGTTTCGCGGTTGCCAATCCATACGGTGCCGTCGTCCAGCACTATTTCAATCATGTTGTCAGGGCCTAATTTCAGGCTTTCTTCCTTAGCGTCGCTGCGGGTGGCAGGGCTAATTTCATAGCTTGCTACAAATGAAAAGTATGGCGACTCTTCCTTAGGTGCAGGGGTTTTGGAAACCTCGCCCCGGAGGCGTAATTGTGAAATGGGCATATAATGATGACTTTAGTTGCTGATGCAGAGGTTACCGGGTAAAAAATAATTTTTCAGTTTATGCTTCTTCCAGTTCCTGTCTTTTTTTATCCCTTATGTAAATGGAGTAATCAAGGTTGGCGTACATATTGGCAAAAGGAAGATCGGTTTTTCCAAGCTGGTTAAAATTGCCGCCCACATCGGTAAAGCTTTGAAAGCGGCTGAGCAAGGGTTTGTCTTCAACATTTCCCAGTAATTCTCCTAACACAGCAGCTACCTGCATCAACACATTGGTAAGCGCGTTGAATTTACTTGCATTTTTAACCAATTCGCCCAACCCTGAAGTGAGGGATTTAATTTTTTCATTGTCCTTAGCCTCACTAAGTATTTTGGCAACATTGCGCAACGGTTTTTTGCTTTTTATAAGGCTGCTGAAAATATGGATCTGCGAAGGCGCTTTTGGGGTTTCACCGCTTTTTTTCCAATAAAATAAGGTTCGGTCAATGGCGAGTGTTTGGTTATCGTCCACTTTTTCAAAGCCCTCAAGCGACATATCAATTTCAGAACCCAAAATATCCGACGTTGTTATATTTATCAGGTACACTTTTGCCAACCCGGGGAAAGGGCCTACCCTCGTTGTTTTGTTGTCGATAATATGAACTTTTGAAAGCCTGACCTCAATGCCACTGATTTGTTTTGAGGTAGGAACATCGCTTAAAGCTGTAAGCGTGCGTAGCTGTTTGGTTTCCCTGAAACTGTAGGTTCCAACATAAAGGTTTTCATTAAAGTTTACCATGGCGTGCAAATTTTATTGTGCGCCTAAAAATAGAAACTAATGCGTTGATTTTCAAACAACCCGGTAAATAAATAATTCAGTTGCCATTAAAAGCAAACGGTTTTGAATTTGTTGTAATCAGTCTTTAGTTTTCAGGCATCTATATGTGGAAACCTGCACAATAAATAAACCAAATTTTCGTGGTAAAATCTGGCATATTTTTATTGTGCGCTACTAAACACTACATTTAAAAACAAAATAAACCATGCTGAAAACATTCATAAGGATTTTCCTATCCATTTGGCTGTTTTCGCAATCCGCTTTTTCGCAATTAAACGATTCGCTTTCAAAGCGCCCTTTTCCTGGACAACCCCATAAAGAATTGGGTGGTAATTTGTGTGGTACCGACTTGTTAATCAACAATTTAAGGAATTCTGCTGCCTACCTGAAAGCCGAAGAAAAAATGAACCGGCAGATTGCCGAAGCGGTAAGGTTATTGGATGATGATTCCACCGTATTGCCCGTGGTGTTTCATATTTTGGCGGACGATCCTTTTTCCATACCGGACCAGGTGATACTCGATGGTTTGGCAGCCCTGAATGATGCATTTGCCAAAAGGGGGGCATGGTCGGCAAGTAAAGGAGTAGATACAAAAATCAGGTTTTGCCTCGCTAAAAAGGATCCCGAAGGTGGAAATACTACCGGCATTACCCGGGTGGAAACCTATTGGGGCAATCATGTAAACCCTCCTATTGAAGATGCTAAAATGAAGGCAACCGCCCAATGGGACCCCTCGCGATACATAAATATCTGGTTTGTGCGGAGTATTGATGAGGAAGCTATTGCAGAGTTTAGCTGCGGCAAATGGATAAGAGTGGGTGTAGCAGGATATGCAACTATGCCTCCCGGAGGTGGCGCCCGTGATGGCATTGTGATCACGGGATTCGGGCATTTGCTTGCCCACGAAATGGGGCACTACCTGGGGCTTTACCACACTTTTGAAGGCTACTGCTTTAACAATAATTGCCTGCTTAACGGAGACCGGGTTTGCGATACACCACCCGACGGATCCTGGCGCGCTTCCTCCTGTTCCAGTCCTGAAAATAGCTGCGATACGGATACGCTTTCCAATTATTCAAACGGGAACTTTCCTAAAGATGTGCCCGACCCTATTGATAATATAATGGATTATGGCGACCCTTCGTGCCAATTTACCTTTACACAAGGGCAGGCCGATAGGATGCTGAATGCTATTAATACGCAACGCAGCGGGTTACTCGAAGCAAAATGCCAGCCTCCCTGTACGGATAATGTATTGGCAGGTTTCCATCGCAGCATTATTCACCCGGTGCAGGGTGATAAAGTTGAGTTTACAAATACATCAACAGGCGCTGTTACCTTTCAATGGTTTGTAGATGGGGCGCAGGTTTCAACCACACAAGATTTTACATACACTTTTAACGAGCGCGGAAGATTCAGGGTTACACTGAAGGCTTTTAAAGACAATAATTGTTTTGGCAGCTATTCGGAATATGTACTTGTGAATTGCGGCGTAGCTGCGCGGTTTTACACCAATAAGCTTCGCATAGCATCGGAGAAAGGCTTTTACGAGGATACTATCCTGTTTACCAACAACTCCTATAACGCTACAGACTTTACATGGCTGGTTGGCCACGATAAGGGAATGCCCGAGCAAGTGGTGAGCACAAGCCGCGACCTGGCTTATATTTTCGATGTGCCAGCTAATTATACCTTCCGGCTGATAGCATCCAACGGGCAGTGTATTGATACAACCCTTACGTACAATGTAGCGGTACAAAACCCGAGGTCCGACGGCACCGCCCATTTTAATGTGATGCATTGTTACGAGCAAACCAAAATTAAAATCGATTTTTTTGTTTGCAATAATGGGTATGACACTATTCCCGCCAATACACCTATCAGTTTTTACAACTCCGACCCGAGATTGGCAGGCGCTAAAAAAATTGGGGCAACTTTTTACATGCCCGACATGCTGTTGGGAAATTGTTGCGGCAGGGTGTACACGCAAATAATTGATGTTGGTGCGCCGGGCTTAAATGAAGTTTGGATGGTTTTTAATGACAACGGTACAGCCATTCCCATTCAGCTTCCCAATACTTCAACCATCGAAAGGGACTATACTAATAATACTTCTGTTTCAAGGGGCTTCCAGATGAATGCCGTTCCCATTCCTGCATCTGCCATAATGGAACCGGGCGATACTTTAAGGTTAAGCGTAAATGCCGGTCCAACGGCCATTTCCAGCTATTTGTGGAGCCCGCCCGACAGGTTAAGCTGCACCGGTTGCCGCTCGCCCAACTATATTGCCGATACCACCCGAACCACTACAAAAAGAGTAATTGCCACCAGTATTTATGGTTGTTACGATACCGCTTATGTTACCATTACCGTTCCGCCCTATCATGATTTCAGGGTGAAAATTGATTCGGCTGAATGTGCAGGTACGGATAGCATCCATATCGCTTTTACGGTATTCAACGATTTTAAACGACCCGTGCTGCCAAAGGGGCTTACCATCAGGTTTTACAATGGTGATCCCCAAACCGGTAGCGCTGCCTGGCTGCCTCCTTCTTTTATACTTAGTGATACCATTAAAGCCGGATCGGCGGGTTTTGTTACCCGGATAAAAGCAATGCCAAACGGGGCTTTATACGCGGTGGTGAATGATAGTATTGGCAATCCACCTATTGTATTACCAAATACCCGGCTGGAAGAAAGGAACTACCTCAACAACGCTGTACGGGTTGACTACAGTCCGGAATCCTTGCAACTTAGCCCTTCAGATACTACGGTTACCAGGGGCGCTTCCTTCCCGGTGCATATTTTAAATACACTTGATAACGCCGCCAGCACGAGGTGGCAAAGCGGGATTGGTTATTCGCTGAACTGTACCGCCTGTATATCGCCTGTGGTTTCAGCTACACAGTTTTCGGTTATTGCCGTGGAAAGTTTAAACCGCTACGGCTGCATTTTAAAAGGCATGCTCACTGTAAAAATCCTGCCGCCTGATTTTACGGTCAGCATTACCCAAACTGAATGTATAGATAACCAAACCACAAGGGTGCGTTTTACCATTTGCATGAACAACGGTTACGATTCGGTTTGGAAAGGCATACCAGTAACATTTTATGGCGGTAATCCTTCCCAGCAAGGTTCCATGATTTTGCAGCCGGTATTTCTTACGCCTTCGTTACAGTTGGGCGCATGCTTTACTTATGAGCATACAATACTTTCGCCACGGGTAAATGCACTTTTTGCCGTTGTAAATGATAGGGGGAATGCCGCCACACCCGGCGCCGATACGGCATTTGCAGAAACGAATACTACGAATAACATTGCTGAAGCTATTGGATTCAAAAGGTTTGCCGTTAGTATTTTACCAGGGGATACAACCATCGACAGGGCTGGTTCGGTTACTTTGATAACCATTGCCGAAGGAGGGCTTCTGCAGTCCGTACGATGGACAGCTAATCCGTTTTTATCCTGCACCGATTGTGTAAATCCGTTTGTAACCCCCACTTATACCGACCGCTATTATGCAACCGGGCAAAATGAAAACCAATGCACCGATACCGCCTTCGCGATTGTAAGAACGGTAACCACAGGCGATCTATTTATCCCTGATGCCTTTACCGCAAACAACGACAGGCTGAATGATATTTTTTATGTAATGGGAAGTGAAGGAGTGGAAATATTGAATGACTTTATGATTTATACCCGCTGGGGCGACAAGGTTTTTGAAGCGCACAATATACCCCCGAATGATCCCGTATTTGGATGGAACGGAATGAACAAAGGAACCAAAGCAACACCCGGCGTATATGTGTACCAGGTGCTGGCTACCATGAAGGATGGTAAAACTATTGTAAGAAAAGGAACAGTTACACTGATCAGGTAAACTGAATTAGTGTTAAGTTAATCGTGAAACGGCAGACGATCCCGCCCTTGCGGGATGAAATTCACGTCTCACCTTTCACGTTTCACTATGGGATGCGTCACAATGGAACTAACATTACATCAGTTTAAAGGAAAGGTTACACTGTATAGCTGATGGATGCGTAATACTTTTTGGCATAGTCTGCAATCAGGTCGGCCTTATCGGTACCGTTAATGATGCGTCTTGCATTGCGCCAGTCTTGAGTAGGGCCGTTAAAATAGGTTACCAGCTTCTTCCCGGTAAACCATCCTTCCATCATACCCTTAAAAAGTACCTGGGTACATATTTTTAAATCCAGCGCCAGCTCAGGTTTATTTAAAAGATCAACCCCCAGTTTTTTACCTGCCAGCTCATAGTTTTCATACCAGGTAAGTTGAACAAAGCCACGTCCGTAGTAAAGCTTGTTTGGGGTAGTGTATGGTTTTTTGCTCATTTTTATTTTTTTACCATAGGGTCGTGTTTTTCCTTTTCCATATTCTTCAATTCCTTTAAAGGTACGGTCCGTTTCGTGGTGGGTAGTCGCAAGCATATAAGCCAGCCATCGGTCGTCCTTTTTGTTGTAATTGGCATCCCATTCATCAAGTATGGCTGTCAATCCGGCGCGTTGACCTGGTGTCATTTTCCCGGTAAAAAGGGTACGTATTACCTGTTCAAAAAAGAAGTTTCGGTTGATAGCCATAGCTGTAAGCGCTTACTCTATTGTCCGTTTTCAGCAACCCGGGGTTAAAAATTTGAATGAAGGCACCAAGATACATTGGGTTTTTTCTAATTCAAAGCATTGTCTTTCAATTTTTTAGCAGGGAGCAAACAATTCCCCTATCTTCAACCTATGGCGGCAAAACCGGGACGAAGTCCTGGCCAGAGGTTAGCTGGTGGGGAATTGGGGTTGGCAAGGTCGGCTTTTAATATGGTTGTCTTTTTGTTATTTGCAGCTATTCTGGGGGAGGATACGCCTGGTTTTATTTATTTGTGAAAAACAGTCATTCAAAAGTTGTAAATCTAAAATAATTCATTTTTGTACCTTTACCATGTATGTTAAGTAAATCAGTCATCATATCATCCATTTTAGATAACAGGTTAAGGTTAAAGCATTTCGGAATAGAACAGCTTGGCCTTTTTGGATCTTTTGCCCGAAATGAACAGCGTATTAATAGCGATATTGATTTGCTGGTAAAATTTGAAAATGGAAAAAAGAATTTGAATAATTTACTTAATGCCCATGAATATCTTGAGTCTATTTTTGAAAGAAAAACGGAGTTAATTACACAAGAATCTGTTTCTGCGGAGTTTATCAAAAATATTTCAAAAGATATTCAATATGTTAGCATCTAACCTTGAATTGATAAAACATATTCATGAGGAAATTCAATTTTGCTTTCAGGCTACAAGAGGCGAAAATGTGGATTCCTTTTTGCAGAACGAAGTGCTAAAGCGTGCTGTTGTACGCGCCATTGAAATTATCGGGGAGGCATCAAAAAGGCTTGATCCCGATTTCAAAACAGAAAACAGCAATATTCCGTGGAAGAAAATGGCAGGTATGCGCGATGTACTCATTCATGACTATATGGGCGTAGATTATGAGTTGGTTTGGGAAGTGGTAACTGTTCATTTACCTGACCTTTCAGAGGATATTCAATTGATATTACAGGCTTAATAAATTTGCCAGATCATGCATACCCCTAATGAAAGCGCCAGAGTATCCGATTTGGGAAATTTTCAAAAAATTAAACTTGCTGTTACCGATATAGACGGCACCCTCCGCGGCAAAATCGTTAGCCTTGATAAGTTCAAAGGCATTGCCGAAAAAGGCTTTGGTTTTTGTGATGTGATATTCGGATGGGATGCGGGCGACAATGCTTATGATAACGCAACCATAACCGGCTGGCATACCGGTTACCCCGATGCGCAGGCAAAAATAGACCTTTCCACCCAACGCAATATTCCCTGGGAGCATGGATTGCCGTTTTTTCTGGCCGATTTTGATGTGCCTGGAAGTCCTGCCTCATTTGTATGTCCACGCACACTTTTAAAGAAAGTAATCAGCAAGGCAGAAGGCATGGGATACCATCCTGTTTTTTCACAGGAGTTTGAGTGGTTCAATTTTATAAGGCAGGAGAACGGTACAGCCTTGCCGACTCCTGCTATGACAGAGGGAATGTTTGGTTATTCTGTTTTGCGTGCAAGCCAGCATAGCGATTATTTCTATGCCTTGTTTGATGAGTTAACCGCTTTTGGGGTTCCGATCGAAGGGCTTCATACCGAAACCGGCCCGGGGGTGTATGAAGCAGCCATTATGTGCAGCGATGCATTGGAAGCCGCTGATCGTGCGGTGCTTTTTAAGAGTGGCGTAAAAGAAATTGCGCACCGCCATGGCCTCATAGCAAGCTTTATGGCCAAGTGGAATGAAAACCTGCCCGGCTGCAGTGGCCATGTGCACCAAAGCCTTTGGGACACGGATAAAAGCAACAACTTATTTTACGATGCATCGGCTGCGGGTCATATCAGCCCGCTGATGCAAAGCTATATGGCAGGGCAGCTATATTGCCTGCCGCATATTTTACCCATGTATGCGCCCACCATCAACAGCTACAAACGGCTGGTAGAAGGGGCCTGGGCGCCTACTACCTGCACCTGGGGCATAGACAACAGGACCACCGCATTGCGTGCCTTGCCGCAGGGCGCTGCTTCGTGCAGGCTCGAAAACCGCGTGGTGGGCAGCGACAGCAATCCCTACCTTGCTATGGCAGCATGTCTTGCATCGGGGTTGTACGGCATAGAAAAAGGATTGAAGCTTGAGCAGCCCGCTACAACAGGCAACGGCTACGCAGATATTCGTTTTGGCAAACTGCCGGCCAACCTTTGGGAAGCTGCCAAAGCCATGAAGGAAAGCGAAATCGCAAAAGCACTTTTTGGGGAAACCTTTGTGCAGCATTTTTGCGGAACCCGCGAATGGGAGTGGAGGCAACATGCAAAAGCCGTTACCGATTGGGAATTGAAGCGGTATTTTGAGATTATTTAATTTGGGGTTGACGGGTTGACTGGTTGAAAAGTTGACTGGTTAACTTGGTTACTTTTCAACTTTAAAAAAAGGCTACAAATATCCATTTACCATTTTGTGTGCCATATGCCCAAGCGGGGGCAAAATATTAAATCTTCAATCTAAAATATTAAATAGAAAAATGGATTTCACTCAAATAAGGCAATACAATTTCCCTACTATCATCCGCTTTGGCGCCGGTGCAACTGAGGAACTCCTGCCGCACCTGAAACAAGCAGGTTTCAGCAAACCACTTATTGTTACCGATCCTTTGGTGGCCGAACTGACCTTTTTCGACCTGGTAACATACCGGCTGGAGCAAGGGGGTATCAGTGTTGAGGTTTTTAAGGACATTCATAAAAACCCGGTAAAAAGCGATGTGCTGAAGGGAGGTGAAGTTTTTCATGCCACTAACCGCGATTGCATTATTGGGATTGGTGGTGGCGCGGCGCTTGATGTGGCCCGTGCTATTGCCTTGCGGGTTCACCATACCCGCGACCTGTTTGATTACGATGATCTTATTGGTGGCGATAAATATGTTACGGAGGAAGTGCCTTACTTTATTACGATTCCCACCACAAGCGGGACCGGCAGCGAGGTGGGGCGAAGCGCCATCATCAGCGAGGACGATACCAAAAGGAAACGGATACTGTTTTCGCCAAAGCTGCTTGCCAAAATTGTATTTGCAGATCCCGGACTTACCATGGAACTTCCGCCCTTTGTTACCGCAGCTACCGGCATGGATGCGCTCACCCACAACATGGAAGCTTTTATAGCCAAAGGTTTTCATCCGATGGCCGAAGGCATTGCGCTAAGGGGCATGAAGCTGGTTGCAGAAAGTATTGTGACCGCTACCCATAGGCCTGACCTCGAAAGCCGCTCCAAAATGATGATTGCCTCGCTGATGGGGGCTGTGGCTTTTCAAAAAGGGCTCGGGGTAGTACATTCGCTTGCCCACCCACTCAGCAGCCTGCTCGATACGCATCATGGTCTTGCTAACGCGGTGAACCTGCCCTATGGTATGGCTTTCAACCTGCCCGGGCTTGAAAGCGCTTTTGATGAAATGGCGCAGGCATTGGGCATCAGTAGCGGCCATAAAGCAGTAGTGCCCTTCCTCTTTTCCTTAAATGAAAAATTAGGCCTGCCCGCAAAGCTTAGGGATATTGGGGTAAAACAGGAGCATCTTGAAACCCTTGCCGACCTGGCGCTTGCAGATTTTTGCCACCCGAACAACCCGAAGCCCGTTACCCGGCAAAATTTTTTGGCTTTGTATAAGCAAGCCTTATAAAATTGAAATGATCGTAAATTGTATCTTTCAAACAACCACCAAAAATATTCGCAATGAAGATCATTAACCCCGCAACGGAAGAAGTGCTGGCTGATGTAGCGGAGGATAGCCGGGAAAGCATCCGGGGAAAGTATGATGCTGCCGTAACGGCACAAGCGGCCTGGGCTGCCATGCCTGTAAGTGAAAGGATCGGTTGCATCCAAAGGTTTTACGAAAGCCTCGACACCCAAAAAGATGCGCTCGCGCTTATACTGACTTCTGAAGTAGGCAAGCCCCTTCAGCAATCCTATAATGAGCTGAACGGTGCAAGGGCAAGAATTGAATATTTTTTAAACAATGCTGAAAAATGGCTGGCTGAAGAGTGGATAACTACCAACGGGTTGACGAAGGAGAAAATTACTTATGAGCCGCTGGGCGTGATCGCCAACATTTCGGCCTGGAACTATCCTTATCTTGTAGGCGTAAACGTGTTTATCCCCGCGCTGATGGGTGGCAATGCCGTTTTATATAAACCATCGGAGTATGCAACACTTACCGGCTTGCATATTGAAAGGCTGATGCATGCATCGGGTGTTCCCTTAGAAATTTTTCAGTGCATACCCGGGACTGGTGAAGCAGGAGCAGCGCTGATTGATCTGCCGCTTGACGGATATTTTTTTACCGGAAGCTATGCCACGGGCAAAAAGATAGCAGAAGCCACAGCGGGCAAACTGGCGCCTGTTCAAATGGAACTCGGCGGAAAAGACCCGCTGTATGTGATGAATGATGTGCAGGATATACAGGCGGTGGCCGCTGCGGCATTGGAAGGGGTAATGTACAACGCCGGGCAAAGCTGTTGCGCGGTAGAACGCATCTACGTGCATGAACAGGTGTATGATGCTTTTGCGGAGGCTATTGTAAAAGAAGCTGAAACCCTGAAATTGGGCGATCCACTTGCAAAGGAAACCTCCCTTGGGCCCATCTGCCGTCAGCAGCAGTTAAAGGTACTTACCCAACAGGTAAAGGATGCGGTTGAGAAAGGGGCGAAGGTGATTTTTAAATCATCTCAAATTCCGGGCAAGGGTTACTATTCACCGGTTGTTTTGCTTACGGAGGTAAACCATACCATGGCCATTATGAAGGAAGAATCGTTCGGGCCGGTGGTGGGTATTCAGCGGGTGAAAGACGATGCAGAAGCAACAAGGCTGATGAATGACACGGAATATGGATTGACTGCAGCCGTGTATGGTTCATCCAGGGAAAGGGCTGAAAACATTATGAAGCAAATGCACACCGGTACCGTTTACTTCAACTGCTGCGACCGGGTAAGCGCCTCTGTTCCCTGGAGCGGCCGCGGCCATTCTGGGCTTGGCAGCACCCTAAGTTACCAGGGCATAAGGGCCTTTGTACAGCCGAAAGCATGGCATATCAGGGGCTAATGGCATTGATAGTCAATTACTTATGAAATAAAAGCAGTATTGTGGTTGGATACGGATACCTTTGCATCATTATTAATTTTTTATTTAGTTGAAATGCAAGAAGGTACAGTTAAGTTTTTCAATGAAACCAAGGGTTTTGGTTTCATTACTCCGGCCCAGGGTGGTCAGGACATTTTCGTTCATGTTTCTGGATTAATCGACGAAGTTCGTGAAAGCGACAAAGTTGCTTACGACGTTCAGAACGGAAAAAAAGGTTTGAATGCTGTTAACGTTAAGGTTCTTTAATCATAACTTTTTCTAGTGCAAACGGCTCCGCATCGCGGGGCCGTTTTTTTTGAATATGCATTGCTGAGAGATGAATGGGGTAAATTATTTGAGACAAATAAAATACCCGGACATTTTAATCATTCTGTTGCTACCAATACCTGTTTATCTGTTGGAATCAAGTTAGAATAATCAATGCCTGTAGATTCAATTTCTTCTATAAAGGAGTTATCGGCACTTGTTTCCCTATCGTTGAAAGGATGCAATTCTATAGGATGGAACGGCCTCAGCAACGGAGCGACTTTTTCAATATCCAATAACGGATACCCTGTAAATCCTTCTGCCCAAACAGCCACATCAAGATCACTCAACTCTTTTGGGTAGCCTTTGGCATAACTTCCAAAAAGAATGGCCCTTTTGGGAGCATAACCGGCTTTATTGAGAGCAAGTAATAACCCGCTAATTTTTTGTTCTATATTTTTGAGAGTAACCATTCTTTTAGTTCCTTAAGTTTTTTAATGTGGTATTCCATGTAGGATTCGTTGGCTATGGAATGTAATTTCTTCCGGTAATCAGGATAACGCCCTTCAATATTCCAGCGGTTGATGGTATTTAAATAGTCATACCATTCTGCTGATAATTCAATATCTGTTTGGTTGACAATGGTTACAAGGTCGTGGGAAAAAGGAGGAGTATTTCCTGCGTTCGACTTAACCCAGAAAGCCTTAAGCAGTTTTTCGAAACATAAATGGAAAAAGAATAATGCAGCCGTATTCTTTTTGCCACCCAAATTAAAAACCGCTGTATCCCAATCCTCCAGCGCATTATTTTTCCAGAATAGAATATGCTCCTCTTTTGAAAACATGATAGTAAAGTTATACAAAAAAGCCATTGCATTTCCGCAATGGCTTTTTAAACGCCAAGGTCCATATAGACAGGTACTATGGCAGAAACAGTAAGGTTTACTTAACCAGCTTCAATTCATTGATTATGTTGGTTGCTCCACCCAACTTATCCACACACCAAAGCACATAGCGGATATCCACGCAAATGGTGCGGTTCAGATCCTTATCAAAGTTTATCTTGTGGCTGAGCGCTTCATAGTTGCCGTCAAAAGCAAGCCCTATCAGTTCGCCATTGGCATTCATTACGGGTGAGCCCGAATTGCCCCCGGTAATATCATCACTCGTAATAAACCCGATTACGAGGTCCTTGCGCACCGGGTCGGCATATTGACCAAAGTCCTTCTTTTTAAGCAATTCAACCTGGTTGGCAGGAAGGTCGAATTCATAATCACCCGGCTTGTATTTTTCCAGCAGCCCTGCGCTTGTGGTAACATAATCATATTTCACGGCATCGCGGGGTTTGTAGGCAGCCACTTTTCCATAACTGACCCGCATGGTAAAATTGGCATCCGGGTACATTACTTTGCCCTTGTTCATTTCCATATAAGCCTTCAGGTATTTATGCGCCAGCTCATTGTTTTTAGCGGTAAACGCATCAGATTCAGGCTTGTATTTGGCCCAGTTCTGGCTAAAAGCGTTGAACATGGCATAAATAGGATCATTGGCCAGTTCTGATTGGTTTGGGCCGTCCATAAACCTTTTCCATTTAGCATCGTCAAGTATCATGCTGTTGGCAAATGCGCTTGCAGCCCAGTTGCGGTAGCTGCTTTCTTCTTTCAGGCTTCCAAAATTCTGCTTGACCAGGTTGTAAAATAGCGTAGGTTGCTGATCGGCTACAATCCCTTCCTGGAAGGCTTTCACGATCTGCCACATCATTTGCTGCTCACTGGGTTTGTCTAAGTCTTCCAGCATGGCAGCCCGCTCCTTGTTCAGGTTTTCAAGCATGGCTTTTGCATTGCCGCCCTGCCCGGCCAGCGCGCGTTCCAGGGGCGCTAATCTTGCGGCGAAGCGAACCACCGATGGTCCTGCAATGCCCTGCTCAAGATATTCCTTGTGCTTTGCATAAGGCTGCCAGGCAGCATAGGCTTTTTCAAATTCAGGGAAGAGCCCGGCGTATTCGGTTTTATTATTGTCACTGATCCATTTGGCCAGCGCATCTTCGTTTTTCTTCTTGGTTCCATACACATCGTATTTCAGAAGCTGTTTGGTTTCCCCGTCGTAAAACTTCCAGTAATTAGCCAGTCCGGCAAAAGCATTCGACAATTTAAGTTTTACAGCGGGGTCTTTACGCATTTGCTCATTCATAGCTTTCAGCCGGATATCGCGCATATCTACAAAGGCCGGGTTTTTAATATCGGTTGCCAGCTTTACCCCATAAGATGTTTCAAAACGGTTGGTACCGCCGGGGTAGCCAAAAATCATGCTGAAATCGCCTTCTTTTACCCCCTTTAAGCTGATGGGGAGGAAATGACGGCTTTTAAAAGGCACATTCTCCGCATTATATTCAGCGGGTTTGCCATCTTTACCCATATACACCCTGAAAATGCTGAAATCGCCCGTATGACGCGGCCATTCCCAGTTATCGGTATCCCCTCCAAATTTGCCTACACTTTCGGGGGGAGTGCCAACCAGCCTGATATCGTTAAAAACCTCGTAAGTGTAAAGCAAAAACTGGTTGTCCTTAAACGCGCTTGCCACCCTGGCATTGTAGTGAGTGCCCTGGGTAGATGCTTTTGCAATATTGGTGAAAACCCTTGCTTTGCGGGCTTCCCAATCCTTCCACGAAATGCCCTTCATGCTGTCTTCCACCTGTTTGGTCACATCATCAATTTTTACCAGGAAAGTAGCGCTTAAGCCATTGTAAGGCAATTCTTCACTCCTGCTTTTGGCATAAAAACCATCGCGCAGGTAATTGGCTTCCATGGTGCTCAGCCCGGCAATGGCGCCGTAACCGCAGTGGTGGTTGGTGAAAATGAGCCCTTCGGGGCTAACAATTTCGCCGGTACAGCCCCCGCCAAAAATGATGATGGCATCTTTCAGTGAGCTTTTATTGAGGCTGTACAGTTGTTCGGCTGTCAGCTTAAGTCCTTTGGCCTTCATATCGGCATAGC
This sequence comes from uncultured Chitinophagaceae bacterium, assembly GCA_964444195.1. Lineage (GTDB taxonomy): Bacteria > Bacteroidota > Bacteroidia > Chitinophagales > Chitinophagaceae > Phnomibacter. Next base: position 21,857 of record CAYUGH010000062.1, read on the forward strand.
GTTGGGCGCCCAATAGCTGAGGAAGCCACATACCCTCATCGGCACGGGCAATAAAGCCGGTAAAAAGGGCCAGGATTACAAGAAATCGTTTCATAAACATGCTTTAAAATTTGGGGGCAAAGGTATTGTAAAAGGCAGATGGGAAATCTTAAAAAAAGCCCGAATTAATGAGCAGAAACCCCCGTTTTTGTTGAGGTTCTCGCCTTTCAACCGTAAGTTTGGTTTTAATTTAGCTTAACCATGACTGGAAAAATCTCCCCTTTTTGCCTGATTGCCATGTTGATGCTGTCTGGGTGCAGCGCCACTAAAACATCATCCAAGTCAGGTTGGCAATCACTGTTTAATGGCAAAAACCTTGATGGCTGGATCGCAAAGATCAACCACCATGAAGTGGGCGACAATTATGCCAACACCTTCCGCGTGGAGGATGGCATCATCAAAGTGAGTTACAACCAGTACGACTCCTTCAACAACCGGTTTGGCCACCTGTATTACAAAAAGCCGTTTTCGCATTTTCACTTAGTGGTTGAGTATAAAATTGACGGGGAGTGGAAGGCGGATGCCCCAACTTATACCAAGCGCAACAGTGGCATCATGTTTCATTCGCAGGACCCGGCCACTATGCCCAAAGACCAGGACTGGCCCATTTCGGTTGAATTTCAGTTGCTGGCAGCGCTTGACGACGGGCAGCCCCGGCCCACCGGCAATATGTGCTCACCCGGTACCGATGTGGTGTACGAGGGCAAAATTGATCCGCGGCATTGCATTCCCTCCACCTCCAAAACCTACAAGGCGGGCGAATGGGTGCGTGCCGAAATTATGGTGTACGGCGACTCGCTGGTGAAGCATATTGTAAACGGCGATACCGTGCTGCAGTACAGCAAACCGCAGATTGGCGGCGGGGTGGTGAACAACTACGACCCAAAACAAAAAACAGACGGCAAACTCCTCTCCTCCGGTTTTATTGCGCTGCAAAGCGAGGGGCAGCCGGTGGAGTTCAGGAAAGTGGAGATCATGGAGCTGAAGAAGTAAGCCGCATTTTAAAATGTCTTATCATCTGCCGAAGGGCCATATATTGACGGCACCAATATGTCGTTCAACCGCATATACACTGTCAATTGTCCGCGGTGGTGTACCCAATGGTTTATAGTAGAGCTGATATTTTCAATCAACGGAGAGTTGATCAGTATTTGGTCGCCATTTTTCAGCACAAAGGGCTTGGACAAATCTTCCATCGTAAGTTCCCCGAAGGCTTGTCTTGCGGCCTCTACATTTTCGTCAAAATAATCCACCGTTTCGCCTGTGGTTTTAGGTTGGGAATGTGTAAATGTTTGGAAATCAATTTCGCGGACTTTTATCATGGCTGCAATCCACTTAGGAATTTCAGCAACAAGCAAAGTAAGGTAGCCAAGTGCCATAGACCTTTCATGAGGCTTATAGTCAAAAAGCTTTTCCTGGATTCTTTCGATACATTTCCTGGTGGCAGGTATTTCAGCCTCAAATTCTGCCATGAATTGATGGATAATAGTGCTGTTCATATGTATGGAATTTGGTGATTTACAAAATGAAAAACAACGGGATGAGGGCTTTGTTCAATATGGGAATTGGCCAACTGTTTCCTGAAAGAGAGCCAGGTCATTTTACAATCAAAACAAAAGTTCCTGCGATAATTAAGCCAGCCCCGATGGCGGTTTTTAAAGTCAAAGTTTCGCCTAAGAATATTACTGCCAAAACAATCGTGAGGGCCAGGCTTAGTTTGTCAAGCGGGGCTACCTGTGATACATTTCCTAACTGCAGTGCTTTAAAATAAAACAACCAGGATAAGCCGGTAGCCAGACCGGAAAGGATAAGAAAAATAATCGTTTGTTTCGGCATCGTGCTAATCCCTTTTGTTTCGCCCCTTGCCAATACAATGCTCCAAACCATTATCAAAATAACAACAGTTCTAATGCCTGTTGCCAGGTTTGAGTTGATATTCGCTACGCCCAGCTTTCCAAAGACCGCTGTAAGCGAGGCGAACAATGCGGATAATATTGCATAGAACCACCACATAGTTTTAGAATTTGTAACCGTCTTAAACGGATTACTTGTGTTTCGTAATAATGGGGCTTGTGCAACTGCTGGCCAAGCCATACTTTTTCAAATACACTTTTTGTACGCCCTCTTAGTCCCACCACATTGAAACTCTTCCATTTTCATGTTTAAGTCCATTAGTGTATTCGTTAACATCAATTTTTTCTTCAATAGGACAAATCTTCAAAACTTCCTTTGCAAAGTCTAACCAGTCTGTCGGCGTATCGTTGGTTTGGATTAACAGCCAGTCGTTGCCAACACCAATAAAATGAAAGGGATATTTCCCCTCAAAAGCCTGAAGTTTTGAAATAAGACTGTCAGTTGAAAACTGATAACTGCCGCCGCTTGTTTCTTGAAATCGAAGAATGTTGTATTTGTCAGAACCGTGAATAATAGAAATAGTTTGTTTCTTATCACTTCTTGTTTCGTCGTTTGATATAAAAGTCAAATATTGCCTATAAGCAAATTTTTTATTTAACTTGTAGACAAGGGTTTCAATTATATTATTGTCAACCAAAAAGGAGACGCCAGGCAACTCAACAGTTCTGTTTCTTGGTGTTTCTTGTCTAATTGAAGATTGTATTGGGTCGTCACTATAACTTGAGAGCATAAGCCCTCTTGTAAATCTTGTAGCTTCTGTTTTAGTCATTTTCTCAGCCCCATCAATAACAAGCATTTCTATTCCGGATTTTTCTGACAGGGTTTTTATCTGTTCTAAATGTGTTTGTGTATTGTCCATTTGCGAACATGAACTGGTTAAAAATGCTAATAAAAGAAATGGTATAATCTTTCTATGTGTCATAAAAGGATTTTTGATCCTGTGCTTGAAGTAAATTTAAGATACTAAGATAACACCCGGAGACTCTGAAGTTTTAAGCAAATCCAGGAGTTTCGGGATCAGGTTAATATATGTTTCCCGCCGATTATTTATTCCGCAAAGTATTGCGATCATAAAAGTAATTGCTTTTAAATTTTGCTGATATGGAAGATTTCGATCAGCAGTAACGAATACTTCAAAATTGTTTTCAATAAGTAGTCTCAATAATTCTCCATTTTTCCTGCCAAGCCAGTTCATATGTCGTACAGTAAGAACTTCATGCTCTGCTCCAAAGAATTCAGCAAGTTGTGTGGGTAAACTTTCGTCAAGCAAAATTTTCATGGAGAACCTTTTCAGAAGTTAGAGAAGTTTTTGCCATTTCTAAAACATTGATGGCCGCTGTTTTAGTAACTGATGGAAAGTCTTCAAGAAACATCTCGAGATCATCGCCGCCTTCCAAATAATCAAACATGGTTTGTATAGGAACCCGTGTTCCTGCAAAAACAGGAGCGCCACTCATAATTTCCGGGTCAATGCTTATTTGTCCGTATAGCATGTCTTTAAATTTTAATGAAGTTACTATTTTTTGTGAAACTGACATACTTGCCAAGCCCACAAAAGCCTTGCACACACCTCACTTTCTTCATTGCTTTGATTCTGGCAGTTGGTATGTTCTTGCTAGAATGTTTCAAATCGATTGGGCTTTAGCTCATTCCAAAAAGATCAGGCAAACCTTTTCCGGCTTTAGCCAAAATAAGGAATTTGGTGATTTACAAAATGAGAAAACAACGGGATAAGGGCTTTGCTCAATAGGAGAATTGACCAACTGTCTGTGGAAGAAACCCCATGTCCATTTTGCAATCAAAACCAAAGTGCCAGCCATAATCAGGCCCGCCCCGATGGCGGTTTTTTAAGGTCAATGTTTCGTGTAAAATATGATGGCTAAATCCATTGTCAGGGCAAGGCTTAGTTAACAATCGGCGCTACCTGTGATACATTTCCTAACTGCAGTGCTTTGAAATAAAACAACCACGCTAAGCCTGTATCAAAATAACAACCGTTCGTATGCCTGTTGCCAGGTTTGAGTTGATATTGGCTACGCCAAGCTTTCCAAAGATGGCTGTAAGCGAAGCGAATAATGCTGATAATAATGCGTGAATCCACCACATAGTTTTAGAATTTGTAACTGTATCTTAAACGGATTACTTGTGTTTTGTTATAATGTATCCATTCTACCAACCCCATATTTGATAGCCGGTAAATAATAGGAATCGGGAATCATCCCTGCTTGCAAGAATAGTTCAGGTAGATGTTTTATTGCTTTCGGTGGAAATACACATTGGGAAAAAACCTTTCCAACATAAATCCAGTTTGAATTTGTAAATGGATAATATCTGTCCTGGTCAGGTATAAATGAATATCTCTTCCTGCATTGGCAGGATTAAAAAAGTATTCAGATATGATGTTGTTCCACTCCAGGTAAATCATAGCTTCAATTTCTTTAAATGCCTTTGCACTTCCCGTTCTACTTGGTCAAAGCCGGGTAAGTCTTGTATTTGCCCACTCATGGAGCTTTGCCAACGACCTTTGTATTGTGGTAAGCGTTCGGCTAATTTTTTCGGGAAATCGGCAGGGTTTATTTCTTTGCTTTTACACTTGCTTTCAAATTCGTTCTTGTAAAAATCAACGTCCATTCCGTGTTGCTCCAATAAATACCACAAGTCGTAAAAATCGCGGGCTTGCATTCTTTGCATGACTGAACGCATTTTTTCAACCAATACTTCTTCCAATGGATAACAAAGTAGTTGGTGTTCTTCTAAATCGGTATAACGGATAAAGACATCCTTCATTACAGGTTCAAAAACCAGTTGTTCGCTTCTGGAAATGTCAATCTTTACCCGCTTGTTATTTCCTTGTCCGCCAAGTGGGCCGGTATAGTTGATGTAAAAGTTAATGCCACCATCTTCGTGTTCGTTGTTGTTTATTATTTCGAACGGTATGTTGGCTTCTTCTTTAACGTATTCAAAAGTTTCCCTGAACCATTCAAAAATTTGCTCATTAGAAATTTCCTGCCCGTCCGGCAGGCGGGCATTATTGATTAAGGTGAAATCTAAATCTTCTGAAAACCGGTAATCTTCAAAATAGATTTTCTTTAATACCGTTCCGCCTTTAAACACGATAACTTTTGAAAGTCGCTCATCTTGTGCAATGCCTTTCAATATCCATGAAAGCACATAGTCCTTTTCTATCTGCTGGTCACGAACGCCTGCTTCTCTTGCCTTTTGTTGTATCTCCCTGGGCTTTATCATGTGTAAATGGCAGATTTAATTGTTTCCGTTTCTAAATTTTGCTGAATGCTCCAACGGCTTATTCGTTTGCCCACTTTTGGTAGTTCGGTGTCAAGCACTATATATGAAGCCGTTTTCAGTTTTTGTAAATCATCAATGATGTTTGTTTTGATTTCAAGAACCTCTATCAAAAATCCTAATCGTTTTATCACTGCTTGTGAATCAAATTTTTTAGCGTATTCAAGCAATGTGTCGTATTTTATTTTATCTTTTGAAATATAAATTGCCCTTGCTACTTCAACAATGCCACCTGCATAGTCGGGTTTAAACAAACAGTCAATAAAAGTTTTTTCCAAGTCGGAACAAAGCACTTTATTAAAGTTGTCAATCCACATTTTTTTTGCTCCGAAAAAATGTTTGTCGTTGTGGTAAATAAATTGGAAAGGAACGTTCTTGATTTCAATTTGAGAAGGTCTGATTTGTTTTGATACAACAATTTGCTCTTTCAAAGAAGGTTGTGTTATAAGGTTATGAATCTGCAATGCAGAATAATAACCGATGTAATGTTTGGCATCATTCACAAGATATTCGGCAATCAAATGCCAGTCGGGCATGAATGTTTCTGCATTTGCTTCATACGGTATGATGTAATAAACTCCGTCTTTCAATCTCATCAGTAGTCCACGCTTAGTCATGTCGCTAAGTAGCTCCCGAAGTGTGCTTTCCTTTGAATCGGGTAATGCGTTGAAAGCTTCACTATAATCAAAGCAAGTCTTGTCCTGTCCATTGAACCAGGATAGAAGCTCGTTTGACTGCGTTGATATGTATTTATTTTTCATAGTAGTAATGTCAGGATAAACCTGACTGTAATGATACGAAAGATAATTTAATGTCTCGATTTTTAGGCTTGAAAAATTATATTTTATAGTGTAATTATGAGGATAAACCTGACATATTTAATATGAAACGTCATTTTTAGCGGTGCGTTGGCTAAAAAGTGGCTCTTTGGGTTTTACCGAAGGGTTGGTTTTGGCAATTCTGACAAGTGTCAAAAAAAATCTACTTTCCAACTTGGAAAATCAGCGACACCCCATTTCCGTCAGAATAATTTTACCTGCAAGGTTGCATACAGGTTCCTTTTATCGGCCGGTATTATGCCGG
>CAYUGH010000063.1:0-7951 GCA_964444195.1 uncultured Chitinophagaceae bacterium
GCGGTTTTAAACACCCATCCTCCCCATAACGATTTTGCCCGGTCTGAAAGTCCGCGACCCGAAAAATGCCGCGATGGCGTGAAAGTAATTTGAATGTCCTGAAATACGGTTTGATCCCACCAGTCAAATTCAGTAATTAGGTCAGGGTCAACACCCCAGCGCACAAGATGCCTTTTTACGCCGAGGGCTACAAAATATTGTTTGGTTTTGGCCTTCAGTTTTTGGATGCTGTCATAATCGAGGTGGTCGTAATGATCGTGGGTCAGCAACAGCAGGTCAATGTCGGGGAAATCATCAACCAGGTCGAGCGTGTTGGTCGAAAACCGCCTTGTGGTTACCGGCCCGATAGGGGAGGCGTTGGGGCCAAGCATGGGGTCAACCAGGAGCGTTTTTCCAAGGATATGTAATAAAAGCGCTGAATGTCCATACCACACCATTTTAGCGGTTTCGCTTTGCTGCAGAAAGGCTGTTTTGTCCAAACCCGGTATGGGCAGGGGTTTGGCGGGCTCGCGTTTGGTTTTTCCCGAAAATTGCCTGTAAATGATCCCCGGCATGTTGCGGAGGCTGATGTGCAGGCTGGTTTCTTCGAGGTTTTGAAATTTTCCGGCTTTCCAGTTGGGTGATTGCCGGTACTGCTCAACCAGCTTTGGGGTGAGTTTTCCACCGAGTTGTTTTGAATACATAGTTTTCGTTCAGGTATAAATGTGTATCTACAAATGTAAGCTGCAACCCCTGTGGTTTTGTGAAACCTTTTTAATAATGCCACTCCCAATGCCCTGGTGCGTGCCCTCACGCACCGATGACTAATTGTCATTTTTCAGCTAAATGGTTGATATCCTTATTTTCCAAAAACTTATTTAGCTGCGGAAACCGCAGGGTATTGATCATGGCCAATCCAAGTTTGGTAGTAGTGATAATGTTTTTTGATTTTTTCATCATCGAAAAGAAAGGCCGGAACAATATACAATGCCCCGGTGCGTGCCCTCACGCACCGATGACTAATTGTCATTTTTCAGCTAAATGGTTGATATCCTTATTTTCCAAAAACTTATTTAGCTGCGGAAACCGCAGGGTATTGATCATGGCCAATCCAAGTTTGGTGGTAGTGGTAATGTTTTTCGATTTTTTCATCATCGAAAAGAAAGGCCGGAACAATATATAAGCCGCGTTGTACAAGTTGGTTTTCGATTTGATGCCCTTTTCCGGCAGAATTAAACCCGGGCGAAACGCATAGGCATCTTTGAACCCCTTATTCAAAACCACATTCTCGGTCTTTCCTTTTACCCTTGCCCACATGGTGCTGCCCTTTTCGGTACTATCGGTTCCTGCGCCCGATACAAAATTGAACACCATGCCGGGGTTTGTTTCGTACAGCGTATCCACAAAGGCTTTGGTGGTATCGTAAATGATTTTGGTGTACGAGGCTTCGGTTTGCCCAACCACCGAAACACCCATGCAATGGAAGCAGCCGCCATAGCCGGTGAGCTGATCCTTGATTGTATCCACTTTGGTGAAATCAGCTAAAAGTATTTCTTCAAGTTTAGGATGGCTCATACCGAGGTGCCCACGGTTGATGACCAGCACCTTTTCAATGAATGGGCTATCAAGGCATTCGAGCAGTACGCCTTTTCCCACCATTCCCGTGGAGCCTGTTATGATTACTTTTGGCATAAGCTAACCTGGGTTTAATTGACCATATTATCGGTGCACAATTTACCCAACTTGCAGCCAATTTATCATATTCGCTTTACCGGTTGCTTATGGGCTCGGTTTTTCCCCGGCTTAATAAACCGCAGCGTTCAGCTCAATATCGGCTTTTGCAAAGGCATTTTTATACCTGGCCAGCGTGGCTTCGGCTTCCTGGTTTTTGTTTTGTGCCATTAATGCCTGGTAAAGCCCATATAGCGCCCAGCCATTTTCATTATTCACCAGCATGTCTTTGCGGAAAGCGGCTTCGGCAGCCTTTGCATCCCCGGCCAGCAGGTAAGCATTGCCTAAGTATTGTTTGGGGTTAAGCAGCCAGTCCCTCGGTTCGGTGTACACCATATGTTCTTCAGTAGCAACCGCTTTTTCAAAAGCTGCTATGGCTTCCGGATATTTCTTTTCTGCAAGAGCAATGGTCCCCTTTAGCAGGCTTTCAGCCACCTTTGCACCTTCTATGGCAGGGGAAAAAACGGCAAATGGAATCAACAAGCCTGTGTCTTTCATCCATTGCTGTATATGGCCCAGTTCCCGGTTGGCTTCTGTAATGTTCACCTGGTTGGCAAGGGCCATCCCCCGGCCAAAATGATAGAGGATGTTGGCATAGATCAAATCAGCGCCTGGTTTTTCGGCCTGCAGCAGTTGTTCCCATTTTCCAAAACGGATATTGGCCAGCGTGGGAATCATATAAATGTACTGTATGGCCGAACTTAAAGGGGGTGGCGATAATAAGTAATCGGCGGGAATGCTTTTTACCGTGGCAGCGGAAGATTGAGCGCTTAACGTACTGCGGCCTGCGAGCATAGCCACATTGGTTTGCATATGCAGGTTGTGGATCTGGTACAAAAAATCGTTGGCGGTCACCGGGCTGAATTGGGAGATCATTTGCCGGTAACTGTTCACCGCATTTTCGTTCACCGTAACCCCGCAGTTAAAATTGCCGGTACGCAGGTAAATATGCGATGGCATGTGTACCGTATGCGAAAGCGCGGGCGTTAATTCATCGAGGATATCAGCACTTGGCAAGGCTTTGGCTGCATAGGGCGAAGGTTCCATTACATGGATATAGTAATGGTTGCCACCGGGATGCCTCGGCGAGGTTGACAGCAGCTTTTCCAATACGGTTTGAATGAGGGGTGTCCATGGTTTGGGTGTTCCGTTATTATTCCACAAATCCCAGGGGTGCTCGAGCATCATAGCATCGGCATACAGCGCCTGTATATCAGGATTGGTGGGGAATTTGTCGTAGGCCGATTTCATTTTGGCAGTGTATTCGGCGTTGAGTTTGGCACGGGTGGCATCGGCAGAATCGGCGGTATAGCGAACCGACATGGCATTTATCAATGCCTTTTCAACCGGGCTGGCTTTTGCGGAGAGTTGGGAGGCTTTTTCAGTTGCTTTAAGCGCCTCAGGTGAAGCAATATATCCGAGATCGTTGATATTAGGCCCGTAGCCAAGCGCCTGCGCCCAGTACAGCATAGCACAATCAGGGTCGAAGGTAGCAGCCTTTTTAAAAGAAGCCAGCGCCTCAATAATGTGGAAACTGTAATACATATTGATGCCCTGGTTGAAATAGATTTGTGCACTGTCATTAGTGGTGGAAATTTTCCAGTTATGGTTGCCCGAGCCGGCAATCAACGGAATATCCATTTCGTCGGTCAGCAGTTCGATGGCCTCCCAATTGGGGCCGCAGGAGATAGTTGTACGCTTCTTATTTTCGGGGAATCGTGAAATGCCTTCCGGTTCAACATCCACCATCGGGTGCATTACACGCGAAGCTACAAAGGCAGACGAAAAGGCGAGTAAAGCGAGGTATAAAAAGGGGCGTAGCATAACTCCTGAACCTGGTTAGTTGAAAAGGTAGTGGTATAAAAATAATTTTACTTTGTGAAAAAACAAAGACCCGGTTAATGGTTTGGATCGGCAACCTGTTCACGCAAGATGGGTAATAATTGTTTGCCTGGGGGAATCGAGTGCTTGTTTGCGGAACATCATTATCCTTTCACATAAGCCAGTTTTTCAGCCACTTTTCCATCCTTTACTTTAAAGATATCTACACCTTTTAAATGCCAGGGCTGGCCATCCTTGGTTTTGCGGTAAATCCACCGAACCACGCAGCGATCTCCGGTTGCAATGATCTCCTCGGCTTCGAAATATGCATCGGGGTTGTTTTTGAAAAACCTTTCCCAATATGCACGCACTTCGGCAGCGCCTTTGTAAATGGTGCCATCCGGGGCCGGATTGGTGTTTTCAAAAATGCAGTCTTCCGTCATGGCGGCCATTACGGCATCCACATCGTGGCGGTTAAATGCTGCATTAAACCTTTCAACGGCAGCCAGCGTAGATTTGGTTGAATCTGTGTTGTTCATAGATGATGCTTTAAACGTTACTGATTTCAGCAAAATTGTTTTTGCTAATAGGGGTTCAGGCAAGGCCCCTGCAAATAATACAGGCGTTGCCTGGGATATATGAGATACCAACAATGCAGTTAACAATGAACTTATCATTTTCATGGCGGGGTCGTTTTATTGAAGTGAATCAATTCCGGTATGTCTGTCATTTCAGACATCAGTCTTTGGCTAATAAATTTACAACGGACAAATAAAGAAAACCAGTCTTTTTTCAATAAGGTACCTGTTAAAATCAAAAAACCCCGGACACTTTCGCATCCGGGGCCTTTTTATAAAACAACCCCTTACCCTTGGAAGGTTTGGAGGGTGTCTTAGTAATCCATTCCACCCATGCCAGGTCCGGGCATAGCAGGAGCCGCGCTCTTAGGCTCGGGCTTGTCGGCAACCACAGCTTCGGTGGTCAACAGCATACCGGCAATTGAAGCGGCATTTTCAAGGGCTACACGCGCCACTTTAGTGGGGTCAATAACACCTGCTTTAAACAGGTTTTCGTACACCTCTGTGCGGGCATTGAAACCAAAGTCGCCTTTGCCTTCCTTGATCTTCTGCACTACGATGCTTCCATCAATACCGGCATTGGCGGTAAGGATGCGGATAGGCTCTTCCAAAGCACGGCGAACGATGGCCATACCGGTTTGCTCATCGGCAATTTGTCCTTTTACTTTAGCTTCCAGGCTTTCGATAGCGCGGATATACGCTACACCGCCACCGGGAACGATACCTTCTTCAACCGCAGCGCGGGTTGCATGCAGGGCGTCATCCACACGGTCTTTCTTCTCTTTCATTTCCACTTCGGTAGCAGCACCTACATACAGAACTGCAACGCCACCTGCCAGTTTAGCCAGGCGCTCCTGCAACTTCTCACGATCGTAATCGCTGGTAGTGCTTTCAATCTGTGCCTTGATTTGGTTAACGCGGGCAGTGATATCTTTTTTCTCACCTTTTCCACCTACAACGGTAGTATTGTCTTTGTTGATGGTGATGCTGGTAGCTTGTCCAAGGTAAGTCAGGTCGGCATTTTCCAGTTTAAAGCCTTGCTCTTCGCTTACTACGGTACCTTTTGTAAGTACGGCAATATCCTGGAGCATTTCCTTGCGGCGGTCGCCAAAGCCGGGAGCTTTTACAGCAGCCACTTTCAGCGTACCACGCAGTTTGTTTACCACCAGGGTAGCCAATGCTTCACCTTCCAGGTCTTCGGCAATAATCAGCAGAGGCCGGCCCGTTTGAGCAACTTTCTCCAGGATATGGAGGATATCCTTCATGGTGCTGATCTTTTTATCGTAGATCAGAACATAAGGATTCTGGAGTTCAGCTTCCATTTTTTCGCTGTTGGTAACGAAATAGGGGCTGATGTATCCGCGGTCGAATTGCATACCTTCCACTACGTCAACGGTAGTATCGGTACCTTTTGCTTCTTCTACAGTGATAACCCCTTCTTTACCCACTTTTACAAAAGCTTCGGCAATCAGCTTGCCAATGGTTTCGTCGTTGTTGGCGCTGATGGTAGCTACCTGCTGAATTTTCTTGCTGTCATTTCCTACAGTCTGGCTTTGAGACTTCAGGTTGGCCACAACCAGGCTTACAGCCTTGTCAATACCACGCTTCAGATCCATTGGATTGGCGCCTGCGGCAACCATTTTCAGCCCTTCGCTGATGATGGACTGTGCCAGAACGGTAGCGGTAGTAGTACCATCACCAGCCTGGTCGGCGGTTTTGCTGGCAACTTCCTTAACCATCTGGGCGCCCATATTTTCAATAGGGTCTTCCAGTTCAATTTCTTTTGCCACCGTTACGCCATCCTTAGTAATGGAAGGAGCGCCGAATTTCTTTTCAATAACCACGTTACGGCCCTTGGGACCGAGGGTTACTTTTACCGCATTAGCCAGGATATCAACACCTTTTTTCATCCTGTTGCGACCTTCAATGTCGAAGAATATTTGTTTTGCCATAATTGAAATTTAAGATTTAAAATTTGAAATTGGAATATTAAACGATTGCGAGGATGTCGCTTTCACGCATGATCAGGTAATCGGTGCCTTCAATGCTGATTTCGGTTCCGGCGTATTTGCCGTAGAGAACGGTATCACCGCTTTTTACGGTAACGGGTTCGTCTTTTTTGCCGGGGCCGGCAGCTACTACGGTACCGCGCTGGGGTTTTTCTTTAGCTGTATCGGGGATGATAATTCCACCGGTGGTCTTTTCTTCTGCAGGAGCTGGTTTTACAATTACCCTGTCATGTAAAGGGGTAACAGTGAGCTTTTTCTCTTTAGCCATAGTTGACAAATTTTTTATGATTAATTGGAATTTGTTGAAACTTCAACGGCCATCGTACGCCAAATACGTGCCAAACTGCAGGGTTGACCCATTTTGTACCAAAAACCGACAAAAATTCAATGGGCTGCGGGTTAAATCAATTCAAACCTTGTCAAATTGTCAACATAACCCACAAAAGAAAAATAGGGGTCAATTATAGGTTTTGAATAAACAAATTCCGAGTTTTATCGCCAAATACTGCGTATGAAGAACTTTACTTTTCCCCTCCTGGCGCTTTTCCTGTTATTTTCTGTTACGGCTTCTGCTCAGTTATGCGGTTTCGACCAGGGCTACAATGAAATGCTTAAGAATGAAGCTTTTGCCAAACAAATGCTCCGGAATGAAGAGCAGATTCAGCGGATAATAAAATCCGGGGGGCTTGCAGCAAGGCTTAATTCCGACCCGCCTTATACCATCCCGGTCGTGTTTCATGTAATCCATACGGGAGGGGCTATCGGAAGCAGTTACAATCCTTCAGACGCAGATCTTTTAAAAATGCTTGAATATACCAACAAGGTATTTGCCGGTACCGCCCCCGGCATGAGCGGCGGAGCCGGGAATATGCAGGTACAGTTTGTGCTTGCCAAAAGGGATCCCAATTGCAATCCAACCACCGGTATCGTAAGGGTAAATGGCTCCGGCGTATCGGGTTATACTGCAAATGGGGTTCGGGTTCAAACAGCAAACGGGGCCACTGAACTGAGCATAAAAAACCTGAGCCGATGGAACACTTCGTTGTATTATAATATATGGATTGTGAACAAGATTGATGGAGCGGATGGGATTGGCGGGCAGGCTGTGGTAGCCGGCTTTGCTTATTTCCCGGGCAGCTCAGCCAGCTTGGACGGCGCCATGATGCTGGCTTCTTTTGCCGAAGACGGCAATAAAATTTTACCGCATGAATTGGGTCATGCCTTTAACCTGTACCATCCTTTTCAGGGCAGTACCAGCGCTGCCCAATGCCCTACAAATGTTAATTGCAGTGCCGATGGAGACAAGGTATGCGATACCGACCCGGTAAGCCAGAATATTAGCGGCGGAGTAAGCAATTTTACCTGCCGTACCGGTACCAATCCCTGTACAGCCACCCCTTACAGCCCCAATACCGAAAGCAATATTATGAGTTACACCAATTGCTTTACCCTGTTTACTGCGGGCCAGCGGGAAAGGGTTTGGGCGGCAATGAGCTTGCCCGAACGGGTTACCCTCACTACTTCTCCCGGGGGTACTGCTCCAAATATTAGCCCGGCATGCCTTCCAAAAATCAATTTTGCGCTTTCTTCCGCCACTGCCGACGAAGCCCCCGGGGCCACCATGGATTGCCGTAAATACACAGACTATATCTTTAAAATGTCCATTGGGAGCGGCTCCAGCCAGGATGCCACGGTAACATTATCCGTAAATGGAGGAACAGCCCAAAATAATAATGATTTCATTATTACTACCAACAACAACTTTACCAGCCCTTCCACTGCGCTTACCTTCCCGGCCGGAAGTATTGACAGCCAGTCATTTAAAATAAGGGT
>CAYUGH010000063.1:8051-16306 GCA_964444195.1 uncultured Chitinophagaceae bacterium
ATGCCACCACCACCGGCTATCTCGGGCCATTTGGCGAAATGTATTTTTACACAGCTTCGGGCAATATCCTGGCAAAAGTTAAAAACCTGACCAATTGGGATTATGGTTGTACTTCGGTAACCATTGACCGCGCAGGAACCGGCACCAAGGCTTTTATCAACAATAACGCCGCCAATGCTATTTCCGATAAAACCATTTCGGTTATACCTGCCAATAATAACCCGGCCGGGCAATATGAGATCACCCTGTTTTACCGCCCCGATGAGGTAGCCGGGTACAAAACCGGTACCGGAACCTTATGGCAGCAGGCAGGCATCGCAAAAGCCACCAATGCCATCAGCAGCTATACACCGGGCAGTGTGCCGGTGGAAGCTACAGTTATGGGTACTTCAATAGTAAAAGGAGTTTATGGACTTGATAGTACCATTAAAGCCACTTTCTCGGGTAGCTTCTCGGGATTCGGGGTGGTTCCTTCATCCGCCGTGCTGCCGGTTAACTGGCTTAGTTTTGATGGTAAAATGGTACACGGTAACGCTGAACTGGCCTGGTCCACCGCTTCTGAGCAAAACAACAGCCATTTTGATGTAGAGATCAGCCGCGATGCAAACAGGTTCTCGGGTATAGGCACAGTAAAGGGTGCAGGCACTTCTGCGCAGGCAAGCAAATATGCATTTACGCATGTGAAACCGTTGGCCGGCATCAATTACTACCGCATCAGGCAGGTGGATAAGGATGGCAAATCCAGCCTGAGCCAGGTGATCGGTCTGCGTTCCGAAGCTTCGGGTGAAGCGCCATCGCTATATCCTAACCCTGCTACCAGCCATGTGATGCTCGATTGGGGAGCAATGGCAGGGCAGCCGGGCCGTTGGGAACTGCTTACGCCTGATATGAAGGCGCTTAAGACCGGTCAATCGGCCTTTACCAGCGCAGTTCAGGGCATATCTATCGGCGAGCTTCCATCCGGGGTGTACTACCTGCGACTTGTATCGGGCAAGGTGGTAAAAGTGTTAAGATTCGTGAAGCAGTAAGGCTTTCAGGCCCTGGAAAACTATAATTATACCGGTCCCCTGCCAGGGGCCGGTATTTTCTTTTTACCTTATGTAAGGTTGTAACCTTAGTTTTGCACCCGCATGATAAGCAGACGGAATATAAGGATTAAGGTAATGCAGAGCTTGTACGCATTGCACAACAGCGGGCAGGAACTGCTACCCGGGCAGGGCACTAAAGTGCTTCGCAAACAATTTGACCTCTCTACGGGATTATTTACTTTTTTGGTTTACCATTTGACCGAAACCGCGAGGTATGCTGAAACAGATGCAAGAAATAAAGCGGGGAAACACCTGCCATCACAAGCTGATTTGAATGTTCCGGTAAAAATTGCAGGCAATACTTTTCTTTGGAAGATACTGGAAAGCGAAATGTACATTCAATGCCTGGCACAGTACAAGCCGGAGCTTACTGCCGATGCGGAATGGATAAGGAAACTTTATTTTTCGCTTACCGATAGTACACTGTACACCATTTACAATGATACGCCTGGCCGCGAGCGGAAATCGGAAAGCGAAATACTTGAGTTTATTTTTAGCGACCTGATGCTGGCGAACGAGGGTTTTACGCAGTATGTGGAGGATATTTACAATAACTGGGACGATGATGCCGATATGCTACGGTTGCTCATCCTGCATTTTATACAAAAGCCGGGTTCGTTTAAAACCACTGAAATGATCAGCAAGGATAAATTTGAATTTGCGGTTCAATTGCTTGAAACGGCCACCAGCCGCAGGGAGCAATTAGATGCGCTGATAAAACCCAAGCTGAAGAACTGGGATCCCGAAAGGCTTGCCCAATTGGATACCATCCTGCTTGAAATGGGGGTTTGCGAATTTTTGTACTTTGAAACCATTCCTATCAAAGTAACCATCAATGAATATATTGACCTGGCCAAGGAATACAGCACACAGCAAAGCGGGCAGTTTATAAATGGTATTCTCGACAATATCCGCAAGGAACTTGAATCTGAAGGCAAAATTCAAAAGGTTGCATTTTCAAAAAATTGATTGAATCCATTCTGCGTAAACCCTGAAATTTGCATTTTAAATATCAATTTGCCATGAACATCAGAGCATTATTAGGTCTTTCTTTCATTGTGGTTACCTCCCTGTTTGGCGGATGTATTACCAATCCCAACGAGGATATCCGCAAGAAAGCGAACACTGATGAAAAGTTTGTTACTGAAATTGCCTGGGACACAACCAAAAGGGATATGGGCGTGATTGAAGAAGGGCAACAACTGGAAGTGATATATGCGTTTACCAACAAGGGAAAAAAGCCACTCGTTTTTAAAACTGCCCAGGCTTCCTGTGGATGTACCGTGCCCGAATTACCCAAGGAGCCCATTATGCCGGGTAAATCAGGTGTATTAAAGGCTGTTTTTAACAGTGCCGGTCGCGTGGGAGCCAACCACAAAACAGTTACCGTGTACTCAAATACCAACCCAAAGTCCTTTGTACTTGAATTTGATGTGACCGTAAACCCCAAACCTGAGGCAAAACCTGCTCAAAATCCTTCCTGATTGAATTAAGCATTTAAAATTTGATATATTAAACTATGACACAAGCATTTATTGTATTGATGGGAGCGCCGGGTGGAAAAGGCGGAGGGTACGAATTTATTTTTCTTGGTATGATGATACTGGTTTTCTGGCTGTTCATGATCAGGCCGCAAGCTAAAAAGGCCAAAGACCAGAAAAAGTTTGTTGACAACATGCAAAAGGGCGATAAAATTGTAACCATTGCAGGTATTCACGGCGTAGTGAACAGGGTGAATGAAGATGGCACCCTTCAATTGGAAACCAGTCCCGGCAGCTATATTAAGATCGAAAAAAGCGCCATCAGCATGGAATGGACGGCTAACATTAATAAAGTAGCAACAGGAGATAAAAAATAAGGGTATAAAATAATATTGAAAAATATCTTAACACGGCATTATTGGTTTGATAGTGCCGTGTTCTTTTTATTTGCATAAATGTTCGCACGGATTTTCATACCAACGGCGTTATTGTTGTTCACCTTTACGGCGCGGGCCCAGAGAGATTCCTTGCCTGCCCCTGCACCCGGGGTACTTGTGGATTCTGCCAACACACTTCAAATCCTCCGTTCAGCCAGGCTGAATATTGAGAAAATAGATTCGGTTACTACGCTTCAGTCGCTCGGGGGAAACGTGCTGGTAAGGCAGGGCACTACGCTGTTTCATGCTGATAGCGCGGTTATTAACCAGGGCACAAAGCTTATGCAGGCTTATGGCAATATCCATATCAACGATAATGATAGCCTGCATACCTATTCAAAATACCTGCGCTATCTTGGCGCCGAAAGGATTGCATTTTTAAAGGAAAATGTAAAATTAGTAGATAACAAGGGCAGCACGCTTACTACCTCAGAACTGGAGTATGACCTGAATACACAGATTGCCGTATTTAAAAAAAATGGGAAGGTTGTAAATAAAAAAACAACCCTAACCAGCCGGGAAGGGGAGTACAATGGTGTTACAAAAGATGTAATGTTCAAAAAAAATGTGGTTTTAAAAGACCCCGGCTACAGCATTTACACCGATTCATTGATGTACAATGCCACAACAGAAAGAGCCACTTTTGTAGCCCCCACCACAATTATTAACGAAGGCCGTAAAATTTATACCCGCGAAGGCTATTACGATCTGAAACAGGGGAAGGCTTTTTTTGCCAAACGCCCGCAGATTGTGGATTCTACCTACAGCATTATTGCCGATGAAATGGCTTTTGATGATAAGGAAGGGATTGGCCAGTTCAGGGGAAATGTGGTGTATGTGGATACCGCAAATAATGTTTCCATCATCAGCAACCAGCTATTTGTAAACAACAAAAAATCGAGTTTTCTCGCCACCCAAAAGCCGCTGATGATACTGGTGCAGGGCAAGGATTCAGTGTATATAACGGCGGATACTTTGTATTCGGCACGGTTGAGCGACCTGGATACAAACAGGGTGGTACCGGTAATAAAGGACACCGCAGATGGCTACTCCCAACCCGACCTGCTGGGTAAAGACAGTTCCATGAACCGCTTTTTTGAGGCCTGGAATAATGTCCGCATTTTTTCCGACAGCGCACAGGCCGTTTGCGACAGCATGTTTTATGCGGGAACTGATTCGGTTTTCAGGCTATACCGCGACCCGGTGTTGTGGAGCAGCGCCAGCCAGATAACTGCCGACACCATTTACCTTTTTACCAGGGACCAGAAAACGGAAAGGTTACAGGCTTTTTTCAACGGGTTTGTAATAAATAAAGTTGGCAGCAACCAGTACAACCAGGTACGGGGGAATACGGTGAATGCCTGGTTCAAAGATGGCAATATTGATTATGTTCGGGCCAAGGGAAGGGCCGAATCGGTGTATTATGCCATGGATTCAGAAAATGGTTTTGTGGGCATGAACCGGGCAACCTCTGATGCCATTGATATGTTTTTTGAAGAACAGAAACCCAAAAAGGTTAAATTTATAAACGACCTGAAAGGAGTTACCTATCCTATTCGCCAGATTCCTCCTGAAGAAGACAAGTTGAAAGGATTTATCTGGCAGGAAAACAGGAGGCCAAAAACCAAATTTGATTTGTTTGGTTTATAGGAGATTTGTGAGGGGGTTTTGATAATTCAAATTTCCATTATGCCACTACATTTTCTGCGCAGGCAATTTTTTAATTATTTCCAGGAGTTTTTGCACGACAGCCGAGCTATCGGGGTGTTGTTATTTTCTTTTACCCTACTGTCGCTGGTATTGGCCAATATGCCTTTTGGGCAGGTTTACGCCAATTTTTTTGCATGCGAAATTCATTTTTTTGAAACCATGCACCTGCCCCATAGCCTGTTGCATTGGATTAATGATGGCCTGATGGCTGTCTTTTTCTTTTTGGTGGGCATGGAAATTAAGCGTGAACTCACAGTTGGAGAATTGACGAGCGTTAAGCGGGCTGTTTTGCCCATTGCCGCTGCCATTGGGGGCATGCTTGTTCCTGCCGGTTTTTATCTTCTTTTTAACCATGGTACGCCTAATGAAGGTGGCTGGGGCATACCTATGGCAACCGATATTGCCTTTTCATTGGGTGTAGCTTCCATGCTGGGTAAAAAAGTACCCACTAACCTCAAAATCTTCCTCACTGCGCTTGCTATTATTGATGATCTTGGCGCCATACTGGTCATTGCCCTTTTTTATGGGGAAGGGGTAAATGTTGCATTCCTGCTGGGTGCAGTTGTTGTTTTGGGGATCATTTGGCTCCTCAATAAAAAGCTGGTTCCGTTTGGAAAATACCATTTTTTCCTCGGTGCGGCGCTATGGTTCCTCGTGTTTAATTCGGGTATTCATGCCACCATTTCGGGGGTGTTGCTTGCTTTTATGGTTCCGGAAAATATGCTGAGCAACCTTGAGCACAAATTGCACAACTATGTAAACTTTGGTATCCTGCCGCTTTTTGCATTGGCCAACACGGCCATTGTTTTGCAGCTTTCCATGATGAATGAACTTACCGGTATTTTGAGCCTTGGTATTTTGGTAGGGCTGGTTGCAGGCAAACCGGTAGGCATATTGCTTTCCAGTTGGCTGGTGGTGAAATTAAAACTGGCAGAATTACCCCGCGGGGTGGGTTGGGCGCGAATGGCCGGCGCCGGCATACTGGCCGGCATAGGGTTTACCATGTCAATTTTTATTACCTGCCTTGCTTTTTCCGACCCCGCCGCCCAGGACCTTGGTAAGATTGCCATATTGCTGGCCGCAGTTATCAGCATCCTGTTGTCGGCCACCTGGTTTTATTTTATTGTTCCCAAAAAACGGAAAATAAAAACACGGTCTGCCAAACCTGCAGCAGGGTTGCAGTAATAGATGCGTTTTTTTCATTCTTTTTGCTGAACTTTTCTTGTTTGAATGAATAGATTATTTATTTTCATGCACTATAACGCAACCTTGCTATGCTAAAAAAGGAACGTCAGGCTTTTATCCTTCAGCAGCTTAATGTACATAACAAAGTAATCAGCGCCGATTTATGCGGACAGCTCAATGTATCGGAAGATACGGTGCGGCGCGACCTGCAGGAGCTTTCGGACGAAGGTGTTTTGCTGAAAGTGCACGGGGGGGCTTTGTCCAAGTCCTTTCATTTCAGGCTGCAGAATGAGCCTGTTTACCACGAAGAAGAAAAGAGGAATATTGCGGAAAAAGCCGTAACCCTTATCAGCGATGGCATGGTAATATTATTAAGCGGGGGTACCACCATCCGCCAATTGATAAATGTGCTGCCACCTACGCTAAATGCTACTTTCATTACCATCAGCATCCCTATTGCGCTCGAATTAATGAATCATCCGGGCAGCGATGTTCTATTTATCGGTAATAAGCTGAATAAGAACACCCAAACCGCCATGGATGCCGAAGTGGTAAAAAAGCTTGCAGGGATCAAAGCGGATATTTGTTTCCTGGGCACCAACAGTATTGATGTGCATGCAGGCATTACCGACAGCGAGTGGGAAGTGGTGGAGATCAAGCAAAGCATGGTGCAGGCTTCGGATCAGTTGGTTTCCATGGCAATTTCCGAAAAACTGAATGTGGCGCAGCGTTACAGGGTATGCAATATTGAGGAGGTTGATATTTTAATTACTGAACTGGACAATGTGGGCGGGCTTGTAGAACCTTACAGGCAAAAGGGCGTAAAGATTCTTTAGAGGGTTAATCCCTGCAGGTATAAAACGAAAGAGGCTGCGATTGATTTTGCAGCCTCTTTCTTTATAGCTCAGCGTAACTATTACCTGTTGGTATAATAGGTAAGCGTTTTTGCCTTGGTTCCACTGGTTAATTGTACATCGCCCCGCAGGTACAGGGTATAAACCCTTTTTCGGGCTTTATGCTTATTTTGCAAAAGCTAACAAAAACCAGGGATGGGGGAAAGCAGGGTATTGAGAATGCTTGAGGTTATCGAAAAGCGTCAGCCGGGGTTTACAGTCCTGCTCGAAAATGTATTTGACCCGCATAATATTTCGGCTGTTATGCGCACCTGCGATTCGGTGGGCATTGGCGAATTATATACGCTGTACACCGAAGCCCCTCCCCACAACCTGGTTGGTTTTAGGAGCAGCGCAGGCGCCTGGAAATGGGTTAAGAAGCAGGAGCATACAAACACCGCAGCTTGTGTGGCCTTATTAAAAGAAAGGTATGGCAGGGTGTATGCAGCGCATTTGAGTGCGGAGGCCAAACCATTGTATGAGGTTGATTTTACCAAGCCTGTAGCTATTGTATTTGGAAATGAACAAAAAGGCTGTACCGGGGAAATTTTAAAGTATTGCGATGGCCAGGTTTTTATTCCGCAGGTGGGCATGGTTCAATCGCTGAATATTTCAGTGGCTTGTTCCATTATATTGTATGAGGCATTCCGGCAAAAGCAGGCAGCCGGTCATTATGAACAACCTGCGCTTTCCCCGGAGGAAATCAACAATCTACTGGAAGATTGGACCGATTATAAAAAGGTAAGGGAAAAGAAGATGAAAAAGCCTTAATTAACATTTGAGGATTTAGGCATAGCCGGAAATTTGTAAGCACAAATAAAATATATGCGGATTGTTTTGAGAATGGTTTTGCTGGCTCTTTTGGTGGGAACGGGAAATGCTTTTTCACAGGCCATTGAGAAGGTGAAAGCCCCGGCGCTTGTGGAACGGTATCAATCGGGGAAGGGTGTAATAGTGGTGAATTTCTGGAGCACATGGTGTAAGCCCTGCGTGGAAGAAATTCCGCATTTTCTACAAGTGTATGATAGCCTGAAAGCAAAAGGCGTTCAGCTTTGGCTTGTAAGCCAGGATACAAGGGAACTATACCAAAGCGGGAAGTTGAAAAATTATGTTGCCAAACAAAAGGGATGGAGCAGGGCTAATTTGTTATGGTTAGATGAAACCAATGCGGATTATTATTGCCCTATTATTGATAAGGCATGGAGTGGGGTGATACCTGCCACGCTTATTATTAACCCTTCAACAGGATACCGGAAGTTTATTGAAGAATCAATGACTGCGGAGAAGCTGGTGGAGGAAATTGGGAAGGCGATGTAGGAACCGGTTTGGTTTAAGATTGGTTTAGGATTGGTTTAGGATTGGTTTAGGATTGGTTTAGGTTGGTTTAGGATTGGTTTAGGTTGGTTTAGGTTGGTTTAGGATTGGTTTAGGGTTGGTTTAGGTTGGTTTAGGATTGGTTTA
>CAYUGH010000063.1:16406-27455 GCA_964444195.1 uncultured Chitinophagaceae bacterium
TTGGTTTAGGTTGGTTGTTTTTGTTTAGGGTTGTTTGGGGTAGGTTTATTTTGGAAATGTTTTTGTTTGTTGGGTTCAGGGTGGGCTGGCTGTGTGAATGCAACATAAAAGGTGTCGGACTATTGAGTAATTGCAAAAAAATGGGTGCGAAGGTTTTCCCCTGCACACCCACACTATTTTCTCCCCCTCGCTCACTACCAATCACCAACTACTAATCACTAACTACTAATCACTAATACCTAATACCTAATCACTAATACCTAATACCTAATCACTAATACCTAATCACTCCCTCCTCAAGCCTTCCGCTTAATAGAGCAACCAATTGATTTTGAAGTTTTTACACTAACATCTTTGCCAGAAACCATTTCATCAATAGCTACTTTTGCATGAACCCTTTTAACGGCAGTTGCATCGGAGGGGCTGTCGTCAATAGCGCCGTGGTAAACCAACTTTCCGGCTTTATCGAACAGGTAAATTTCAGGAGTACGGGTAGCGCCGAATGCATCGGCAATTACGTTGTTCTGGTCAACGGCATAATACCATTTGTAACCCTGGTTTTTTGCATAGCTTTTCATTTCATCAAAACTGTCGTCCTTATCGCGATAAGCCTCATTGCTGTTGAGAACGATGGTCCCGATATTGTTATTCAGGGCATACTCCATGATTTCTTTGGTACGCGATTGGTTTTTAATTACATAAGGGCAAGTGTTGCAGCTAAACATTACAAGCGTGCCGTTTTTGCCCGCAGCATCTTTCATGGAAACTTCTTTGCCCGAAATATCCTTCATTTTCAGATCGGCTTTGGGCATGCTGGCGCCAATTTGCAATTCTTCTACAGGAAGGAAACTGAATAGGGTAACAGCCCCTAAAATGGCAATAGCACTTAATTTTTTCATACAATTAATTTTTTACGGTTTAAAATTACAATAAACGGGATACGGCTGATTTTCAGAATTGTTAAAAGTTTTCCTTTTCGGCCTCATCCTCATGCATCAGACGACTTTTACTGCGCGCTTTAATCGCTGTGATGCTAACATTTATTTCGAAACCAATAAGCAGGATGAGCGAGTTGATGTACACCAGGTTCATTAATATGAGCACCGTACCAATGGAACCGTACACTTTATTGTAGTTGCCAAAGTTATTTACCCAAATGGAAAAAAGCCAGGTGGTAAGTATAACCAAACCGGCAGCCAGTATGGTGCCCGGTGAAATGAGGCTCCAGCGAACCTTAACTGCGGGCCCCCAGCGATAAATAAAAGCTATCGTCAGGTAGGTTACCATTAATATAACCACCCACCTCGACCATTCGAATATGGTGCGGATGAAGTAATTATCCCATCCCAGTTTTTGAAGAATGAAATTTTTAATGGGCCCTTCGGTAGCCAATAACAGCACAGATGCAATGATTAAAAGAACCAACAATGAAGTGAGTTTGATAGCGGTCCACCTTTTAGCCATAAAACGGCTGCTTCTTTCCTCAAAATAGCTGCGGTCAAACGTGTGCATAATACCCATCATGGCATTGCTGCTGAAAAAAACACCCGCCAAAAAACTGAACGACAACAAACCGCTGCGGGGTGTATTGAAAAAGTCGTTGATTAAATTGGCAACAAGCTTATAGGTTTGATCATTCCGTAATACATCCCGAACGGCCAATAATAGCTGTGTTTCAAAATGAACGGTATCGGGCAAAAAAGGAACGAGCGTACAAAGGAAGATCAATGCGGCGGGCAGGGCCACCAGTATGTTGAAGGAAATGGCGGCTGACCGCTCGCTGAACCCTATTTTTTTGGCCTGCAGCCAAAAAAATGCAAACACATCGTACAATGGCATGCCTTCGAATCCTGGCAGGGTAATGCGTTTGCTCCTTTTAAGCAGGTTCCTTATAAAGGGTATCCTAACCAATATACGCTCCAATTGTGTCACTTCGTGCCGGTTTGTTTAGCTTTTTCGCGGGCTGCCTTCCTTTCCAACCATGCCGAAAGCGAATCCTGGTAAAGTTTGGCTGCCTTATTGTGGTCGGCAAGGTTTGTGGTAAAGGTACTGCCTCCCCGCAAATCGGCATTGGCTACAAAAAATATATAATCCGTTTCAGGCGCATCCAAAACCGCATCAAGAGTTGCCGGGGATGGTGTGCAAATAGGTCCGGGAGGCAAACCCCTGTTTATATAGGTATTGTATGGTGAAGGGGTGCGCAGGTGGCTATGATATACCCGGTTCATGGTAAAATCTTTAAGCGCATACCGGATGGTTGGGTCGGCTTGCAAAGGCATTCCCATTTTCAGGCGGTTTAGGTAAACACTGGCTATATTGAGTTTGTCCTGTTTGTAGTTGGTTTCCTCTTCCACAATGCTTGCCAGGGTATGCACTTCATCGGGGCTCAATCCCAATGCTTCAGCCTTGGCCCGGCGCTCATTTTTGTCCCACCATTTTTCCCTGTCGGCCAGCAATTTTTTTAGCGACCTTTCAGGTGACCATGTCCACAGCAATTCATAGGTGTCGGGTACTATATGGGCTAAAACATTGGCCTCATTCAGTCCATATTTTTTTAGCGAATCAGGGTTTGTTAAAAGGTTTATGATCTCTGTGGAATCGGCTTCAATGTTTTTATCCAATAGCCTCGCAAAATCTTCTTTCAATCGCAGCTTATTGATAACCAGTCTAGACGATGTTTGTCGACCACCTCTTAGTAACCGTACTACCTGGCTTACACTCATGCCACTGGTTATTTTATAGCGCCCGGGTTTTATTTTATCCCAATATTTTACTTTACCGGCCAACCAATCGAAAACGGCCACGTATTGAACCATACTGTCTTTGGCAAGCGTTTTAAGCACTTCCGAACGGTTAGCTTCGGTCGTTTTTATATACATGAATTTTTCCTTTCCGGAGAACTCCGTGGTGGCGGCAAAAAACAGGAAATAGACCACAAGAGCCAATGCCAACAATAGGAGGGCTATGATGGAAAGGATTTTTTTCATTTCTGCGCTTACTTTTTAAGAAGGCAAACATAGCATATAGGCAGGTTGCTTAGGCAAATATTGGATGAACGTTCGGGTTTTTCAGGCTCAAACAAAAAAGCTACCCGGTTTGAAACAGGTAGCTTTTTCTAAAAAAGTATAGTTGAAATTATTTTCCGCTATCGGCAGGAGTAGTTGCAGGAGCCGTAGAAGGCGCCGGCGCCGGTGCAGTTTGAGCAGGCACGCCTCCGGTATTGATCTTATCAAGCAGGCTTTCGGATTTTTTGGGGTCGCTCATGAAAAGCGAACTTGTCAGGCATAATACCGCGATAGCGCCTGCAAAAATCCAGGTGCCTTTTTCAAGTACATCGGTTGTTTGCTTAACACCCATAAACTGGTTGCCAAACCCGGCTACATTTCCGGTAAGACCGCCACCTTTGGGGTTTTGTACCAAAATGATAAAACCGAGAATTACACTGGCCAATACTATCAGAATGAGGAATAAAATAATCATTGTATTTGTTTTAGTTCTTGTAAACGGGCTGCAAAGTAAGGGGTTTTTTCAGGATGAAGCAACATCAATTTGGCATATACCTGCCCTGCCATCTGGAGGTTGCCCTGCTTGGCCCAAACTTCGGCCATGGCTTCGGTCAGTATTTCCTTTTTGTTGAGTGAGGCTTTGGCATTAGCTTCCACCAGGGGATCGCTGTAAGTGGTTTGCGGCTGAAATTTCAGCTTCTTCATGGTTTTCAGCCAATCAGTGAAACTTTTAACCTGTTGGTCGAGTTTGGTTTCGGGCTCCAATAAAAACCTTTTATCAATTTTTATTCCCTGTGAGGCGAAGTAATCTACTGTATAATAAGGAGTTATCGGAATCAGGTCTTCCAGCGCGGGGCCAGGCTGGGGTTCAGTATCAGCTGCATCAGATGGGACTGGCCCGGCTTGCGGTTCCCCGGTTTGTATTTCCGGTTGAGCCGTTTTTTCCTCCGTTTTCGCTTTCCCGCTTACCATTTGGGGCTCTTCTGCAAGTGAGTGTTTTGGCGCAGTAATGGTTTCCTCAGAGATAAATTCGGTTTCCGCTTCGGCTATTGTTTGTGGCCCTGTAACCGTTGAAAGTTCCTCTTTTACATGCAACCAGCTATGCAGCCTTAACAAATTATTTTGGTAAAGCGCCGCTTTTTGCAATAATTCAACATCATCCTTATGGCAGGAAGCCCGAAGTAAATGGATGATCGGGTACCAGGGGAATTGTTCTGCAAGGTAGCCCCAACTGGCTTCCTTTTGCTCGGGAGGCAGTTTGCTGCGTAACCAGTTTTTTATATGATCGGGCGAAGTTTGCAACGGTTGAAATTATGCAATGGCTACCAATTTGAAAATAAGCGGTTGAAAATTTCTTCGGAAAGCCCGCGGATAATGTCTTCGGCAAGCGCCTGTTCGGCCTGTTGCAACGATTGTGTGGCCGGAAACTCAAAAGTCCTTTGGGCATCATAGTTCGTGCTCTTATTGTTCACATTGTCCTTCAGGGTAAGTTTTACCCCTACTGAAAGCCGGTTGGTGCTTGCCTGCTGCTGGCTTATACCCGAAGTAGTAACCCGATATTCGCTTATATAGCCCGAAACCACCCAATCGGCGTCTTCATTGTTGGTGCGGTTAAGTTTGGTTTGCTGAACCACTTTTTGCTGCAACTTATCGGTAAGCCTGGGGCTTAGCTGGGGATTTACATAAGTTGCCTTGTTTTCTATGAAATTTATCTTGATGGTCTTTATTTCAGGCGGGATGCTGATATCGCGCATGGTATAAACCCCGCAGCCCGAGAGCAAAAGGCTCATAAATCCAAGCAGGAAAAACGTAGGCTTATATGTCATCCGGGAAATCGTTTTCATTTTTGCAATAGTATGCAATTGTGATTGCACGGGTAGAAAATTTAACGGTAGGTTTTTAAACCGGACTTTGGCTGCTGGTAAAGGTCTTCAATATCGTATTCCTTCAGTTTTCTGTACAAGGTTCTTTCGCTGATTCCCAGGTCAAGCGCGGCATCTTTTCGTTTGTTGCGGTGCTTCTTCAATGCCTTAATGATCAGGTCTTTCTCCATTTCCATAATATTGAGTGATTCATCCACCTCCTCATGGTGATCGAAATTGCTGGCAGATGAAGAGCCGTTGTTACCGGGCTGCACCAGGATGGGGGTGGGCGCATTAGCGCCCGCACCAGCGCTTACCATGGCCGGAAGCGATGCATTTATAGAACCTTCGCCCCTCATGCTGTTTGTTTGGTGAATAGCATCATCATGAAACATGGCGGAAGGCGAAACCTGCCCGGGGTTGTTTACCAGTTCAAGAAACATGCGTTTCATTTCGTTCATATCCTTTTTCAGGTCGAATATGAACTTATACAAGATATCCCTTTCGTTGGCAAAAGTGGTTTCGCTCACAAAATTGCCGGCTGGCTGGTGACCCGAGGCTAACACAGGCAGGTAATTAAATGGCTTTTCGGTGAGGTATGGCTGAAGTTCCTGTGCAGTTATTATGGGGTTTTTGGTGAGCACACTTATTTGCTCGGCTATATTTTTAAGCTCGCGCACATTTCCCCGCCAGGGATAATTGGCCAGCATTGATTTGGCTTCATCATCCAGTTGAACAGGGGTGGTTTTATACCTCTCGGCAAAATCAATAACAAATTTCCTGAACAAAAGCGGAATATCATCCTTGCGGTCGCGTAGGGCGGGAATGCGGATGGGTACTGAACTCAGCCTGTAATACAGGTCTTCGCGAAATTTGCCCTGGTGCGAAAGCTCAAGCAGGTCCTTATTGGTGGCGGCAATTACCCGCACATCCGTTTTTTGCACTTTGCTGCTGCCCACGCGTATAAATTCGCCGCTTTCGAGCACGCGAAGCAAACGGGCCTGGGTACCGATGGGCATTTCGCCAATTTCATCAAGAAAAATAGTGCCGCCATTTACCGTTTCAAAATAACCTTTACGGGCTTCGCCTGCTCCTGTAAAAGAGCCTTTTTCGTGCCCGAATAATTCGCTGTCAATAGTGCCTTCGGGGATGGCGCCGCAGTTTACAGCGATAAAGGGGCTGTGCTTGCGGGCCGAAAGTGCATGTATGATCTGCGAAAAAGCTTCCTTACCCACACCGCTTTCGCCGGTAATCAATACGCTCAGGTCGGTAGCCGACACCTGTACCGCCACATTGAGGGCGTGGTTAAGTGCCGGGGCGTTACCAATAATACCAAAGCGGTTTTTTATAGATTGAATGTCCATGTAAATAATCTTTTAATGATTCTACAAATCAAGTTTTGGATTAGCAGAACCGAAAATGCGAATTTTTTCCTCGTTTAATTTTAGTCTGACCTGCGTTTTCAACAAGGGCAAAAAATCTGTTGTAAATGCCCAAAGAAGGTCGTGTTTTACCTTAAAATAATCAGGAGCAAGCAGGTGCCTGAGACTAATTATTTTGTCAATATCAGTTATTCCGGCCGTGTCAAAATCTTTCCTGATTTGATATAATGCTTCACCTATTACTTCATATCCTCTTTCAAATGCCAATTGGTAGGCATTGCTTTTGGAGAAATTCTCCAGGTCTGAAATTTCAGATTGCATGTCTTCAATCCGACCTATCATACGGTCAATATCGTCAAGCCATACTATTAAATCACGCTTCGGCATATACTACAATCTTTTCCTGATTGATAAAATGCTTTAAATAAGGATTATTCAATTGACTGTAATCTATTAAATCAACCTTATGGCCTAATAAATTCTCTAATGCAGATTGTAGTAACAAATAATTGTTGAATGCCTGCATAGGGTTTGAAGGATTTTCTTTGACTTCAATTAGGAAATCAAAATCACTTTCTGGTCTGAAATCTTCGCGAACAGCACTTCCGAATACATACAGCGACTTAATATTAAATGACTGGCAGAGCTTTATAATTTCTGATTTATTTTTATTTAATAATAGGTTCATTGATTCTGAATTTCGGGAGGAAGTTTAAATAATTTTTCCAAGCAATGTAGCCTGCGTACAATGTTCTACCGTTACCTCAGCATAATCGCCCTTTTTCAGGTTGTAGTTTTCCTTTGGAAATACGATCACTTTGTTTTGGGTGCTTCGGCCCATCCAATCAGCGTCGCTTTTTTTACTATTACCTTCAATCAACACTTTAAATGTTTTGCCAAGGTCACGCTCGTTACTTTCGCGGCTTAGCCTGTTTTGCAGTTCTACAATCTCCTGCAGGCGCTTTTTCTTAACAGCTTCAGGAATATCATCCTGGTAACGACGCGCGGCAAGCGTACCGGGCCTTTCGCTGTAAAAAAACATATAGCTCATATCGTACTTACTATAGTCCATAATGCTGAGCGTATCGGTATGATCTTCATCCGTTTCGGTGCAGAACCCGGCAATTACATCGCTGCTGATGCCGCAACCAGGCAGTATCTCGCGGATGCGGTCAACTTTGGCCATATACCATTCGCGGGTGTACGTACGGTTCATCAGTTGCAATACCCGGGTGCTGCCGCTTTGTACAGGCAGGTGAATGTATTTGCATATGTTTTCATACTTCGCCATAGTATGCAGCACCTCATCGGTAATGTCTTTGGGGTGCGATGTACTGAACCTTACGCGCAGGTCGGGGTGAATGAGTGCAACTTTCTCCAATAAGGCGGCGAAATTGGTTTCTCTTCCGGCATCGCTTACATAATGGTAGCTATCCACATTTTGACCAAGCAGGGTTACTTCTTTAAACCCACGGTCAAACAGGTCCTTGCATTCTGATACAATGCTTACATCGTCGCGGCTGCGCTCGCGGCCACGGGTAAAAGGAACCACGCAGAAGGAGCACATATTGTTACACCCCCGCATAATGCTTACAAAGGCTGTAACACCATTGCTGCCGAGGCGAACAGGTGAAATATCGGCATAGGTCTCATCGCGGCTGAGCATTACGTTCACCGCTTTTTGACCGGTTTCAGCTTCATCCACCAAACCGGGAAGGGTACGGTAAGCATCGGGGCCTACCACCATATCCACCAGTTTTTCCTCTTCGAGCAATTTGGCTTTTAAACGTTCAGCCATGCAACCCAAAACCCCGATGAGCATACCCGGGCGCTTTTCCTTGACCTTTCTGAATTCGGTCAGACGCTTGCGAACCGTTTGTTCAGCCTTTTCGCGAATACTGCAGGTATTTAAAAGCACCAGGTCGGCATCCTCAAAATTGCGGGTGGCGCCAAACCCATGGTCGTTTAAAATAGAGGCTACGATTTCGCTGTCAGAAAAATTCATCTGGCAGCCATAACTTTCAATGTAGAAATGTTTGCGGTACCGGTTTCCATCTACCGAAAAAGGGGCATACGCTTCTCCCTGACGTTTTTCGTTGTGGTATTCAAGCCCGGTGCGTGGCGCAATCTCTGTTTCCAATACTTCGTGCATGTATCTTGGTCTTAAATTTTTTTAAGTCGGCAAAGATACAATCCTTGTCTGTAATGTGACAAGTTGTCAGGTTTTTTCTTTTTTGGGAAACCAGGGAATAGGGCGCTTAGGCCGGTTCAAATTGCGGGAATTGCTTTATGCGAACCGTCCGGCCGCATTTCATCTTTTTCCTCATCCTGCTCAGCGTTTCCCTTTTCATATCAATAAAGGAAGCAAGGTATTTAAGCGGGATGGTTTCAAGATATTCAGGATAATTTCGCAGTAAGTGGTCGTACCGTTCTATGGCGGAGGAGGTACGAAATATTTGTGACCGGTGCTGTTGTTCCAGCATAAAAACGGCGATTATCTTATCAAAAAAATTGCGAATTTCAGAGTCGGATACCAGTCTTTCCTTGAAAGTTTCCATTGGGCAGCACCGGATGGTTACATCGGTGATGGCTTGCAGGCTTTGCATCATTTCCTCCGCGGTATAGGCGGGAATAAAGCAGGTAATCATTTCGCCGGGAAAGTAAAACTCGGTAGTTATGGAAGAATTGCCGTTTGTGTACATGGCCCTCACAATTCCTGATTCAACCCGGATAAAATCTTTCATGGATTCGCCCTGCCGGGTAACAAAACTTTCTTTTTTGAAGTCTTTCGAAAAACTTCCCTCAAATAAATAGGAGGAAAAATGGCCGGGGAGGCTTACATATAGTTCGTGTAATAATTTTCTATAAGGCATTCGTTTGGCTTGTTAGAGTAGGTAGATAATTAGCTTGGTTTTCCGTAGGAAAACGAAAATAGGAAAGAAAATTGATCATAATCAATGAATTAGTGCTTTTTTTGAAAAAAACTAAGAGAATAGCGCTGAATTTGCCGTTTTAGGGTTTACTAGGATTAAACTGCGGCTGTAAGATATCAAATAATACTACAATAATATTATAATATATGAAGAATATCGCCAATTTTATTACCCTGCTCAACCTGGTTTTTGGTTGTTTGGCCATAGTTTTTACCCTGCAGGGTGTTTGGCAATGGGTGGAAGACCCCAACCAGATTGCGGGATACCGGGTTGAGTTGCAGGCGGAACAGTTGTACCTGGCAAGCCTTTTTATTGGTTTGGCGGCGCTGGCCGATTTTTTTGATGGTTTTGTGGCAAGATTAGTGGGCGCGGAAGGTGAAATGGGTAAACAATTGGATAGCCTGGCCGATGTGGTAAGCTTTGGCGTGGCCCCATCCATCATCATTTTCCAGTTTTTAAGGCTAAGCCTGGCCAAAGAAGATGATGGCCTGAGTTCCTCTTTCTTATGGTTGGTACCCGCTTTTATTTTATCCGCCGCTGCAGCCTGGAGGCTGGCAAGGTTTAATATTGACCAATCAACCCCTGCTTATTATTTCAGGGGTACGCCTGTGCCTTCGGTAGGTATAACCGTAGCCGCTTTGCCGCTTATCTGGTGGCAGGCCAATGCTCAATGGGAAATAGACCTGCTGACCAATAAATGGGCATTATATGCGCTGGTAGCCGTTCTAAGCGGGTTGATGGTGAGCGATTTGCCCATTATGAGCAATAAACCTGCTAAAAAATCAATGGCCGGATTTATACCCCACCTGTGCGTAGCCGCAGCGGCCATTTTAACCGCACTGTTTTTGGGTTGGTGGGCTGTACCGGTTACCTTTGCGGCATTTGTTATTTTTTCAATTGTATTCAAAAAAAGCATTACACAATGACCTATACTGCACATATAACCATTATGCCGCTGAAAGAATTACTTGATCCCCAGGGAAAAGCCGTAATGGGCGGATTGGGCAACCTTGGATTGGGCGCTATTAAGGATGTGCGGATAGGTAAGCATATTACCCTGCAGGTGGAAGGCGCTTCTGCCGAAGAAGTAAAGGCAATAGCTGAAGAAGCGACCAAAAAATTATTGGCCAACCCGGTAATGGAGCAGTTTGAGGTGAATATTGCTTCCTAAGGATGTTGTACCTTGTTCCTACTCCTATTGGCAACCTGGCCGACTTTACCTTTCGGGCGGTTGATATACTTCAATCAGTTGATGTAATCCTTTGCGAGGATACACGCACTACCTCAGTACTGCTGAATCATTATAGGATTCAGAAACCCCTGACTCCCTATCATCAGCACAACGAGCATAAGGTACTCCAACACCTGGTTGACCAGTTAATGGCCGGCAAAAACATGGCATTAGTTACGGATGCCGGAACGCCAGGCATTAGCGACCCAGCTTTTTTGCTGGTACGCGAATGTGTACGTCAAGGGGTAGCCGTTGAATGCCTGCCCGGGGCTACCGCTTTTGTACCCGCTTTGGTAAACAGTGGACTTCCTACCAATCGTTTTGTGTTCGAAGGATTTCCCCCCCTTAAAAAAGGCCGCCATACCCTTTTTACCAAGCTGGCCGAAGAGGAACGAACGATGATCTTTTACGAAAGTCCCATGCGGCTGGTAAAAACGCTGGATGAAATAGCCAAATATTTTGGGGAGACCAGGATGTGCAGCGTTTCGCGTGAATTATCTAAGAAATTTGAGGAAACCAAACGGGGCTCGCTGAAAGAAGTAGCGGATTATTTTCGCGGAAAAGGGGTTAAAGGGGAAATTGTGATTGTGGTGGCGGGGAAGGGATAGGGAAGGAGTGAATAGGTGAATAGGTGAA
>CAYUGH010000064.1:0-26903 GCA_964444195.1 uncultured Chitinophagaceae bacterium
ATACCAGTAAGCAGTATGCTGAACGGTGGGGTTTTGGAATTTCGTTCCAAATAAGCTTTTTACATAAACAATATACCATTTACGCTATGAAACCTAAATATGCCTTAAAGCTGGTTCTGTTATCCTTTGTGCTTTTCTTCGCCTTAGTTCCACTTGGTTTGGTTGGGCACGATTGGAAGCTTCTCGTTTCAGTTCCTATATATTTTGTTGTAACGCTATTCCTGCTGCAAAGGACAGCCTCGTCCAGGGAAAAATGGCTGGTTGCGGCAATATTAGTTACTCCTCTCCTGGTGTTGTATGTTCCCGCACTTATATCGGATTTTAAGCAAGTACTCCTTAGTTTTCCCAGTTCCATGGCTCAGTTCGTAGGCATTGCCCTTGCATTGCTGGCGTATGAGCTGAAACAAAAGACAGCACGTTTTTTGTTTTTTACCTTTTTGCTGTTACTCACTATGCTGGCTGCATTTAAGGGCTATCCGCTATGGCTGCATAAATTGAATTTCGGAACTTTCACCGGCAAGGTAAGTTATACATTGCCCGCACCCATTAATGGCCTTTTGCAGCATAACCGCTCGCTGAGAAATGAAGAGTTACAGGGTAAAGTGGTTTTGCTGGATTTTTGGCATACGCGGTGTGGGATATGCTTTAGAAAGTTTCCACAATTGCAAACGCTTTATAACAAATACAAGAACAATTCTTCGATTGAAATACTGGCGGTAAACAAACCTTTGGAAACAGATACCATAGGGCATGCTTTCGCCGTACTGGAACGAAGAAATTATTCATTTCCTGTTCTCATTCCATCTGACAATCTCCTGCCCGAGGCCTTTGGAGTTAGCGTGTATCCTACCGTGATAGTAGTGGACAAAAACGGCTCAGTTGTATTTCGGGGGGATATAGAACATGCGTCGGTTGTGGTTGACGAACTACTTGCGAATGACAAATAACCGTACCAATAATGATACCGTAATCCATTATCGCCAACCGGCTATTATTTTTCTTTTCACTGTGCGATGAACAGGCAAATCAAAATAACATTGACTCTGGTCAATTATGTTTAAGCCTGCTGTGTTGTGCCGGTTTACCTTTAACCCCTTAAAAAGGCGCTCGTAATTCATAGCCGGTAGTGGTACAAACATCGCCTTCTTTACTCAATTTATTTATGATAAAATTTGCGATTGTTTTAGCTGCTATACTGGGTACGGCCATGTCGCATGCACAGGACTTCAGGCAATACCCTATGTGGAATGCATCATTGCCAATGAAGCAACGGGTGAATGACTTAGTAAGCAGGCTCACACTTGAGGAAAAAGTGGCGCAAATGCTCAATGCGGCGCCCGCCGTTCCTCGCCTGGGTATTCCAGCCTATGAGTGGTGGAACGAGGTTTTGCATGGCGTAGCGCGCACACCATACAAAACAACCGTATTTCCGCAGGCCATTGGCATGGCTGCCACCTGGGACACTGCCGCGTTGAAGCTGATGGCTCGTTACTCCGCGCTGGAAGGCCGCGCCATCAACCATCGTGCCGTGACCGAGGGTAAAACGGGCGACCGGTACAAAGGGCTTACTTTCTGGACACCCAACATCAACATTTTCCGCGACCCGCGCTGGGGCCGTGGGCAGGAAACCTATGGCGAAGACCCTTTTCTTACGGCTAAATTGGGCGCCGCTTTTGTGCGCGGATTGCAGGGCGATGATCCCAAATACCTGCTGGCAGCGGCTTGTGCCAAACACTACGCGGTGCACAGCGGCCCCGAGTCGTCCAGGCATTTCGACAACTATGTGCCTACGGAATATGACCTGTGGGATACCTACCTGCCTGCTTTCAGGGAATTAGTGGTGGATGCAAAAGTGGCCGGGGTAATGTGCGCCTATAACGCGCTGAACGGGCAACCCTGCTGCGGCAGCGATTTGCTGATGAATGATATCCTGCGCAATCAATGGAAATTCACCGGCTACGTAACCAGCGATTGCTGGGCTATTGACGACTTTGTAAAAAACCACAAGACACACAAAACCACTGCGGCGGCATCGGCTGACGCGGTGATGCACGGTACGGATGTGGAGTGCGGCACTTCGGTGTACAAATCGCTGGTTGATGCGGTAAAAGCAGGCATCATCAGCGAACAGCAAATTGATGTTTCGCTGAAACGCTTATTTGAAATTCGTTACAGGTTGGGTATGTTTGACCCCGCCGAAAAAGTGCCTTTCAGTCAATTGCCTTTCAGCACCCTCGAAGCGCCGGCACACAAAGCGCTGGCATTGAAAATGGCGCATGAGTCCATTGTGCTGTTGAAAAATGCCCGCCTGCCTGGCCAGGAAAAGCAACTGCTGCCATTGAGCAAACAGGTGAAACGTGTGGCTGTGGTGGGGCCTAATGCCGACAACCGTGTAGCGGTGCTGGGCAACTACAACGGGTTTCCCTCACGCATTGTGTCGGTGCTGGAAGCCGTGCGTGAAAAGCTGGGGCCGGGCGTGGACGTGCAATACCGGCCGGGCGTGGGTTATACTTCCGATGAATTGTTCACTACGGATGATGATCCGGCTTTTTATTCCTACAACGGAAAACAGGGAATACAAGCTTCGTTTTACAACAATGAAAAACTGGAGGGCGCCCCCGCATACAGCGCCACCGTGCCCGATATTAATTTCATGTACTATGAAGGACAGCTTCCTGCCCCGGGTGTAAATGCCCGCCACTTTTCCGCACGTTTTCTTACACAGTTCACCGCCCCCGCCGACACTACTTTGCTATGGCAAATGGAGGGCGATGATGGTTACCGTTTGTATATCAATGATAGCCTGGTAGTAAATGCCTGGAACAGTGGCCCGGGCATCCGCAATTTCAAATGGAAGGTGCAGCAGGGAAAGACCTACCGGCTTACACTGGAGTGCTGGCAAAATGAGGACGGCGCCAGGATACGCATGCAGAAGGGAAGCTACAGGAAAACCGACATGCAGGCGGTGGCGAAGCAGGTGGCCAATGCAGATGTGATCATTTTTGTGGGCGGCATTTCTCCCGAACTCGAAGGGGAGCAAATGCAGGTAAATGCCGAAGGGTTTGACGGTGGCGACAGAACCTCCATCCTGTTGCCGGCTGTGCAAACTCAACTGTTGCAGCAATTGCAGGCAACCGGGAAGCCTGTTGTATTTGTGATGATGACGGGCAGCGCCATTGCAGTGCCTAATGAGCATCAAACCATCCCTGCCATTCTCAATGCCTGGTACGGCGGGCAGAGCGCGGGTACGGCTATTGCCGATGTGCTGTTCGGCGATTATAATCCTTCAGGCCGCCTGCCGGTTACTTTTTACAAAGATGATGCAGCCCTGCCCGGTTTCAGGGATTATAGCATGGAAGGAAGAACCTACCGTTATTTCAATGGCGAAGTATTGTATCCCTTCGGTTACGGGCTCAGTTACACTTCATTCAAATACTCAGCGCTTAATTTCCCTTTGGAAATAAAAAAAGGACGGGCGCTAAATGTGAATTTTGTGGTTACCAATACAGGCGATTATGATGGGGATGAAGTAGTGCAGTTATATCTCTCTTACCGGGACATCAGGGGCAAAGCGCCATTAAACGCATTAAAAGGATTTCAGCGTATTCATTTGAAAAAAGGCGAAAGCAAACTGGTGAAGTTTGTATTACAACCCGCCGACCTGGAACTGGTGAATGAAAAAGGCCGGCGCTATGCACCCACAGGAAAATTGCAGGTAAGCGTTGGCGGCAGCCAGCCTGTGAAAAGCATGGCAGGCCTGCCCAATACCATTCAAAAAACCATCAGCATTCAATAATAATCATGAACATGCAATACAAACTGTTACTATGCGGCCTTGTTGGGTTGGCCTTTTGCCTGAACAATACTGTGCTGGCGCAAAAACAAACCTTGCGCATCATGACCTACAATATTCGCCATGCATCACCACCATCAGCTCCCACTAAGATAGATGTGGACACTGTTGCAGGCGTCATCAAAAAATACCAACCCGACTTTGTGGCCTTGCAGGAAGTAGATGTACATACAGGCCGTTCGGGCAAAACCCTGCACGAAGCGCAGGACATTGCCGAAAAAACGGGCATGCATTATTCGTTTGGCAAGGCCATTGATTTTAGTGGCGGCGCTTATGGTATTGCGGTGTTGTCGCGTTTTCCCATTGATTCATCAAAGACAATAGCGCTGCCTTCTGCCAACCAACAGGCCGAACGGCGCGCATTGCAGGTTGCATACACTAAGCTCCCCAACGGTAGCACATTGGTGTTTGCCAGCACACATCTCGATGCTGAAACCGGCGATGACAGTCGCTTGTTGCAAATGGTTGCCATCCATAGTGCGCTTGTAGCAATCCCTTATCCTGTTTTACTGGCAGGCGATTTAAATGCCGAGCCCGGCGGCGCTGTTATACGGATGCTCGATGAAAATTTTCAACGTTCCTGCGTGCAGGATTGCGGCTTCAGTTTTTCCAACGAGCATCCCGAAAAAACAATTGATTATATCGTGGCACGCAAAAAGGATGCCGTAACATTCAGCAATCACCGGGTATTGCCGGAGTCGTATCCATCCGATCATTTGCCGGTAATAGCCGATGTATCACTCGCTTTCAAAAAGAAAAAGTCAAAATAAAAAAACGCTCATCACAAATAAAAAAAAGCAATCACGCCCCGGGCCGTGGCGCGTGCCCCCACGCGCCAATTTGCTCACTATCTAAACGACATTGAAATAAAAAAACGCTCATCACAAATAAAAAAACAATCACGCCCCGGGCCGTGGCGCGTGCCCCCACGCGCCAATTTGCTCACTATCTAAACGACATTGAAATAAAAAAACGCTCACCACAAATAAAAAAACAACCACGCCGATGATACGAACGACTCAATTTTCAATATTCTTTGTATGCTGCAATTTCATCACACAAATCATTTCAGCACAATCATTCAATGAAATTAATAAGGTGCTGAAAGCGGTAAACGGAAGCATTCAATTAAGCGTGCAAAAGTTTGAAGGAACCAGCCTGGTGAATGCGTATCCTGTCATTCAGCAATCATCCGCGGCAATAAACGGAAGCTGGAAGATCGAACTGAAATCCCAACCCGTAAACGATCATCCCGAAGCAATGGATGTGACGGCAAGCTTTGTACTGACAGAGGGAGCTGTTCTTTCCAGCGCGGTGGCCGTTTCCTTTGATTTCAGCAAATGGAGCAGGGATAACTATGTGATGGTGCCTGCCATAGTGTACAACGGCAACCGGTATCATTCCATCGGTACTGCGTACAATCCGCCGTATCCTAAGGAAATGTATTACAATCCCAAAGTGCCGCTTACCATCTCAAACAACCCGCGGCTTGCCATAGAGAAAGGAAAAGCATCGGTTGTGGAACTGCAAACGGGAAATGCAGCCACGCCTGCCATGTGCTTTTATTCTCCCGGCAGCAAACAAGGATTCATTGTACTCACGGATCAGCAATCCAGGTTTGGCAACCACGGGCTTACCATTTCGGAAAATGCGGCACAGGACAGTTGCCGGTTTGCCATTACGGCGCCGGCCATGCGCAAGCTGGCGACGGGGTTCGGCGATTTTCACAAGAGTGGGGATAAAGCCCCCGACTGGAAAGCAGGTGATGAACTGTCTATTAAATTTAGGATATATGTGTTTAATACCAACAGTATTCCTGACCTGCTGACCAAATTTATGGCCGTGCGCAAGGAATTTACCGGTCCCAATGAACCCCGCAACATTTTGCCGATGAGCAAATTGGTGGATATGACTACCGCTATCTGGAGCAGCAAATTTGTAACCGTACCAGCAGGCAGCTATTACCTCCCCGAAAACAACAACGATTTCCAGTTAGGATGGGTGAGCGGCATGATCAACAGTTTTCCCATGCTGGCGCTTAATGTAGAAAAGGAACGCAACCGCGTGGCTGCCGAGCTTGATTTTGTAGTGAACAAGTTGCAGGGCAAAAGCGGCTATTTTTATGGAGGCATTAAAGCCACCGGGGAATTAAGGCCCGAAGAAATGCATCCCGATTTTCCGGAGTTGCAGGCCATGGTGCGTAAAAACAGCGATGCATTATTGTGGTTGATGAAGCACCTGATGCTGTTTAGGGCGCAGGGCTACGGCAGTATGGTAAAACCTGAATGGGAAAATGCGGCACGCAAGCTGGCAACGGCTTTTACCAATACCTGGAAAAAGCATGGAGAGTTTGGGCAGTTTATTGCTCCTGGAACCGGGGAGATAGCTGTGTTCAACTCTACGGCCGGCGCTATTGCTCCCGCAGGGTTAGCTATTGCTGCCGATTACTTTAAAAATCCCGAATGGCTGAAAGTTGCAAAAGAATCGGCTAACTTTTACTATCAAAGAGATGTAGTGAAGCAGGGGCTTACCGGTGGCGACTGTGGTGATATTTCGATGGATGCCAATTCCGAATCGGCCTATGGTTTCCTCGAATCATTGATGGCATTGTATTATTATACGAAGGATAAAAGCTGGCTGCAAAAAGCAGAAGTGCAGGCAGCATTATGTGCCACCTGGGCCATTTCTTACGACCCGGTATTTCCCGCCAACAGCCAAATCGGAAAATTGCAAAGCCACATGGCAGGCGCAGTTTGGGCCAGTATCCAGAACAAGCATGCGGCGCCGGGCATTTGCTGCGCTTCGGGCGATTACCTGTTTAAATTGTTCAGGGCTACCGGCAAACTGCAGTATGCCGGTTTGATCCGCGATATTCAGCATGCCCATGCCGAAGCCGTGAATATTCCTCCCCATCATATTACTACCAACAATTTGGTGGGTAGCAGCATGGAGCGTATCCAACCAAGTGATGCGGAAGGCAAGGGCGCCATTGGCAACTATATCAATACCCGCAATTGCTGGACTGAAACCGGTGGTACGCTGATGGCGATGGAATTGCCGGGCATTTACCTGCAAACCGATAACAGGAAAATGGTAGTGTTTGACCATGTGGAAGCTAAAGTGGTAAAACAGGAAGGCAAAACATTGGTAATATCGGTAACCAATCCTACCATGCACGATGCAAATGTGGCGGTGTTTGCCGAAACAAGTGTGCAGGCTGCTTCACCGCTCGGCTATACGGATTTTATACAATGGCCGAAAGTACATGTGAAAGCGGGTGAAACCAAATTGGTAAAAGTAAGCGCAGACGGTAGGGTGACAGAATAATGAAATTGTTTTTGCGCCTGGTATCGGGCCGGGATACATGCTAAGGACATTACGGGGTATATATGCGGAGATGCTTTACAGGAAATGATATGAAAGAAAAACTTTTATTTGCGCTGTTTTTTATTTCGCAGGCAGCCATCGGCCAGGTCTTCGTTAAAACATCCAATGGATTGAAAGCTTCAGTTGACGGCATTGAGGTGGAGCTGCAACTGTTTAGCCCCCAAATTGTGCGGGTAATAAAATCACCGGCAGGAGTTGCTTACAAAAAGGAGAGTTTGTCTGTTATCAAAAAAACCGAAGCTGTTCATTTTGAGATTGCTCACGAGGGCCGGACCATTACGCTTCAGAGCGCAGCGTTGCGTGTTGATTTGAATACTGAAACAGGAAAATTATCCTTTAGCAATAAAGATGAAAGGTTGTTCACCGAAAAGGACAATGGCATCCAGTTTACCCCGGTAAAGGATGCAGGCAAGGATGGCTATGCAGTGAGGCAGGCATTTCTGTTGGAGAAAGATGAAGTGATATATGGTTTAGGTCAGCAGCAGAACGGAAGCCTGAGCCAGCGCGGGCGCAAAATATATTTACGGCAGGAAAATATGAAAGTGGCCATTCCATTTTTTCAATCGGTAAAAGGGTATGGCGTTTTTTGGGATAATTATTCGCCCACTACGTTTACCGATAACCGGCAGGAAACGTCTTTTGATTCAGAGATTGGGGATTGTGCCGATTATTATTTCCTGTTGGGTGGGAATGCGGATGGTGTGATTGCACAAATGCGT
This sequence comes from uncultured Chitinophagaceae bacterium, assembly GCA_964444195.1. Taxonomy (GTDB): domain Bacteria; phylum Bacteroidota; class Bacteroidia; order Chitinophagales; family Chitinophagaceae; genus Phnomibacter. The sequence goes on from CAYUGH010000064.1 coordinate 7,960, forward strand.
GATTTAACGGGCCAGGCGCCATTGATGCCCTTATGGGTTTTTGGCTTTAACCAGTCGAGGGAACGATACAAAACACAAAATGAATTATTGGAAGTGGTAACAAAATACCGCAGCCTCAAAGTTCCGTTGGATGGCATCATCCAGGACTGGCAGTATTGGGGTAGCGACAGCAACTGGAATGCGATGAGCTTTAATCCCGGCACTTTTCCTGATCCTGCATTGATGGTGGATAGCGTGCATAAAATGAATGCGCATCTTTTTATTGTAGCATGGCCTAACCTGGGCCCCAAAACTCCGCTGAGGGCAGCGTTCAGGCAAAAGAATATGCTGCTGAATTTTATTACCTGGCCCGAGATATCAAAGGTGTATGATGCTTACAACCCCGATGCAAGAGATATCTACTGGGATTATTTAAACAAAGGCATTTTTTCGCTGGGTACAGATGGGTGGTGGTTGGATGCCACGGAGCCTGAGCATTCCAATATTAAAGACAAGGATTTTGATCAGCCCACTTATTTAGGATCGTTCCGCAAGGTGCGTAACGCCTTTCCTTTGCAGCACGTAAGCGGCATATACGATCATCAACGCAAAACAACCGATGCTAAACGCGTAACCATTCTTACCCGTTCTGCCTTTGCAGGACAGCAGCGTTACAGCGCCAATGTGTGGAGCGGCGATGTTCATTCAACCTGGCCGGATTTCCGAAAGCAAATTGCGGCGGGACTTAATTTTTCACTATGCGGCATCCCATACTGGAATACCGATATAGGTGGATTTGTGGCTATTGATTTTCCGGGTGGATTGAAGAATGCCGATTTCAGGGAATTGTACACCCGCTGGATGCAGTTTGGAACATTCTGCCCTATGATGCGTTCGCACGGCACTGTATTGCCCCGCGAGATTTACCTGTTTGGCGAAAGGGGCGATTCCATTTTTGACGCGCAGGAAAAATTCATCAACCTGCGATATAGTTTGCTGCCTTACAACTATTCAACCGCATGGGAAGTTACCAGCCGGTCGGGTTCTTTCATGCGGGCATTGTTTATGGATTTTGCGCACGATAAACAAGTGCATAAAATTGATAATGAATTTATGTATGGCCGTTCAATCCTGGTGACCCCGGTAACGGAGAGAGGAACCCGGCATCAGCCCGTTTATTTGCCCACAGGTACAAAATGGTACGACTTTTGGACCGGTGAAATAACCGATGGAGGGAAAACTGTTGAGAAAGCTACTCCAATCGGCATCATGCCGCTGTATGTAAAGGCCGGTTCCATAGTTCCCTGGGGACCCAAAGTGCAGTATGCCGAAGAAAAAAAATGGGATAACCTCGAATTGCGCATTTATCCCGGCGCCGATGCGGCTTTCACTTTGTATGAAGATGAAAACAACAACTACAACTACGAAAAAGGAATATATTCAACCATCAGCTTCAGGTGGATTGATAAGGACAGGCAATTGATCATTGAAGACCGAAAGGGTGAGTTTCCGCGCATGCTGAAGAGCAGGGCATTTAAAATTGTGGTAGTGGATGCAAACAATGGAACGGGTGTTTCCTCCGCAACGAAGTTCAATAAAACTGTTTCTTATAAAGGCAAAGCAACTGTAGTTAAATTGTAGCATCTTGTGGGGTTGGGAGTAACTGTTTAAATGTTATGAGTGGCAGGAAGACAGTGTGACATGAAAATATATAGAAATAGAAAATGTAATACGGATGATGAAAATTACTGGCTTATTGTATAGTGTTATTTGCCTGTTGTTGTGTACACCGGCAGCAGCGCAAAATCCCGCTGCCACCTATTGCAACCCGCTGAACCTGAATTACCGGTTCAGCTACGATTCGCCTGCATACCGTGAAGCGGCCGACCCGGTTATTCACCTGTTTAAGGGGAAGTATTTCCTGTATGCCTCAAAATCGGGCGGATACTGGCATTCGGATGATATGGTGCAATGGGTATTCAGGCCAAGCGTTACGCTGCCAACCGAAGATTATGCGCCTACTGTTGAAACCATGAACGATACGGTGTTTTTCATTGCTTCAAGGGGAAAGATGAAGATTTACTATAATACCAACCCGCTGGAAGACAATTGGAAAGTGTACAACGAGAAATTTCCTATTTCCATGACGGATCCCGCCTTGTTTAAAGATGATGATGGCCGGGTGTACTTCTATTATGGGTGTTCCAATAAAGAGCCGCTGTGGGGCATAGAGCTCGATCCTTTTAAAAAGCTGGATACCATTGGCGCGCCACAAGTGATGATTGAGCACCGTTACCAGGAATATGGATGGGAGGAGCCGGGTGAAACGCATAGCGATGGAAAAAAAGGCTGGAATGAAGGATGCTGGATGACGAAGCACAACGGGAAGTATTACCTGCAATACGCTGCGCCCGGTACCGAGTTTAAAGTGTATGGTGATGGCGTATATGTTTCCGGTAAACCGCTTGGCCCGTTTACCTATATGCCCAATAGCCCGTTTTCCTATAAGCCTGGTGGATTCATCAACGGCGCCGGGCATGGCAACACTTTCAAAGATAAGTACGGCAATTACTGGCATGCAGCCACCATGACGATATCGGTGCGTCACATGTTTGAGCGCCGCATTGGATTGTTCCCCGCTTTTTTTGATTCAAAAGGCCAATTGCATTGCATCACCGCTTTCGGCGATTACCCGGTGCTGATGCCCAATCGTAAAATGGATTATGAAAAAGAAAGTCTTTTTACCGGGTGGATGCTGCTGTCGTACCAAAAGCCGGTGACGGCATCTTCCTCGCTCGCCGGTCATGCGCCGGAACTGGCCTGCGATGAAGAGGTGCGCACCTGGTGGAGTGCTGCCGGTGGCAATAAGGGGGAGTGGCTGCAAATTGATTTGAAGGAGCCGAGTACCATCCATGCATTCCAGGTGAATTTTGCAGATGAAGCCTCAAAGCTGAAAGCGGGCAATACGGTAAAGCCTTACCAATACATCATCTCGGTTTCTGAAGACGGAAATGAATGGCATGATGCAGTTGACAAATCGAATAATAACGCAGATGTTACGCACGACTATATTGTGCTGCCCAAACCGGTAAAGGCCAGGTATATAAAAATTACAAACCTGCAAGTACCCGATGGCAATTTTTCATTGTCTGGTCTGCGCGTTTTTGGGCAAGGGAGTGGGAATAAGCCTGGAATGGTGCGTAAGCCAATGGTGCAGCGGAATGCTGCTGATACGAGAAGAGCATCCTTGCAATGGCCGGTATCGAAAAATGCCACAGGCTACGTGGTATATTACGGAATTGATAAGTCAAGGCTCTATCATTCAGTGATGGTTTATGGCAGTAACAGTCTCGAATTGCCTGGCCTGAACAAAGATGTGCCATATTATTTCAGGGTAGATGCGTTCAATGAAAATGGAATTACGAAAGGTAAATAAACAGCCCTTGCCGGCTTGTAACTGCATGTAGAAAGAAATGAATCAAATCAGCACAGTGAAAAAGAAGAAGACATGGCTCCAAACAGCGAAGGGTCCGGGGCGGAAGGCAACAAGCATGTTGTTGTTATGGGTTTTTGCATGTACAGCCATGGCACAAAATCCTGCGCCATTTATTATTCCCGCACTGCGTGAGTGGAAAGGCGATGCGGGTTATTTCGAATGGACCCATTCCACCAGGCTGGTGGTTGATCCGCAATTTTCAGCTACCCTCGAGCCGGCTGCCAGGCTGCTGGCGGAGGACCTGCAGCAATTGAATGCTGCTTTGAAGCTGCGTGTTCAAACCGGTAAGCCCAGGCAGGGCGATGTGTATTTTACCATGCATAATTCGCACGATAGTTTGCCTGATGAAGGATATGTGCTCCACATTGGTAATACAATTCGTATTGAAGCCAAGGATGCAACCGGCGCTGTATGGGCAACCCGCAGCCTGCTGCAAATGCTGGAACAGGACCCTGCTAAAAATCGTACTGCAAAAGGAATTGCCCGCGATTATCCCCAGTATGCTGTTCGCGGATTTGTGCTGGATGTGGGACGTAAGTTCTTCAGCCTGGAGTTTCTGCAGCATTATGTGAAGTTCATGTCGTATTACAAAATGAATGACTTCCACATTCACCTGAATGATAATGGCTTCAAAGATTTTTTCGGCAGTTGGGATAGCACCTATGCTGCGTTCAGGCTTGAAAACGAAACCTATCCGAACCTTACATCAAAAGACGGCAGTTACTCAAAAAAGGATTTCATAGCGCTACAGCAAATGGCGAAGCGGTATGGCGTCAACATCATCCCGGAAATTGATGTGCCGGCACATTCGCTGGCATTCAGCAAAGCGGTTCCGGGTATTGGCAGCAAGGACTACGGGCAGGATCACCTCGACCTCGATAACCCGCTCACCTATACCGTGATTGATAATGTTTTCAAGGAATACCTGCAAGGACCGAACCCGGTGTTTATAGGCAATGAAGTGCATATTGGAACCGATGAATATTCCAAGAAGGAATCAGAGAAATTCAGGGCCTTTACCGATCATTATATCCGGCTGGCAGAAAGCTACGGCAAGCAGGTGCGTATATGGGGCGCGCTTACGCATGCGAAAGGCTCCACGCCTGTAAAGGCTGAAGGCGTAACCATGAATCTTTGGTACAATGGATATGCCGAACCAAAGGACATGTTTGAATTGGGATACAAGGGCATAAGCACACCCGATGGATGGCTCTATATTGTTCCCGCTGCCGGCTATTACTATGATTATCTCAACAGCAAAAAGCTTTATGAGGAATGGACGCCAAACAGGATAGGCAAGGAGACCTTTGATGAAAACTATCCGCTGATCCGGGGTGGTTCTTTCGCCGTATGGAATGACCATGTGGGCAATGGCATTACTGAAAAAGATGTGCACCACCGTGTGTTCCCCGCCATGCAGGTGTTGTCGCAAAAAATGTGGGGCGGCGCGGCCACCTCTATTAGTTACACCGATTTCAATGCCCGTAGCAAAAACATTGGCGAAGGGCCGGGGCTCAATATGCTTGGGCGCATTGTATCAAAAGATTCGCTGGTGTTTTCGCCTGATTTCAAATTCGAGTTATCCAACACAAGTAAAAAGAAAGTACCCGATGCGCTGAATGTGACGGTTGATGCTGCTTCAAACGCCATCCGGCTGCAGGGCGGCGGCAGCTATTGGAATACAGGTATCGAAGGGATCGGCTATGGCTATACCATCAGCTTTATGATCAATGCTGCTGCGGGCAATGCACCTAATGCGGTGTTGTTTGGATCGAAAGATGCCGTGGTAACAATCAACCAACAGGGTAGCGGGAAATTGGGCTTTAGCCGCGAAGGATATGATTATGCTTTCAACTACGAATTGCCGGCAGATAAGTGGACGCATTTGGTGATCAAAGGAAATAACAAGGGTACCAGCCTGTATGTAAACGGCGTGTTGCTTGAAAAACTGGAAGGCGCTAAAAGAACCTTTCCCAATGGCAAACAAACCGCAAAGGTTCAGACGCTGTTTTTTCCGCTGCAGTATATCGGCCACAAAAGCAATTCCTGCAAAGCGCAGATAGGCCGCCTGAAAGTGTTTAACTGCGAATTGAGCGAAGAAGCTATTGGTCGTTTGGCAGTTGCTGAAGCCAGGTAGATGGTCTTGTCTTTTTTCAAAGGTTCAATTAAAATGATAACGTATGTATCTATTAAATAATCTACAGTGTATGACAAGATTTCTTTTCTTTTTTTCGATTGCCTGTTTGTCGTTTTTCAGTGCAGGGGCACAGCAAACTTCGCTGCGTCATTACAATTTCGGCAAATCAGGAGCGGTTACTTATGCCAATGGTCCTGAGTACATTGCCGATGTTAATGGAGGCGGTGTTTTGAAGCGCCTGGGGCAACCTGTATTCTTTGCCGATGCGCCTGCCGATAAGAAATTAAACGGGGAGGGCTCTATGCTTTTCAGCGGCAAAGCTGCCTACGCTTCGGCCGACAGCTTTGCGGTAGCGGGTTCGGCATTTGTACTGGAACTTTGGCTGCAGGCCAATGCACGCCAGGGCGCCAACGATCCGGGACCAGGTTTTGCAACAGTGATCACCCTGGGCAATGGCAAAAAAGGTTACCAGTTGGCGCAAAAAGGTTTCAACTGGGTTTTGCTGGTGGACAGTGTGGAACTGCCTGCGGCATTGGCAGCAACGGCGCCCGGTGAGTGGACCCATATTGCGTTGGTAAGTGATGGGAAGAACGGCACAGTGTATGTGAATGGAGCAAAAAAGAACGCGTTTAAGCCGGCATCAAACGATGCGGCGGGTTTTACCATTGGTTCCGTTGGCAGGGTCAATTCGTTTCGTGGATTGGTGTACGAAGCGCGGCTGAGCAAATGGAAAGCGGCAAAGTTTGACGTGGCAAAGTTTCTGCTGTACAACCCGCAGCAACTGGCACAGAAGCAAAAGCAGGCTACTGAGCAGCAAAAAGCGGTGATCGCTTCGGTACTCGGCAACAGCCGGGTGAAAAGGGTAGGGCAGTTGCCTGAAATGCCTGAGTCGCCCGATTGGCTGGTGACGGCTGTCAACAATCCCGTGGAGCTGTTGGCAGCGCCTGCGGCGGATGGCCTTACGGCAAAGCTGCTGCTTACCAATGGACTGGTAAGCCGCGAATTTTACATAGATGAAAACCTGGCATGTGTGAGCTTCAGGAGTCACCTGAACCATGCGGAATACCTGCGGGCCATAAAGCCCGAAGCGCGGGTAATGATTGACAGTACCTGGTACAATATCGGCGGGCTCAGCGGCCAACCGGAAAAATCATATTTGCTTGAAAGCTGGTATAAGGATCTGTTTGCAGAGCCCGGCGCCTTTCACTTTGCCGGCATTGAGGTGCAGCAACCCAAGGCCCGTTATCCCTGGCAACAAAAATACAATGCCACTCATGCCGACTGGCCGCCGAAGGGAATGCATGTGGTGATGCATTACCAGGCGCCGCTGAACAAGGCTGATTGGAAAGACCGGGTATCCATAGCTATTCATTATGAATTGTACGAAGGCATGCCGGTGATAGCCAAATGGATGACGGTGGAAAATAAAAGCGCTCAATCATTCGTGGTGCGCGAAACCGAATGCGAGGTGCTGGCGGTAAACCAGGACCAGGTAAAACGCATGCATGTTGAAAGCGATTATTCGTTTGCACTGGCCAATGCCGATCCCGAAGGAAGCGCGCTGATGCACTACAAAGGTATGCCGCCCGAATACCATGTGGGCAAATCCACCACCACCTGGCGGGTTGATGCGGAGTATAATACCTGGGCATCGCACAACCAGGCCGAAGACAAATTTCTTGATTTTCCGCACCATAGTTTGCTGGTAAGCCGGGTACCGATGGGGCCGTCGGAAACGGTGCAGCCGCAGGGAACCTTTACATCCTTCACCACTTTCGAGTTGCTGCAGGATAGCGACGACCGCGAAAGGCAAAGCCTGGCCCACAGGCGCATGTACCGCAAGCTGGCGCCGCAGGTAACAGAGTCGCTGATAGCCGGTGGCATTACTTCGCATGATCGCACCGAGTTGAAAAGCTTCATCACCCAAATGGGAGAGCTGGGTTTTGAACGGCTCGATATTATGGCATGGCCGGGTATTTCGCACGACAAGCTCGATGCGGATTATGTATCGCTTTGGAAAGAGATTGCCGCGTTTGCCAAAGAAAGAAATATCGTCATGGGTGGATACGAGCTGCAGGTGGCATCAAGGGGGCGTGGCGCCGAATTTGATTGTATTGACCCGGTTTCGGGCAAGCCCGGCAGCTTGTTTGGCCAAAGCGTGTGTATTGCCAGCAGTTGGAAAGATATTTACTATCCGAATATGTGGAAGTTTTTTGACCAAACGGGTTTGATGACCTACAACATGGACGGGCCTTACCATGGCGATGTTTGCGCTGCCACCAATCATGCGCACCATACGGGCATGTTCGATTCGCAATGGGAGCAATGGAAAACGCAGGTTTCTGTGTTGCACGAACTGCAGCGGCGGAACATGTATGCACCCATACCCGACTGGTATTTCCTGAATGGCCAATCAGCCACGGGCATGGGTTATCGCGAAGCAAGCGCCAACCTCACCCCGCAGCAGCAGCTTCTTTTGGGTCGCCAGTACATTTACGATGGTACCTGGCACAAAACACCGACCATGGGCTGGATGACCCTGCAATTGGTGGGTTTCTATTCCAACGACCCGCGTGTGGGACTGGAACCGTTGAGCAAAAACCTCGACCGTTATGAGGTGGGATTGTTTCAGCATCTCGCAAGTGGCTGCCAGTTCACCGTGCGTGGCCGCCGCCTGTACGATACGCCCGAAACCAAAGCGATGGTGGAAAAATGGATCAAATGGTTCAAGCAGCACCGGGCCATCCTCACTTCCGACATCATTCATGTTGCCCGCCCCACCGGGCGCGACCTCGATGCTATGTTTCATGTGAACCCGTTTATTGAAGAAAAGGGTATGGTGGTCATATTCAACCCTACCGACAAGCCAATCAGCAGGCAATTCAAGTTGCCATTGTATTATACGGGTATCCGGCAGTCGGCGCAGGTGGTGAATGATAAAGGTGTGGCTGTAAAATATTCGCTGAACGATAAGCAGGAGATCATGCTTGATGTGCATGTTCCTGCAGGCGGCTTCAGTTGGTTTGTAGTGAAACAATAGAAAAAATGAGGATGTCAAAATTCATGCCTGAGCCGTGGCGCGTGTCCCCACGCGCCACTTTGCTCACTAACTAAATGCATTGAATTTTTTATCCGCCATTCAAGGTTATGTCACAGTTTCGCATTCAATAAAATAGATTGCATCCTCAATGAAAACCGGTATTCAAGTCATCAAAAATGCTCTGGGATTGATTCGGGCTTTCCTTTTCCTCGTTTCACTTGCTGTCGCCACTACGGCAAGCTATGGTCAAACGATAATCAATGCTTCGGATTTTGGTGTAAGATCAAACAGTTATGAAAACGCAGCAGGCGCCATCCAAAAGGCAATTGCTGCATGCAAAGGACTAAACAATGCAGTGCTTCGTTTGCCGGGCGGGCGTATTGATGTGTGGCCCGAGGGCGCTCCTAAAAAGGAGCTTTACATTTCGAACTGCACGGAGAATGATACGCTGTCCAAGGTGAAGGGCATAGCCTTCCTGTTTGAGCAATGCAGCAATATTACGCTTGATGGCAACAACAGCTTAGTGGTTTTGCATGGCAAGATGGTTTCTTTCGCCCTGCTTCATAGCCGCAACATGCGCATCCGCAATATTAGTTTCGATTATGAAAGACCCACCATGAGCGAGCTGACCGTGCAATCGGTAAGCAGCACCGGCATTGAAACATCCATCCATCCCGATTCAAAGTTTGCCATTGACAGCGGGCGGATTGTATTTTATGGAGAGGGATGGAAATCGAAATCACACCACACCATACTGTTCAGGCCTGCAACCAACAATTTGCATTACAGCAACCTGGGGCCGTTGCTCAAGGCAAAGGCGGTGCAATCCGCGCCGGGTTCGGTGCGCTTCGAAGGGAATTTTGAGAAAGTGCAATACAAGCCCGGCGATGTGCTTACCATGCGCGACCCCTACCGCGACAACTGCGGCGGCTTTATCTCACGCAGCTCAAATATTGAACTGTATGATGTTCGCATGCACTACATGCATGGGCTGGGTATCGTTTCGCAGTTCTCAGAAAATATTTCGCTGGTGAAGGTAAGGGTGGCGCCACGCGAAAACAGCGGTCGTATTATCGCCTCCTTTGCCGATTGCTTTCATTTTTCGGGCTGCCGCGGCAAGGTGCTGGTTGACAGTTGTTTCACTTCGGGCTCGCACGACGACCCGGTGAATGTGCATGGCACGCATTTGCAGGTGACCGGCGTACAGGCGGCGGGTAAAATGACGGTGCGGTTTATGCACCATCAAACCTATGGCTTCGAAGCTTTTTTTGCGGGTGACAGCATCGCTTTTGTGAACCCCAAGACTTTACTCCCGCTCGGGGTTGCCAGGCTGAAATCGGCCTCGCTCATTAACCCGCGCGAGATGGAACTGGAGCTTGACGGTGCACTGCCGGCGTATGCGCAAGCGGGTATTTGCCTTGAAAACCTTAGCTGGACACCAGAAGTAATAATCAGGAACAGCCGCTTTGAACGCACCAACACCCGCGGCATACTCATCACCACCCGCCGCAAAGTGCTGATTGAGAACAACAGATTTTATCACACGGGCATGTATCCCATCCTTATAGCCGATGATGCCGCGAGTTGGTTTGAATCGGGCCCGGTGCAGGATGTAGTGATCCTCAACAATGTGTTTGACGGGTGCGGTTACAACTCGGGAAGCGGCGCGATCAACATAGCTCCTGAAAACCACGAGAGGGCGCCGGGCGCATTTGTGCACCGCAATATCCGCATAACGGGTAACAGCTTTAGCTTGCTGAACAATGCGGCGCTGCATGCCCGCAGTGTTGACAGGCTTGAATTCAGCGGAAACAAGATATCTTTTGCGGGCAACGGCAACCCGGACAAGCCGGTCATTAACCTTGACGGCTGCACCCATGTTCGCATTGAAAAGAATAGTACGGATATGACCACGCTGCCTGCCGTAAAAACTGAACGCATGGTAAAGAGCGATTTGAAAACGGATTGGAAAGTGGAAGGTGAAAAATAACAAGGATTATTAATATTTAACCATGACCATTTCAATGTAGTTTAGATAGTGAGCAAATTGGCGCGTGGGGACACGCGCCCTGGCTCCGGGAAATAAAATAACAAGGATTATTAATATTTAACCATTACCATTTTACAACGCCTGCATGATGATACTTCAAAAATTTTCCTTGTTTTTTGTGCTCCTGCTAACAGCCCTGCATGGCCAGGCAGAAAAAATACAGCAACCTGTTATATGGTACTCAGCCCCGGCTGAAAAATGGGAGCCCAATGCCTTACCTGTTGGCAATGGCCGTATGGGCGCCATGCTTTTCGGCGGCATTAAAAAGGATATCATCCAGTTTAATGAGCAAAGCCTTTGGAGCGGCGACAATAACTGGGATGGAGGCTACCAAACCGGCGACCGCGGATTTGGCTCCTACCGGAATTTTGGTGAACTGGTCATTGAGTTTGCCGACAGTGTGCCCGCGCAGGCTTATCGCCGCAGCCTCGACATCAGTACGGGTATTCACAGTACATCGTTTCAAAACAAGGGCGTCAGCTACAGCCGTGCAGCCTTTGCCAGCTATCCCGACCAGGTGATGGTGTTTAGCTATAGCGCGGGGAAGAAGAAAGTGCTGTCGGGAAATATTTCCATTACCTCTGCGCAGGGAGCCGTCAGCCGGGCGCAATCCAATGAACTTAGTTTTTTGGGCGAAATGCCCAATCAACTGAAATACGCAGCAAAGGCAAGCGTGGTATGCGATGGGGGAACCCTGCGGGTGGAGGGTGACAAGCTGGTGTTTGAAAACTGCAAGGGCTTTGTTATCTACCTGAATGCCCGTACCAACTACAAACCCGATTATCATTCTGGCTGGCGGGGTGATGAGCCCATGCCCCGGTTGGAAAAGGAATTGGCTATGGCGATGGCCCGGGGATACAAGCAGTTGATGAGCCGGCATGTACAGGATATTACCAGGCTGACCGGTGCCGCCAAAATTGATATTGGTATTACTGCGGACTCGCTGCTTGCATTGCCTACTAACATTCGCCTGAAAAAATATGCGGAGGGTGGTATTGACCCCGACCTGGAAGAAACCCTTTTTCAATACGGGCGTTACCTGTTGGCAAGCTCATCGCGCCCCGGCGGATTACCGGCCAACCTGCAGGGATTATGGAATAACAGCAATAACCCTCCCTGGGCAAGCGATTATCATAATAACATCAATATACAAATGAACTACTGGCCGGCGGAAAGCGCCAACCTTTCCGAATGTCACCTGCCGCTGGTTGATTATATAGTGGCGCAGGCAGAACCATGCCGCATGGCTACCCGCAAGGCTTTTGGCCAAAACACCCGCGGCTGGACGGCGCGTACCAGCCAAAGCATTTTTGGGGGAAACGGCTGGGAATGGAATATTCCCGCCAGCGCCTGGTATGCGCAACATGCTTTTGAGCATTGGGCGTTTACGGCGGATACCGCTTACCTGCGGAACACTGCCTATCCCATCCTGAAAGAGATCTGCCATTTTTGGGAAGACCGTTTGAAAAAGCTGCCAGATGGCACGCTGGTAGTACCCAACGGATGGTCGCCCGAGCATGGGCCGCGCGAAGACGGGGTGATGCACGACCAGCAATTGGTATGGGATTTGTTTCAGAACTACCTCGATGCAGCGAAGGCGTTGAACATTGATAATGATTACCAGGCCAAAGTGGCGGACATGCAGCAACAGTTGGCCCCGAACAAAATAGGCAAGTGGGGGCAGCTCCAGGAGTGGCAGGAAGACCGTGATGATCCTGACGACCGGCATCGCCACACTTCGCATTTGTTTGCCGTATTTCCCGGCAGGCAGATCAGTAAAACAACCACACCCGAATTAGCCAATGCAGCCATCATTTCGTTGCGCAGCCGGAGCGGCAATTATGGAAAAAATATCCATACTCCATTTACCGTGGAATCAACGGTGGGCGACAGCCGCCGCTCATGGACATGGCCCTGGCGCTGCGCCCTGTGGGCCAGGCTGGGCGAAGGCGATAAAGCAGCCATGATGGTACGCGGTCTGCTCACATATAATACACTTCCCAATTTGTTTGCCAATCATCCCCCGTTTCAATTGGATGGAAACTTTGGGATCAGCGGCGCCATGGCCGAAATGCTGCTGCAAAGCCATGCCGGTGAAATTCATTTGCTGCCTGCCATACCTGCATCGTGGGCACAAAGTGGTTCATTCAAAGGGCTCAAAGCGAGGGGCGGCTTTGCGGTGGATTGCAGTTGGAACGATGGCAAGGTGACAAGCTATGCAATTCGCTCTGCGCAGCCACGCAAGGCATGGGTGCGGGTGAATGGGGAAAGGAAAGAGATCATGTCTGCGAAGGGATGAAGTCAGTCAAAGTGGCGCGTGGGGGCACGCGCCACGGCTCGGGGGTAAACGGGGAAAGGAAGGAAATCATGTCTGCGAAGGGATGAAGTCAGCCAAAGTGGCGCGTGGGGGGCACGCGCCACGGCTCGGGAAATACTAAAGCTATCAAAAAAACAATCTACACATTATGAATAAAATATCTGTATTCTTCCTTTTATTTCAACTCAACGTCACACTTGCTCAGGCTCAACTGCCTGTGCACATTATTCCCCAACCTGTAAGCCTGCAGCAAAAGGCCGGTGTGTTTGTACTGGACAGGCAGGTAGTTATACAAGCGCCCGCCAATAACAAGCCCGCTGCCGATGTGGTGCGTTACTTTAGCAACCATGTAAAGCAGGTAAGCGGTTTGAACCTGCAGGTGAGCAACGGCAGCCCAACCGGTAAACACATCCGTTTCAGTATTACACCAACAGCCCAATTGGGAGAGGAGGGCTACAAGTTATCCGTTACACCTACAGCCGTGCTTGTGCAGGCCAACAGTTCCAAAGGATTATTTTATGCCGTACAATCGCTGCTGCAAACCCTGCCGGCCATTCGTACCAATCAGACTTTACAGATTCCGTGCATGGAAATAACCGATTACCCGCGGTTTCAATGGCGTGGAATGATGCTCGATGTAAGCCGCCATTTCTTTTCGCCGGAACTCATTAAAGAATTTATTGATTTGCTGGCAAGCTATAAAATGAATGTTTTTCACTGGCACCTCGTAGATGGAGCAGGCTGGCGGCTCGAGATCAAAAAATATCCCAAGCTCACTGAGTTGGCTGCCTGGCGCGTAGATGAGGATAAAAACTGGAACTGGGGCGAGGTGGAGTTTAATGCCGACCGGGCAAAAGCTACCTACGGCGGGTATTATACGCAGGAGCAGGTGAAGGAAATAGTGGCTTATGCTGCTGCAAGAAATATTACGGTTGTGCCCGAAATAGAAATGCCCGGCCATTCGGAAGCCGCATTGGCAGCCTACCCCGAAATGTCGTGTACCCCAACGAACCATTTTGGCCAGGCGGGCAATTTTTATGCAAGCAAAGTGCAAAGCAATTACTGCGCGGGTAACGACAGCGCCTTTGTATTCCTTCAAAACATCCTGCAGGAAGTGATGGGTCTTTTCCCATCCAAATACATTCATATTGGCGGCGATGAGGTGGACAAGTCAAGCTGGAAGCAATGCGCCAAATGCCAGGCAAGAAAGCAGGCGGAAGGATTGAAAGACGAGGAAGAGTTGCAAAGCTATTTCATCCAACGGATGGAGAAATTCCTTAATGCAAAGGGCCGTAAGCTGATCGGGTGGGACGAAATACTGGAGGGTGGCCTGGCGCCCCAGGCAACGGTGATGAGTTGGCGCGGCGAAAGCGGCGGCATCAAAGCTGCGCAAATGAAGCACGATGTAGTAATGACGCCCGGTTCTCCTTTGTATTTCGACCATTACCAGGGCGATCCCGAAACCGAACCCCAGGCCATTGGCGGGTTCAACACGCTGAAGAAGGTTTATGACTATGATCCCATACCTGCCGAGCTCAAAAGCGATGAAGCCAAATATGTGTTGGGTGCGCAGGCCAATCTATGGACGGAGTATGTGCCCACATTTGAACACGTTGAATATATGATACTTCCCCGCATGCTGGCGCTGGCCGAGGTAGTGTGGTCGCCAAAGCAGGTAAAGAACTGGGAGCAATTCAACCAACGTCTGCAACCGCACCTTGTGGGCTTTGAGCAACGCGGGTTGCATTACTCTAAGGGCAATTTTAAAGTGGACATCAAACCAACCGCTGCCAATGGCAAATTGTCAATAGCCCTGGAAACGGAAAACAGCGATGCCACTATTTTCTATACAACGGACGGTACCAATCCCAATACAGGCAGTTCAAGATATGAAGCCCCTTTCGAAGTCAGTAAGTCTATAACCATTAAAGCGGGAATGGCATTAAATAACAGTATGGTGAAAGCAACGCCGGCTTCACAATCATTTACATTCAACAAAGCCACAGGCAAGGCTGTGCTGTATGCCACGCCAAACAATCGTCATTACCCTGCAAACGGCGCTTCTACGCTTACAGACGGATTAAGGGGTACAAAATCTATCGGCAAGCAATGGCATGCCTTCAGCGGCAACGACCTGGTTGCCACCCTTGACCTGGGTAATGAAACAGCCGCAAGCAGCATCGGCCTCGGGTGCCTGCAGAATTACGGCCAGTGGATATTCTTTCCGCAGTGGGTAAGGTTTGAAGGCTCGGCGGATGGGGTGAATTTTACGGAGCTTGGCACTATTACCAATACCACACCCACCGGTGACCGCGATCCGCAAATCAGGGATTTTACCGCCAGGTTTGAGCAACGGCAGGTTCGCTATATCCGGGTAACGGCCAAAAATTTGGGCCGCTGCCCCAAGGGCCACCCGGGTGAAGACCAGCCGGCCTGGCTGTTTTCTGATGAAATTATTGTGGAATAATCCTTTGGCAAAGGGTTCGGGCGAAAATGAAAAAGGCGTTTCCGGGAGGAAACGCCTTTTTCTTGTGAAGTGCCCTTTACTGGCGGGAGTACGGGCTTTTTAGTGAGAAGTATCTTTCTATATTTGATTTTACCCCAACCGCGCAAACCCATAGAAACGATTTTTTTGAACACATAGGAAAACTAATTATAAAAACATTTATTTTGCATCGGACAAAAAATCATTGAATGACATAAACAAAAAAACAAGCACATTAAAATATAGCGTTTCGCTTTAAAAATTTCCTGTCGCAGAAATCGACCAAGTTTAAAGTAGTACAGGGAAGTGAAAGTGGAAGCGCCTACGGTAAAACGTGGGCGTTCCTTTTTGCTTTGTACTACGGGTTCTTGGTCGAACCTCTGCGGCAAGCGATGGGAATAGCCTACGTTTTTTTGTGTCAACCCAAAATACACAATGAACACCGTAGCAGATATTATCAGAATAGTATTTGGAGGCTTGGAGAAGTTGTCTGAAAAAAATTTGTACCTCACTGTCATTGGAGCATTGGTATTCTCAGCATTGATGGGAGTTTTTTGCAGCTTCCTCTATAAGCTGTGGAATAAAAGCTATAAGACGACACTCACCCATAAAACAATGACTGCATTCAGCGCAGTTTTCTCATTCATCTTTATTATTGCTTTTGCCGGCTTTACTTTTTTTGAAGAAGTAGCTAAGCTTGAAATATCATCATGGGAAGAAGGGTTGAAATCTGATGCTTCTTTTACAAACAGTTCGTTTGTCAAAGCATACTATAACGTATTGAAATTGGGTATTGAAGATTTTACAAAATATCCTAAACCTGAAAATGAAGGCAATACAATTCCTGCCGCACAACCTGAATCGCAGTTAGAAATAGGCAAAACTTATTATGAAGCAGCTATTGAGAATTTTAAAGACAAACACAGTTTTCTTGCTATTGTCCTTTCGGTAAAATCCGAGAATACTCCCGATTCAATACGGAAAGATATAGAGCAGGATTTTGCGAAAGGCACTACCTATTATCTCATGAACGGAACAAAAATAGCTGCCAACAATCTTAAAAACGCACTTTTAAAACAGGCTCCCAAAGTGGTAAAAGCATCAAGAACCATTCTTGTGATGTTGTTCATTTTAATACAGTTGATTCCATTGGGAGCTATTTCGTATTCCGCATACAAAGACTTAAAAATACACCCCTGCCATGGTTCGTGAGCCACGAACTAATGCCGTGGTTCGCACTTCCCCAACCCAAGCCATGGTTTGTGCCTTCACTAACCATATCCCACACCAACCAAACTTTTTTATTCGCAGCAAGGTCTCCCGGACCTAAGAAGGGGAAGGACCTAAGAAGGGGAAACTGTGCGAAATGAATGCCCTGTCTTAATTATCTTCGCACTTAAGTTCTTTGAAACACCGCTTTGTTAGTTCGTCAACCACATTTAAATAGGGATAGCCCGTAATAGAAATTATTTAGAAAGCCTGTATTCGTTCGGGATGGTAATGCCCGGGCGTTCATTTAGCTCAGGCTCATACCGTTACGGGCTTAATGGCAAGGAGAATGACAACGAGGTAAAGGGTACTGGCAACCAGCAGGATTATGGCATGAGGATTTATGATGACAGGCTGGGGAGGTTTTTGAGTGTGGACCCGTTGGTACAAGAGTACCCCTGGTATTCTCCTTATCAATTTTCAGGAAATAGTCCAATTTTATTTATTGATAGAGACGGAGAAGAACCTGAAAGAAATAAGAAATCGCCAGGTATACCGGAAATTTACGGAAGGGCTATTGCCTTAGAAATAACTAAAAATGTAACAAATCGATACATATCAAGCCAACAAAGGTTTTGGTTCTCACCGGTAAAAGAGCCAGAATTGAAAGGCAGATATGTTTGTGGGCCTGGGACAGGATTTATTAGTGATACCCGACAAGATAAGGCGAGGTTGTTTAATATGTTTGTTGGAACAAATACTCAATTTTTCGTCGATGAATCAAATGCCACCGATTATAATGACTTTGAAGCTGCTGTTAATAGTTCTATTATGAAAGGGTTTGTAACAGGTACAGGACCTGAGAACTATGTTTTCCCCCGAAATGGCATTATGAGTTCAAAATTCCTGAAATCTGATGTACTTAGGAATGCTCTTCAAAATTACCTGACAGACCCTGGTACTTCATTTGGTCCTGAACAAAGTGGTTTTGGAGTTACTGAATTAGCAAAAGATGCCGTGAGAAATAAGTCATTGTTTGGTTCGATCACAGGGCTAGTTGGCAGTGCTGAAATTACAATCACACCTGGTAATAATGGGGTTCAAATTGACATATTTAATGTAACAAGTATTACATCCGGAGCATTCGGCAAAGAGTTTTACAAAGAGATATTTGGAGAAATTGGAGAAAGATTGTTATATCCCAGGTCTTATGTAAGAGAACCTGGTGCTACTACGAAATTTGGAAATGTCAGTGAAAGATTTAGTTTATTTATACCTTTTAATACTGAGGGAGATAAATATGGTAATATCAGAAAGGTTATTGAAGATGGAAACTATGATGATGAATAGAATAGCGCATGTTTTTTTGCTTTTTTCTATGATTTTTTCCTGCAATATCATCACGGATGGGGATAGGGATGATTATATAGGAAAATATAAATTTAGCATTAAGAATTCGGATGTAAGCTATTACCACGATGATTATGAAATTTTGGAATTGCTAAACTTGGAAATTTCGGAAAATGATAGTTTTTATTTTTCACATGATGTACCATTTTTTGCAAACAAATCTGGAAAGGTAGAATATCGTTCGATTGATGGGATTGCTTGGTGTTATTTGATTTACCAAAGAAATGGCGTAGAACTTCATAATCAAGTTGGAATTGATGAAAATGGTAATCTTTACATTAATAACACTAGGGCAAAAACCGGAGCAAAAAATATTTCCAAAGCATATTTTACCAGAATCAGGTAATTTAGTTAATTGAAGCAGTTGAGGAACTCCAAACTAACCAGCTACCCTGCTGTCTGTAGTGTTCCTTCTTTGTCCAGAAATGCAAAAATGTTCGGCCAATGTTGGTCTTCCCCCAAAGACACCGTTGCGGGGTGTGTCACGAATTAAAGAACAGAATAGTTCTTTGAATGCTGAATATAAGATGATGGTAGGCCCCAGCTATCCGTAGTGTTCCAGGCAAATAAACCAGGTAGTGCTTATAGTTCAATAATGAATACAAAGCCGGGTGCTGTCTGTAGTTTGCACAGATAAGATGATAGCAGCACAAAAGCACCACAAGCAATTTTTTTCACCCGCCACTCCAGGCTTCGCAGAAAGGAAAAGATAATTCCCCTTAATTTAGCTTTGTAAAAGTTCTTTGACATACCGCTTTTACTGCTAAGCGGCAACAACGATGATATGGGCAAGGATGGCACCCCCACCGCCACTTCAGCCC
>CAYUGH010000065.1:0-18882 GCA_964444195.1 uncultured Chitinophagaceae bacterium
TTTTTATGATTTTTTGCATACGGATATTTTCCGCTATCCTAACTTGAATGTCAGGAACTTTATTTTACAGGAGTTGCCTGCTTTTCAAATCCTGGTTTGGGGTCGGCCAACATTGTTAATCCACTGGAATTTATAATGGTTGTACCAAAGCAAGTTTTCGGCTCAATTCTATTAGATTTGATTTTTCTATTTTCATGGACAAATTAAAACAGGCTGTCAACCAGGTTACCACATTCATTCCGCAGCATGAAATTACCAATGCTGATATCTCACAGGCATCAGTGGGTTGGCATATTGCACACAGTTGCCTGGTAATCAATAGTATAGTTGGGGCGCTCAAACAATCAAATCCTGCGGATTATACATGGAAGTTTAGCGTGCCCTATTTGTATGTAACCATCACGGGATTTATTCCGCGGGGCAGGGGAAAAGCGCCGGGGCGGGTTGTTCCCAGGCAAGAGATCAACAAGGAGACCTTGCAGCAGCTTTCTGCCCAGGCCAAAAATTCATTGGCAGAACTGCCCAACCTGGCGAGGAATTCTTTTTTTAAACATCCATACTTTGGTGTATTAAGAAAAAATGCCGCGATCCGTTTCCTTAAAATCCATACATGGCATCATTATAAAATAATCAGGGATATATTGGGTTAAATCATCCGCTTCCGTATTTCATTCATTCAAAAAAAATTCTGCTGCATACGTTTCCTATTTTACCTGCTTCTTCTTTCCTTTGGTTTGAACGCCCTGGCACAAAATACAGCGATTTCAAAAAGCATAACACCGCAAGTTACTTGTATCAGATTTACAATTTGATCTTAAACCCGCCATTCACCACGAAGCCGTCCACCGGGGCATAAATATCGCGGAAGGTTGGATTGGTAATGGTGCCGGTATAAATAGTATCAAACCTGGTTTGGCGGGTATCTGTAAAGTTTTCAAAGTTTACAAACAGTGAAAGCTTCTCCCATAATTTCTCCACCATAAAACCAAATATCCAATACTCTTTGCCCGTGGTTTCATCATTTAATTGTTGCGGACTAAAGTAATACGCTTCCAAACCCATTTTCCATTTATCTTCCACCTCGTACATCAGTACATTATTAAGCCTGTGCTTTGCCACCAAAGGAAATACAGTTGATTTGCCGTTGTAATGCTGCTTAACATCTGCGAATGTGTATCCTACAAATAATTTAAAATCGCCATAGCTGAGTTTCATGTTGGTTTCAAGTCCTTTGGTATCTATGCTGCCATCGGGTTGCTGGTATTCATAAAATCCATCCTGCCTGCCAACCAGTATCAGCGGGTTATTTACGCTGGTGTAAAACAAAAGCGCATTCATGCTGAAAAACAATTCATCGGCAATCCGGGTTTTGAAATTGATATCAAAATTTGCACCGGCTGATCTTTCTGCATTGGTAATAGATTCGTTGATGGGCAATACATTCCTGAATTGAATACGTTCAGCATCTTCCGTAAATACGGTAGGTGTTTTGTAACCCAAGCCACCGCCCAGCCTCATGGTTAATTTTGGACTTGCTTTCAACATTGCCGAAAACCTGGGGAGTGCAAAAAATCCATACTTGTTTTGATAGTCACCTCGCAGCCCGGTTTCGAGTGCGAATTTGTCAGAAGCATTCCAGGTATTCTGCAGAAAACCGCCCACCGTTGTATGGTTGTAATCAACCGCATGCTCAGTTGGTTTATCCTGTACAAATTTGTCAGTCCAAAGGTTCAGGCCGCCAATCCATTCAAGCTTATCGCCCCGGTGCTGGTAAGTAGCTTCGGTGAATGAAGCTTTTTGTATGCCGGAAAATGTATAATCCTGCATTTTAATGGAACGGTCATAAAAACTCACGCTGTTTTTAATGCCGAATTTCGAAGCTTCCTTTATATGGTGGTCGAGTTCCATTTGAGTGCTTACCCGGCTGGTATTATTTTCTTCAAAATAGCTGTGCACATTATCTCCCTTGCCGTCAAGGTAAAGCATATCGCCGCCAATCCTGTCTTCCTTTGTAGCATTTAACCCCACATTAAACGTGGTTTTATCGCTTAAGTATAAAAATAGCTTTGGGTTAATGGTGTACCGGTTAAATTTTGGTATGGCCGAAAAGCCGATATCGGCAGGATCGTAAGGCGTACCCAAATTGTAGGAGGCAAAAACGGTAGCGCCTGCTTTGCCATATTTCTGCGCATAAAAACCGCTGGCATCCAACCCCAATGCAGAAGTGCCATTTACCATAAAGCTGAGTTCCGGTTCTTCACCCGGCGACCTGGTGATGAGGTTTACCAGCCCCGCAATAGCCCCGCCACCGTACAGGGTAGAGGATGCACCTTTAATTACTTCCACTTGTTTCAGATCGAGCGGGGCAACCTGCATTAGACTTAACCCACCTGAAAAGCCTGAATACAGCGGCATGCCATCGCGAAGCAATTGGGTGTACTTGCCGTCAAGCCCCTGAATCCTGATGCTTGAATTGTATGAGGTGGCGGAGGTTTGCTGGGTTTGAATACCCGTGCTTTCATTCAGCATCATCCTGATATCGCCCGGTTTCATGTTCCCTTTTTCTTCCAGTTCCTCGCCCGAAATAGCTTCCACGCGTGTTGGCAAATCAACAATAGTGCGGCTCGAACGCGTAGAGGAAACAATCACTTCTTCCATTTCTTCGGACTCAACCTCAAGCAAAACTTCATACAGCTCGGTTTGGTTAAACGGGAAGTCAATGGTATCTGTCCTTTCGCCATAGCCAATAAAGCGGAAAACGATCGGCTGCCTGCCATTGGGAATATTTGGTAATGTTGCTATACCATTGCTGTCGGCTACTGCGCCAATGGAAGTTCCTTTAACCAACAACGTAGCCCCCGGTAAAGGTTCTTTACTGTCTTTATCTTTTATAATAGCCTTAAGTGTATTTTGGCCAAGGGTAATTGAGGTATATGCAACGAGTAGTAATGGTAAGATTACTTTTAACATCTGACGTGGATTTAAACAAGTAAAATGAATGATACTCTACAGCGAGTAATTCTCCCTGTAAAGCCTGATTTTCAACAAAAATTCATTTTCACTTGCCTGGGAGGTTGCCAAACACCGGCAATAAACCCATCGAGAAAGGAAGAAGTGGTAAAAATTAGGGGTGGATTGAAAACTGCCTTGGGAATTGATTTGATTTGAAAACCTGTTTTTGAAAACACAAATCCGGCACAGTTACCACAGGAAAAGAAAGGCGAACAGTTTTCGCAGTTGGATTCCTTTTCATCATGGTCTGCTTCTCGGCTGTCGTTCTGTACAATTTCTTCGTTGCATCCGTCGTATGAACAACATGGATACACCGAAAGGAAACTCAAATAGGCCAATAAAATAAAACAGACGGCTTTCACGGCGGCAAAAATAGGGTTATCCGGCAAAAGGCTCTCACATGAGCGGAATGGCAACTCAAATAAGCGGGTTTTAACTATTGCATGCAAGCGTTTAAGGTGCCGGGGCTTCAATACTTTTCAAAAAGCTAATAAATTCTGCGAGGGTAAGTTCCTGCTGTTTTTCAAGGGTTATCGTTGCGCTATTATCCATCAGCAATTTCCCCAGGTTACCAAATTGTGAATGGTTGCCTCCTTAAATTTCAATCAGCCTGGTCCCGGCGGGTAATTTAGATTTGTTGGCCATTACTTCTTCCACACTGGCCAATCCGTCGTGTTGGGCATACAACTTTATGCAGTGGATTTCTATGTTCGAAAGATCAATATCCCTGGGATGTGAAGTACCCAATCCATTTTTATGAGGTGACAGGCAAAACCATTTTCAGCCAGTTTCCGGCAAAATGGTCCATAGGCTTTGGGGGCGGTCATACCACCCTGGAAAAAAATGACTTCAAGTGTATTTGCAGCCGTTACAGGTTGAAAACTGACCTGGTCATCTGTAATTTTTACAGTAACCTGTGCTGAATTTTCAAAAGTATTTTTCGGCAGGTTATGCGATTGAAAGGTGAACCAATTCCAGATAAAGAATAGTATGCCAAAGCCGAACCAGGCCGTTTTAAATATCTTTTTAGCGCTCCATTTTTTCATGGTGGAAATGTATCGAGATTTCAGCCAGCATTTTCCGGTTATTCGAAAGCTCCAGTTGTTCGAAAGCTCCAGCTTTCGAACAACTATTTCGTCGGCTTTGCCGACTGACGGGGCAATAATATGATCCAACGTATTTGAAAAGTCAGCCACTCAACATCCTATCGGACTATTTTTGACCACAATTGATCCTCTCAGACAATCATACCATGGCAACAATCAAGAAACTCGTTTTCCCAAGTTTCGACTACCTCTAAGGCTACTTTTTAATCATCGGGAATACGATGACTGCTATCCCGATCACTAATAAGAGATAGGGCCAGTATTTGAATGGAATAAAAAATAAGTGATGACTTTCCTGAGCAATCGTTACCCTATCGAATATCCTGGTTCCTTCATTTCTTGCCTTTTTATAGTCGAAATATTGCGTAATTAACTGAATCATTATACCATTCTGCAATGGATGCTTTTGCAGTGGTTAACAACGTTTAAAGATTGGCAACTTTCAAGGCATCCCTTGAAGGGTTGTAAGTTGTTCCATAGCCTGTACAGAATGAAATCAAGGTTTCAAAGTTGGCTACGTTTTTTGCGTGTCCTGTTTCTGATGTTGATGGCATAAGATTGATGTTTTGTTTAGCTAATGTAAAACTTTTCTTCCTTATTTAGAGGAAGGATTATTTTTTTAGCGAAGGTTTGGCAACCTTCTCATTGCTGTATTTTTCTTTCTGTTCATTTATGCTCTCCAACCATTTTTGAAACATCCTGTCGCTCATTTCACGGTAGCCGAGTTTTGCCAAGGTGATGTAGGCTTCTGTCATTTGGGATTCTGTAACTGTGGGTTTAGGAAAATGTATCTCCTTTTCGTGCAGGTAAACTTTTTTCAGGGTTTCGGTCTTTAGCAATAAAGCCATTGCGTTTACAGGATGGTAATGCAATACCAATTCGCAGCACTTTAGAATGAAGCCATCATGGTAATTCTTTGTTTGCCTTTCATAGCCCTTTGCCAAATCCAGTACACAAAGGGCAATGGCTTGTTGGTTGCTTAAAGTGTCCATGTACAAACCGCTTTTAATGGCTTCGGGGTTTACATAACCTGTTGTCATTATCCAAGCATCTGTGGGGAAAGTGCCATTTGTTAACTCTGTATTGTACCAGCCAATTTTTTGGCTGTAGTTTTTGATGTAGATATGGTTTGGTGCAATGGACAGCCAGCACTTTGCACCCAGTTCATCAGCTAGTATTTTATACAAGTAGGCAAGGCTGCGGCAATTGCCTTGATGGGTTTGCAGCAGTTTTGTTACAAAGGTGTTGGTGAAGTCCTGTGTGCCGAAGGGGTCGAGGTGGTTGTAAGTGAAAGGGCGATGTACAAAAATTGTGCTGTCGTTATGCAGATAGATTTTGTTGATAAATAGGTTACTAATTTGATAAGATTTTAGATAATTTAAACTATCGGGAAATACATAATTTCTCGTTGTAGCTTTCCTCAAATTATTTCTTAGAATACCAACGAGGACTTCAATTTCATTATCAATTTTTTTATTGAATATCGAATAACAATTTTCGACAACTTCAACAGATTCTTTAAAAGTATTATTAGCAGAAAGGTTTAACTCCAATTTTTTGAATGCCGAATCAAATTTTGGCAAAAATATATCTTGAGCAACAAGTTTAAAATTTACCAAAAAATATAGTAAAATGATTGATATAATTTTCATTATTATGATGTCAATTATTTTTCATTCTACGCAAAAAATAAACTATATCGAAAATGAAAAGCATAAATATTAGATATACTGATAGATAAATTAGATTTTCTGAAAAAAAACTAATACTTAAACTATTTTTAGATACAAGAATTATATTGTTTTTATGGTTGAATAAGTAAGACATTCTATCAAAAATATATCCTGAAATACCTATAGCAAGTGAGTATATGTGTGCAATAATTATTATTTTATTTTTACTAAAATTTTTGACACCAATTAGATATGATATTGAAAAAAGGCAAAGAAGAAGTTGCAAATAACAAAATATCAAATAAAAAAAATTGAACTTAATGGAATAGAAAATAAATATTAGTGGTATAACAAAACACGAGAGAGAAATTAGAACTTTTTTCATATCAGTCTTTTTTGGGTTCTATTTTAATGTCTGTATGTGTGGTTACTGGGCTTTGTAAAGGTTTTGGTTGTCCTAGGGTTGTGCCATTATTATCGCAGTCTTCATACTGACTATATTCGTAATTACTAATAGACTGACTGGCATTACTAACAGTACCGCCAACATAATTATAAATGTTCTGTAAAACCTGATGCCAAACGCTATTTTGCTTATCCCTTGCTAAACCAATAGTACCATTGAGCACTGACCCTGTTAAATGATTAATTCTTGATGTGCTACTAATATCAAATTGAAAGCTTTTTGCACCAGTTTGTGGGTTGGTCATTTCAAGTGCCGTAAATGTAATTACGCCTACTTCAACGTGACCTTGTAGAGTTCTGAAAGTGATACTAAACCCATTATGTGGGTTGTCAATGCCTGGCTCTTTATTATTTGCATCAATTTTTTGAATATTGGCAACTTTAACGAACATATCAAAACCTTTGAGGCCAGGGTCTATTTGTACTAAATCATTTTTAGAAACCTCGTTAGGCTTTTGTTGAACTTTATATTCAAATGAACCTTCTTTAGTTCCATAAATAGAGTTTATGTTCGATGAGACTTGTTTATACAATTCATCTGGATTTTTTTGAGGATTATCAATATTTATTCTGTATAACTGTTCTTGTACATCACCAAAGCCATCGCTCAAATTATTTACTTTTAATGCAGTTACTCCCATAATTGCACCTTTTAATCTGGAATAAGCATTAGCAAACTCTAGTCCATCCAAATCAATTCCTGCTATTGGACTATTGCTTGCATATTGATATGGGGTAAGAGAAGCAAACTTGTTAGTCAAAGGGTCAACACTTAAAAACCTACTTACCAGTGAATTGTCCAACTGCCTTTGTTCCTCCCTGGTCAATTGCACTTTAACCACTTGCATGGTGTTGATGTTCACAAATGCAGAGCCAATGCGCTGTATGCTGTCCTCGTCAAAAAATTCATCGTACTCACCGTTGGTAAGTGTTAGAACCTTTCCTTTTTTGCCAATTTCCTTGTAAGGGTTGTGTGTTTGTGCTGTTACAATAAATGATAACAGCAAACAGGTGATTGTAGCGAAGATGGTTTTAGTTTGCATAAATGGTGCTTATTGGTGATACAATATAGTTATCCTTTTGTATTGTTGGTAAAAGTTGGTTTAGTTTTTTTCAGTTGCTCAGGCTAACCCCAACGCCTCACCAAAAGAGAGGGGGAAGAATGAACAACTTATTTCTGTTTCTTCTTTTCCTGTTCTATACTTTTTAGCCACTGTTCGTACTGTTCCTTTGGCATTTCCTGAAAACCCAGTTGGTTCACTTTTTCCTGTGCAGCTTGGCTACTGAGAAAAGCAGCTTGCAATTTTGGATGGTTGGCAAATTGTTCTTTTGCAGGGTAATTGTACTGCTTCAACAAATCTTTGTACACATAAAAAGTATAATTGGCATTTACCATTAGGGCGTTGATATTGGTGCTGTCAATACTTAAAATCTTGTTGGACAATTGCTGTGAAAATTCATTGTAACCATTTTTGTTGAGGTAACTGTTTTGCAGGTCTGCCAATATTTGTGCATAGAGTTTCTTTGAAGATAGTGTATCCAAATAGGTTCTGTTTTTATAGGCTATGGCACTGATGGCATCGCTTTGCATGAGCCAATTGGTTGAAACAAGGTTGCCATTGGTTGTTTCAAAATTCTTCTTTTTGCCTTTGCTGTCAAAGTACTGGATGAAAGAGTGATTGGGTGAAAGGGATAAATATGCTTTGGTATTTAACTGCTCGGCTATGCACAAATACAACAATGGCAAGGAATGGCATTGGCCTGAATTTGTTTGAAGCAGCTTGGTAACAAACATTTTTGACCAGTCCTTTTCGCCCATGAAATCATCAAAATCGTATTTCAACCTTTTGATTTGATAGTCCTTGTTTGTTTTGGTGTCATGGATAATATTGTCCTGTGCAAACAGCTTTTGAATGGCATAGTGAACGGCGAAGCCGTTTTTTATACTCAATCCTTCCTGCTTCAAAATCTGTTTTACAAAGCCTGCCCTTTGCTGAATTGCCTTAAAAATTCATCGTAAGAAAAAGGCTTGTCGTAATAAACTGCTTCTGATAAGTAGATGGCTTTGGTAACAGAAAAGTTATCAGGGTTCAATTGCAGGAACTGCGAAAGGTAGTTTTGGAAATGGGCAATATTGTAATTGTGGGCTTCCTTTCTTTCTTCTGCCATTTCCTGTTTCAGTTCTGCTATTTGCTGCTGTTTGTTAGTGTTAGTTGGTTGACCTGGGATTGCCATGCCAGCTTGCTGCATGATACGAAGGTTCTGCAAGGCAATTGCAGGGTCCTGTTTTGGTTGCAAGGGGTTGTTTAAATACCTGTCCTGAAAATAGGCTTGTGTCGAATTGCTTTGTGGCGTTGGCAAATTAATAGGCTCAAAGCTTTTGAACTGTGGTTTTGGAACAGCAGGTTGTGCATTGGTTTGTATTGTCAGCAAGGCAAGAATGAGAATAGTTAGGGTGTTCGCTGTGCGTAGGTGCAGGCAGGCTCTTTTGCAAGGCTTGGTTCTGTGCGTTGGCTTTTGTGAGCCTTGCAAATGTGCCTGACTTCGAAGCGTTGGCTTGTTGCGTTTTGTCATTCGAACTTTTTTTGAGTAACGGGAGCTTTCTACGAAGCGAAAGGGTGACAGCTAACGATTCGGATTGTTGTTGTTAGATGATCCAAATGTAAGGATTTCCCAAAAATCTGCCATTGAAAATCAATTGGTTTCCGTTATACATGTTAGATTGTCGTTGTAACAATCCGTTCGTTATACATTTTAGATTGTCGCTCATTCTTGCATTGATTTTTAAATCCAATTTCTGCCTGCTTACATGAGATAGCCTTGATTAACAGAAACCTTGAAAGCAAAAGCCACTAAGTTTCCGGAAGCGCCCAAAAAATTTAGTTATTTGCAGTGTGTATCTTTTTCAGGCGGGTTGTTTAGCCTTTCTTTCTACGGTTGGCTTTTTTCAGAAGTTCTTTCAGTTTACCCTTTTCTTTGTCTGCACGGATAAAGTCGCTGATTGCCTTTTCCTCTGCCTTTGTTAATGGTCTTGGATCAACAACCCAATCAATGTCAAGCGGTTCTTTTATGAGTCCCATAATTTGTTATTATCAGTGTTTTGATTTCATTTGCCAACCATTTTGTATGTATTAGCCCTTGCTTCCAGGCTCGCCAAAAAGCGAAATTTCCGTTGAGAAACTGCCTCCCGAATGTACATTTTCGATTGAGTTGGTAAGCTTGTCTATCTCGTTCTGTACAATTTCTTCGTTGCATCCGTCGTATGAACAACGTGGATACACCGAAAGGAAACTCAAATAGGCCAATAAAATAAAACAGACGGCTTTCACGGCGGCAAAAATAGGGTTATCCGGCAAAAGGCTCTCACATGAGCGGAATGGCAACTCAAATAAGCGGATTTTACCTATTGCATGCAAGCGTTTAAGGTGCCGGGGCTTCAATACTTTTCAAAAAACTAATAAATTCTGCGAGGGTAAGTTCCTGCTGTTTTTCAAGGGTTATTTCCGCGCCATTATCCATTAGCAGTTTTCGTTTATGAACATGACCGGGAATTGCAGTACCATTACGCTTTCGAGATAGTAAAACAATTAGCCCAATTCCCTACCATACCTTTGCCTCCCATGTCCTCAAAAGGAAAAATCGTAAACGACCCCATTTACGGGTTCATTCAAATTCAACATCCGCTGGTGATGGAAGTCATCAGCCATCCCTGGTATCAACGGCTGCGGCGCATTCACCAGATGGCGCTGGCGGGTTTGGTGTACCCCGGTGCGGTGCATACACGGCTGCACCATAGCCTGGGGGCTTATCACCTGATGGGGGTGGCCATCACTGAACTTCGGCGTAAGGGTATTGAAGTAACCGAGGAAGAAAAAGTGGCGGCTCAGATTGCCATCCTGCTGCATGATATTGGCCACGGCCCCTACAGCCATGCGCTCGAAGGCGTGTTGCTGCCCGGCTACCCGCACGAGCAACTGAGCCTGATGATGATGCAGGCGCTCAATGCCAAAATGGACGGTAAGCTCAGCTTGGCCATTGATATTTTTACCGGCAATTACCCCAAACAGTTTTTGCAGCAGTTGGTTAGCGGGCAATTGGATGTTGACCGCATGGACTACCTCAACCGCGACAGCTATTTTACCGGTGTAAGCGAGGGGGTTATCGGTTACGACCGTATCCTTACCATGCTCACCGTACATGAGGGGCGGCTGATGGTGGAGGAGAAAGCCATTTACAGCATCGAGAAGTTTTTGGTGGCGAGGCGGCTGATGTACTGGCAGGTGTACCTGCACAAAACCGTGCTGTCGGCCGAACAGATGCTGGTGAAGATCATTGAACGTGCCAAAGCCATAAAGGCCGAAGCTGCCGGGGCGCTGGCTATTTTTTTGGAACCCGATGCAGGAGAAATGGAACAGGAAGCCCTCCTGCATCATTTTGCGCAGTTAGACGATGTGGATATAATGATGGCCATCAAGCAATGGCGGCAGCACCCCGACCCCGTGCTGAACCTGCTTTGCGGCTGGCTGCTCGACCGTAAATTGCTGAAAGTAACGCTTCAAAATACACCGATTGAGCAGGAAGTAGTGAATAATAAAATGACGGGGGTAAAAGTTTTTACCGGCTGGAATGAGGAGGATTGCCGCTACCTCGTGTTTACAGGCGAGGCGCAGAACACGATGTATAAAACCGGGGATGAGCAGATTGAAATATTTTTTAAAGATGGAACCGTGCGCGATATCTCGCAGGTAGACAATGCGCTGATCCGCCAAAATCAGGCCAGTACCGTGGGTAAATTTTATATTTGCTGGCCCGCGATTCCTTCTTAACTTTCGCCGTTAATTTTAAAAAAATTGCATTACCTTATATGACATTTTCCGCTGCCCAGATTGCCATGTTGATTCAGGCCCGTGTGGAAGGAAACCCCCTGGCAGAAGTGACCGCTTTTGGTAAAATTGAAGAAGCTACTGCGGGACAGCTTGCTTTTTTAGCAAATCCCAAATATGAAGAGTTCCTGTACGAAACCAGCGCCACCATAGTAATTGTTGGTGAAAACCTCGAGCTTAGGCATCCCGTGAACGCTACGTTGCTCCGGGTGCAGGATCCTTACAGTGCCTTTGCAGCCTTGTTGCGGCAGTACCAGCGCATGATGCAGGAGCAATTGGTGGGCAGGCAGGAACCAAGCTATGTGGATGGATCGGCCATGCTTGGCGAAGACCTTTTCATAGGCGCTTTTGCTTATATAGGCAAGAATGCAAAAATTGGCAACCGGGTAAAAATTTACCCGCAGGTATATATTGGCGATGATGTAACCATTGATGATGATTGTGTGCTGTATTCAGGGGTAAAAGTGTACCATGAATGCATAATCGGCAAAAAAGTGATCATTCACTCCGGCGCCGTAGTGGGCAGCGATGGTTTTGGATTTGCCCCCCAGCCCGATGGAACCTTGAAAAAAATACCCCAGATTGGCATTGTGGAGATAGAAGACGGGGTGGAAATTGGCGCCAACAGCACCATCGACCGCGCCACCATGGGCCAAACCACCATCAGGACTGGCGCAAAAATTGACAACCTTGTTCAGTTGGCGCATAATGCCGAAATAGGCCCAAGTACGGTAATTGCAGCACAGGCAGGTATAAGCGGCAGCACCAAAATAGGGGCAGGAGTTTTAATTGGAGGCCAGGCCGGCATTGTAGGGCATATCCAGATTGGTGATGGCGCCAAAATAAATGCGCAAAGCGGGGTGAGCAAATCGCTTGAACCCGGCAAAACTGTTACCGGTTCGCCGGCATACGATTACACGCATGCGCTGCGCAGCCAGGCCATCAGCCGCCGCCTGCCCGAGCTTGAAAGGCGTATTAAAGACCTCGAAAAGCAACTTGAAGAGCTCAGGAGCCTTGCAACGGTTTAATATCAGCCGGTTTTCCCCGTTTTATTATCTTTTTGTGACTTTGTCACGGATTAATTGTCCAACTTGCGGCCCGCACACATGCTGGCCATAATAATGGCAGAAGGTGGATTGTGGATATGTTAGCAGAAATACTCGAAAAGGAAATTACGTATACTACCTCCAGGAGTGGGGGAAAAGGCGGGCAAAATGTAAATAAGGTGGAAACTGCGGTAACCGGGTTTTGGTATCCCGCGCAATCGGCCGCGCTAACCGATGCCCAAAAGGAAATGGTGACCGAAAAGCTGAAGAACCGTATGAATAGCGAAGGAGCGGTGGTGGTGAAATCGCAGGTGCATCGAAGCCAGTTGGGCAACAAGCAGGAAGTGCTTGAAAAAATACATGAACTGGTGACGCGCGCGCTTGAAAAACGCAAACCGCGCATTGCCACCAAACCCGGAAAAGCAGTAAAAGAAAAACGCCTGCGGGATAAAAAAAGGCTGGCGCTCATCAAACAAAATCGTTCGAAACCTGCCAATGATGGGTAACTTTATTACCCCAAAATAGTTTTTATGAAATATTATTCCGCTTGGTTTGGCGTTTTGCTGTCGGCATTGGTATGCTGCTGGGGTTGCAATAAGCCTTACGAAGGGCCGGATAACATTGCTGCTCTTGAAATTAAAGTGACGAGCAAAATAGCTGGAAATACGCTGCAATTGGATAAACCTACTGTAAATCCTTTTGGTGAAGCCCTTACCATTACTAATTTTCAATATTACCTCAGTAATTTTTCGCTCATCAATGCCGGGGGCAATTATGTAAACCTGCCTGCAGAATATTTTTTAGTGAATGAAAAGGACACCGGCTCAAAAACCATCACTATGAATATACCGGCTGGGGTGTACCGTGGGGTGCGCATGCTGGTGGGGGTGGATAGTACAAGGAACGTGAGCGGGGTGCAATCAGGTGCGCTCGATCCTGCTAATGGAATGTTCTGGACCTGGAACAGTGGGTACATATTTGCCAAACTTGAAGCCAAATCTCCTGTCAGCGCAGCCCCTTTGCAAAATGTTACCTATCATATCGGGGGTTTCAAAGCTGCCCAAAGTTCTTTGCAATGGGTGGTTTTAAATTTCCCCTCCACCATTTCCCTTAGCGACACTGGAAAAGCACATGTAGAATTGAGCGCCGATCTGGATAAATGGTTTAATGCCTCGAACCCGATAAGGATAGCAAATGAACCTTTTTGTATGGATCCCGGCCCGCTTGCGCAGCGTATTTCTACAAATTATGCTCAAATGTTCACGGTACTTTCGGTAACTCATTAGGTTTTGGCAAAATATTTCCTCATATTATCCTTTGTGGCGGTGCTGGTTTCCTGTGGCAAAAAACAGGGGGCATTGGTTGAAAAAGAGGCCACTCCGGTTAGTTTCAACGTGCCCGCTGGATGGCCAAAACCGGTGTACGACTTTGCCTCCAACCCTTTGACCGAAGAGGGCATCCAATTAGGCCGTAAACTGTTTTACGATGGCATCCTAAGCAAGGATGGCCAATTTCCATGCGCCAGTTGCCATATGCAGGCAGCAGCCTTCGCCACATTCGATCACGACCTGAGCCATGGCTTCAATAACCAGTTTACCACCCGCAATGCGCAGGCGCTGCAAAACCTCGCCTGGATGAAGGAGTTTCACCACGACGGGGGTATTAATCACCTTGATTTACAACCGCTTGCCCCCATAACCGCACCGAATGAAATGGCTGAAACCCTGGATAATGTGCTGAAAAAACTGGCGGCGGATGCAGCCTATCGCAGTATGTTTTTGGCGGCGTTCAAAACCGAAACGCCCACCACCGCCTTATTAACTAAGGCACTCAGCCAGTTTATGCTTACTATGGTAAGTTCCGAAAGCAAGTACGACCTGGTAAAACGCGGGGAAGCAAGTTTTACTTTATCCGAAAGCCTTGGCTATGAAATTTTTAAGGAGAAAAAATGCAACAGTTGCCATGCCGAGCCATTCTTCACCGATTTTTCGTACCGCAATACCGGGCTCCCGCTCGAACCTGTTTTGCGTGATTTCGGAAGGATGCGGATTACCAAACTGGCAGCCGATTCGCTGAAATTTAAAGTGCCCTCGCTGCGCAATGTGATGCTTTCTTTTCCGTACACCCACGATGGGCGCATCCGTGATGTGTACCAGGTGCTGGAGCATTATAATTCGGGGGTGGTTAACGGGCCCACTACCGATCCGCTGGTTCGCAATAAAATCCCGCTGTCCAATTACGAAAAGGGGCAGATCGTGGCATTTTTGGGTACGTTGACAGATAATGCATTCATT
The DNA here is from genome assembly GCA_964444195.1 of uncultured Chitinophagaceae bacterium. Classification (GTDB taxonomy): domain Bacteria; phylum Bacteroidota; class Bacteroidia; order Chitinophagales; family Chitinophagaceae; genus Phnomibacter. Next base: position 14,480 of record CAYUGH010000065.1, read on the forward strand.
TCCAATGCAAAAATATCGCAGCCATAGTTTAGTGTAATGCTTCCGGGCAACAACGAGGCATCCTAATTTTGAGGTTTCACCCCTTTCTTCCTGAGCAATTCCGCTTTTGCGGCTTCAAGCTCCGCCGCCTGGGTTTCAAGCGCTACACGGTTGGTTTCCTTGTCGGTTTGCAGCTTCAGTAGCTGTTTTTCCATTTTTACGCTGTCTTCCCGCAGGTCTTCCAGTTTCTTTTGGGCTTTTTTTACAAGCTCTTCCTGGTCAAGCACCGATTTCAGGTACACCTGGTTTTCAATGGCAGGCGTTACTTCATTTAATAGTGTGGCGCCACCCGCTGCCAACACTACCGGTGCGGTTTTCCCTCTTTCTTCTTTCGGGGGTTTTTCCTCCGAAATGGCATCGGGTTTGGTAATGATCATGGAGATCTTCGACCGGTTGTTGGCCTTTTTGCCTATGGGCTCTACTTGTACAAACAGGTCGTGGCGGTCATTGTCACCGGTGGCAGGGAGAATAATATTGCGGTAAATAGTAAAGCCCCTGAAATTTTTCCCTTTGGCATTCCGCGCATCCATGATCTGTTTGATGGCGCTATTGGCCTGGTCAACTGAGGCATCCACCTCCTTGATATAAGCGGGATATTTTACCCCGTTGAACTCTACAGTACCGGTTTTAAATTCCTGGGCAAGCAGCGGAGCGGAGGTTATCAGACCGGCCAGGATAATGGAAGCAATCATTTTTTTCATGCAGGTAAATTTAATTTCATCCCCAAATATATCGGATTTGGGTAAAAACCGACCCGTATGATGCAGGATGCCGGTACATGGTTACTTTTACAGCCTACAGCAAAAAACACGCGTGAGTACAATAAAGAAATTAGCCGGTCACACCTTATGGTACGGAGTTCCAACCATTCTTAGCCGTTTTCTCAATTACCTGTTATCCTTGTTACTGGTGGGCATTTTTAAGCCCGATGCTTTTGGGGTGATCACCAACATTTACGCGTTTATCCCTTTTCTCAATATCGTGTTTACCTATGGGCTCGAAACCGCTTTTTTCCGTTTCGGGCATATGAAGGATAAGCAACGGGTGTATAACACACTTACGGTGTCGCTGCTTTTATCAACCGTGCTTTTTACCATTCCCCTCCTGCTGTTTAGCGGCAACCTGGCGGCCTTTATTGAAATACCCGAGCATCCCGAATATATACGGTGGGCTGCCTGGATCGTTTTTTTTGATACCTTATCGCTGTTGCCGCAATCGCTTTTACGCCAGCAGGAACGGCCCCGCAGGTTTGCTTTTGTACGGGTATCCAACATTGTGGCCAATATAGTTTTCACTATCTTGTTTTACATTATTGCCCCGCGATATCAAAACCTTTCCCTGTTTAGCTGGTACGATCCCGGCATGGGGGTAGGGTATGTATTGATCGCCAACCTGATGGGGAGCATGCTCACGCTCCTGATGCTGTTTCCGGAGTGGCGGCAAGCCCGGTTGATATTTGATAAGGAGCTTTGGAAGGAGATCATGCTGTACAGTCTTCCACTGATTGTGGTGGGTTTTGGCGGTATGATCAATGAAATGTTGAGCCGGTTTATTTACCTGAAAGTATCCCCCCTGCCCGAAGCGCAAAAAGCGCATGAACTTGGCGTGTTTGGCGCCAATTACAAGCTCGCTGTGCTGATCACCATTTTTATCCAGGTGTTTAAAATGGCGGCAGAGCCTTTCTTTTTTGCCCAATCCACTAACCGTGAGGCTCCCGGAACCTATGCCCGCGTGATGAAATTCTTTGTAATGGCCTGTTGCTTTATGTTTTTAGGGGTTGCGCTTTTCCTTGATGTTTGGAAATGGCTGATCACCTATAAAAACGATGAGTATGGCGAAGGCATTTTTGTAGTACCCATTCTTGCCATGGCAAGTGTTTTTCTTGGTATTTATTATAACCTGAGCATTTGGTACAAACTCACCAATAACAACTGGATTGGCGCGCGGATCACCATGACTGGAGCTCTTATTACCATCCTGCTGAACATTTGGTGGATACCAAAGTTTGGGTACATAGGTAGCGCCTGGGCCACATTTGTTTGCTATGCCTATATGATGGTGGCAAGCTATTGGATGGGTCAGCGGCATTACCCTGTGCCTTATGAGGTGAAAAAACTGGTGGGCTATATATTGCTGGCGGGGCTGTTATATTCACTGCACCGGGTTGGGGTGGGTTATATTTCTTCATTCCTGTTGCGGGTTTTTCTCGGAGTTGTTCTGCTGGCCGTTTTTGTGGCAACCATCCTTTGGAAGGAGCGCAGGGAATTGGAGAATTTACCCGTGGTAGGCAAGTGGATTGCCTGAACCTTTCGGCTTTTTAATTTCAATCCCTGATATTTGCGGGCAAATTACCCCTTCCATGATTCCAAAATATAAACGCGTACTGTTGAAACTCTCCGGCGAATCGCTTGTTGGCGAAAGTAGCTTCGGCCTCGACCCGGATGTGCTGGGACATTATGCCAATGAGATTAAAAAGCTGGTGGATGTAGGCGTTGAAGTGGCGTTGGTAATAGGCGGGGGAAATATTTACCGGGGCATGAATGAGGCCGAAACCGGCATTGAACGGGCGCAGGGCGATTATATGGGCATGCTGGCCACCGTTATCAATGGAATGGCTATCCAGAGCTCATTGGAGAAAGCCAATGTGTTTACCAGGCTGATGACTGCCATTAAGATGGAACAGATTGCGGAGCCTTATATCCGCAGGCGTGCTATCCGCCACCTCGAAAAAGGGCGCGTGGTTATTTTTGGCGCCGGAACCGGTAATCCCTATTTTACCACCGATACTGCGGGCAGCCTCCGCGCCATTGAAATAAAGGCCGATGTTATCCTGAAAGGAACAAGGGTGGACGGCATTTATAGCGCTGATCCCGAAAAGGACCCCAATGCCACCAAATACAGCATTATTTCTTTCAGGGAATGTATTGAGAAGAACCTTAGGGTAATGGATATGACGGCTTTTACCCTCTGCATGGAAAATAACCTGCCCATTATTGTGTTTGATATGAATAAGCCAAACAACCTTATGCAGGTGGTTTGCGGCGCAAAGGTTGGAACCCTGGTAAAGGATTCGGCCTGATTCATCATTTTTCAGCAAATAAAAATCCCGGATGTTAGTCAACACCGGGAAATAATATTATTCTGAAGCTGCGTTTATTCAACGCATTGATTAGGCTTCTTTTTTGTCAGCAGCGGCAGCAACCTTTTTGGTTACAGGCCTTGCAGGACGTGATTTTCCAAAAGATCCTGAGAAAATCTTGCCTTTTTTAGTCTTTTTGTCTCCCCTTCCCATAGTATTTGTTGTTTTAAAAATTTAAAATGAAGTGGGCAAAGGTAAGGCAGACCCGGCATAAATAAAAACCGGGAAGGAAACTGGTTCCTTCCCGGCAAAGCTTTTGCACGTTGGCGAGCATTAAATTTTTTCAGAAAGTTCCTTTCCGGGCTTAAAACGGGCTACTTTTTTAGCCTTAATTTTAATCACTTCACCTGTTTGAGGGTTACGGCCATTGCGGGCTGCACGCTTGCTTACTGAAAAAGTACCGAATCCAACAAGGGTAACTTTGTCGCCTTTTTTAAGCGCTTTGGTAACGGCTTCAACAAAAGAGTCAAGCGCGGCATTTGCCTGCGTTTTGGTAACACCGGCATCGTCGGCCACTTTGGCAATCAATTCTGCTTTGTTCATAAAAATTGGTTTTAAAAATTGTCTGCAACAAATATAACAGGTAAACGAAACGAAAAACAAATACTTATATCAGTTTGAAAAAATCAATGAAATCCGGTGCTGATAAGGGTTGCAGCCGATTACCACCTCCCTGGTGCGGCATGCTTTTTTTATGTTAAATTTGTAAAACCCGCTACTGCATTGAGTTTCAGCCGGTTAATAAGGTCAAAACCCAATAAAGACAAGGGTTACAGCCATCGATTTTTAGCCCGATTACAGCTTTTTAGAAGGTATCTTTTCCACAATTAGTGGACAACTTCCATTAATGAACGGAACGAAATGCAGGCTTCGCCCCAACGTTTTTGGACGTCCAGCCGGAGGTTCGGGGCAAATTGGGTTATATACCTGCGGTAGGCTTCAAGTGTTTCGGTAAAATATTGTACGGCATAGGTCGGCCCTTCGGTTTCGTCCACTTCCAGCACCCGCACCATGCGGTGATGGGTAAAGCAGCCGGTAGCCACCACCTCGGGAATATGGGTTTCCTGCATCCATGTAAGCCAATCGGTATGAATGGCCCAGGCAAGTTGTGTTGTTACGTTATATATGTACATAGTTTTTTTGTTTAGTGCTCCGCGTTTATCCTAAACCATCCTAAACCATCCTAAACCATCCTAAACCATCCTAAACCATCCTAAACCATCCT
>CAYUGH010000065.1:18982-26864 GCA_964444195.1 uncultured Chitinophagaceae bacterium
ATCCTAAACCATCCTAAACCTCAAATTCCGCATAAATCGGGCAATGGTCGCTGTGCTTTACATCGGGAAATATGGCGGCTGCTTTCAGGTTTTTTTCAAGTGCTTTGGTTGTACAGATATAATCAATGCGCCACCCCTTATTTTGCAAACGTACGCTCGGAAAACGTTGACTCCACCAGCTATACGCCCCTGTTACCTCCGGATTTAACTGCCGGAAAGTATCAATATACCCGGCGCCCGTCCATTTATCCATCCAGGCCCGTTCATCGGGTAGAAAACCGCTTGAATTTTTGTTGCCTTTTGGGTCATGGATATCTATGGCGCGGTGGGCAATATTGTAGTCGCCTACTATAATCAGTTGCTTCCTGGTTTTCTGAAGCTCATTCACATATTCATAGAACTCATCCAGCCAAACATACTTGTATGCCTGTCTTTCGTCGCCACTGGTGCCGCTTGGAAAATAAGCATTAATGAGGGTAAGCTTGCCAAAATCGGCCCGGATCACGCGCCCTTCAAAATCGCTTTGGTAGTGCCCGGTACCGGTGGTAACTTTATCCGGTTTAATTTTTGTAAAAATAGCTACCCCACTGTACCCCTTTTTATCAGCCGAATACCAAAAGGTTTCATATCCCAGGTTTTCAATGGCAGTCGGGTCAATATCGGCTTTTGTGGCCTTGGTTTCCTGCAGGCAAACAATATCGGCCGGGTGGGTGGCTAGCCAATCAATAAAGCCCTTTTTTATGGCGGCGCGAATGCCGTTAACGTTGTATGAGATGATACGCATGGAATATTGCCGGTTTTAAATTTGGTATTTGAAATTGCTTCTGCGGGGCAAGTTAGTTTTCCTGGTTTAAAAACCTATCCCCAAATCTCGAATTTCTGAATCCCGAATTTCAAATCTTTAAATCACCGAATTTCGAAACTTCAAATTTCCAAATTTTGAATAAAGAATATATCTTGTTTTACAAACCCTTCCATGTGCTTTGCCAGTTTTCGCCCGAGGGCGATAAGCAAACCCTTGCCGATTACCTGGATGTACCTAAAGATGTGTACCCGGTTGGCCGTCTTGATTATGACAGTGAAGGATTGTTGATTCTTACAAATGACAAATCGCTGAACGCCAGGTTATTGAAACCCTCTAATGCCCACGAGCGCGAATACTGGGTACAGGTGGAAGGTGCTATAACCGAAGATGCGGTTAGTCGGCTTTCATCGGGAGTTAACATTAGTATTGATGGCAAATCCCACCATACACTACCTGCAAAAGCATCGCTGATAACTACCGAACCGGCATTACCACCGCGGAATCCGCCCATAAGATTTCGCAAAAACATTCCCACCAGTTGGATCAGCCTTACCCTGCACGAAGGCAAAAACCGGCAGGTACGCAGGATGACAGCGGCGGTCGGTTTTCCAACATTGAGGCTGGTAAGGTGGCGAATGGAGGGGCTGACTTTGGAGGGATTGGAGCCCGGAAAATGGCGGAGTGTACCATCTATTTAAAAAATGTAGCAAATTTTTTATTGAGAATCAATCACTTGCAAAGGTGTGCATGGAAAATTCTTTCCAAATTGCTTGTTTTTAAACATGAACCTGCCTACCTTTGCCGCCCAATTATAAAACCGGGTACTTCACGGGATGGCGATAGTATCCTTAAAAAATTAAGTAATGAGTAATTTACATTTTACAACCAAACATGCAAATGCGGCTACCGTACAGCGTACCTGGTATGTTGTTGACGGTACCAATCAAACCGTCGGACGCATGTGTGCCCGTATTGCGGCAGTACTGCGCGGCAAAACAAAAGCCTATTACACGCCCCACGTTGATTGCGGTGATTTTGTAATAGTGGTCAACGCCGACAAAGTGGTTTTCACCGGTAACAAGGCTGATCAGAAAATGTACCAGAATTATAGCGGTCACCCCGGTGGATTGCGCGAAGAAGCAGCCGGCGATTTGCTGAAGCGTAAGCCCCAGGATATTGTTGAGCGTGCCGTAAAAGGGATGCTTCCTAAAAACAGGCTGGGTCGCAAGATGTACAAAAAGTTGTTTGTATATGTTGGCGCTGCTCATCCGCATGGAGCACAAAATCCTAAAGAACTGAAATTCTAAAATTCCAAATAAAGAAATTCCAAATTCCAACATTCAAATGAAAAAAGGAAGCGGAATGAAGAATCCAGAATTTCAAATTTCAAATTTCAAATCTTCAAATTCCAAAATATAATGGAAAAACAAAAAAATGCAGTAGGCCGTCGTAAAGAAGCGGTAACCCGTATTTTCCTGAGCAGGGGCAACGGAGCCATTACGGTAAACGACAAGGACTACAAGGTGTATTTTCCCCTTGTGTATCTGCAAAACCAGGTAGAATTACCACTGAAGGCCGTTGAAGGTCTCGACAAGTTTGATATTAAAGTAAACGCTACCGGTGGCGGCATCAAGGGCCAGGCCGAAGCTACAAAGCTTGGTATTGCCCGCGCACTGCTCGAAGTGAGCGAAGATTACAAGCCCGCGCTGAAAGCATTGGGGCTGCTCACACGCGATCCGCGCGGTGTTGAACGTAAGAAGCCAGGTAAGAAAAAAGCAAGAAAGAGCTACCAGTTCAGCAAGCGTTAATATTCGAATACACAATTTGAGATTTGACATTCAGGTTTACCTCTGTGTTGATCTCAATTACAAATCTCAAATTTCAAATTTTTTAAATTTCCGTAATACATGGAACAGAATACATCATTACAGCAGCAGTTGCTCGATGCAGGCGTACACTTTGGTCACCTCAAAAAGAAGTGGAACCCCAAAATGCTCCCTTACATCTTTGCTGAAAAGAAAGGCATTCACATCATCGACCTGAACAAAACTGTTGAAGGTTTGCAGGAAGCTGCCGCAGCATTGAAGCAAATTGCCAAAAGTGGTCGTAAGATCATGTTTGTTGCTACCAAAAAGCAGGCTAAAGAAATCGTTACCGAATGTGCCCAGCGGGTAAACATGCCTTATGTAACCGAGCGTTGGTTGGGTGGTATGCTTACCAACTTCAATACCGTTCGTAAGAGCGTAAAGAAAATGCAGAGCATCGAAAAAATGCTGAACGACGGTACCCTCGACAGCATCACCAAAAAAGAACGCCTCACACTTACCCGCGATAAGGATAAGATGGAAAAGGTACTTGGAGGTATCTCTCAAATGGGCCGTACCCCTGCTGCTCTTTTCATGGTTGATATAGGCCATGAGCATATTGCACTTGCTGAAGCCAAGCGTTTGAATATCACCACTTTTGGAATGGTGGATACAAACTGCGATCCCAATAAGATCGATTTCCCAATCCCATCCAATGATGATGCTACCAAGAGCATTGCAATCGTTGTAAACTATCTTACTGCAGCCATTGCCGAAGGTCTTGAAGAGCGCCAGGCTTCTAAAGATGAGGAAACTGAAGAAGAAGTATCTGATAACAACCGCAACTTTGAAGTTGAAGGTGGAGATGCAGAACGTGAGCGCGGTGGTCGTGGCCGTGGTGGCCGTGGTGGTAATGCACCCGGTGCCGGTGGCCCGGGTGCTGGTGGCGGTGCAGGTCAGCGTCGTCGCGGACCAGGTAGCGGTGCTCCGGGTGGTGGCGCACGTCGTCCCGGCGGTGGTCGTTAATTCGCAATTTTAAGTTCTTCCAAATACGATGTGCCGTTTTTTTTAAGTAAAAAATCCGGCACATCATTTTTAAAACCCTTACCCCAGGTAACATAAATTTTACACAAGTGGGCTTTCAATTGTATGAATTTTGCCGCTTTAGACTGAATATTAAATCTCAAATATTAAATCTTAAATAATTATGTCAACAGTTGCTATTTCAGCCGCCGATATTAACAAACTTCGCCAGGCTACCGGCGCCGGTATGATGGATTGCCGTAAAGCGCTTACCGAAACAAATGGTGATTTTGAAGCTGCCATTGATTGGCTGCGCAAGCAGGGTCAGAAAATTGCCGCCAAGCGCAGCGACCGCGAAGCCAAAGAAGGCGTGGTAATTGCCCAAACAACCGCAGATAACAAAACAGGTATTGCTGTTTGTATCAGTTGCGAAACAGACTTCGTAAGCAAAAACGCTGATTTTGTTGCATTTGCCAAAGGCATTGCCGATGCAGCCATTGCCAACAATGTAAAGAATGCAGACGAACTGAACGAAGTAATCATCGATGGCGTAAAAGTTTCTGAACTCATTAACGATAAGCTGGCCGCTATTGGCGAAAAGATTGGCATTACCAATGTAAGCCGTATTGATGCCGAATATGTAGCTTCTTATATCCACGGTGCTAACCGTATTGGTGTGCTGGTTGGATTTAACGGAGATGCCGAAGCAGTTGGTAAAGATGTGGCCATGCAAATTGCCGCTATGAATCCCCTGGCACTTGACCCGGATAGCGTAAGCGCCGAAACCGTTGCCCGTGAAAAAGCCGTTGTAATGGATACCATGCAGAATGATCCTAAAATGGCCGGAAAGCCTGTAGAAATGCTGTCGAAAATTGCCGATGGCAAACTGGGCGCTTTCTTCAAAGAAAATACCCTGCTGGCCCAGCCTTTTGTAAAAGATGCGGCTTTAACGGTGGAAGCCTATGTGAAAACAGCAGGCGCTAATTTGAAAGTGACCGAATTTAAGCGTGTAGCCCTCGGATAATTCATCCCGGGTTTACCCATAAAAAGAAACGCCCCGTTTATACAACGCGGGCGTTTTTTGTGCTCCTTACCTTAACGGGTAGGGGGGCAAACGTATGATGTAAGATTGATGGTAATGCCAATCATGGCCGTAATGTACTGGTCTTTCCGGGTGCTGATGCCGCGTTGCCTGCCTGCAATACCAATAGGTACCGCGGTTACTTCGTAGCTGCGGTCCTGCAAAAGCTGGGCGGGCGACATTTCACCATTGGGCAGTGACTGAAAAGCGTCAATGCCCGCATAGGTGGTGCTTACATCGTCCAGATAATCAGTTGTAGTAAAACGGTGGGTTAGCTCAAACGTAAGATTGGTGCGCGGCGCCAGGTTGTATTTTACCCCAAACCCCAGTGGAAATACAAATGCCATGCTTCCGTAAGCTTTGCGGTCGGGGTACGAGGAGCTGCCCTGCCCTTCGGTTCCTAATGGACGCAGGTAATGTTTGGTATCATCCAGGTATGCATAGGGATCGTAAGTAAACATGCCCATGCCAAGTGAAGCATAGGGAGTAAACCGGTATTCCTTATCGCCGGGAATAAACCTGAAAAAATTGAAATCACCCATCAGGGCAAGTTCGAAAAGATTTGTGTTGAAGCTGAGGTTTCGGAGGCGCTGCGCCTCATTATCGCTGTAAATATCGCTGTAACCAAGCTGTGCGTAGGTGCCCTGCACACGAAGCGCCAGGTAATCGCCAAATTGTTTCCTGAATAAAAGACTTAGTGCCATTTTAGGGCGGTTAAGCGCCGCATTGGTATTCAGGTCGCCAAAATAGTGTGCAGCGCCTGCAGCAATGCCTATTTCCCCTTCCAATACATTAGCCTCCCTGAATTGAGCCTTTGCACCATTTATCATACATACCAGCAAAAGCCCCGTCATCCATTTGTTCATATCCCGCGCAAAATAAGTGGTTAACCGCATTATAAACGGCAAATACTATGGTTTGGTATAAATACCGGTTGGTTTACAATGCAAGGGCCTCGTTCCAAACCTTTTTCATCACTGGGATGCCATGTAAAAGATTGGTCTTCCTGGTCTCCAAAACCCGTTCACCGGGGTAAAGAATTTTCCCCGACTCATTCTCCCGAACTGATTGGTGATAATTGCTGATAATATTATTAATGGCCGTATAAATAAGCGATTGACTATTTAGCTTTGAAATATCAATAGCTATAAATACCTGTGATAGCCCATATTCTGCTTCGCTTTTACTAAGTTCATGGGTTGAAAGTCCTCCCGACAATACGGTTGCCAGCAAATCGAGCAGCAATGCAAGACCCGCGCCCTTCCAGTATCCAACAGGCAATGGCCTGCGGGAAGCGATTATTTCAGAAGGGTTATCCGTCAATATACCCTCCTGGTTAAATCCCCCCTGAACGGGCAGCGGTTCCCCTTTCATAGCTGCCAATTCCATGGCCCCAAATGAAAATTGCGACATGGCCATATCCAGTACAATGGCTTCTTCCTCATAAGGTAGTGCAATCACCAGGGGATTATTTCCAAGCCTTGCATCACGGGCGCCCCATGCAGGCATATTGGCAATGGTATTGGTAAAGCCAATAAATACGAACCCTTTTAGGGCAGCTTGCCATCCATAAGCGCCGCCCCGCATCCAATGGTTGGTATGGTTGAGCGCCACACATCCAATTCCATTTTGTTTGGCAAGGTCCATGGCCTGTTCGGTTGCAAACATGGCATTCAGTATGCCCGGGCCGAGGTTGCCGTTCCATTGTTCAAGGCCGCCTATCTTATGCTGTAATTCGGGCACGGCATGTATATGAATAAACCCGCGTTTTATGTATTCCACAAATCTCGGAAACCGGTTTATCCCATGCGTTGCTATTCCATCAACACTATTATTTGTAAATACCCTTGCGCATTGCAATGCCCTTTCTTCGGTAAAACCCTGCTGAACCAGGATGGCAGCAAGCCGCTCCTGCATTTCATGGGCAGGCACCAATATCATTCCGGCATCTTCGTTCATTTTTAATTTTTAAAAACCCAAATAAGTAAAATCTGGAGCAAAGTGTTTTAAAACAGGCAATTACCGATTGCCTACATTTGCGGCCTGTAAAAATAGGAACGCATGAAATTAGTTACCCACCTTTTTGATGAGCATGAGCAATTGGCTATTTACTACGATGGCCGCCTGTACAATATGGATAAGCTTCACCCCGAACTGCCCAATACCATGGGTATGTTTTTGAACTATTGGGACGAAGTGTTTGATATTGCCTATAAGGCCGACCAGGCCATCAAGGAGGGCGACATCGGCCCGGCAAGGGGTATCCCTGTTGCCAATGCAAGCATACTGGCGCCGGTTCCTTTTCCCACCAGTTGCCGCGATGGGTATGCTTTCAGGCAGCATGTGGCAGCGGCCAGGCGCAACCGCAAAGTGCCCATGATCCCCGAATTTGACCAGTACCCCATTTTTTATTTTACCAACCATAATGCTATTAATGGCCCGGGGCCTGTGGTTTGCATGCCCGATCATTTTGAAAAGCTGGATTTTGAGCTGGAATGTGCGGTAGTTATTTGCCGCTATGGCCGCAATATTCCCGCAGGCGAGGCCGACCACCATATTGGCGGGCTGATGATTATGAACGACCTGAGTGCGCGAAGACTTCAGATGGAGGAAATGCTGCTGAACCTCGGGCCTGCCAAAGGAAAAGATTTTAGTACCGTGATTGGCCCCATGCTGGTAACGCTGAATGAACTGGAAGAATATGAAATACCTGCGAAAGAGGGTCATACGGGTAAAAACTGGAACCTGCGTATGCAATGCAAGGTAAACGGCGTGCAGGTGAGCGATGGCAATGTGGGCGATATGGACTGGACCTTTGCCGAAATTATTGAGCGGGCAAGCTATGGTGTAACCCTGCACCCGGGTGATGTAATTGGCAGCGGAACCGTTGGAACCGGCTGTTTTCTTGAACTGAACGGCACCGGCAAATTAGACAACCCCGATTACCCCGAGCAATGGCTGCAACCTGGTGATGAGGTTGAAATGGAGATTGACGAATTGGGTATTCTGAACAATACGATTGTGAGGGATGAAAGTGAGATGTCAATATTGGGGTTGAAGAAGCCGCTTTAAGCTTTGTTGAATGAGTGCAGCCACCATATCGGCCAGATGGCGCTTCATTATGGCTGCCTTCCCACCGAATTGGAAGATGATCAGATTGAGGATTAC
>CAYUGH010000066.1:0-26076 GCA_964444195.1 uncultured Chitinophagaceae bacterium
GGAAAGGATGCCGCAACTGAAATTTCAAAAATCATCCTGCACCTATTATTGCCAACGGTTTTAGTTTTCTCATAAGCAGTAATTACCCCGATTTCCATCGGGGTTTTGCTGCAGATGTCATGAAATGGTTTAACCTGAATCCTTAACTTGCCGTTCCTAAACAAAAGGAATGGCCAACCCGCTGAAAAATGATCTCGAATCCCTGGTGAAGGAAGGAGTTATTACCACAGATATTGCCGACAGGATACGCCAATGGTATGCAAGAAAAAATGCATCGAACCCTAACCGGCTGATCCTGGTCTTCGGCGTACTGGGCGTATTGCTGGTAGGAACCGGCATCATTCTGCTGGTGGCGCATAACTGGGATGACATGAGCATCCCGGTAAAAACCTTTTTTGCTTTTCTGCCGCTGCTGATCGGGCAGGTTTGGGCAGGATATACGCTGCTGAAAAATAAGGAAAGCGAAATGCACGGCGAAATGTCGGCTGGGTGGCTGACGCTGGCCATTGGCGCAAGTATTTCGCTTGTCAGCCAGGTTTATCATTTGCCCGGAAGCATTCCAACCTTCCTGCTCACCTGGTTAGTACTGGGGTTGCCGGTTATTTACCTGCTGAGGTCTTCGGTGGCATCGCTGTTGTTTATTGCAGGGGCTACCTGGTACGGGGTGGAAGTTGGTTATGCCTACCACGAATATGAACAGAACGGCTGGGCTTATTTTCTGCTGATGCTGGCCGTGTTGCCACACTATTATTTTTTATTCCGCAGCCGGGCTTCCGGTTGGTTTGCCGTGCTGCATCATTTTGTCATACCCGTTTCGCTGCTGATATGCCTGGGGATTGTGGGCGATAAAAATGGAGAAAAATGGATGTGGGTAGCTTACATGAGCATGCTTGGAATATTTTACCTTGCCGGTCAATATTTAACAAGCAAAAATCTAACCGGCATTTCAAACGCTTACCGGATCATCGGGTGGACGGGGTCGCTGGTGTTGCTTTTTATTGGCAGTTTCAACGAATTCTGGTCCGAGGTTCATTGGGATAAAAAGTATGACAGGTTAGATATGGGCAGTCTTCCATTTTTGGTGGCAATGAGCTTTACCATTGGCGCGGTTGAAATAATGCGGAGGCTTTATCAAAGAAAATTACTCTCCATTACAGATCCCATTGTATTTGCCTTTTTAGTGTATGCCCCCCTGTTTTTCGCGGGAATTTGGGCGCCGGATCTGGTTACCATACTGGTTAATCTTTACCTGCTGGCTATCGGTGTTTGGCTGCTCATACGCGGGCAGCAACAGGAGCGGCTTGCCTTGCTGAACCTTGGTCTTGGGGTAATTGCGGTGCTGGCCGTATGCCGGTTTTTCGATACCGACCTCAGCTTTATTGTTCGGGGTATAATGTTTATTGTAGTTGGGGGCGGGTTTGTGTATTTCAATTATCAGCTCATCCAAAAAAAGAAAAAGATATGAAAAAACTGTGGTGGTTGATATTGCTTTTTGGAGTGATGGCGGCAGCGCAATGGTATGTTCCTGTGCGTATGATAACAGGTAGTAACCGGATTTTAAAAGAAGGGACCCCAATGAAATTCCGTTGCGCGCCGGTGGATCCCAATGATCCGTTCAGGGGAAAGTATATTGTGCTGCAGTTTGAAATTGACCAATACGAAACCGACTCATCAAACAGGTTTAAAACTGGTCAGCAGGTTTACATTGAACTAAAAGAGGATAGTCTTGGGTTTGCCCGGATAGATTCAATTAAAAACGCTCCGCCACCATCAGGCAAAATTTACCTAAAGGCTAATATTGAATATATCAACCGGTATGGGGCGAACAATAAGGATAAGTATGAGATCAATTTTGATCTTCCTTTCCGGCGTTTTTACCTCGAAGAATCGAAAGCGCCGAAGGCTGAAGACCTGTACCGGAAAGAACCGTTTGATACTGCGGGGTTTACTTACGGGCTGGTGTACCTGTTGAACGGCGAAGCAAGGATTAAAGATGTGATCATCCGGGATACTTCCATTTTAGACCGGCTCAGTTTGCTGGAAAAATAGCGATGCTGGATTCAGGTTTTGCCCCCGGGTATTATTTTCTTTTGACTAAAGTTTTTTAAACCGCTTTTCTTGAGCGGGGTAACTTTTGTTGACATCGTAATTTTGAAAACATAGAAAATTTTAGCGGGTCCAGGTTGTAAATTTATTCATAATTACTTCTTAACCAATAAGTAAAAGAACTATTTTTAAAATGTCAAAGTAGAATTAATATTGTCAAAAAAATAAAACGAAAATTAGGAGATTCATAAAATTTGGGTACCTTGCAAAGGATATACACTATAATTTGAAATTTTTCATTGGCATATCGTTTTTTTTACTAAGCAGTATGGGGTATTTGTATGCCCAAAAGCCTGTTGTGCCCGCCCCTAACCCCGACCAACCTTCCTTAGTTCGCTTTTACCCAAACCCCGCAGTTAACTTTATTACTTTCGAAATAAAGGAGCCTGTACAAAGAGGTACCAATATCCAGGTGTACAGTTTTTTAGGTCGCCAGGTAGCTTCTATTCCCGTAAATGCCCAGCGTATCACTGTTAGCCTCGACAATTATTTCAGGGGTATTTATGTATTCCAGGTAAAAAGCCCTTCCGGCAAAATCCTGGATACAAACAAATTCCAGGTGAGCAAATAGCCGCTTTTGAGCTAACTATTGCTTTATGTTAAAAAGTTTTCCTCAAACATTCCAATGCCTTTTTATGGGGCCGTATCCTATAATCTTGAAATATTTAATGGGATATTTAGAACCCCCTGTGCAAAATACTGCGTAAATAGAAAACCCCCGGGGTTAAGCAGAAAGCCTGACAGGGCTGCTCTCGAGCAATTCCTTCAGTCTTATTTGTTTCATGGGTTCTCTTCTTTTTTGAGCATCCTGGGTATGGTAGCGATGTAAATTCAGGAATTTTAACTGCCTTAAAAAGAAATCATCTTCATTCTTTATAATGGCATAATTCAGCCATTCAAGTTTCAATTTTTCCGACCAGGTATAAAAATCATCGCGCCCCAGGTAATCAAGGTCTGCATCACATAATATCTCACTCAAATGGCATTTGGGGGATTGCGGAATCTTGGTGGCCATGATTAGTTCACAAACCTTTTCAATTTCGAATAGGGTGGCATTAGCTTCAGGTAATATTTCTTTGGCTATTACACAGCTTTGAACTTCGTGCTCAAAATAGGAGCGAACAAAGCCAACATCATGAAGCCATGCTGCTGTTTCAAGAATAATAAGATCATCGGAAGATTTAATGCCCTCGTTTGCAGCAATGGTAAGACAACTCTCAACTACCCATTGAGTGTGCAGGTAACAATGATAGGTAAGTGAGGCAGACAATTTTTTTCTCAATAAATCCTTTGCCTTTTGCCTTACTGTGTTAATGTTCAACAAAATGAAGCATTTTATTAAATATTGAAATTAGGGGAAAAATTGATAACTGAAAAATATTTTAGAATCAGGCGTTGTAAAAAAGCCATCCTGTAGAAACAGGACGGCTCAACGATTGCTTGCCATATAAAAAACTTCAAAAATCTTTATCAGCGCATAAGTTGTTATAGTTTTTCTCCATGTTGGCTCCAGTCAAGCCCTACACTTTCTTCTTCGGAACTAACCCTCAACGGAGAAATCATATCGGTAATTTTTAACAGAAGCAGGGAGCCGCCAAAGGCAAAAACAGATACAGCCACCAACGCAATTAAATGAACAAAAAACAACCCGGTTTCCCCGAAAATGAGCCCCTTGGAGGCAACTGCCGCATTTATGTGGGGATGAGCAAAAACCCCGGTTAAAAGCATACCCGCCATTCCACCTACACCATGACAGGGAAATACATCGAGGGTATCATCAATATTGGTGCGTTTGGTGCGCCATTCAACAAGCATATTGCTTACAATGGAGCTTACTATTCCAATGATGAGCGAATGCGGAACACTAACAAAACCTGCGGCAGGTGTAATGGCAACTAAACCCACTACTGCGCCTATGCAAGCGCCCATGGCCCCGGGTTTTCTGCCACGTACCGCATCGAAAATGATCCAGGTGAAAGCGGCTGCGGCAGAGGCGGTTGTGGTGGTTGCAAAAGCGGTTGCGGCCAGGGTATTGGCGCCAAAAGCCGAACCGGCATTAAAACCAAACCACCCGAACCAAAGCAAACCTGTTCCCAATAATACATAAGAAATCCTGGCAGGCTGATGTTCTGCCTCATTCCTCTTTTTGAGGTATAAGGCGCAAGCCAACGCAGCCCATCCCGCGCTCATGTGCACTACGGTTCCGCCTGCAAAATCAAGCACGCCAAGTTTAAAAAGCAACCCGTCGGGGTGCCAGGTAGCGTGTGCTAAGGGGCTGTATATCAACAAGCTGAATAAAACGATGAATAAAACATACGATGTAAACTTTATGCGCTCAGCAAACGCCCCGGTAATTAGTGCAGGTGTAATAATGGCAAATTTTAGCTGAAAAAAAGCAAACAAGATCAATGGAATAGTTGGCGCCAGCGACCAGGGTTTCCCTTCAAGCACGCCATTCATCATAAAAAATGTAGCGGGGTTTCCAATAACTCCCCCAAAGCTGTTTCCAAAAGCAAGGCTGAAACCCATGACAACCCATAGAACCGTAATTACAGCCATGCAAATAAAGCTTTGCAACATGGTACTCAATACATTCTTTTTGCTCACCATACCGCCATAAAAGAACGCCAAACCGGGTGTCATGATCAGAACCAGCGCGCTCGCCATCAGCATCCAGGCAGCATCCCCGGTATTTATTTCGTCATGGGCAACTAATGGCGTTGTAGGAACCGAATGATTGAAAAGAGCAATTACGAGAATGGTAAGTAAAAAAAGAAATGGAATTAGCGCGAGTTTTCGACTCATTGACATGGATGTTCATTTTATTTTGGTGTAGCTGCGCGAAAATATCCAAATGTGTCGAATAAAAAATACATATTTAATAATTCAATGTATTGGTTTGAAAAAAAATGAACCGATTTGTTGGCCCTTTTTTATCATTTTAATAAATTTAAATTTTGCCGCGGTACGCTTTCAGCGCCTCTTCCAAACAATCCATAGCAGCGTCAAGCGCCTCTGTATTAAGCACGTAAGCCAGGCGCACTTCCTGCTTTCCAAGTCCGGGGGTTCCGTAAAACCCGGTAGCAGGGGCAAGCATTACTGTTGCACCCTTATACTCAAATTGTTCGAGCAGCCATTGGCAGAATGTATCGCTATCGTCAATGGGTAATTTGGCCATAGCATAAAAAGCCCCGCCGGGGTTGGGGCAGTAAACACCTTCCATTTTATTGAGCCTGTTCACCAGCAGATCGCGGCGTTTCAGGTATTCAGCCTTGGTTTCGGTGAAATAATCGCCAGGAAGGTCAATGGCCGCTTCGCCTGCTATTTGTGCAAAAGTCGGCGGGCTCAGCCGTGCCTGGGCAAATTTCATTACCGAATCCAATACCGCCTGGTTTTTAGTTACCAGCGCACCTAGCCTTGCTCCACAGGCGCTGTACCTTTTACTGATGGTGTCCATAACAACCAGGTTGTCATCTGCTCCTTCAAGGTGCATTACACTCATTAGTTCACCGGTATAGCTGAACTCGCGGTAGGCTTCATCGCTGAACAAGTAGAGGTTATGGCGTAGAATTATATCTTTCAGGCTTTCCATTTCGGCCCGGCTGTACAGGTAACCGGTTGGGTTGTTCGGGTTGCAAATAACTATTGCCTTAGTACGGGGGGTAATCAGTTTTTCAAAATCGCTGATAGGCGGAAGCGCATACCCGTTTTCAATATAAGAGGTAACCGGCACTACTTTTACCCCTGCGGCAATGGCAAAACCATTGTAATTGGCATAAAAGGGTTCGGGGATAATGACTTCATCGCCGGGGTCGAGGCAGGCCATAAAACCGAAAAGAATGGCTTCGCTACCACCGGTAGTAATAATAACCTGGTTATGATTGATGTTGACCCCAACACTTTTATAATACCCGACCAATTTGCGGCGATAGCTTTCATTGCCTGCGCTATGGCTGTATTCTATGACCTTAATGTCGGTATGGCGTACCGCATCCATAATGGCCGGGGGCGTTACAATATCCGGCTGCCCGATATTAAGGTGGTAAACTTTTGTACCGCGCCGTTTGGCTTCTTCCGAAAAGGGTACTAATTTTCTGATAGGACTGGCCGGCATGGCTTCGCCGCGTTGGCTGATGTTTGGCATAAAATAATTAATCGTTGTAAAAAATCTAAAACCGGCTGCAAAAGTACCATCAATTACGCACCAATAGCTTTTGAGAAAGGATGGAAATTAAAAAAGGCCCCTAAGCAGGGGCCTTTTTTAAATAAAACAAAGAATAAACTAACTAAGAAACCACTTCTCCTGTTATAATGAGTTCGATGGGTTTACTAATATTAACCAGTTTAACGGTAATTTTTTTGGTGAAGACGCCCATTGTTTTGCTGTCGTAGGTTACTTTTATGGCCCCTGCCTTGCCCGGCGCTATGGGGCGGGGGGGAAACTCAGGTTTGGTGCAACCGCATTCAGCCGTAGCATCTTCAATAATTATGGGTTTGGTACCGGTATTGGTGAACTGAAAATCAACCGATACAGGCTCGTTTTGCTTCACTTTGCCAAAACTATGGGTTGATTTTTCAAATTTCAATCCTTCGGCCTGAAAACCAAAAGCCACACCTGCAAGGGCAATAGCCGTAAAAACCGAAATTCCTAATATTCTTTTCATTTTGTTATTATTTCAACTTAATCCTGCCTATTGTTTCACTTTTGCAAGGCCCTGATTTCCCGGAGCAGGCGTTCCGGGGGTAGTTTGTACATCGCCTGTAATAAAAATTACTTTTTGCTGGCCATCGTTGTAATAAATGGTAACCGGCTTATTGAATGGTCCGGGGGCTGCTGCATTAAAACCCACTTTTACCTTAACCGATTCACCGGCTTTGTATGTTCCGGCTTTAAATTCCGGGGTGGTGCATCCGCAACCGGCCTGAACCATTTCCAGTTTCAGGTCTTCACCTAAACCTTTGAGTTCGAAGTAAGTAAAAACAGGTGTTCCCTGGGGAATTTTGCCAAAATCGTGCTTTTCTTCACTCAACCAAAGCTTTTCTGCGGGTTTGGGCTCGGTTGTTTGGGCAAACAGAACGGTGCCACAAACCATAAACAAACCAGCAAACAAGAGAGAAATTTTTTTCATATTTGTTTTAATTTGGAAGGTAAAGGTATTTGGTTTTCGTGGGAGAATGAAAATCCTGCTGTTAAATTTTTTTATCCTGAAAGCAGCAACGCGTGCAAAAAAGGCTTGCGTGAGAATGGCTAACTGCTATTTTTGCCGCATGGAAGTACCAATTGCTGCCGTAGATACTACCGAGGCATTATCGTTCGAAAATTTTCGGGCGGAGGTTCTTAAGGATTACAAGATGGCCCGTATAAGCCGGGAAACGAGCCTCCAGGGCCGGAGGGAGGTGCTTACCGGTAAGGCCAAGTTCGGCATTTTTGGAGATGGCAAGGAAATCCCGCAGATTGCGCTTGCCAAATTTTTTAAACCGGGCGACTGGCGCAGTGGATACTACCGGGATCAAACCTGGCTTTTTGCGCTGGGAATGACTACGGTTGAACAATACTTTTCACAGTTGTATGCCAATCCCGACCCTGAAAGGGACCCGATGAGTTCGGGCAGGCAAATGAATGCGCATTATACTTCCGCCAACATTGGCGCCAACGGCCAGTGGGTTACGCTGACTGAACAATTTAATACAGCCACCGATATGGCGCCCACGGCCGGCCAAATGCCGCGTAGCATTGGGCTGGCGCTTGCTTCCAAATCGTTCAGGCATATAAATGTGCTGAAAGATTTTGCCCACCTGAGCCGGAACGGGAATGAGGTTTGCTTTTGCAGCATTGGCGATGCCAGTACCAGCGAAGGTCATTTTTGGGAAACTATTAATGCCGCGGGGGTATTGCAGGTTCCGCTCGCTATTTTTATTTGGGATGACGGGTACGGCATTTCTGTGCCAAAGGAACATCAAACCACCAAGGGTTCCATCTCGGAAGCGCTTTCAGGGTTTCAAATGGAAGATGGTACCAACGGCGTTAATATTTACAAGTTAAAAGCATGGGATTATGCAGGCATGTGTGAGGTACTGGAACGCGCCATTGCCCATATCAGGGTAAGCCATACCCCTGCTGTTTTTCATATTGAAGAAGTTACGCAGCCACAAGGACACAGTACAAGCGGCAGCCACGAGCGGTATAAAACCACTGAACGCCTCGAATGGGAGCGGGAATGGGATTGCATCAGGAAAATGCGGGAATGGATTATTGAAAACCACCTGGCTGAGCCTGCGGAACTGGACAAGATTGACAATGAAGCGAAAACCATTGTTCGCGAATCAAAAATCGAAGCATGGAAAAATTACCAGGCGCCTATACTTGAGCAAAAAGCCAGGGCGCTTGAAATTCTTCAGCAGGCAGGCCATCATGAGTTTGTGGTGAACGCCCTGCAGGAACTGGGCGTTTTGAGGGACCCGCTCCGCCGCGATATTATGCGGGTGATGAGCATTGCCTCGGATTTTGGAACCGGGGGGGCTGCGGAAAGCGCAGGTGCATTATACCGGGAACTTTCGGCTGAAAATGCTTTGCTATTCAACACGCACCTGTACAGGCAGGGAAAAGGCAGCGCCCTTGAGGTGCCTGTAACAGAAGCCGTTTACGCCGAACATCCTAAGATGATGAACGGGTATGAGATACTTAACCATTATTTCGACCAGCTTTTTTCAACGAACCCGAGGGTGATTGCTTTTGGGGAAGACCTCGGGCAAATTGGGGATGTGAACCAGGGTTTCGCAGGGCTCCAGACGAAACATGGGGAACACCGCATTTTCGATACCGGCATAAGGGAGCTTACCATAATGGGGCAGGGAATAGGTTTGGCGCTCAGGGGGCTTAGGCCGATTGCCGAAATTCAATACCTGGATTATATATTGTACGGCCTTCAACCGCTGTCGGATGATGTAGCTACCCTGCACTATCGCACGGGTGGTCGTCAAAGTTGCCCGTTGATTGTGCGTACCCGCGGCCATAGGCTTGAAGGCATTTGGCATAGCGGCAGCCCGATGGGCATGATTGTAAATGCCCTCAGGGGGATGCATATTTGTGTGCCGCGCAACATGGTACAGGCCGCCGGCATGTACAATACGCTATTGCAAAGCGAAGAGCCTGCCATGGTTATTGAATGCCTGAACGGATACCGGCTGAAGGAAACGCTGCCGGAGAACATCACCGGTTTTACTGTTCCATTAGGTATCCCGGAAGTTTTGTGCGAGGGCTCCGATATTACAATCGTTTCGTATGGAAGCACTCTCCGGATTGTATCGGAAGCCGCCGAAAGGCTTGCTGCATACGGGATTGAGGTGGAAATACTCGATGTGCAAACCCTCCTTCCTTTTGATATTCATGGGGGCATATTGGAGTCGCTTAAGAAAACCAGCCGCATCCTTTTTGTGGATGAAGATGTGCCCGGCGGGGCTGCGGCCTATATGTATAATCATGTGATGGAGCAGCAGGGCGGATACCGCTGGCTTGATGCCACGCCCCGAACGCTGACGGCACAACCACACCGGCCCGCCTATGGCAGTGATGGGGATTATTTCAGCAAACCCAATACAGAAGATGTGGTAAGGGTTGTAAGGGAAATAATGGCCGAATAAATATTACATTGCGGCAAGCCAATAAATGCTCGTGTATTGAAAATTGATTTCCTGTTCATTATTGATATCATGGGAACGCTGGCCTTTGCCATCAGCGGGGCTTCCATGGCCATTCAAAAAAAATTAGACATTTTCGGCGTACTCATTTGTTCGTTTGCAACTGCCATTGGGGGCGGCACTTTGCGCGACATGCTTATTGGCGACCTACCGGTAAAATGGCTCACTAATGAAGTGATCATAATTGTTATACTGGTTGGGGCCTTTATTACGCCATTATTTAAAAACAGGGTAAACCGGTTTTCGAAAACGCTGTTTTTGTTTGACAGCCTGGGGCTCGGTCTTTTTACCATGGTTGGCATTCAAAAAGGGCTTGACCATGGGTTCTCCATTGGCATTGCCATTGCGCTCGGCACCATCACCGCCTGTTTTGGCGGGGTTATCCGCGATGTTTTGCTTAATCATGTGCCATTGATTTTCCGGAGGGAGATTTATGCCTCGGCCTGCATTGCGGGTGGTATTTTGTATGCCATCCTGCTGCAATTCAATTTGTCGGGATCCATTATGCAGGCCGCTTGTATAATTACCATCGTGCTGATACGGATTGTTGTCGTTAAATTTGATCTTTCATTGCCCGGAATTGGGAAAGAGTAAAGTATTATGAACAAATTGCATGTTTACCAGGTAGATGCTTTTGCCGACGAAGTTTTTAAGGGGAATCCCGCAGCCGTTATTCCTCTCAAAGAATGGCTGCCCGGTGAATTGATGCAAAAGATTGCCATGGAGAACAACCTGAGTGAAACCGTTTTTTTTGTACCGCTTTTGCCGGAACAAATGGAGCAGACCGGGGCCGAGTATCATATCCGTTGGTTTACACCTGAGCTGGAAATTGATTTATGCGGGCATGCCACATTGGCCAGCGCTATGGTGATTGACCAGGTTTTACAACTGGACACAACCCTTAAGAAAATAACATTTAGTACCGAAAAAGCAGGATTGCTTGAGGTTGGGGTGGAAGATGGCTGGTACACCCTTAATTTTCCTTCGCGGCTACCGGAGCCCTGCCCCATGCCTGACGGGCTGGCTGCTGCGCTTGGAACGGTTAACATTGAACGTGTGTTGCGCAGCCGTGATTATTTTGTGGTGGTTAAAGATGCAAAAACGGTAAGGGAGTTGAAACCTGATTTTGCGGCGCTTGCCAGGTTGGATGGTACCGGTATTATTGTGACAGCAGCGGGAGATGATTGTGATGTGGTAAGCCGTTGCTTTTTTCCGAAAGCCGGGATAAATGAAGACCCGGTTACCGGTTCAGCCCATTGCAATATTATCCCATACTGGAGCGAAAGGCTTGGTAAGGACGAATTGGTTTGCCGGCAGGTATCGGCCAGGGGAGGTACTTTACTTTGCACGAATATGGGTAACCGGGTATGTATGAAAGGCAGGTGTGTGCTTTTTATGGGAGGAGTTATTCACTTACCGGCTGCCGGGTAAAAACCTGCAAAACTATTTTATACAATAACTGTAATAGTTAGCAACTCAATAAGATATGGCCTATCAAAAAACTGAACATTACGATGCGGATATAACGGCAGGATTGGCTTTGGCGTATAAGCAAACACTGGGGTTACTTGGTGAGGATGCCGGACGCGAGGGCCTGGAAAAAACACCTGAACGGGTGGCGAGGGCCATGCAATACCTTACCCAGGGTTATCAGCAGGATGCGGTAAAAATCCTGAACTCCGCTAAGTTTCATGAAGATGTAAGTGAAATGGTGATTGTAAAGGACATTGAATTGTATAGCCTTTGCGAGCACCATATGCTTCCTTTTGTAGGGAAAGCCCATGTGGCCTATATTCCAAACGGGTATATTACAGGGCTCAGCAAAATTGCCCGTGTAGTGGATGTATTCGCGCGCCGGTTGCAGGTGCAGGAAAGGCTGACAACCCAAATATTAGGCGCCATTGAAGAGGCACTGAAACCGCTTGGTGGGGCCATTGTAATTGAGGCCAGTCATTTTTGCATGATGATGAGGGGTGTTTCAAAGCAAAACTCGGTAACCACAACTTCAGCTTTTAGCGGCGAGTTTCGGAATGAGACCACCAGGAGCGAATTTCTTCGGCTGATAGCGAGTGACCTGCGGTAGTTTTTTTATCCGGGAAAACTTATTTTGCCCATGCTTACGGAAGGGATGCCCTGGTCCATATTACCCGGGCCGGTTTTTCCACCCCCAATGCATTCGTTCGCCAATACTGCAAACAATACCGCTTCTTTGGCATCGGGATCAATTCCTAATTCGAGGGTGCTTTTAAAAAATAATCCAGGCAGCAATTCTTTAATGTTATTCATGAGCAGGGGATTGTGCATGCCTCCTCCGCTTACATATACCGTAAAATCGCGCCGGTTTCGCATGGTTTTTTGCAAAGCCCCTGCAATGGTGTGTGCCGAAAAAGCATTCAAAGTTGCAAGTGTATCTTCGTGTGAAATACTCCTGATACCCGCCCTTGTTTTTGCATTTTCAAGGTAATCCATATTGAATAATTCGGGCCCGATGGTTTTTGGAAATTTGCCCTCAAAAAAGGGGTGATCGGGCAGCGCGTTTAACAGTCCCTGGTGAATGGAGCCCTTGCTCGCAATGGCTGAGTTTTTATCATAATACAAACCGGGAAAATTTGCCTGCACATATTGGTCCATCATGGTATTGCCCGTTCCTGTATCAGTACTAAACACAGCGGAAGTGTCAAGGCTCGAAGGCAGGAAGGTAAAGTTTGCAATGCCCCCGATATTGAGCATGATCCTGTTCTCCTGCGGGCTGCTGAAGATCAGGTAGTCGCCATAAACTGCAAGCGGGGCGCCTTCTCCACCGGCTGCCACATGCTTCTGCCTGAAATCGCTTAGGGTAATAATGCCTGTGCGCATGGCAAGGTGGTCGCCATCGCCGATCTGTAAAGTGGCGTTGCCAAACCCCGGCCGTTGGTGCAGTATTTTCGGCGCATGATAAACGGTTTGCCCATGGCTGGCAACCAGGTCAATTTCGCCCGGTGATATATTCCAGTTTTTCAGGCAGCTTAATACCATGGCGGCATGCTGCTCGGCTACCCATCCATTCAGCAGACAAACCTTTTCGAGGTCAACTTCCCTTTTCGAAAAGATTGATTTTATTTCCTCTTTAAAATCAGCTTGATATGAGATGGTTTCAAATTCAATCAATTCAACCTTCGTTTGCAACCCTGAACCGGTAAACCGGCAGAGCGCCACATCGAGTCCGTCAAGCGAAGTGCCGCTCATTAATCCAATGATGAGCCGATTATCTTTTTTGCCGATCTCGTATAGTTTGGAAACAAACTGGTTCATGGTAACATCGTTTACAAAAACAGCGTTGAGGTCCCGCCCAACGCTGTTTAAAATATGATCATAAAATTTAGAATGCAGGATCCGCTGGTGTATTCGTGTTGCTATCTCTTTCACGGAAAGGGTATGGCATCAGGTTTCTTCCCCTTTCGCTGTTTGGCCTGTTGAAACGGCGCATGTCTTCCAGTTTCAAACCACTCATAAACAGTTCGATACAACGGTTGCGGTAGATCTGAGTCAACAGATCGGCCTGGTTTAGCGGAGTGCTGATTGCAGGCAGGCTTGCTCCTAATCCATACAAATCGGTGGCCGCGGTTTTGGTTAGTACCTGGTTCAGTAATCCCTGGGCCGTTGGCAGATCAGGCGTTGCCTGCCTGGCCAGGCATTCTGCACGGATCAGCAAAATTTCCCCTGGAAGCCAAAGAGGCATTTCATACAAGCCATCGCGGGCAAAGCCCCGTGTGCGATAACGTGGGGCGATTGTAGGATTAATTGAAATATAAAACGGTACCCGTTGGTCGGCGAGGTCGGGCTGAATGCCAACCGGTAAACCCATTGTAGAATCAATTGGCTGGTACACGTTATTGGTTGCCGTCACTGTTTCAAAAATCGGGTTTTGGTTAACCCCGCTGAAAGTGAAAACCGATTTGGTGGTAAGGCTTACAGAGGCTGCGGTGGTATTGGCTGTAGCATAGTCGCCGGCATACAACGCGAAGCGTGCTTTAAGCGCCCGAAGCGTATTGGGGATTTCAATACCGGCGGGAATATTAGCGAGGAACGAAGGGCTGATAGCATTTGCCTGGATGGCTGCCAGGGCGGCATCAATTACGGAAATAGCTTCTTTAAAACCATCAACGCGTGGCTTAAAGGTTACATTCACACCAATGCCTGTTGGAACCTGTTCCCAAAACATGGCCATATCTGCAATGGAAAGCGCTTTGAAAATGGAGGTATAGCCAATTAATCCGCTTGCGTATGATTTATCACCCAGTTTGGAAGCTGCTTCCAATACATTGTTTGCGTCATAAATGATCTTGTTGCTCGATGTCCACAATCCTGCAAGGATGGTATTGGTCCCGTCAACCGCGCCGCCGCCGCGTTCCAACTGGTCTTCGGGCGCATTACCACGGTTTACTATAAAAAACTGTTTGGTCGTAAATCCATCAGTGGTAATACGATTATAAACATTGCTGGCACGGCTTGCGGAATAAATACGCTGAAGACCGACAGCTACACCTGTAATGCCTCTTGCCGTGCTGAATACCTGTTCGGCGCTGGCATTGTTTGGATCTACAAAATCCTTTTTACAACCTGTAGTCATAGTTATCAAAAGCATAAGGCCTGATAACACTGTGGCTATTTTCTTAATGTTTTTCATGTGTTCATTTTTTAGTGCGCTGGCTAAAGCCAGCTATTTTTAATTGTCACATGGAATCCCCAAATGATCATTCGTGCGTGGTGTACGTCAGTTCGCGGGGATTTCATATTCAATAATTTGTGAATGTTAAAGTCTGTGTCGGAGAATTAGTAAATCAGAATTTGGCATTAATACCTACGCTAACAGTTCTTGGAATAGGCACTGCTCCAAAATCAATACCCCTGAGCAATGTGCTTTGACCACCTGCATTCACTTCAGGATCAAACCCTTTATAATTATCCCAACTGATCAGGTTTCTGCCCGATACGTTTGCGGTAAGGTCGCTGAAAACCTTTCCAACTTTTCCAAATGAATACGAAAGTGATGCTTCACGTAGTTTTACAAAGGAGCCGTCATCAACCCTCCATTCTTCTACCGCATACACCCCGGCAATATAACCCCGGGGAATCAGGCCTTTGTGTTCCTGTTCCGCCACTTCGCCATTTCCAACCCCCTGGCGTGTACGCCAGTCAGCATTGAATACATCCACTCCTTTCACCGCGTCAAGCTGGATACGTAAGTTCAGTCTTTTAAAACCGAAAGTATTGATCAAAGTGGAAGTGTAATCAGGGTTTGGATCGCCAATGATTTTGCGCAACGTGGTTCCTGTTGGCAGCCCGTTTTGTCCGCGTTGCGGAGTATAGCCCAACACACTGTTCTGAGTTCCCTGTTCTATCACAGGAATGCCTGCGGCATTTTTTAAAACATTGCCGCTTGCATCGGAAGCAAAGAATGTTCCATAGAATATTCCAATGGGCTGGCCTTCGATAATGGAAACCGGGGCGCCGCCATTGGTTGAAAACAGGGTAAGCGCCTGGCCAATTTCAACGGCTTTATTTTGGTTGTGGCTGAATAACCAGGAAATGTCCCAATGAAAATCTTTACCCCTGATTGGAGTGCCGCCCAAAACAAATTCAAAGCCTTTGTTTTCAAGCGAACCGAAGTTATCAAGCAAAGTGCTGAAACCGGTGGTAGGTGCAACGTTGCGGTTAATCAGCAGGTCATTAACTTTCTTAATATAATAGTTGAAAGTGAAGGTAAGCCTGCTGTTAAAGAAGCCAAGATCAGTACCCACTTCAAATTCATCCTGGCGTTCAGGTTTTACCTGGAGATTGGCTGCCCTTGAAAGGCTATTGAGCGCGGTTCTGCCAAGATAAGCATTGGCGGTATATGAATTAAATCGGTCGTATGCCCCGATGCCGGTCAGGTTTCCGCTTTGGCCATAGGCTGCTCTTACTTTTGCAAGGTCCCACCAGTTTTTAAGGCCGGTATTCTCCCAGAAATTGCCTTCGCTCAACACCCAGCTACCGCTTCCTTTAAAATATACCTGGTCGCGCTGATCGGGTCCAAATACGCTCGACATATCGTACCGTACCGCGCCGGTAACAAAAAGTTGCTGTCCGAATTTAAGATTTTGCTGCAGGTAAGCCCCCTGCATGGTTTGCTCGCTCCGGCTGTCAACTCCAGGCAGCAGGGTGCTGGCGCCGGTAACATTTTCAACCGCAGGAGCCATGCCGCGGCCCTGTGCAAGTATGTATTTGTTCTTTTCATACTGAAGCTGGTAACCTACCTGTGTAATACTCTGTATATTCTTGGTGAGGTCGAATGTATAAGTTCCGTTCAACTCGTGGTTTATCTGGAAGAAATTGTTGGAAGCCGCGCTGGCATAACCATTTTGGGTTGCATCCAGCGCTGGGCCACCTCCCCAAAAACCAGGGCTTACATTGTAGGTATAGGGAGGAATAAAGGAACTGCCCACCTGGCCATAATTGTCAATACCCAACGTGTAATCAAGCAAAAATCCCTTAAACGGCTTTAGCTTGAGTCCGAGACTTGACAGGATGCGGCTGGTTTCCTGCCGTTGTTTAATATCTTCAATAATACTCACCGGGTTTACCCTTCCGCGCTCACCAACATCCTTGATATTGCCGAGGGCATCGCGCTCCCATATATTGTGAAAATTACCAATGATAGTAACGCCGTTTATTGGAGAAAAGAATGAGTTTCCATCGGGTTTTTCATTGGTTGCTGAGTTTACATAGTTCAATCCCGCCTGAAAGCTAAGGACGTTGTTGATCTTCTGATCGAGGTTTAACCGGAAGCTATAGCGTTGAAAATCGGTGTTTTGAACAATGCCCTGGTTGTAATAGTAAGAGGCAGAGGCGAAATATTTGGTGTTTTCATTACCCCCGCTTACCGAAACATTATTATCGGTACCTGACCCATCCCGGAAAATATAATCCCAGTAATTGTAGCGGGTAACCGGGGTGGTGGTAGTAATTGCAGGTGAAAGAATATCCTGGGTAAATGCACCCGGTCCATCGGTAGGACCGCCAAACTTGGTAGGAGCATTATTGATGGGAACCTGCTTGCGTAACGAACTGCTGATGTAGCTGGTTGAAAAGCTTACTACAGGCTTGCCCGAAGCTCCGCGCTTGGTGAATATCTGGATAACGCCCGCATTGGCCCTTGAACCATAAATAGCTGCGGCTGCCGCGCCATTCAGTACTTCAATACGCTCAATATCGGCGGGGTTTATATCCACCATCCTGTTTTGGCCAACTGTACCTACAAAGTTTCCGCCGTCATAACCGTTTTGTGTGTTGGTTACGCGGTTGGTAGAGTTGTTTACAATAATGCCGTCAACAATATAAAGAGGTTCGGATGATGAGTTAACGGTACTGATACCGCGCAACCTGACGCTCATACCACCACCGGGGTCGCCGCTGTTCTGGATGATTTGGGCGCCCGCAGTTTTACCCTGCAGCGCCTGCAGCGCATTGGCGGGAACACCTTTGGTAAGTTGTTCGTTTTTTACCGTACTGATGAAACTCCCCAATTGTTTGCGGGTAGTACCTGCGGTGGTACCGGTAACTACCACTTCATCAAGCCCAAGCACATCTTCGGCAAGGCTAATGTTAAGGGAATTGTTCCCATCGGTGGCTGATATTTTTTTGGTTTCGGATTTTAGCCCCACACTTGAAATGACAACTTCATAGCTGCCGGCTTTCAGGTTGGTGGCTAGGGTAAAAGTACCATCGGTTTCCGTTGCAGTTGCAAAACCGGTTTTGGAAATGGCAACGGTAGCGCCCGGAACCGGGTTGCCTTTACTATCCGTAACCTTTCCGGAAATAGTTACCTGGGCAAAGAGCCCAAAGGATAAAAATAACATTGCGGCAAGCAAATAAACCCAACGGTAGTGCGCTACCGGCAATAGGGTAGTTCTCATAAACAGGAAAATTTATTGGTGAAAAAACAATTGTTAACAAAGTTATTGCGTTTTTGTGCGGATTTTCAAAATATTAAATGCTTTTTTTTGCCGTAATCTGCAAAAATTTTGCAAAGAATCTGTTAGCCCCTGTATCAAATAGCGGTCCTTTTAACAATTGCAGGTGCCGGAATATTAAATACGGATGAATTTATTGTATAAACGGCTGATGGGTTTATGCGTGGTTGGTAAAAGAAAAAGCCGCAAAATTTCTTTTGCGACTTTTAAAAAGTGAGCGTGCGCGTGTGTATGAGTTTTCCGTTAATGCCCGGCGGCCGCGCTTACCGGTTTCCCTTTGTTTCCTTTTACCATCAGCACAAAGGGTACGCAAACCAAAAGCAACAGGCCAACCAGCATGAACACATCCATATACGACATTACGGAAGCCTGCTTCATAACATTGTAATCAATGGCTTTGTAAGCGCTAGCCAATGCTACATCGGCGCTCATGCCTTTGGCTTCGAAACTATATAGTTCCCATTTTTTAGTAAAGGTAAAGGTTCCTTAATATGACACAATGAATGTAAAGGTGGGAACCTATACCTTTGCTGCTGCCTGTTGATTGCTTGCTGAATGGGGAAAATATTTTCCTCATGCTTCCTATATGGGGGTATCATTCATTATTTGAGTAGTCAAGGTTCTAAAAGGATTAAATCAAATAATATGAATACCGAAAATTTTATTGTTCCCCTTCATGAAGTTGGCCTCGAAGATTTGGATTGGGTAGGCGGTAAGAATGCGTCGCTGGGTGAAATGATCCAGCATCTTACCCCGCTGGGTATCAATATCCCTGGCGGATTTGTAATTACAGTAAGTGCCTACAAGCATTTTTTGGATGCAAACGACCTTGAGCCAACCATAAAAACCTTTATTAAGGAAATTGATTTTGATAATATTGACTCCCTGCGCAGAGGGGGAAAAAAGATCAGGCAACTTATCCGCAATACGAGGTTTCCCAGGGAATTGGGAGAGCAGATCATAAAGGAATACCTGAAACTATCTGAAATTTACAAGTTTCCCGACACGGATGTGGCGGTTCGTTCATCAGCAACTGCTGAAGATTTGCCGGACGCCTCTTTTGCCGGTCAGCAGGAAACCTACCTGAATGTAAGGGGGCCTGCCGCCCTCATTGACTCAGTGAGAAACTGTTTTGCCTCCCTTTTTACCGACAGGGCCATTTCATACCGTGAAAATTTTGGTTATGACCATTTTTTGATCGGGCTGTCCGTTTGTGTGCAAAAGATGGTGCGTTCGGACCTTTCATGTTCGGGTGTTGCTTTTTCATTAGATACGGAAAGCGGGTTTAAAGATGTAGTGGTGATCAACGGGTCTTATGGCCTTGGAGAAATGATCGTTCAGGGTGCGGTTTCACCCGATGAATTCATTGTATTTAAACCCACATTGAATAGCGATTGCATTCCAATTATTGAAAAGAAGCTTGGCAATAAAGATGTAATGATGGTGTATGGTGATGACCCGGATGAAAGGGTACGTACCATTTCTACTGAAAAGTACATGCAGGATAAATTTTGCATTGATGATAAAACGGTTCTTCAATTAGCCAAATGGGTGGCTGAAATTGAAAAATATTATAGCCATAAAAAAGGTTATTGGTGCCCCATGGATGTGGAATGGGCCATTGACGGTAAAACACACGAACTTTTCGTTGTACAGGCAAGGCCGGAAACCATACATTCTCAAAAAAGGGACAGGAAAGTAATTGAATACCATATTAATGACCCTGCCAAGGATGAAAAGCTGATTGCAAAAGGAATAGCAGTGGGGGATAAAATTGCCGGGGGTAACGTAAAAATCCTGTATTCACTTGATACAAGGGTATCCGAGGGTCATCAATTTAACGCAGGCGATGTTTTGGTAACCGATATGACAGACCCTGATTGGGAACCTATCATGAAGAAAGCATCGGCAATCATTACCAATAAAGGTGGCCGAACCTGCCATGCAGCTATTGTGGCGCGTGAAATGGGTGTACCGGCTATCGTGGGTTGTGGTAATGCAACCGACCTTTTGGCTGAAGGTCAATTGGTAACGGCATCCTGTGCCGAAGGTGATGTTGGGCTGATCTATAACGGTTCCATTGATTTTACAAAACTGGAGATTGACCTGGATAATTTGCCTACGGTTAAAACCCCCATTATGTTTAATGTGGGTTCACCTAATATGGCATTCCAGTTTTCTCATCTTCCCAATATGGGTGTTGGCCTCGCGAGGGAAGAATTTATCATTAATAATTTCATACAGGTTCATCCATTGGCCTTGTTGCGCCATAAGCAACTGGATGATCCTCAGCTTTCGCTTGAAATTAAAAGGATCATCAGGGGCTTTGAGGGTGAGGAGGATTATTTTATTAAAAAA
This sequence comes from uncultured Chitinophagaceae bacterium, assembly GCA_964444195.1. Classification (GTDB taxonomy): domain Bacteria; phylum Bacteroidota; class Bacteroidia; order Chitinophagales; family Chitinophagaceae; genus Phnomibacter. Next base: position 20,154 of record CAYUGH010000066.1, read on the forward strand.
CTGGCCTATGGAATTGCAAAAATTGCAGCGGCTTTTTATCCCAATAAAGTGATTGTTCGGTTTTCTGATTTCAAGAGTAATGAATACTTCAATTTGCTGGGGGGCAAACATTTTGAACCCATTGAGGAAAACCCCATGATAGGGTGGAGGGGCGCTTCAAGATATTATTCTCCTGCATACAAGGAAGCTTTTGGGCTTGAGTGTAAAGCCATACGCAAAGTGAGGGAGGAAATGGGCTTCACCAATGTGGTTATGATGATACCCTTTTGCAGAACGGTGGAGGAACTGCTACTGGTGCAGGAAACCATGAAAGAGTTTGGCCTTGAACGTGGCAAGAATGAATTGCAAATTTACCTGATGGCGGAACTTCCTTCCAACATCATTATGGCTGAAGAATTTGCCGCGCATATTGATGGCTTTTCAATCGGTTCAAATGATCTGACACAGTTAACGCTTGGACTGGACAGGGATTCTTCGCTTGTAGCGCATTTGTACAATGAACGCAACCCGGCCGTGAAAAGAATGATACAAATGCTGATAAAGGCTGCCAAAGCCGCTAATATAAAAGTGGGTATTTGCGGCCAGGGTCCTTCAGATTACCCTGACTTTGCGCAATTCCTGGTTGAGCAAAATATTGACAGTATTTCCGTTACGCCCGATTCATTGGTAAAAACAATAAAAGCCATTCATGAAGTAGAGAAAAATCTATCTTAGGGTTTCCTGGTTGTAAAAATTAAAAAAGCCGCAAAAGGAAGTTTTGCGGCTTTTAAAAAGTGAGTGTGGGTGTGTGTATTTTAGTTTTCGGTTAATGCCCGGCGGCCGCGCTTACTGCTTGTCCTTTGTTTCCTTTTACCATCAGTACAAAGGGTACACAAACCAGGAACAGTATGCCAACCATCATAAATACATCCATATACGACATAACCGAAGCCTGCTTCATAACATTGTAATCGAGTGCTTTGTAGGCGCTGGCAAGGGCCATATCGGCGCTCATGCCTTTGGCTTCAAAACCATGCTGGTAGGCTGCAATGCGGCCGGTAACCGTGGGGTCGGTATTTTGCAAATGCGATACAAGGCTTGAGCGGTGAACCCAGTTTTGCCTGCTCATAAAGGTTGAAATAATGGCAATGCCAAAGGAACCGCCCAATTGACGCATCATCCCGGTAAATGCTGCCCCCTGCCCAATTTGCTGTCCCTTGAGTGTGGAAAGTGAAAGTGTGGTAACCGGGATAAATAATAGGGCCATGGCAATACCGCGCATCATTAGCATCCAGAAAAATGCAGGTTGGCCGGTATCGGGTGTGAGAATTTTATACCCCCAAAAACAGAAAATAACAAACAAAAACATGCCGCCTGCTGCCAGGTATTGGTTGGGTATCCCTTTCTGTAAAAGCTTGCCAATAATAGGCATCATAAAGGCAGTGGTGAGTGTGGCAGGCACCATCAGCATACCCGCCTGTGTAGCGGTCCACCCGAGGGTTGCCTGTGTGTATAAAGGAATTATAAACGTGGAGCCGTACAATCCAAAGCCCATGATAAAGGACAATATTGTTCCTACCCTCAGGTTCCCATTCTTTAGCACCCTCAGTTCAACTATGGGATTGGAATAAGTAAGTTGCCGCCATATAAAGAAAAAGAATCCTAATATGGTAGTAGCTGTAAGCAGCATAATCATTGGACTATTGAACCAATCTTCTTCCTGCCCTTTTTCCAACACATACTGTAGCGAACCTACTGCAATGGCAAGAAGCGCAATTCCAAGCCAGTCAACTTCTTTACCCGATTTCTTTTCGCCATATTTTGGACTGCGTACAAAACGCATGGCAAAAATGAATGCAATGATGCCTAAAGGAATATTGATGTAGAAAATATAGGGCCATGAAAAATTATCAACGATATAACCACCTAAAGGCGGGCCAAGCGTTGGGCCTACAATAACACCGAGACCGTAGATAGCCTGTGCCATACCTCTTTTGGCAACCGGGTAACTTTCGGTAATAATGGTTTGCGATGTAACCAGCAATGCACCGCCACCCAGCCCCTGCATAAACCGGAAGATGATAAGCTCCCAAACGCTGGTGGCATTGCCGCAAAGGAAGGAGAACACCGTGAACAACAGGATGGAAAATGCAAAATAGTTGCGTCGCCCAAACTGTTGTGAAAGCCAGCTTGTCATGGGTACGATGATGACATTACCAATAGCGTAGGCGGTAATTACCCAACTGATCTCATTGAGCGTTGCACCCATATTGCCCTTCATATCATTGAGCGCCACATTTACAATAGTGGTATCCACTATTTCAAGCAGCGCACATAAAATGGCTGTGAAAGTGATAATGCCCCTGCGAAATCCGTATTCTACCAGGCTCGATTCAGTAGTCATGCATTAATGGCTTAATCAGTAATTTGAATGGTTCTGTAGTTACCCTTAATTCAGGTGTACCTCGGCCATTACGTTCATGCCGGGACGAAGCTGTTTAAGCATCGCATCATCTGCGTTGGTAAACTCAATTTTTACAGGCAAGCGCTGCACTGTTTTTACAAAATTGCCCGAAGCATTATCAGGAGGCAATAAGGCAAAACGGCTTCCGGTGGCAGGGGCAAAAGAGCTCAGTGTTCCTTCAAAATTATGGCCGGGCATTGCATCCACTTTTATGGTAACGGGTTGGCCGATCTTCATGTTGGTCAGTTGCGTTTCTTTAAAGTTTGCAACTACCCATACGGAGTTGTCAACTACAATGTTGAACAATGTCTGTCCGGGTTGAACCAATTGACCGGGCTGTAGGCTTACCCTGCTGATAACGCCTGTTACAGGCGCAGTGATCACAGCATAGCTCAGGTTGAGCTTTGCAGCTTCCACATCGGCCATTCGCTGGGCAATGGTAGCATTGGCCACTGCAATCTGCCGGCCTGCTGTATTGGTTTTGGTGGCGAGGGCGCTGGTTTGCGAACCCGCGGTATTGGCTTGCTCAATCAATATTTGCAATTGCTTTTCAGCGGTTTCCTTTTCGGCCTGTGCCTGTTCAAATTGTTGCTGGGTAATGGAATGGTCTTTTACGAGGTTGGCATAGCGGATATAATCCTGCTCAGCACGCCAAACCCGAACCTTGGCTGCTTCAATCTGCGCCTGGTTTACTTTTTCGCTGCTGCTGGCCGTTTGCACAGTTGCCCTTGAAGCCGTTACTTCCGATTCGGCCACCCCAAGATTGCTTTGTGCGATGGCCAGTGCTGCCTGTGCCTGCTGAAGCCTTATTTGCAGGTCGCGGTCGTCAAGAATAAGTATCGTATCACCCTTTTTCACCAATTGGTTGTCGGCCACCCGGATATCGGTAATATAACCGCTTACCCTGGGTATTACCTGGCTGATATTGCCTTCTACCTGCGCATCTTCGGTATCTTCATGATGTGCGCCGGTTACATATTTATAGATGCCGAAGCCGCCGCCTGCAACAAGCAGCACAATGAGGCCAATGGTGAAACCTTTATTCGTTTTTTTCTTTGCTGACTCTGATATTACTTCAGGTTTCTGTGGTTGATTTTCCATATAAATTAATTTGTATTGGTTATGGTTGATTAAGAATTTGCTGATCAAGAATACCGGCCGACTGAAGCAGGTTGGCATAAGCTACCGACACATCGGCAAAAGCATTTGCTTTGTTCAGTCTCGCCCTGATTTGCCCAAGGTCGGCATCAAGCAGGTCGGTTAATGTGGCCAGGCCGTTGTTGTATTTGTTATTGGTGATGCGATAGTTTTCTTCCGCCTGTTCAATGGCTTTGTTATAAACATCCATCTTGCGTATGGAAAGCAGGTATTCTTCGTAGGATTTGCTTACCTGCATGCGCACCTGGTCGTCAAGCATTTCACGGTAAGCCACCAATTCGTCCTTACCCGCGTTTGCCTCTTCTATTTTTGCTTTGGCCTTCCAAAGATTTGAAACACTGTATTTTACCCCCACGCCCAAATTGACTGCATTGGTAATGGATAGCATGTTTTGCACGCTTGCAGAGAAGTATCCACCTGAAGCTGATACCGAAGGCAACATGGATCCGCGAATGCCCTGTACCTGTGCTTCCACCGCTTTTTGACGTTGCATGTTGGCTTCGAACTCTGTCCGCTTTTGCAGTGCTAAATCTTCCCAGGCCATCAGGTTACGGTCAGTCGTGTAAAATTTGAATGCACTGGAATCCACTATTAATTGCTGATTTTCAGGAAGACCCAGCATCAGGTTCATATTGGTAGTGGCCACCTGCAGGTTGCTTTTAGCTTCCAGCAAAGCAAGCTCCACATTTGATGCCTGTAAGGATGCCTTCATCAGGTCGTTGCGCGCCAGCAGCCCGTTTTTTTCGAGGTTGGTAAAATCGTTCACCCGCCTGTTTTCCTCGGCAAGGCTTTCTGCAACCACTTTCACCGTTTCGTTGGCCTTGTACAAGTTTGAAAAAGCTAATACTGTATTTTGAATAACTCCCTGGCGGTTAGTTTGAGCATCCAATCGGCTGGCTTCTGCCAGGTATTGGGCCGATTTAATGCCATATTTTATTTGCCCACCTGTATAAATGGGTACCGATGCACTGACCATGCCGAGAAAAGCCTGGTTAACCTGGAAGGATTTACTTTCCGGAGGCGCACTGCCGCCATTTTCGTCCTGGCCCGATTTCATGGAAACAGTAGGGTTATTAAGCAACAGGTAAGAGCCCGAAGCGCTTAAATCGGGAAGGCGTTTGTCTTCCGCTTCTTTCAAACGGGCAAGCGCGCCTGTGATCTTTGCTTTATCAACCCGTAACTGTTTGTTGTTGGCCAGGCTAAGTTGAACGGCCTCGTCTAATTTGAGTAAACGGGGCGCCGGCTCCTGAGCCATTGTACTTATTGAAAAAAGTAGCGATGCTGATAAAGCAGCAAATTTTATTATACAATTCATAAAGAGGATGGATGAGTTAATAGTGATGTAATAATTTGGTGGAGGTGATTCTTCAACCTAAGCTTCATTTCTGCTTCAAAAGCTTGTTCATTGTGTGCATCAATACCTGCTATGGTTTTGTAGTACTGCTTTGAGTGCATTACCTGGTACCCGGTTCCCACCATGGTCATCATCAGGAAAGGCACGTCCACATTGGGTTTAAAGGCGCCGAGGCGTTGTCCTTCAAGCACCAGGTCGTTTATCAGTTTAAAATTGCGCTGGCGCGATTGGTTCAGCATGTCGAGCATCGGGCTTTTTTCGCCCAGCAATTGCTGACGTACAATGAGGCTATGAAAACAGGCTTTGTCGTTCAGCTTTTCAACAAAGGAATCAATGAGCGCAAGCATTTTTTCCAGTGGACTGAGGTTGCTCTTCTCTAAAATTTCCTGCACCGTAAACCATGAGTGATTGATACGGTAATGGAAAATGGCCTCCATCAATTTTTCCTTGCTCCCGAAATAGTAAGAAACCATGGCAATGTTGATACCCGATTCCTTTGCAATATCCCGGATTGAAGTACTACCATAGCCTTGCTCCGCAAACATGCGCTCTGCTATTTCTATGATGTGAATTTGTTTGTCGTTCAGTTCCATAAACTCGGATGAGGGCGCAAAACTAAACAAACGTTTAATTTAAACAAACGTTTAATTGTTAAGAAAAACAAAAAGCAGGTATTTTGGTCAATCCAAAAATTCGATTCTTATTATTTGATGATATTAAAATGCTTGCAAATCAATGGATAAACACAGGTTTGAATAAAAAGAGAAGTAGCAAAAAAAAATCAGATATTTTTTTAGAAAAGTTGATTTTGGATTGAAAACAGGGGTGAAGCCAACGGAAATCTATTGATTTTCAAAGGCTGAATTTTTGGAAGCTCTTATATTTGGCTCATCTAATAACGCCAATCTGAATTGTTGAACCAACATTGCCTTCGGCAATGAGTTTTCCTTATAAAGTGATATCTTGTA